>NZ_JAQITE010000026.1 GCF_028618595.1 Bartonella sp. AU18XJBT | reverse complement strand
TTGAAGCCTTTTTCGTATTTCTGGATTTGTTGGAAACTGACACCTAAATGGCTTCCTAATTCTTTTTGGGAAAGCCCTATTGCAATGCGTCTGTGACGGATTCTTTTGCCTATCAAAATGTCGATAAAATGTGGATTTTTAGTTGGCACTTCAAGCCCCCCTCCGGTTGCGAGCGCCCTCGCATTGGTATTCCGGGAGGTTGGATTCACTGAACTTAAACAGTCTCTTGTTTTTAGTGCTGATAGCACTTGGACATAACAAAAGCCCCCGGAATTTCCGGGATAGCCATAATTGTTTATGTGTTAAGTTTTAAGGAATCCAACTCCTTATTGACCGTTGCGTGGACGATCAAAACACAGATCAATTCATAAAGTAGTTTCAGGAAATTGGCAAGAAAAATTAAAATAATATCAAAGACTATAAGATTGGGTACTTTTAAAAAAGTGAGAAATATGGATTATAAATCGCGTTTTTTGCTTAATCAGAAATGTCGAAAAATGTGGATTTTTAGTTGGCACTTCAAGCCCCCGCTGGGGGTGTGAACGCCCTCGCATTGGTATTCCGGGAGTTAAAGGTACTGAATCCGAGTCAGCTTTTTGCTTTTAGTGCTGAGAAGCACCTGGACATAGCAAAATCTCCCGGAATCCCCGCAATGCGGGTTTGTTTTTACGCTAAGGTTTAGGACCTTTAATCCCTCTTGATCGGTGCGTAGACGATCAAAATTACACTTTAAGTGATAAAGTAATTTCAGAAGATTAGCAAGAAAAATCAAAAATTTTCTATTCTATTATGCTGTAGAACATTGCTCTTTGAAGGGGAAGTTAAGAGCTAGAATATTTGAAGGGCAGGGCTTGATTTGTTGAGCCTGATGAAGTGCTGTTGTTTGAGGGGGATTTGAAGTTTAAGGGTACTGGACAAAAAGCTTTGTTCGTTTGCAGCCCCTTGTTTACAGAGCAGTGTGGAGTGGTGATGTGGAAGTTTCGTTTGGCTTTGTTCTGTGAATGTGTAAAAGCGTGAAAATGTGAATCTGTAAAAGCAAAACGGGGGATTTGTGGATTTATATATTGTGCGTGTTTTTGGTCACGTTGGACTTTTGGGGGCGTGGAATGTGGTGCGAGGATTGGGGGAAGTGTTTTCGTGAATGGAGGGGGAAGTTTAGAGGAAGAGGGGTGTTCAGTTGTTAAGTGTGTGATGGGAGAGAAAAGGGGAAGGATGCGTAAAATGCACGGCTCTCTCATTTTTTCGATGATATGCGTTTTTTTGCTTTAAAAGCTTTTCGTATTGATCGTACTTGTGTCAGTGGCTAATGGATGATGGAACATGATCATCTTCAATTCAACACATTCTCTTATGCTATAAAGCACCGTTGTTTAAGGCAGAGA
The DNA here is from genome assembly GCF_028618595.1 of Bartonella sp. AU18XJBT. Taxonomy (GTDB): domain Bacteria; phylum Pseudomonadota; class Alphaproteobacteria; order Rhizobiales; family Rhizobiaceae; genus Bartonella. The sequence goes on along the minus strand of NZ_JAQITE010000026.1, from coordinate 22,891 downwards.
GGAGTTCAAGTTCTCGTATTTTTCGGGTATAATCAGGCATATATTCCGGTATGAAAACGAATATATTTTACAATTCCTCACGTTTAGGCTCAGCCCTGTAGCTCTTTGGCAATTTTAAGAAAGTAATTGAATTTTTCATTATTATATATATTCAATAGCGATACCTATATGAAGAGGGTTTTTCTATGTCTTCATTAACTGTTACAGCAAAGGGACAAGTGACGCTGAAGCGGGATTTACTCCAGCACCTTGGTGTTAAACCAGGTGAGCGGATCAACTTTGATAAGTTACCAGGTGGTGAACTTCGTATAAAAGCAGCACAGCCTACAAGCACAATTGAGAGCTTTATCGGACGATTTGCTGGAAAAGTTAAAAAAACACTGATTGTGGAAGAAATGAACGAAATTGCTGCTTCTGGTTGGGCGGGGGAAAAATGAAGATTTCTGTAGATACAAATGTTCTAGCCCGCGCTGTTTTACAAGATGATAAAAGCAAGGGAAAATAGCAAGTAAGATCTTAAGAGAAGCTTCTCTCATCGCTACTTCTTTACCTTGTCTATGCGAACTTGTTTGGATACTTTGCTGAGGTGCAAGACTATCAAAAGAAGATGCAGCTGGAATGTTACGCGATCTGCTAGCAACTGGTAATGTCGTCATGAATCGACTTGCTGTTAAAGCAGGACTTGCTATTCTTGAGGCTGGTGGAGATTTTGCTGATGGAATTATATCTTATAAGGGCATTGGCTAGGTGGTGAAACCTTTGTTTCATTTGATAAATTAGCAATAGACCTGTTAATCCAAAATGGGCAGTCAGCAAGATTCCTTTCCTAACACGTAAGTTAAGATCGTGATGTTGTCATTAGTATAGCAATGAGCGGGGTATAGGAATGAGCGGGGTATAGGAATGAGCGATCTCGCTTTTTTAACCTTATAGCATTTTTCTCTTAAATGACCTATATTTTTTGAAGTTTTTAATTGATTTTTTTCTGTTTAAGTTTTTTAAATTTAGTTAAGTCATGCTTTTTTGACATTGTGTTGGTATTCAATGTTTAAATAGCCTCTGTTTTCAAGCATTCTGTGTTATCTGAGGATTTCTTTGTTAAACGACAGTTATTTGTTTGTCCGCGATACTAGATAATATCTCAAGATTTTTTTGTTAAGACATTGTTCTATGATAAATTTATCCAATCATGCCCTAAAACATTGCTCTTTTGGGTGATATTAGGTATGGGATACTTTATTAGGCGGGGGTATTTTGCACACTGATTGGGCGGTCCTTTGAAGTTCATATCACTAATTATATTAAAAGGCGTGTAACTTTAACTGTAGAAAAGTTTAATATCAGGTGGGTGATATGAATTTATTTTTAAAAAAGAGTCCATTAGCTCTTTTTTGCTCTCTCTTTATTTCTAAAGTTGGTGATTATGCTTATGAAGTTGTTTTTGTTTTACTGGTCTTAGAATTAACTGATAACACCTTTTTTATAGGTCTTGTGTATTTTTTTCGATTTATCCCTTTTCTCTTTTTTGGCCCTATAGGAGGTTGGTTAGCGGATAATTTTTCTTTGAAGAAAAATATGATCTTAAGTGAATTGGTGAGATTATTCGCCTCATTCTTCGTTTTGATAACCACTATAACAGGGACTGCGCATATTATTGTGCTTATTTTCGCGGCAATAGGTACAACGATCGGAAGAAGTATTTTTCAACCAAGTTTTCAAGCTGCTATTCCTAGGATGTTTTCAGCAAAGGATCTTACAAAGGCAAATAGCGTTGCTCAAATTATAATTGAAACTGCATCTGTTATTGGTCCTTTGGTATGTTCCCTACTGCTTTTTTTAGCAAATAAATCGGCAGTACTCATTTTTGATTTTTTTACCTATTTTATATCTATTATAGTGTTATTTAATCTCATGAATTTAAATTCAAATGAGAATAAATCATTCAATTTTTAAATATTTATCGAGAAACGGCTTCCTATCTTAAATATATTTCTACTGAAAATAAACATTTATTTATTACGCTGGTTGGATCGTCGTTTGCTATTCTCTTTACGGGGGCTATTTTAAGATTTTTAATTCCAGCTTTTGTGCTTTCTGTGGGTGGAGAGGAAAGCCTTGTGAGTTATATTTTTTCTCTCATGGCTGTTGGAACTATTGTCGGTGGTTTGTTATATCATAAAATTATATTCAAGGTTACATCTTTGAAGCTTATGGTATTTTGGCTTCTTTATGGGGTTATTCTGTTTGTTATGCCCTTAGCTGCAGAAATTTATTTAAAACTAATTTTAGGGCTAGCATTTGTTTTAGGATTTATTGGTGCCTTTGTGGATATTAGTTTAGTCTCAGCCATTCAATTATACTCTCGTTGTGAAGATTTTGGTAAGAGTTTTGGAACCTTTTCAACTTTAGCGAACTCTGCGGAAGCAATGTCTGGCTTTATTGCTGGACTTTTGGCATTCGTGGGATTGTTAAGCTCCTTTTTAGCGATGTCTGCCTTCATTATTTCTACTGGAATGATTGGCGTTGTAAAAATTAAGAAAAATAAAGAGTTAACACCTCTTAACACGACAGTCGATGACAACCATTGATATATCTAATATTTCTATGCCGTTTCTTTTTTATAAGACGGTTCGTTAATTATCCTGTTCATGATGTAAAAATACCGCTCTTTGAGGGGGGAGTGAAGAGCTAGAATATTTGAGGGCAGGGCTTGATTTGTTGAGCCTGATGAAGTGCTGTTGTTTGAGGAGGGGTGTCTGAAGACTGTAAGGCTACTAGGCAAAAATCTGGGTTTGTTTACAGAGCGGTGCGGGGTGGTGATCTTTCGTTTGGCTTTGTTCTGTAATGACGTAAAAGCGTAAAAATGGTGATCTGTAAAAGTGATGCGGGGGATTTGTGCTTTGTGTATTGTGCGTGTTTTTTGTCATGGTATAATGATAAATCCATTGAGCACCCCTATCTTTATGCTTCATAAAAGATCAAGCGGTACTATCATTATATTTGCTAACTCGTGGGTGTTGGCTACAGCCCTTGGCACTTGAGATGGTTCATAAGAGCCATTTTTATTCCTTCTTTAATCGTTTTTTATCCATACGGGCTCTCCCCCGCTTTTGAGGTGCAAGCGAATGATTTTGATTGATTCAACATGGAAGAGATTTGAAATGAGAGAATCTTACGATGTTTTGAACTCTCAATCAGTATCAATAACACTAAATTATTTCTTATAAATAAATATATTGTCATGGCGTCGAGGGGTGAGAAGGGTTGGGGGGAAGTGTTTTCGTGAATGGGGCGGAGAAAGTTGGGATGAAGAGGGGTGTTTAAGCGCGTTGACTGGAGAATAGTGTGTGGGGGGAATATTTGAGGGCAGGGCTTATCTGTCTTGTCTGATGAAACAGCATTCTTTGAGGTGTCGTGATAACCATATGAAATAATCAGCAGGAAAATCTGATAGACGAGAAATCAGATTGTTGCAGACCCGTGTTTATAGAGCGGTGCGGGGTGGTGAACCTTTCGTTTGGCTTTGTTCTGTAAAGATGTAAAAGCGTAAAAATGGTGATCTGTAAAAGTGATGCGGGGGATTTGTGCTTTGTGTATTGTGCGTGTTTTTTGTCACGTTGGGCTTTTGTCTGGTATGGAATGTGGTCAGAGTAACTGGGGGAAGTGTTTTTGTGAAGGGAGGGAAGAGTTGGGATGTGAAGAGTGTGAAAATTGAAGGGGAAATGAAGAGTGCTGTTCGTGTGTTGGCTGGAGAGGAGAGTGTTGGAATAGCTGTGAACAGATTGCAGGGGTGATGTGTAAAGAGGTGTGAAGAGAGAAAAAATGTGGTTAGCTTTTATATTCTATGCGGAACTTAACAATTATAGTTGCGTCTGTATTTATATGGGGGATATCCGTGAAATGGGTGTGAGAAGCATTGAGAGATGTTTTTTTTAATAAGTGGGTGAATAAGAAATACAATAGTAATCCTATTTAGGGGTGATCTTATTAGGGACACTCCTATTTTAGCTCTTGTTGTTTTGGATATGGTGTTTTCTATGAGGGGTATTTTACTGGAATGGCGTTTTGCAAGAGAGGTGTTTTGAGGGTTGTGGCTTCCTTAAAGAAAAACACAAAAATATCAAAAGAAAAATATAAAACTTGACAAGGTAAATGTAAAAAGGTATCATAATGATACAATCGGAATTGTGTGTTTAAATCAGATGGGATTTCTTGATAAAATTCTGTGAGAGTGGGGGAGTGTCTTCCCAAGATTTTGATGTCTGTCATCTTATTTTTGAAGTTTGTTATTCGATGATGCCGTAAACCGGTGCCGTGGAGCATTTTTGGGGAGATGTGGGGGTATCAGGTGGGCAAGGCTTTAGGCAGAGGGGGATAGTCGCGAGGGATGTCGATAGGTGCGCTTTTGTTTAATCAGAAATTTGTCTAATCTGAAATTAACCACAAGACTGCTTTTTGTTTTTTCGGCTGGAGCTCTCTAAAGTTTTTTAACAGGGCATATTCTTTTTCGCTATAGGTGTCTTGATCATGGTGAGAGGCATTTTCTTTTGTTGAGAGATTTTCTTTTGTAGTAATATCGGCATAAAAAAAGGTAATAGGAACTGCTAGTTTTTTAGCAATTTCTAGCAAACACCCTGCACTGACACGATTGAAGCCTTTTTCGTATTTCTGGATTTGTTGGAAACTAACACCTAAATGGCTTCCTAATTCCTTTTGGGAAAGCCCCATTGAAATGCGTCTATGACGAATTTTTTTACCTATCGAAATGTCGTTAAAATGTGAATTCTTAATTTGCACTTCAAGCTCCCCTCCGGTTGCGAGCGCCCTCGCATTGGTATTCCGGGAGGTTGAAAGCACTGAACTCAAATCAGCTTTTTGCTTTTAGTGCTCATGGCACTTGGACATAGCAAAAACTCCCGGAACTCCGGGACACCCACAAAGTGGGGTAAATTAACGTTTGAGTTTTCGGGCTTCAACTCCCTATTGATCGTTGCGTGGACGATCAAGGCACCTTTTGAGTGATAAAGTAATTTCAAGGGATTGGCAAGAACAATTAAAATAATATCAAAGACTATAAGATTGGGTACTTTTTAAAAAAGTGCAAAATATGGATTATAAATCTCGTTTTTTGCTTAATCAGAAATGTCAATAAAATGTGGATTTTTAGTTGGCACTTCAAGCCCCCCTCCGGTTGCGAGCGCCCTCGCATGAGTATTCCGGGAGTTTGAAAGCACTGAGCTCAGTCAGCCTTTTGCTTTTAGTGTTGAAAACACCTGGACACAGCAAAATCTCCCGGAATTCCGGGATACCCGCAAAGCGGGATAAATTTATGTACTGAGCGTTCGGGCTTTCAAATCCCTATTTGACCGTTGCGTGGACGACCAAACTTACAGAGCTCATTCATAAGGTAATTTCAAGGGATTGGCAAGAAAATTAAAATGTTTGCTAGTTTGTTATACTGTCAAAATAGGGATGTTTTGAGGGGTGGTAACCTGATGTTAGTAGGGGAATTTACTGGGTGAGAGGTTGGATTATAGTTTAAAACCGGTGCGGGGTGGAAGCTTTATCCAGCAGAGGCAAATTTGCTTTTTGAAGTCGAATTGTAGATCAGAGCTTATCTGGCGTGTTTGATAAAACACTATTCTTTGAAGTGTTGTGATAGCTATATAAAATAATCAGCAGGGGAATCTGATAGACGAGAAATCAGATTGTTGCAAGACCAGTGTTTACAGAGCGGTGCGGGGTGGTGAACCTTTCGTTTGGCTTTGTTCTGTAAAGATGTAAAAGCGTAAAAACGTTGATCTGTAAAAGTAAAGCGGAGGCTTTGGGCTTTGTGTATGATTTTATCATGGCATGGAATGTGTTCAGAGAACTAGGAGAGATGCATTTGTGAGTGGAGCAGGGAAAAGCTGGGATGAAGAGGGGTGTTAAGTGCGTTGACTGGAGAAAAGTGTGTGAAGGAATATTTTAGGGTAGGGCTTATCTGTCTTGTCTGATGAAACTGCATTCTTTGAAGTGTTGTGATCTGAAGCTTATATTTTAAGGGTGTTGGATATATTGGCGAGGGATGTCGATAGGTGCGCTTTTGTTTAATCAGAAATTTGTCTAATCTGAAATTAACCACAAGATTGCTTTCTGCTTTTTCGCTTTGAGCTCTCTAAAGTTTTTTAAAAGGGCATGTTCTTTTTCGCTGTATGTGTCTTGATCGTGGTGTAAGGCATGTTCCTTTGTGGAAATATCTGCTGTTAAAAGGTCCGCATAAAAAAAGTTCATAGGAACCTCTAGTTTTTTAGCAATTTCGAGCAAACACCCTGCGCTTACACGATTTAAACCTTTTTCGTATTTCTGGATTTGTTGGAAACTGACACCTAAATGGCTTCCTAATTCCTTTTGAGAAAGTCCCATTGAAATTCTTCTATGACGGATTTTTTTACCTATTGAAATGTCGTTGAAATGTGAATTCTTAATTTGCACTTCAAGCTCCCCTCCGGTTGCGAGCGCCCTCGCATTGGTATTCCGGGAGTAGTAAAGTACTGAGCTCTAGTCAGCATTTTTGCTTTTAGTGCTTATCACACCTGGACATAGCAAAATCTCCCGGAATCCCGGGACACCCACAAAGTGGGTTCATTCTTACGCTAGAGCTTAGGGCTTTACTATCCCTTATTGATCGCTGCGTAGACGACCAAAATATCCTTTGAGTGATAAAGTAATTTCAAGGGATTGGCAAGAAAAATTAACGGATTTGGAAAATGAGAGCATTCTTTGTATCTTAAAAATTATCTCATTATCTTCTTATACTGTCAAAATAGGATTGCTTGGGGGCAGTAATCTGATGTTAGTAGGCGAATTTATTGGGTAAGAGGTTGGATTATAGTTTAAAACCGGTGGGGGGGGGAAGCTTTATCCAGCAGAGGAAAATTTGCTTTTTGAAGTCGAATTGTAGACCAGAGCTTATCTGGCGTGTTTGATAAAACACCATTCTTTGAGGTGTCGTGATAGCTATATAAAATAATCAGCAGGGGAATCTGATGGACGAGAAATCAGATTGTTAACAGACCCGTGTTTACAAAGTGGAGCGGGGTAATGGTTTGGAAATTTCGTTTGGCTGCGTTCTGTAATGATGTAAAAGCGTAAAAACGTTGATCTGTAAAAATGGAAATCCGTGAAAATGGAGCAGAGAATTTGTGCTTTGTGGGTGTTTTTTATCTTTTTTGGTGTGTCCCATTTTTTAATTGCTGGTTGCTTTTGAGGTTTTATTCCTGATTTTTATGTCATTTTTTGTGTTTGAGGTTTTGGTTTCTCTTTAGTTGGAAGGATCATGATGATGGTAGATGAACATTGTCTTCCCTTACGTCGAAGAGGGCGGAAAAAAGGGGCTTTAAATAAAACAACAAAGCGATTTAATGAAGCTCTTCTGACAGCGGCGGAGCAGGCTGGTTATCACTATGGTGAAGATGGGTTGGTGTCTTATCTTCAGTATCATGCTCTGAATAATCCCGTACCGTTTTTTTCGCTGCTGGCAAAAGTGTTGCCTCTTCAGGGGTCTGGAGAAGGGCAGGTTAAAACAGTTTCGCGTATCGAGATTGTACCAGTGAATGCAAAAAATAGTGAACCGGAAAAGCATGATCCTTCGGCAACGGAGGTTTGTGATATTGAAAAATGTTAGGCTGAGGTGGATGATGCGGGGTGACATCTTGGAAGGGGGCTGCTTTGGTGATTGCCTGTCTTGAGGGGATTGAAGCAGAGGCTGTCGTGCTTGTAGGTGCTCGTGATACTTGGAAGTGGTTTGGGTGAATGAGGCGTAAGGGCTTGTGCTGGAGGGGATTTGGTGCAGGGGATTTGTGTGGTGGATAGGGGACAGTGTTTTGATGAGTGAAGGGCGTGAAACTTGAGAGAAGTATTATGCTTGCGGGATGCATGTGTTTTGGTGGGGGTATCTTGGGAGATAGACAAGTGTGTGGATTGGTGAGGCTTGAGAGGCATGATGTTTGAGGATGTTGGGTTTTGGATATGCCTGAGAGCCATGTGCTGAGGCTATGATTTGGGGGGATGCCGTGCTTGTGGTTGGGGGATGACAGGCGCGGTGTTTGTGGGGCGGTGATGGGGGGGAATAGGGAACCTTGTGATTTAAGGACCCTTGGGGGTGCATATCGTGTATATGCGGGGTCCAAAGTGATCAAAGGGGTTGAAGGGGGGCTTCATGCAAAAAAGTGAAATTCATTGCGTATTAGGATGAAGAGAAGGTAAAGCGCTGCTTTTGAGAAGGGCGTTTTTCGTTCAATTGTTCTTTTCCTTTAATTGTTCTTTTCGTTCAATGGTTCTGGAAGAATTAAACTTGGGATAAGCAAAAGGGTGAAGCGCAATTATTGCTAAAGTATGAAAATTTATAATGAAAATTGTTCAGAAAATTTCTCAAAAAATTGAGCAGAAAACGGCTCAAGTGGCTCTTATTCCAAAGCTTATTCCTGTTTTTACTGGAAAAGCAGATGTGCGAGCTGCTTGGGGAGGGCGGGGTTCTGGGAAAACACGTTCTTTTGCTTTGATGTCAGCTGTTGTGGGTTATCGCCATGGAATGGCTGGAGAACGCGGGATTATTCTTTGTGCAAGGCAATTTCAAAATTCTCTCAATGAAAGTTCTTTGGAAGAAATTAAACGCGCTATCGAATCTTATCCTTTTTTACAAGACTATTATGAAATCGGCGATAAATATATTAAGTCAAAAGATGGACGGATTGTCTATGTGTTTGCTGGGCTTGATCGAAATATCGCAAGTATTAAATCAATGGGGCGCGTTTTCCTTTGTTGGGTCGATGAAGCGGAGCCGGTGACAGAAACTGCTTGGCAAACACTTATTCCAACTTTGCGCGAAGAAGGAAAAGATTGGAATGCAGAATTGTGGGTCACATGGAATCCGTGCCATGAAAATGCACCTGTGGAAAAACGTTTCCGAAATGTCGATAATCCTCATATCAAAGGGGCAGAAATTAATTGGCGCGATAATCCGCAATTTCCTGAAAAACTCAATCGTGATCGAATGGACGATTTGCAGCAAAGACCAGAGCAGTATAACCATATTTGGGAAGGCGAATATCTCCAAGCTGTCCAAGGCGCTTATTATCAGAAATGTCTTCTCGAAGCTGAAATGGAAGGGCGGATTACCACCGTTCCACGTGATCCTTTGATGCAGGTGAGAATCTTTTGGGATATCGGGGGAACAGGAGCAAAGGCTGATGCTACCGCATTGTGGGTTGCACAATTTATTGGACGGGAAATCCGAGTGCTCGATTATTATGAAGCCCAAGGACAGCCTCTCTCAGAGCATGTGGGCTGGGTCTTTCAAAGGGGATATGAAAAGGCTCTCATGGTTTTGCCCCATGATGGCGCAACAAAAGATCGTGTTTATAATGTGAGTTTTGAAAGTGCACTTCAACAAGCCGGTTTTCAAACTAAAGTGATTCCTAATCAAGGAACAGGCGCTGTGAAAATGCGTATCGAAGCCGTAAGGCGGTTGTTTCCTGCACTATGGTTTAATCGTGAAACGACATGTGCAGGCAGAAAAGCACTCGCTTGGTATCATGAAAGGCGCGACGAACAGCGGAATATCGGACTAGGGGCTGAACATGATTGGGCTAGCCATGGGGCCGATGCCTTTGGACTGATGTGTGTGGCTTATGAACAACCAAATGCTAGAGCGCGAAAAAAATCTTATCGCTCGTTTCAGCATTCTCAAACGTCATGGATGGCTTTTTAATGAATATTTCTACAGATTCTACTTTTTCTTCTTTTGATCAAATTGAAACGCTTGAAAATCAAGCACTCTTTAAAAAACTCGTGGGGTGGTATCAGGATGATATTGCTCATGTCGAAAAATGGCGAAAAAATGCCCAAGAAGATTTCGATTTTTATAATGGACGGCAATGGAATGAGCAAGACTTGGCCGTCTTGCACGAACAAAACAGACCGGTCATGACTTTTAACCGTATTGCGCCTTTAATTAATGCCGTGATTGGGGCTGAGCGCAATAATAAAAGACAAGTTCAATTTATTCCACGACAAGAAGGAGCAGCCTTTGCAAACCAGATTCTGACAGGGGCGGCTGAGTGGTTTCGTGATGAAGCCGATGGGGAATACGAAGATTCCGATGCCTTTCAAGATGCAATTATTTGCGGAATGGGGTGGACAGATACACGCCTTGATTATGAAGAAGATCCACAGGGAAAACCAATCATTGCACGTTTAGACCCGATGAAAATGGTGTGGGATGCGAGTGCTGTCAAGCCTAATCTTATTGATGCACAACGTTTATGGTATATTGATGAAAAACCTCTTGCTGTGGCTGAAGAAATGTTTCCCAATGTTCATTGGAGTGATCTTAATGCTGATTGGGTTAAACATCAGAGTTTTTTACATTCAACCAGCAATGGGATGACGCAAAGTTATCAGACTGAGAGGGGGTATCAAGGAGAAGAGGGGGGAACCTATCAACGTCCTAAAATGGTGACATTGGCAGAATGTCGCTGGTTTGAACGCGAGGTGGTTTATAAAGTTCTCGAGCCTCAAAGTGGAAAATTTATCGATTATTCAGAGCAAGATTTCCAAAATTTAAGCAAAACCTTTCCTCATGTTCAAGCAACAAGGTTGAATAGAAAAATTGTTAAACGGGCATTTTTGGGCAGAAAGCTGCTTGATGCGCCTGATAAGCCTTTGGTTCCACACAATCAATTGGGATGGGAATGTATTACCGGTACTTTTGATAAGTTAAGCCGGCACTTTTACGGACTTGTGCGCCCTACAAAAGATCCCCAACGGTGGGCAAACAAATATTTTAGTCAAGTGATGCATTTGCTCAATAGCCAATCAAAAGGCGGAATTATGGCAGAGCGTGATGCTTTTGATGATGATCGACAAGCCGTCGAGAGTTGGGCTAGAGCCGATAGTATTACTTGGTTGAAAAGTGGGGCGGTGTCTGGGGGAAGAATCCAGCCTAAACCCATGGCACAATTTCCGCAAGGTTTTTTCCAATTGTTTAATGAAGCAAAGAGCGCTCTTGAACAGGTGACGGGGTTGTCTTCTGAATTTATTGGGACAAGAGCGGTTAATCAGCCCGGTGTTCTTGAACAACAACGGCGACAATCGTCACTTAATCTTTTGGCTTCCTTTTTTGATGGGTTGCGTCGATATCGGCAACGACAGGGAAAAATTATTCTCTATCTTATTCAAAATTATCTGTCCGATGGGCGGCTGGTTCGTATTGCTGGTGATGAAAATGCTCAGTATGTTCCACTGACACGCGAAATGGTGACAAGTTTGGAATATGATATTGTCGTGGATGATGCGCCAACAAGTCTTAATGAAAAAGAGCGTACTTTTGCTCTGATCATGCAATTGCTTCCTTTGATGCAAAATTTTGCAACACCTGAGATTATGCTTGATCTCTTACGCTATTCGCCTTTACCAGCCTCACTTATTCATAAAATTGCGATAAAGGCGCAAAATTCTCTTCAAGAAGAGCAAAATGCCTCAGCGCAGACGGGGGGTAATGTGGGAACAGAGCAGATAATGCAGATGTTGCAGACAGTAAAGGCTCAACAATAGGATTCTTTATGATGTGCTCTCTTGGATGAATTTCATCTATCAGAAGTTGCTTATCTACATAATTTCCATAGTTACCCATGTTGCTTATGTTGTGCAATTCGTCTCTCTTTGGTTCAGAAGAGCTGTTTTGTTGGACAGTCCGTTTTGGGGCAGAAGCAGAGAAGAGATGGCGTTTTGCCGTCATGTGAGAGGGTGCATGGTGGGGAATGATGGGAGCAGAAAGAGCTTGTCGATTTCCATAGTTCACTTTTGTAGGGCTGTGTTGTTGGGGGAGAAGCAGGTGAGAAGATGGTGTTTTGGTGTCATGGCAGGGGAGCATGGTGTCGATATGCTGGAGCCCAAGTGAAGGAAGGGCATTGGGGATCAATGCGCACAAACTGTTTTATCTGAAAAATTTAATTTTATTGTTTAAAAAAAGAAAAGGCTAACGTCATGGATCAAGAACATTTAACGCCGGCAGAACAAAACCATTTGAAACAGGATTATCTACTCTCAACACAAGAGGGGGAAGACGGTGAAATTGGAAGAGAAGAAAAAGCTCTTGAAGATAATTTCCAAGGGCAAATGCATCAAAAACAGGACTCTTCGCAAAAGGTTGGAAAAGAAGTTCAAGGAAAAGAGGTTGGGCCGCCAGATCCGCAAAAAGACTTTATGGGCTATATGCAATGGTTGGGAAAAACACTCCAAAAACAAGGACTCGTTAATGAAAAACAACAACCTTCTCTGGATAGCGAAGCAGAACAGTTGTATGCGTTTTTTCAGCAGTCTGTTGCAAGTGTTAAACAAAAACATCATGATTTTGATCAAGCGGCTGATTTTATTTATGAAACGCGGGCTAAACAGTTGGCAGCTTGCGCTTCGCTCTATCCTGAGATGGCAGATCCCAAAAATATTGATGCGTTGATTGGTGATGAGTTGAAACAGATCTTGCGCGATTGTGCGCAAAAAAATCAAAATCCGGCTGAAGTGATTTACTCTATTGCACAAAAAATTGGTTACACAAATGTTCCCAATAACATGGATGAAAATTTACAGGAAAGACACAATTCTGCACGTACACTTGCTGCTTATAACGGCTTGACACCAAATGGACCGATTTCTTTGGAGATGCTTGATAAAATGTCAGAAGCAGAGTTTAGCGCTTGGGTTTCTGATCCTAAAAATAAAGCTGCTTTTAATCGCTTAATGGGGGGAAAAGAATTTTAAAAACAAGAATGCGGGAACGTTAAGAGGCTTTTGGCGCATGGCGTGCGGGGGCGTGCTTTTTGTGGGAACGTTAAGAGGCTTTTAGCACATGGCGTGCGGGGGCGTGCTTTTGCGGGAACGTGGAGAGGCTTTTGGCGCATGGCGTGTGGGGACGTGTTCTTTGTGGGAACGTTAAGAGGCTTTTAGCACATGGCGTGCGGGGGCGTGCTTTTGCGGGAACGTGGAGAGGCTTTTGGCGCATGGCGTGTGGGGACGTGTTCTTTGTGGGAACGTTAAGAGGCTTTTGGCACATGGCGTGCGGGGGCGTGTTTTTGTAGGAACGTTAAGAGGCTTTTGGCACATGGCGTGCGGGGGCGTGTTTTTTGCGGGAACGTTAAGAGGCTTTTAGCGCATACGGATGTGGTGAGGAGAGCTCTTATAAGGGGGAGGCAGACGCTAACAGAAATTAGGTAAAACTCACGAACAAACTATTCACCATTTGAAATGAAATGTGGTGTTTTAACAACCGGCGCTTTGCCGGGTTTTTTATGTCAATAAAACTTTTAGAGGACAAAATGACTGTAACTTATATCGGACTTAATGACCCAATGGCAGTGCGCACATGGTCTAAATTACTAAACCAAGAAGTCTCAAAAGCACTTCCGATTGCACCGTTGATTGGAAATGATTCAAACAGTATCGTGCAATTAAAAGATGAAACCACGAAAGCAAGTGGGGATGCTATTAGCTTTAATTTGCGTGTGCAGTTGCTAGGCGATGGGGTGAGTGAAGGCCAGACATTGGAAGGCAATGAAGAAGCTTTACAGTTTCTCAATGATCGCTTGGCAATTAATGAACTCGTTCATGCTGTGCGTGTCAAAAATGAGGGAACGATTGATCAACAACGAATTCTCCATGATTTGCGCACCGAGGCAAAAAATGGCTTGGTTGATTGGTATGCAGATCGTTTGAGTATGATGTTCTTCATTCAAGTGTGTGGATATACTGCAAAAGCTATTAACTTTGAGGGACGTACGATTAATCTTAAACCTGTCCATTATGGGTTTAATGCGCCAACGGCACCAACCGATAAACGCATTTTGCGCCCTAATGGAAAAACAAAAGATGAAGATTTAAAAGAAAATGATACTTTTGATCTTGATCTGGTTGATAAAGCTGTTGAACGGGCTAAATTGGCAAACCCAAAAATTAGACCCGTGCGGATTGATGGGGAAAATGTCTATGTGCTTTACCTTCATCCAACCCAAGTGACGCAATTGCGAACCAACACAGATGCGGGGCAATGGCTCGATATTACCAAGGCAATCTATAGTGGAAGTCGTATCAAAAATCCGCTCTATGATGGATCTTTAGGCATGTATAATGGTGTGGTTTTGCGCGAAGCTGAACATATTACCGAAGGAGTCGAGTCTGGGACGACAAATAAAGCTGTACCAAATGTGCGTCGTGCTGTTCTTCTTGGTGCGCAGAGTGCTGTGATTGCTTTTGGTAAAGATCGAGGAGCAACACGCTATAAATTGGTGGAAGAACTCTTCGACTATGAAAGAGAATTCGGGGTTGCGGCAAAAACCATTATTGGTATGAAAAAAACTTGCTTTACCTTGCCAGGAAGTACGCAAGGGGCTCAGGATTTTGGCACTATCGTTATTCCAACTTATGGAGCACCCGCTTAAAGCGAAAGCTAACTTCCCCCAACAAGAGGGATCTGTTGGGGGAAAATTTAAAATGCTTCCAGAAACAAGGACAGGCTTATGATCACTTTATCCACTGATCCCAAAAATCTAAACCTTACACAGTCAGACCATTCTAAAACTTTTGCTTATATGGTCGCCCTTATTCAAGATGAAATTGATGATACAACAGCGGAATATTCCCTGCAAATTCAAGATTCAATTTTTACGGCTTTGCGTTTGTGTGAACGCGAACCCTTTTTCTTTAATGAAAAAAGAGAAAGGGCGTTTAAAACGCAAAGTGGTAAAACATGGTATGGGCAAGAAGAGGGGGTTTTTATTGAATCAGAAAAGAGTTTGGAGGGTGTCTTTTTAGCAACAAAGAATGCAATGCCAACAAAGTTGTTCTTTAAGCCCTTGGAAGTGTTGCATCAACAATATGGTATGCATCCTGCGCTAGGAACGCCATTCTTTTATACGTGCCTTGATCAAAAAATAGGTCTCTTTCCAACACCAGAACATGTGGAAACTGTACAGCTTTCTTATGCTCCTGTTCATTTTGCTGATGAACAGCTAAAAGAGGATGATAATCCTTGGTTGATTTATGCTTTTGATCTTATTAAAGCACGGGCAAAATATGAACTTTATAAAAATATTCTTAAAGATCCTGAATATGCTGCCGTTTCTTTCAGAGATTTTCAAGAACAGCTTCAAGCTTTGCGTATTGAAACATCGCGCCGAAAAGGTTCTTCAAAGATTCGTCCAATGCGTTTTTAAAAGGCTTTTTTCCCAAATCGTTTATGGCTGCTTTGTTCCTTATGGTTGGATGAGCAGTGGGTAATGATGATGAAGAGCTGGTGGATGGTGTTGGGTACGTTATTTATTATGGTATCTTTTTTTTCGATGTGTTGATCAACTTAAGGTTGTGTGTTTTGGTTGAATTTTATGCCTTTAGAGTTTTAAAGGCTTTTGTGGTTTTTTATCAATAAGCTTTGGTGTTTTGAATGGTACGAGGCTTTTCCAAGATTTTATGGAGAGTTTTAAGGCTCTTTTCTCAGTTATTTGGGGCGCGCGCGGGCAGTTGAATTTGGCTTTGGTGGATGGCGTTGGGGGCGCGATTATTTGTGGTATCTTTTTTTTTCGATGTATTGATCAGCTTAAGGTTGTGTATTTTGTTGAATTTTATGCCTTTAGAGTTTTAAAGGCTTTTGTGGTTTTTTATCAATAAGCCTTGGTGTTTTGAATGGCACTGGGCTCTTCAAGAGTTTTATGGGGGTCTTGATGGCTTTTTTCCCAATCGCTGATTATCGACCCGATGTGGCGGATATCAATGGAATTTTTACCGATGAACTTGTTAATGTGCTACCGGCTGATGGCTCCTATATCCCTATGCCAAGTTTTGAACCTTTATCAGAGCCTTGTCCGGAGCCAATTTTAGGCGCTCTTGCGGTTAAAACAAAAAATGGGGTTTCCATTATTGTTGGGACAAGAGAAAAAATCTTCTTGCTTGATAATACAACAATGAACTGGAAAGATATTAGCCAAAAAGGAAAATCTTATCTGGCTAATGTTGATGCTCCGTGGTCTTTTGCTTTGTTTGGTGATTTTATCATTGCGGTGAATGCTAATGATAAACCACAAGTGATTGATATTAATCATGATAAAACATTTAGAAATTTAGGAGGAAATCCACCACAGGCAGGGATTGTTCGAATCTGGGGAGATTTCGTTTGTTTGATGAAATTAACCGAGTATCCAAGACGGGTTCATTGGTCTGGATTAAATGATGCTGAATTTTGGACTGTTGGGAAAAAAAGTTGTGATTATCAAGATTTTCCTGATGGCGGATTCGTCCAAGGGGCAACCGAGACAACAAATCCAATTATCTTTATGCGTTCTGCAATCTATGCCGGTTCTTTTATTCCCGGCTCTAAGATTATTTTTAGTTTCCAAAAAATCCACGATAAACGAGGCGCCAAAAATGCTGAATCGATTGTTTGTCGGGGCGATTTAGCATTCTTTGCCGATGAGGGTGGGTTTTATCAAATAACAAATGAGGGACAGATTATACCCATTGGGTTCGAAAAAGTCGATCGGACGATGACCGCAAAATCAAGGCAGGATAATCTGTATACCATGTCTGCGGCTATCGATGGGGTGTATAATCGTGTTTATTGGATGGTTGATTCTGATGAGAACCTTCATAAACGCATCTTGCTCATTTATGATTGGGGATTGCAAAAATGGACAAAAGCTCTCGTGGATATCAAAATGATATTGCCTATTTTCTTAGCCGGAACAACCCTAGAAGGTCTTGATTTTGTGACAGAGAATATTGATGATTTGTCCTTTTCTCTCGATAGTAAAGTTTGGAAAAATGAATCGCCTATTCTGGGGGCATTTGATCAACAGGGCAGACTGGGTTCGTTTTCTGGTTCTCCTATGGCTTGTGTGGTGACATCACAAGAAATGGGGCAGACAAATGGCATGATAACACGGGTGAAAAATATTATGCCTCAAGTCAATAGTGGAAAGTTTTATTTGTCTGTGGGAATGCGCTTTCGACAGTCTCTTGAAGAGGAAACTGTTTGGTTACCAGAAAAACAGCCCTCTTATAATACTGGACAAATTCATTGTCGTGCAAGGGCACGGTTTTATCGCTTTAAATTGCGCATTCCTGAAGGGGTGAATTGGACGCATGTCGCCGGATTTGATGTGGAATTAACGCGGGCCGGTATGCGATAGGCATGCCCTTTTGTAATACCATGTGATAGACCAAAGCCTCTATTATTAAAGAATAAATGTTCCATAGGCCCAAGCCTCTATAAACAAAGGAACAAGGTGGTGCGTTATGTTTCATGCTTTTCTGCGATAAAGGAAAGATAGGCTGTCCCATGGTTTATTTTTATAAAGAAGAAAGTTTCCTCTTTGTTGTGACAAAGGGATGATGGGGCTTTTTTCTTTTATTGTGCGGGGGGCATGGAATGTGTGGAATGCGTAGGGGGGATGTTATTTAAGGGGAGATGAGTGATAAAGCTAAAAGAGCCAAAATCATGATGCAAGAGAGTCAAGATTTGTATTCTGCTCATTTAACAGATCAATGGCCGTGGGAAAAAATAGCGCCCTATCAAGAGGCTCTTAATGCTGCGTTTCAAAAATATGCTCAGCGCTTTCCAGATGATGTTTGTCTGGAAAAAGTTGCTGAAGAAATCGCTACAGGACAAGCACAATTGTGGCTAGTCTTAAAAAATAAAATCCAATTTAGTGCTTTTGCAATAACCAAAGTTGAAAGTGCCCATACGGGGAAAAAATGCGTCGTTCTTTCTGATCTTGCTGGAGAGGGAGGGCTGAAATTGGTCAAGTTGATTGATGAAGTCGAAAAATGGGCGCGAACAATTAATGCTGAAGAAATGCACATGTTTGGAAGAACTGGATGGGCGAAAAGGCTCGCTCATCACGGATATTCTCGTAATCTTATTCAATATAGAAAGGTTCTCAAGTCATGAGTAGAAAAACCACACCTCAAGTTCAGACAACAACACAAACAAATGCTCCACCTGCTTGGGCGGCTGATATTTTTAAGCAAGCCAGTGCTGATGCACTTGGACTTTATAATAAAGGAATTGGCGGAAACGTTTATCAGGGAGAGAGAGTCGCTGGTCTTAGCAATATGACAAAAAATGCGCTGACCGGTTTACAGCAAGCAGCAGGACTTTATAACAATCCAACGGTAACGCAATGGTTGAATGCACCAACCAACAGCGCTACAAATCTTTCCGATATGGCTAAGGGAAGCTGGATTGGAAGCAATAGTAAATTTAATACTGCATTGCAAAATGCTCTGAATAAAACTTCCGATGCAATTAATCAATCGATGTCTGGGGCAGGACGTTATGGCTCTGGGGCTCATACCGGTGTGCTGGCTGATGAGCTAGGCGCCTTGGCAACAAATGCTGCAGCACAGCAATATAATCAAGATATTAACAATATGATGAATGCAAACCAGATGATTGATCGCTCTCAGAATGATCAGGTTAATGCGGCAAATAGCTATTATCAAGGGCAGAGTAACGTGCAAAGCAATGCTTTGAAAGGGGGCATGATTCAAGATTTAAACCGTCAAAATATCTTAGATGCTGAACGCCAAAAATGGTCAGAAAAAGATAATCAAGATTGGAACCGATTGCAAAGCTTGTTACAGGTCGGGACTCAGGCTGCTGGAAATTACGGAACGACTTCCGGAAAATCCACAACAATGCCTTCTGTGACAAAAGATCCATTGCGTGATGCGCAGCAAGTACTTGGATTGGTCGGCGGAATTTTAGGGCTTTGTGATGTGAGAGCAAAAGAAAATATTATCCTTGTGGGGCAGAAAAAGGGATATCCACTTTATACCTTTAATTATAAAGGAAATCCACAACGTTATCAGGGTGTTATGGCGCAAGACGTGTTGCGTGTGAAGCCGGAAGCTGTTTATGTCAATGCAAAAACAAAATTATTGCATGTTGATTATGACAAAATAGGACTGAAAATGGAGAAAATGAAAGAGGAGAAAATACCGGCAGCTAAAAATAAAATTGCGGCTTTCTTTTCTTCATTTTTTGCTCGTTTTCCCTTTTTGAAAAAAGAGTATCTTCTATGAGTTCGATTTATGATTGGTCAATTATCGCATCAGAAAATGCTTATGCCGACGAGCGTATAAACTGGGCAGAAGGGCAACCGCCAAGCACAGTCAACGATAGTGCCCGCGCTATGATGCAACGCATCAAAGAATATTTATTGGATAATGGGGGTGGGATTGAAACACAGTTTACTGTCGATGTGAAAAACAAGAGGACATCACTTCGGTTGGCGACAAAGTCTTTTTTTGAGACTTATATGGATGGCATTGTTGTGCGCTTTAAAGCACAAGGCGTCAACAGAGGAATAACAAATGTTTCTTTAAATCAATTGCCGCCAAGACCAACTTATATGGCAACGCCAGAGGGTATCATGCCTTTAAAAGGGGGGGAAATTCAAAAGGGGGGGCTTTATGAGATCGTCTATACGCGTGATATTGCCGGAAAAAATGCTGATGGCTGGTTTTTAACCAATCCTACTATAAAACTTCCTGAAATTCCGCCCTTTCCTCCTTTACCTGAAACGTTTTCTTCTGGATTTATCGGGACTTTTGCTACAGAAAAAATACCCTCTGGATGGTTACTCTGTGATGGTAAAGAATATTCGCGAAGGAACTATGCAAATCTCTTTGCTGTTTTGGGGGAAACGTGGGGAAAAGGAGACGGGCAAACAACATTCAATGTTCCCGATTTGCGTGGAATGTTTTTACGGGGGCTCGATAGTGGAAAAGAAATTGATAAAGGACGTCTCTTGGGAAGCCGACAAGAAGAGTCTTTTAAATCTCATACCCACGAAGGAAAAACAGATTCGACAGGAAAACACCAACATAGTTTTCCAACGTTTAACAGCTATATTATGACCTACGGTTGGGGTAGCTATCAAAAGTATGTATCTGTAATTCTCAAAGAAAAATTGTTGACAGATCCTGTGGGAGAGCATGAACATAAGGTCTTGTTGCAAAAAACAGGGGGTGATGAAACACGCCCCGTCAATATGGCGGTGGTTTATGCTGTTAAAGCCTGAGAATGAAAGCTTTGAGAGAGAGAAAGATAAAAATGGTTGCAAAATGTCTGTTATGAGAAAAAGTCTTATAGAATATATTGTGCAGAAAGTTTTGAAGCGCTTTAGAAAAAACTGAACTCTCTTTATTCTTTTATTTTTTGTGCTGCCTTTGTTGGATGTCTGAAGGTAAGTTTGCCTATTGTTCTTTAGGGGATCAAGACAGTGATATCGAAGATAGGGGTAAAAGCGAACAAAAATCGTTCTTTATTCATAGTTTTTTGCTGATGAATCAATATTTTATCCAAAATGCTTCTCTCTTGTGGTATTGTGATACGTTTTTTTAGCGCTGGGTTTAAAGCACTGGTGTGCGATGACAAAAAGCCCATGGGTAAAATTTATCCTATTATGCCGTAAAACACTGTCATTAAAACACTATTCTTGAAGCTGGGATATAAGGAAAAATAAGACATACAATACTTGATCCATTTAAGTATTGAAGAGACATATATTCAGCGGAAGTCTTGCTTGGTTAAACCTTATGCCAATGAATCATATAAGTGAGCAGCAGACGGAATTCTTTCAGAGTAGTTGAATTGTTTACAAACCGATGTGGGGCTAAAATCTTCGTCTTTTGAGGTGGCGGGAAGAGATCAACGATATGTCTATTTAAAGCGAGAAAAGGCAAAATGGTTCTCTCCTTCTTTTTGGAGTGTATGTAAAAAGCATTTATTCTTTCAAAATGGGCGCTCTGTTGGCTAGAGCAGATTAGTGATGCGTTTAACACATGGTGAGTAATTGAACTCTCTTAGATGGCATTTTTTACTTGTCAGGAAACTTCTTGAAACAGAATGAGAGTGATACGAGAAAATCTGTAAGACAATGGTTTATCCCGTTGTGTCGTAAAATACCATTGTTTGAGGTGCGGTTAAAACTTTATGCGTGGGGTGCCTTTCGTCTGTGCGTATTCTTAAAATAGCGTTTTTTGTAGAATAACTCTCGACAGGGATGCCTTTGAAAGGATGCATTTGAAGGGGGAATCTGAGTCAAATCCGTTAGATAAGAAGCCAGATTATTGACAGACTGTTGTTTATCGAGTGGCATTATTTAAAGACCGGTAGGGGTGGTTTTGTCATTTTGGAGAAAGCCAACAAAGCATTACAAGGTGATCATGCATTTTTCTTTGGTTCCAGCTGGTAAAATCATCATTTTAGGTGGAAAACAGAATATAATCTAAAAAAATACCTTGTAAAAATTTTCGATGAGGAAATTTTTTTCAAAAGCCTTTCACATGATTGTCTGAGGTTCTGAGGTTCTGAGGTTCTGAGGTTCTGAGGTTCTGAGGTTCTGAGGTTCTGAGGTTCTGAGGTTCTGAGGTTCTGAGGTTCTGAGGTTCTGAGGTTCTGAGGTTCTGAGGTTCTGAGGTTCTGAGGTTCTGAGGTTCTGAGGTTCTGAGGTTCTCTTGAGACATGCAAGAACCATACAACGGAAAAAGATATGCAAATGCTTAATACGCGTTTAGCTTATCAAAAAGGGGGATATAATGGCACTTTTTCCATTTTCTATTGCTGATATCGATGATCCTGAATGTATTCGTGTGGTTCTTTATGCTAGCGGAAGAATGGGACATGCTCCTTTAAACGCATTGTTGAAGAAAGCATATGAAGATATTACAAAAATTTCAAAGCGTATGGACGCTTTAGAAAAAAAATTAAATGCTCTAGAGCCTACCAATGTCGAACAGAAAAAAAATACGAAAGAAGAGGATCAAGGCAGTATTAATAGTGTTGTGAGTGGTGGAATAACGACATCAAGCAGTATTGTGAGCGGATCAGACATTAAAATAGAAGCATTGTCCGCTGGAGACCTATTTTTTTCTGCAATGAACAAGACGCCTAAATGAAGCGACATACTATCATAAAAAACACAATAAAGTCAATATGTTGTTTGCAATTATTTTATATGAATCCACATTTTTATGCATGTTTCATTTGACCATTTTTTAGATAAGATTGCCATGTATGAATAGAGCATAAAAAGCAAATCATGATGTAAAGATTATAACGCATGTGTGTATTCAAATGAAATGAAAAGCTGTTATCATTCATAACAGTTTATAAATTTTATGATACGTTTTTATCACTCAAAAATCGCATTGAAGTTAGTAATATAGACTTTTTTAATTTCGCTAAATTTTTAGCGAAACTATTATAAGCTTATAAGTTTAATTTATAAAAGTGCATAAAAAGATTTAAAGACAAAATCATATTTAAAACGCTTTCTAAAAATTTAGAAAACGATAGGCAGGCATTATACAGATCCTATCATCACAACAGATATGAAATTCAAAACGTTATATCTTATGAAATCAAAAGCCTTTTTAATGAATAAAAGCAAGCTATCAAAAAACGTTTAAAAGTTACATTTAAAGCACAGAGCCCAAATATGGGCTGAGTGAATTTAGTCACCCCAAATTTGGGGGCACCTATTGAAACAAAGATAAGCAAATAAACTTCAAAACCATTGTAACATCATAAGGCATGGGGTTTCTCACTTTTTATTAAAAGAAACAATGTTTAAAGAATGCTCTATTCTAAAGTAACGTCTCCAAAATTGGGGTGGTTAAGATTGCCAACTCAAAATTGAGCCGGCTAATTTTTAAAGAAATTAGGTTTTAAAGAAAAGTACAAATACGCTTATGAGAAGCTTTCTAAATGCACGTTTAAACGTTTGAAACTGATGCTTTATAAGCTTATTATTCTTTCATTTGCTTAAGAACGTTTCATTTACGAAAAAACAAA
>NZ_JAQITE010000025.1 GCF_028618595.1 Bartonella sp. AU18XJBT | reverse complement strand
ATGGCTTTGAAAGACAACGTTTAACTGTAAAACATTGATGCGATTTGTGGTGCACCAAAGATAATGCCGATGCCAATACAAACAAAGAAAGCTTTACGCATTTCAACATAACCAGCAATCCATGCAATCCCAATACCGGCAATTGCAATCGTTGCTATCGATCTTGCAATGTTTCCTGTTAAAGCTTCAATTATTTTTTGAAGAGCACTTTCAATTTTTCCGAAGCCGCCTGCAGCAAATGCTGGCTCACTCAGTGCGATGAAGGCAATAAACAGCATCAATGCTGCTGTTAGCCATTTCTTTTGTGTGTTGGGTAGAGTAGTTTTTGGTAAGATGTGTTCACAACTGAATGAATTATTCATGTTTTCCATGAAAAAACCCCCTCGCTATTTTAAAGTTGAAAATTAAATTAATAGTTAAAATATTAATCCATCCTATAAAATGAAAAAATAATTTTTTCTACTATAAAATTACAAATATTTAATCTTTTCTTAATTAATGAAGAAATATTGAATAATATTCAAAATGATACTTTTAAAATCTCTTAGAGCAGCGACAATAAATATATTGTCTTAATTTATATTATTATTTTGGGATACTTTGAGATCACGGAAGTTATATTCCCATTGACTATTATCGATAAAACGTTCTCTCAAGCGCTACTAAAAAATCAAGGCAATATTCCACTACGAGCTTTATCAGAAAAAAGTTAATCATCATACACACAGTCCTTGGTGGACAATTCTTGCAAAGAAAAATTATTGTGTCTAAAATTCATTTACTCGTATAAGTTGTTTTCTATAGCGCTAAACAAGAGCGCGTTTCCTTAGTTATATGTTATTTCGCTTTGCTGTTGTTGTAGGTTGTATTAGGTTGTATTGCCATAAAAAACAGTTGTTTGAAAACTTTACCATATTGAAAATCTTTTTTTTTTAATATAGCTTTGACCTTGACACGCTTTTTTCGAGCTATGAGTCGTTTCAAATAGAGGGAAATATAATGGCAAAAAAATAAAAACCCAACTGCGTTAACAGAAGGGTTTCTAAAAATGTCTTAAAGATAAATTAAGTTAGGAAAACCAAGTTAGGAAAACCAAACCAAACCAAATTAAATTAAATTAAATAAAGTAATTTCTAATTTAATTTATCGTGATGCATTCTGCAAGAGAAATTTTGTAGAAAGAGGATATTTTTAACATTTTTTTGCCTCCAATAGAGAGGTTTTAAAAATTATGGTTAAAAAAACATCTGGAAGAAAGATAAATGCACATCATATAGAATTTAGAAAATTAGCAGAAACTGCTGAGATTGGTTCTGTAAGTCGTGGTCAATTGATTGGATTGGTTCATCAACTGGAACAGACTGATTTCATTAAAGAGAGTGAAGCTAAACTTCTTTTGAATTTGTTAAGGACAGCTCCAAGAGATTCATTTGAAAAAGGCGGGGTTCCTATTGTTTTCAAAAGCAATCGACAACTTAGTTATGACATTAAACGGAGTGAATCGCGCGTTAGTTTTTTACTTTCATGCCTTTATGACTGTGGTCTTATTGTTATGCGCGACTCTGGTAACTTTAAACGCTATCCTATACGTAACCATAGCGATGATATCGTAACAGCTTGCGGTATTGATTTACGTATTCTTGTTGCGCGATATCATGAACTTAAGCAAAAAGCAGGCAAAGCTTTGGAGATTCGTGAGAAGCAAGAAGAAGCTTTGCATTATTTTAGAGGATTGGTGCGTCAAATTAAAACCTGTTATACAGAAATGGAAGCAACACCGTTTATCTCACTGCTTTTTTCTAGAATGCAAAAAATCCTCCATATTATTGGTCGTCCGGCTAAAGCGTCGCTTGAAAAATTATACAAAGCAATTCGTCTTTTGGAGGGGATTTTACAACGTTTTTTTGGGCAAAAAACATCAAAAACAAGATACACGGATCTTGCTGGCAATATACATATAGAACATACAACCCCTAACTATAATTGTAATTGTAACAAAAATGAGTGTTCAGAGTTATCTGAACACACTCAAATCGTTAATGTGACCTCCGGTCACGATAAAATAGCTTATGAAAATATAGAGAACGGCAAAACCGAAACTTCACTTCTTTCAAAAGGTAGTACATTGCCTCAAATTAAGCCGGAGATACTAGAAAAGGCTTTACCAAATGCCGTCTTGTTTTCTGAATGTAGTTTCCAAACAGAAAGCGATTTGATACATTCTATGTATCCTATGTACAGAATGATTAAAGTTTCAGAACAAGCCGCTGAACAAGCTACAAAAATCATGGGACTTAAAAAAACAGCTCTGGCTATTGCTATCATTTTTGAAAAATATGCTAAAGGACTTGTAAAATCACCAGGGGGATATCTCCGCGGCATGATTGATAAAGAAACTCGAGGAGAATTATACCTAGAACGGTCACTCTATGCTTTGCTGAAGCAAGCTGATCAAGAAGAAATAAATAGTTTAAACTTAGAAAAAAATCAGAAAATAAAGCTAAACGAAGAAAAAAGCTCTTTGTTTGAGTTTGAACTCAATAAAACGTTAAAAAATCTAACAATGTCAAAATTTGCATAAAAAATCTTATTAAAGTGAAAAAAATAAATGGATAAAACAAAGAAAATAATAGGGCGACGGTTAACTGCACAACATCTAGAATATCAGAAAATAGCAGAGAATGTTGAATATAAAACAGTAAGCCGCGATAGACTATATAGATTAGCTTCTAAATTACCCATGATTGATTTAATTTCTGATTCAGAAGCTGTTATTCTTACCAACTTATTAGCAATAATACCTGATAAAGAATTTAAAAAAGGTGGATTTCCTATCACTCTTAGAACAAATCAAGAAATTAGTTTTGGCTCTCTTAGTCCAGGTCGTATTAGTACAATTCTCTCGCGTTTGTATGATTGCGGATTGATTGTCATATGGGATTTTGGATATTATGGTCGCCGAAACATAGATGACATAGATTACTATGAACGCTATACTGCAACAATTAGAGCGATTGATTTACGTATTTTTATCATTCGGTACTATGAACTTAAGAAAAAAGTAGATAAAAAATTAAAACGTATTGCATACTAATATGGCATATTTTCAGTGTACGATACTAATATTGTGAGTTTAAAATTACCTATCCAATATTATGAAAAATCTATATCGATAGCTTTTGCTTGCATTTGTTCGTAAAGTTTTTGAATTGCTTTCATATTATCTTTTCGTGCTTCATTGATCGATAGTTCAATTGAGGTTGAAAAGCATAATCCTGTATCTTCTAGCCATTTATAATGCCATACCATTGCTTTACGCCCCTCATCATAAGGCAATCCACCTTTTCGGTTTTTGGGTAAGCTATGTGTTTTATTTATAAATTGGTATTGTACAGGATCACTAACAAGAGCTATATGTTTTTTAATGACATCTATATAAGCTAAAGCATTTTTGAAAATTTTGATCATAGCTTTACTGTTATCGTATTGGATAAAATCATTTTCTGTTAAAGAGCGCTCACTACTGATGAGTAACGATATATCACCATTTTGTCCAATATCACGAAGATAATTGTACAAATCACTTCGCACATCATGTAATTTTTTTGCCTCCAATGTATTACTAAATTCTTGCATATATTTATGCTGTTGATCGAACAAATATTCTAGTTTATCTTGATATTTTTCATGCTTACTATCATTTGTATAGATTTTTGCTACTTCTTCTTCTTCCACAGAAAAACCTTTCTTAATGAGATGTCTTCTTATGCTAACTTGGAAAAAGAATCCGGACAATAGGCAAAAAATATTTAATTATGTCATAAAAAGTGTTTTTTAAATAAGGTAATTGGAGTTTTTAAATTTGCATAAATAATAATTTATATACGAAATAAATATTTTAATTATTCATCTTTAGTGCCATTAATCCTTATTTTTAAAAGGCGTAAAGAAGGTCGAAAATGAGAAAAATTTTTGATTTAAAAAAAAGAGAAAGAGATAAATGATCAACTTATCCTAGCGGGGATAACTTTTTAGAACCTCTTTCTCCAAAAAAAGATATATACAAGATATTTTTATTTAGCAATTATTTTATTAGATCCTTTATCCTTTTTTAATGAGAGGCTATCTGCCTCTCAAACTCTCTGGAACGCTCACCAAAATCATGACATCAGATCCGCGTTTAATGAGGGGACTAACAATCCTAGGTTCTTGATGTCAAGGAGACCATTACATGGCGCCTAACGGCGTCCTTGACAAAGAACCTAACGGCTTGTTTCGTCCATCTCACGCGGCTCCGAAATCATGATTAGAAGGGGCGCTTTTAGGGGCATATACTTCAAAAGAAAGAGATAAAAATTATAAGCTATTTTATGAGATAAATATTTGAAAATATTATAAAAAATGTAACATAATTAAAATTATAGGCGTTGGAAATGCTCAATCATGATGATATCGAAAGTGTTGAATTTTATTTTACTGTAAATGGTAAACAAATAAAATTTGATAAAGAGACTAATGATAAATTAAAGGAAAATATAGATTGGGAGAAATTTTTATCGCAATTATTCGTTGATAAGGAATAATAAGCCCTATGGGTCAAATGCATATATTTTTTAGGGGAGATCCAAATGCCAAAAATTTTTATTGTATATAATAATCATACTATTTTAGAACAAACTGAACGTGTTCTTTTTAAGCTTGGATTGGAACCATACGTTCTGAAATTTGGTAGTGATGATTTAACTACTATTGAGGATTTTAAACAAGAAATTAGTATGCAAACTAATTCTCCAAAATTTGGTATTGTGCTACTTACTCCCGATGACATTGGTTATGCAAAATCTGCTGATAAAAAAGACGCACAACCGCGCGCTAATCAAAATGTTATTTTTAAAATGGGTATATTGTTTCCTAAAATTTCTTGCAGAAATATTGCTATTTTAAAAAAACGAGATGTTGAAGTGCCTTCAGATTATGAAGGGATTAATTACATTCCTTTTAATGAACACGTAAAAGAGACTCTCCCAAAACTTGTTGAACTATTAAACACAGCCGGATTCAATTTAGATACAGTTAACTACTGAATTTTTTTCTGCATGAAGTATACGAAAAATATGCACTATTCTTTGTTCTTTGGATAAGGCTTTAGGAGTATATGGGATAAAAACGTCCCGTACAGGTTTATTTTCTTGTAATAAAAGCATGAAATGATATAATCATCCCGAAAGGGGTGATTATGATTGAAAGCAGAATGAAAATATTGGGTTTTATTGTTAGAAATACACGTAAAAAACAAGGATTAACACAAGAACAGTTAGCAGCTACATCAGGGGTTGGTGTGCGTTTTATCCGTGATTTAGAAAGAGGCAAAGAGTCTTGTCATGTTGGAAAAACCATACATGTGCTTTCAATGCTTGGTCTTGATATTCAGATTGAAAATGAAAAATTATGACCCGTACACTTGATGTTTATTTACACGCAAAATTAGTAGGTCAATTACAACAAGAAAAAAGTGGAGATCTCACGTTTCTCTACGATACTGATTATTTGTATAAAGATTTACAGGGCATCTCTGTCTCTCTACCTCCTCGTGTTGAAGCTTATAAAGGTCAAGCAGTAAAAGCCTTTTTTTCCGGTCTCTTACCCGATGATAATGTAAGATATCGTTTAGCAACTTATTTAGGTCTTTCTGAACGAAATGCTTTTGCTTTGCTTGAAGTTGTTGGGGGAGATTGTGCTGGTGCTCTCGCTTTATATCCCCATGGACAAGTTCCAAATTTGCCAATTGATGATGTAGAAACTCTTGATGATACTCAATTGAAAGAAATTCTTGAGTGTATTAAACGTCGTCCAATGCTTGCTGGTGGAGATGGCTACAGATTGTCTCTTGCGGGTGCACAAGATAAATTAGCGGTTGGCTTTAAAGATAATCGTGTTCAACTCATTAAAGGGGGTGCTCCGACCACGCATATTTTGAAACCTCTCATTGAACATATTAATGATAGTGCGCATAATGAGCTTTTTTGTATGAAATTGGCAAAACTCGTAGGTATTAATGTGCCGGAAGTGTATTTACATTTTGTCAATAATACACCTTATTGTCTCATCACTCGATATGATCGTCAAATATCTTCTAATGGAACAGTTTTGCGTATTCATCAAGAGGATTTTTGCCAAGCACTTAGTATAGCTCCAGAATTTAAATATGAATGTGAAGGAGGACCTAGTATTGCTGCGTGTCAAACCGTTATTTTCCAGCATACATTGCGTCCTGCTGTTGATCAACTGAATTTTCTTAATATAATTATTTTTAATTATTTAATTGGTAATGCCGATGCGCATGGCAAAAACTTTTCACTACTTTACCAACAGAAAAAACCAGAACTTGCTCCTGCATATGATTTGTTAAGCACAGCTATTTATCTAGATTTATCTCAAAAAATGGCTATGAAAATAGGAGGAGAATATATACCTGAAAAAATATATTTACGTCATTTTTATAAAATGGTTGCGGATACTAAATCCGCTCAATTTTCCTTAAACAAGCAAATAAAAAGAATGGCTGATTCAATCAATGATAAAGCAATAAAATTAAAGAAAGAACTCGAGGGTGAAGGTTTGCGTTCTGAAGTTTTTGATGCAATCATTAATATTATTCAACAGCGTTCTCAACATTTAAAAATTTAATCTCTTTTCTTTTTTATTTCTCATTTTCTAACGGATAAAGTTTTATGGCGCTATGGACAAACTGCTTAAATGTTCGCCTGATAAGGCTAATACTAATGGTTAATAATTTAAGTAAGAAAAATTCTCAATTTTAACTCTTGATAGATATACAAAAAAGCATTATTTGAGTACAATGTACTTCAACTGAAGAGGAGTTTTAGATAATGGCAAGAATTCAGGTACGAATTCATGATGATATAAATGTTTCGGCAAGTGCTGTTATTGAAGAAGCAGGTCTAACTATATCTGATGTCGTATGTATGTTTTTAACAAATATTGCTGTAGATAGAGCCTTGCCTGTTTATTTATTTAGAACTGAAGGTAATGTCAAAATTCATCAATCTGTAGAGTGAACTAAAACTAGCTTAAATGAAAAGGAGCTTTGGATAATGGCAAGAATTCAAGTCCATGTCCCAGATGCTATCAAACACGTTTCAGAAGAGGTTATTCAATCTACGGGTTTAACTATTTCCGATGCTGTACGTATGTTGATGGTATATATTGCTAAAAATGAAGTTTTACCGCTTGATCTTTTTCAACCTTCTCCAGAAACGCTACAAGCTATCAAGGAAGCAGAGGATGGGTGTATGGAAAGTATGTCATTAGATGATTTGCGAAACATGATCTGCAATGATGAAGATAAAAAAAACAAATTAAAAAAGCGCGCTTAAGCCAAGACATATGAGGGAAATTATCAGTACTAAATTATTTCGGCGTGATGTTAAACGTGAAAAAAAAGGAAAGCACGCTTACATATTAAAAACAGACTTACTCCTTGTGATTGAAACATTGGCAAAAGACAAACCATTGGAAGTACGTTTTAAAGATCATAGGATGATAGGTGCTTGGCGCGGTTGGCACGATTGTTATAATTGCCATATCAAACCAGATCTTATTTTGCTTTATAGAAAGCCTGAAACTAATACATTAGAATTATTACGTCTTGGTTCCCATTCAGAACTGCGTATATGATTAATTGTTTTTTCCGTTCTTAAAAAAATGAAATTAAAAAACACATATAACAACTTCTAATATCAGAAAAAACGATCATTTTTTATGAACGAAAATTGTATATTTAATTCCTATTTTTTCTATGCAATAATATATCAGTTTTAATATAAAATAACCTTTTTACTGAAAATGCCAAAATTTTATGCTTATTTACGTGTTTCTCGTGATGGACAAGATACAGAAAATCAAAAATTTGGCTTGTTAGAATATGCTAACAAACATGGCTTTGCTCCACTCCATATTGAAGAAGAAATTGCAAGTAGAGGAAAAGATTGGCGTAAGCGTAAACTTGGTGCTTTAATTAAAAAAGCTGAATGTGGTGATGTTTTACTCACACCGGAGTTTTCTCGTATAGCTGGTTCTTCTCTTGCTGTTTTAGAAATTCTCAAAGCAGCCAGTGAACGTGGTTTAATTGTGCATATAACGAAACAAAACCTTATCATGGACGGAAGTTTACAAAGCGATATCATTGCAAACGTATTGGGTATGGTATCACAAATTGAACGGCATTTAATTCAAACACGCACAAAAGAAGCCTTAAATGTTGCTCGTCAACGAGGAATAAAACTTGGTCGTCCAAAAGGAAGTAAAGCTACGCAATTAAAGCTGGACAATCACATTGATGAAATTCAAGCATTTATAAATGTTGGTTTGTCACAAAGCCGTATTGCCAAGACATTAGGAGTTAGTGTGAATACTTTGCGTTTGTTCATTCAACGTAAAAACATCAAGCTTACAAAAATAAAGCCTATCATTACCATGCCAAGAACATTGGAAAATTAAAATAAACTGCGCCAAGTTGATAGTTCTTTTCCATGACGTGATGCATTGAAGTATGTTTATTATTTACGTACAAAATTTGCATAATCAATAACTTCTTGTTCATCACGGCTCTTAAAACTTTTAATTTCTAAGTTTAACAAAATCTTTTCAATCTCACGGTCTGTTAATTTATTTTCTTCAATACGAGTAGAAGATCCGATACTTCCAACAGTTGCAATATGGCGAAAAGCATTTAAACGTTCTGGAGCAAGAGTTCCAAAAGCGCGCCACGCACCTTTAAACTCATCAATCTAGTTCATATTATTTTTATTTATTTTTTTAGCTTCTGCTTATTTATGTAAAATTAAATTATTTTTTATTGTATGTTATATATATTTAATATACCGTATCGTATATTGTTTATACAATAAGCTAACTATTAAATTTAGGAGGTAATTATGGAAAGTGCACGTGAATTATTTATAACGGAATATTTAGAAGAAGATGTTTGTAATCTCGGAGTATTCTGGTAATTGTGCTGGAAGAGGTGTCTAGCCTCTTCCAACCCAGTAAGTGAATTAATGGGGGAATTTATATGGATGATGAAGGTTATCATTATTTACTGGATGGGATTATAAATGATCTAGAGTTCTTAAAAGATGAAAAGGCCTTATATTCTTTCTTTCTTAAAGTAATAAAAAATACAAAAATGAATATTCTTGGATTCATGTCACATAAATTTACAACAGATGGGCAAGGTGTGACAGGTTTTTTTTTATTGAGTGAATCACATTTATCATTCCATACATACCCAGAGAGTAATTACATAAGTATTGATTTGTATACTTGTGGACAAGATTATGGCAAGGCAATTGAAGCTATTAAAATTCAATGGGAATATACTGGACAATTATTTATTAGATCGTTTAGGAGAGGTAAGCATTTTTTGAGTATTAATACCTCTTCTTCTTATGACGAAGATTTATCTAATGTATGATAACTATAAGAATGAAGGCAGCTATGAATATCAAAAACAATGGCTTATTTAAGTTTGATTATCAAATTCCTGTATACAATTTTTTTTTCCCAAGTCAAGGAAAGTGTATTATTGATAAGCCAGTATCTGATGTTATTGTGAATAGTAATAATGATATTAATTCGAGAGCTTTGTATTTTCATATTCCTTTTTGTGAAACTATATGTACATTTTGTCCTTTTACTAAAGGTGGTTATAAAGGCGAAACTGTAATTAATAATTACACGGATGCTTTAATTAAAGAAATAGAATTAAAAGCAAATTTTGTTGACTACCATGCTGTTCCAGTTCGCGCGATTTTTTTTGGAGGTGGAACTCCATCTTTATTATCTCCATCTAATATTTTTAAAATAGGAGCAGCTATACATAAGCACTTTAAAATAGCATCTAATTGTGAATTTTCTTTTGAAATTGAAATAAAAAGTCTGACCGAAGAAAAAGTAATTGCTATGAGAGAAATAGGGGTTACACATCCACGCTTTGGTCTTCAAACTTTTAACCACGAATGGAGAAAGCTCTTTAATCTCACATCTACATACGAACATATTAAGTTTGCTGCTAGTATATTAAATGCGAATTTTAAGTATGTACTTTTTGATATATTGTACGGTATGAATGGACAAGACGAAGAAGAAATCATTAAAGATCTCGAAATGGCCGTATCTCTTGGTACATCTAATATAGATATATACCCAATTGACAATGTTGTAACTCAAGTAAAATTGCATAAAGCTATCAAAAATCGTGGTTTAGGTTTTACTACAGCAACGAGAAAATTTTCTATGAATATGCTAATAGATGCTTATATGAGAAGTAAGGGATTTATGCCTCATAATGGTCATGGTTATATTCGTACCCCAAATGTGACCTCTGATATAGTTACGGATGAATATAGTTTTGTGTATCATGAGCATGTTTATGGATATTCAGATTTTGATTTACATGGTTTTGGAGTAAATGCTGTAACATCAATACGTGAACACGTAATAACAAATTTTTCTAATCGTAATGCTTACATTACAGCCGTCAATAGTGAAAAAATGCCCGCAAATGTTAGTAAGCACTCTCCAATTCTAGATGAGATAAAGCCAATCATTTTACGCCTACCTTATCATGGTTTAGTGAATAAATCTTTAATAAAAATGGATTTTGTGCCTAAAAGTATTTTTTCTAAATTAGATATTCTTTTATCTAATGATCTTATAGTGGAAAATAATGACTCCTGGCAACTTACAAAACTAGGTTGGTATTGGTATATTAATATTATGTTTTGGTTGATGCCAGAAGAAGATCAACGTATTTTAAAGGCATTTATTGCAGAAAAACTGAATGAAACAGGTAGATTTATAGCTAAAAAAGAGCTTGTGTATGTATAATAATATTCTGTCTTTTATAATAAGATCAAAATATTATTCTAAATTCTTGTATCATTATGCGTATTTCTTTAAACGTTTTTTTTGAAATTTATATCACCAATTGTATTGAAGGGAATGCAACTTTAAGTGTAGAAAAATTTAATATCGGATGGTTGATATGAATTTATTTTTTAAAAAGAGTCCATTAGCTCTTTTTTGCTCTCTCTTTATTTCTAAAGTTGGTGATTATGCTTATGAAGTTGTTTTTATTTTACTGGTTTTAGAATTAACAGATAACATCTTTTTTATAGGTCTTGTGTATTTTTTTCGATTTATCCCTTTTCTCTTTTTTGGCCCTATAGGAGGTTGGTTAGCGGATAATTTTTCTTTGAAGAAAAATATGATCTTAAGTGAATTTATTAGATTATTAGCCTCATTATTCGTTTTTATAACCATTATAACAGGGACTGTACATATTATTGTGCTTATTTTCGCAGCAATATGTACAACGATCGGAAGAAGTATTTTCCAACCAAGTTTTCAAGCTGCTATTCCCAGAATGTTTTCAGCAAAGGATCTGACAAAGGCAAATAGCATTGCACAAATTATAGAGGAAACTGCATCCGTCATGGGTCCTTTGGTTTGTTCCCTACTGCTTTTTTTAGCAAATAAATCGGCAGTACTCATTTTTGATTTTTTTACCTATTTTATATCTATTATCGTGTTATTTAATCTCATGAATTTAAATTCAAGCGAGAATAAATCATTCAATTTTATAAATATTTATCGAGAAACGGCTTCTTATCTTAAATATATTTCTACTGAAAATAAACATTTATTTATTACGCTGGTTGGATCGTCGTTTGCTATTCTCTTTACGGGGGCTATTTTAAGATTTTTAATTCCAGCTTTTGTTCTCTCTATAGGGGGAGAGGAGAGCCTTGTGAGTTATATTTTTTCTCTCATGGCTGTTGGAACTATTGTTGGTGGTTTGTTATATCATAAAATTATATTCAAGGTTACATCGTTGAAGCTCATGGTATTTTGGCTTTTTTATGGGGTTATTCTGTTTTTTATGCCCTTAGCTGCAGAAATTTATTTAAAACTAATTTTAGGGCTAGCATTTGTTTTAGGATTTATTGGTGCCTTTGTGGATATTAGTTTAGTCTCAGCTATTCAATTATATTCTCGTCGTGAAGATTTTGGTAAGAGTTTTGGAACTTTTTCAACTTTAGCGAACTCTGCGGAAGCAATGTCTGGCTTTATTGCTGGACTTTTGGCTCTCGTGGGATTGTTAAGCTCTTTTTTAGCGATGTCCGCATTAATTATTTCCACGGGAATTATTGGCGTTGTAAAAATTAAGAAAAATAAAGAGTTAACACCCCTTAACACGACGGTCGATGACGACCATTGATATATTTGGTATCTACATGCAGTAGAAAATAGAGCAGTAGTGAAATTCAAGCATTTATAAATGTTGGTTTATCACAGAACCGTATTGCTAAGACATTAGGAGTTAGTGTGAACACCTTACGTTTATTTATTGAACGTAAAAACATCAAGCTTACAAAAATAAAGCCTATCATTACCATGCCAAGAACATTGGAAAATTAAAATAAACTGCGCCAAGTTGATAGTTCTTTTCCATGACGTGATGCATTGAAGTATGTTTATTATTTACGTACAAAATACGTAATAAATAAATGTTATTTATTTGGTGTTTATTCACTAAATAAGGAATATCTTAATACCTGTAATTACTATGTGTTCAACAAAAGGTGGTGTTGGAAAATCCACATCTATAGCTTATTCTTTTATAGGTATTAGCTCACTCATTAAGTAAGGAGTTTTACTAACTGTCCGTTTTTCTTTAACAGGTCTATTGCTAATTTATCAAACGAAACAAACGTCTCACCACCTAGCCAATTTCCCTCATAAGATATAATTCCATCAGCAAAATCACCACCAGCCTCTAGAATAGCAAGCCCTGCTTCAACAGCTGGTCTATTCATTACTATATTACTGGTTGCTAGCAGATCGCGTAACATTCCAGCTACATCTTCTTTTGATAGTCTTGCACCTCGGCGAAGTATCCAAACAAGTTCGCATAGACAAGGTAGAGAAATAGCTATGAGAGAAGCTTCTCTTAAAATCTTACTTGCTACCTCCCCTTGCTTTTTATCATCTTGTAAAACAGCACGAGCTAGAACATTTGTGTCTACAGAAATCTTCATTTTTTTCCAGACCAACTAGAAGCTGTAATTTCGTTCATTTCTTCAATGGTTAGAGGTTTTTTTAGTTTTCCAGAAAATCGTCCAATAAAGCTCTCAATAGTGCTTGTGGGTTGTGACGCTTTTATACGAAGTTCACCACCTGGTAGTTTATCAAAGTCAATCTTCTCACCTGGTTTAACACCAAGGTGCTGGAGTAAATCCCGCTTTAGCGTAATTTGTCCTTTTGCTGTAACTGTTAATGAAGACATAAAAAATTCCTCTTACTATATAATTATCTAATATATATAAAAGTAATGTAAAAATCAATTACTCTTAAGAAACGAAATTGTGAAATAAACTCGTTTGCATACTGTAATATGCACACCCGATTATACCTGATTTGAAATTAACAACATATAAATATTTATTACGTATTTTGTACGTAAACAATAAATATTCACAAAATAAATAATAATGATTTATAATTTTAATAAATACGTAATAAATAAATGTTATTTATTTGGTGTTTATTCATTGAATAAGGAATATCTTAATGCCTGTAATTACTATGTGTTCAACAAAAGGTGGTGTTGGAAAATCCACAATGGCATTAGTATTAGCTAACGTTTTTGCTAAAGCCGGATCTAAGGTGAAATTAATTGATGCAGACCCAAATCAACCACTTGTGACATGGATGAAAAGATCTGTAGATACAATGCCCCAAAATATAGAAGTTTCTGGAGACATTACAGAACAGAATATTGTTTCTTGCATTGATGATGCTGTAGAAAAGTTTCCATTTGTTATTGTTGATCTTGAAGGCTCTGCTAATCTTGCGGCTTCTTTTGCTATAGGGAGAGCGGATTTAGTTTTGGTTCCTATGAGAAAAAAACAACTTGATGGAGATCAGATAGGAAAGATCATTGCTTTAATAAAACAACAGAGTCAGTTTTTTAAAAGAGAAATACCTTTTCGTATCGTATTTTCTATGACCAATACCTTAAACAGTCGCGAAGGACAGCATATAGAGAAAACGCTAGAAAAAGCTAATCTTCCTATTTTACCTGCTTCATTAACTGAAAGAGGAGCTTTTAGTGCTCTTTTTCAGATAGGGGGGTCTCTCTTTGATTTAGCATCTTCTGATGTGAATAATCCTCAAGCAGCACAAGAAAATGCAACAGTTTTTGCTAACGCTGTTGTGAAGGTATTGGATAATGAAAATTTATTAAAGGACAAAGTAGCATGACAAAAAGAGCTGAAATTGTATTACCGGATCTTGAAAATTTACAACCGTTTACAAAAGCACAAAAAGTAGATGAACAAGAATTAGGTAAGATAGGTCAAAATAACGGTTTTACAACACGTCATAGTGTAGAAACAAAACGTGGTAGTGGACGTAGAAGACGTAGTTTAAAAACAGCACGATTAACACTTGCACTTGAGCCAGAAGTAAGAGACAGTTTTTGGTCTTTAGCGGATACACTTAATGAAGATGGTGGTGATTTCCTTAATCGTCTTATTGAAAATTATGTAAATAACAATTACACACAAAATAAATAGTGATTATTTATTATTTACGTACAAAATACGTAATAAATATTTATAATTAAAATGCTTATTTATAAACAGCTTAAAGCAGCATGTGCTATAATTTTAAAAATATTTATTTTATTCAGAAAACAAACACAAAACTGCTTTCTGTTTTTTAGGATTAAGTTTTCTAAAACCTTTTAAAAGGGAGTATTCTTCTTTACTATGAAGTCCTTCATTATAAGGGTGCGAAATATTTCTTTTTTCTGAAATATCGGTATAAAAAAAGGAGATATCAACATCTAGTATGTTAGCGATTTCCTGCAAACGTCCAGCTCCTACACGATTTAAGCCGTTTTCATATTTTTGGATTTGTTGGAAGCTTACTCCTATTTTTTTTCCTAATTTTTCCTGAGAAATTCCCATGTACTTTCTTCTACAGCGAATTTTTTTCCCTACAGAAACGTCATTATAATGTGGAGTTTTGTTTTGCACTTTTAATTCCCCCCTACCGGGTGCGAGCGCCCTCGCATTGGTATTCCGGGAGTTAAAAGTACTGAATTATAGTCAGCTTTTTGCTTTTAGTGCTGAAAAGCACCTGGACATAACAAAAACTCCCGGAACTCCGGGAAGCCCAACATAGTGAGCTAATTCTAACGCTATAATTTAAGGCTTTTAATCCCTTGTTGATTGTTGCGTATGCAATCAACACATTGATTAATTCATAGAAGAATTTCAGAAGATTGACAATAAAAATAGTTTTTATTTACAAACTTTATTTTTTAATGAGAGGCTATCTGCCTCTCAAACTCTCTGGAACGCTCACCAAAATCATGAGATCAGATCCGCGTTTAATGAGGGGACTAACAAGTCTTGGTTCTTAGTGTCAAGGAAACCATTACATGGCGCCTAACGGCGTCCTTGACAAAGAACCTAACGGCTTGTTTCGTCCCTCTCACGCGGCTCCGAAATCATGATTAAAAGGGTGAGCTTTTAGGGGCATATACTACAAAAGAAAGAGATAAAAATTATAAGCTATTTTATGAGATAAATATTTGAAAATATTATAAAAAATGGCAAAAAAAGACAAAAAATAGTTGACAATAAATCGGTATTTTGCTATATTAATACTTAAGTGATCAAAACACTAAGCCGTAAGAAAACAGATGACAAAAAATCTTTTCTTGCTTTCAGAAACTGACTGTCTTTTATGCTTTTATTAGCATATATAGTGATTTTGTCGGGTGTGGTTATGCCATACAACACCCTTTTAGGGAAAAGCATAACAACGGACTTACGGCCGTGTTTTGAACGCCCGACGCCTTATAGGGTGTCAATTCAAAACTTTTAAACCGTAAGGAGTTCATTATGAACGCTATCTCAAAAAAATATGAATTTACAAATGAAACCAAACAAGTTGGTGATGTTACACTTTATCGTATTCGTGCATTAAGAGACTTTGGTGATGTCAAGGCTGGTGATCTTGGTGGTTTTATTGAGAAGGAAGATAACCTCTCTCATGACGGAAATTGCTGGGTTGGTGGTGATGCATGGGCTTTTAGCTACGGTCGTGTTTATGATAACGCCATTGTCTGTGATGATGCTATTGTTTGTGGCCATATTTATGGGAATGCGCATGTATGTGATAAAACCCGCGTGTATGTGGGCGCTCATGTTTATGACAATGCTCACCTTTCTTATAACGCATGGGTTTATCATCATGCACGGGTTTATGGTAATGCAAAATTATCTGGGAGTGCACGTATTCATAGAAATGCAGAAGTGTATGATCATGCTGTTGTTAGTGGCGCAGCGAAAATTTATGGCAAGGTCTATGAAAATGCTAGCGTGGGGTGTCATACTGATGTTTATGGCTCTGTTTATGGCAATGCGAAGATCTCTGGTTATTTCGTGATTAGAGGTAATGTATATGGCAATGCAAGAATAAAAAGACGTAGCAGGTTTTCTTTTGTTCCCATAAATTGTGAGGTTTATGAAGGCGATAATATTGTTAAAACGGTCGCTGAAGTAGCATAAATAACAGGCGCGGGGGGCGCCTGCTTTTTAAAAATTATGTCACATTAAGCACTAAAAAAATCATAAAATTGAAATAATTATTTATATAGGTATATAAATAATCGTGAATAAAATAAAACGTATCATATAGCCATAAAGCGTTTTATAGATAAAAATATTGGAGGGGGTAATGGACACTCTATCTACTAATAAATTAAATAAAAAAGAGAAAAATCCAAATTCCAAACAATCAATTTTAATAACTATAATACGTAGAGTGTTTTCTATCGTTTATAAAATATTACATAAGATATTGAAAGTTTGCCTTTTTTTCCTTTTCCTTTTTCTTTTGCTTATTCGTAAACCGGTTATTATTTTAACAGAGTTTATAGCAGGGGGGAGTTTGTTAGTGTTATTTATTTTTTTTACTGGGTATGTAGCGGGTTCTGCACCTTTTGAACACCAAACAGCAATGGTCATTGGTTATATAGTTTTGATATTTCTAAGTTTAGCTGTCAATTGGGGGTACGATACGCTCCTATTACGGTTAGCTCCTCCCGGTTCTGATCTTATGCTTTTCAAGTAAAAGCTTATTAGAGAATGTTCGTCAAGCTCTCCAATACGATAGAATGGTACTAACAAGAGCTAATACAAAGAGGATGTATTTTAGGTTGTTTCTGTTTTAAAGCTTGCGCTAAATCATAATTTGTTTGCATAGCTAGCCAAGCACGTGCAGTACTCACACCAGCCATTTCAAGCCTAATAGCGAGATTGGGACTAATAGCAGCTTTCCCATTTAAAACCCTAGAAAAAGCTACACGAGACATACCAAGCCGTTCAGCTGTTTCGGTAACAGATAAACCAAGCTCTAAGATTACATCTTCACGCAAGAGTTCTCCAGGATGTGGAGGGTTTTTCATCATTTTTTATCTCTCCTTATTCAATGATAATCTAGATAATCAACTAATTCGATATCTATACCAACAAAACGGAATATTACACGCCAATTTCCATTTACAGTAATTAACCAATACCCCTTAAGATCACCTTTTAGAGGATGCAATCGAAAGGACGGATAGTTCAAATCATTTGGTGATATAGCTACATCAAGAGCACCTAGAATACGTTTTAACTTTTGAGTATGAGCAGACTGAATTCCTTTTGTAGTACCAGTAGTGTAGAAGGCTTCAAGCCCTTTATGTTTAAATCCCAAAATCATGCTTCACTGTAATGTGTATCGTTATAAAATACAAGAAGAAATTGTTCAGTTAAGCCACCAATGTTACCATTATTGGTAACATTGTGAAGCGTAACTACTATGCGTTTATTAATTTTTTATTCTCTCTTTTGTATCTGTATATTTTAAGCATCAAAAATGCCTGCTACAGCAGATTTTGAATTGATGAGGGTGTGGTAGCCTCTTATTTTATGGATAAATGGCGCTAATTATTTTTCATCTAAGATAATCTTCGAGATCTATTTGATTACTGATGTCCATTTCTAAAGGTTTGCTATTCTCATATACACCTTGAATACAGGCTGCTTTTATGCGATTTTTTAAATTCTCTCTAAGAGCTATGTTGTGGTTTTTAGTACTACCTTTCCAACCAAAGTTTAGGTTGAGACGGTAGGATCTATTAATTCCAATACGAGGACCTTCCAAAAGAATATCCATAGCTATTAGTCTTTTTATGCTTCGATTAAAGTGATGTCTGGTAATACCAACTTTTTTAGCCAATTCCGTTTGATTGACGACTAATAGATTTTCGAAATCAAGACGAGAAGCCAGAATGAAAAACACCTTGAGATCATATCCGTTTAAATTACTTTTCGCTATTATAGCCATCGGATGTTGAGGCATTGCAATCCATTCCTTTTTAAATCCATTTTTGCCTTTTAGGTATGACACAAACAACAAAGCCGTCCATAACCTCCACTATTTTACATCTATTTGGTATAATTTTTTTATTCACGTAGTTAAAAAATCAAATGTTTTTTTCCCTACTATAAGGTGCTGTGTAGGCACCCTTAAAAGCTCTCCTTCTAATCATGATTTCGGAGCCGCGTGAGATGGACGAAACAAGACGTTAGGTTCTTTGTCAAGGACGCCGTTAGGCGCCACGTAGTGGCTTCCTTGACACTAAGAACCAAGACTTGTTAGACCTCTCATTAAACGCGGATCTGATGTCATGATTTTGGTGAGCGGTCAGGAGAGTTTGAGAGGCGGATAGCCTCTCATTTTATTGATTATGGACGAACGAAGTGAGTTCTATTTAGGAGATATTATTATTTAGGGGCAAATCTATTTTTGTTAGCAAGAGCCCTTAAATCCTTTCTTCTGAAATATATGGCACGTCCGCAACGAATAGGGAGCTCCCCTTGCACGAGAATGATCTGTTCGTCTTTTCGCATGTTTCGTGTCATCTCATGTGGATAAATTAGAGGTCTGTGCTGGGTGCTTACATTTTCTGACCCTCTTGTATGGAATCCTCCTAGAGTTTTGCTTGAATTTTTCACTTCGACAGTCATTTGACCACATGCCTTGGACACACTTTCTGCTGTTTTAGAATCTTTGATAGCAGCATAGCTTACAAAAGAACAACCTTCAAACCATGATATAGTGCCTGCTGGACCAAAATGGTTTTCAAGTTGTCCTATAGCTTGATAAAAGAGCATAAGGGATATCCCGTATTTACGTCCGCGGTCACGCGCTTCTTCTAGGATGTTCATATATCC
Source organism: Bartonella sp. AU18XJBT (assembly GCF_028618595.1). Classification (GTDB taxonomy): domain Bacteria; phylum Pseudomonadota; class Alphaproteobacteria; order Rhizobiales; family Rhizobiaceae; genus Bartonella. Next base: position 7,484 of record NZ_JAQITE010000025.1, on the reverse strand, counting down.
TAGAAGATCAATTTCGTCTAAGACAAAGAGTACCCTTTTTGCATAGTTACCATCAGCAGCTTCCATAGCTTTGAGAAAAGAGCCAACAAGGATACGCCCAACACCTGGATAAGATTTTAAAATTTTTGAGGGGATATTTAGAAAAATATCAATTTCCCCCTTTGCTATATCGGTAGTTTTAAAATCATTACCACTGATAAGGTTTGCATAGTTAGCGAGGGAAAGCCATTGGGTATCTTTAGAAGCAGTAGCATAAACACCAGAGAAAGTTTGCGGTGCCATATTGGTAAAGACCCCAAGGGTTTCACGGATAAATTGCGATGAAGAATTTGATTGTATCGATTGCAATTTTCCAATCACGGATGGTTCTGGCTCTGATACAATCATACGAAGAGTTTTTAAGTTTTTTCTCTCAAATTCATATTCATCAGAAAAGACAATATGTGCAAGTAGTCCTGTTAATAAATTATGTGCGTGTGATATAAAGAATTGATCTGTTGAAGTTGATTTGTAGTTTTCAGAAAGAAGGAGTCTAGCAACTTCAATCAAACCCGCTTCTCTTTCATAATGGGGGATATTTTCATCTAACAACCAATCTAAAGGATTAAAAGTTTCTGTTGAAGAACCATGAGGATCAAGAACGTATACTTTTCTTTTAAAATCCTCCCTTGCACCTTTAACTATTGGAGCGATTTCAGTTGAAGGATCAAAAACGACCATTGGACCGGAATATTTGAGACAAGTTGGAATAACATTACTGGTTGTTTTATAACCACCAGGACCAGCAAAAAATAACATATGGGTTGAATCAAAATCCAGTTTATATGTTAACAATGGCTGGCTACCGCCTTTCCCCCATGTAGTTTTGTCGTTAGGATCAAATTTGACATCTTTAACAACATCTTCGTCGACTCTATAGCGCTCTCCTATAACTATTTCACCATCACTTGGAAAGATATTTTCAAGTTTTTTCATACTCAGCCATTGCATATCACCAAAGATTGTATTTTTTGATTGTTTTAGAGGCGATACTTTTGCCAAAGAAAGATTCATAGTGTAACCAAGGATAACAACGCCAATAACAACACCCCATAAAACCATCCTATCAAAGAAAGGAAGAACATCCGCCCATGTCATATTATCTTGACCTACATAGGGACTAAGTCTGATATATTCATTTGCACTATAATAAGTTGCAAACAAACCAAAGATGATCATGGACGAAATAGTGATATTTTTTCTGATATGCCTTTTTTGTAATAAGATGAATGAAGAACATGAAAGTGCAATAAGGATTAAAATATCCAGTGGCTTTGATCTTACAAACCAATAAGCATCAGGCGTCGTTCCATTTTCTGTAATGTTATTGATGGTTATATTGACCAAAAAAGCTACAATGATTGAAAAGATGAGTGGCAATGCTAAAAATATAATCTGTTTTTTGTCTAATTTATTAATCATTTTGTCCCCGCGTCGTGGTAAAAGTTTGTTGTCCTATTTTTTCAAAATCTTTATATTCTTTAGAATTTTTATCAAGTTTTGATGCATGAATTAAGCATCCTAATATAAATGATTTATCAGCGTCCCTTAGACCAGCCTTTACAACAAGCCCGCCTAGAATAATTTTTTCACGTGCATCTTTGCGTCTTATTTCATCACTCAAAAATCTCCTCCTTTTTTCAATGCGTCTTAGTGATTTTATAGAGTTACCAAGATTATTCAGTTTTTTGCTGTTCTTTTTGAAATCGGTCTTTAATCTCCTCGAAAATATTTTTCCATTGGTCGTTTGTTATGTTTAATTCTGTTAATCCCGCTTCAGCTGCTAATAGTGCAATTTTTTCCCCTTCTTGTTTTTTAGCAGCTTTAATTCTTTCAAGAAGTTTTTTACTTTTTTCTTCCAGAGCTTTTTTTTCTTCCATAAGTTTTTCTAAAGATTTACGTGACATTTCAAAATCTCTTTTATTTTTTAATCTTTATTTTTACTTAACAGAATAAATCTCCAATAACAATACTTGATAGTGCGCATTTATGCGCTCCTGAAAAAATGTCTTTTTTCAAAAGATTTTTGAAGGCGCAATTATACGTTTTAAAGTAAAACGTTTTATGCTACAGATTATTTCTGTGATATAAAAACAATTTTTGGTAATTGTATCTTATGGCAAGTACACATTTACAAGCTAAAATTATTGGTGCTGGAAAATCAGCAATTTCGGCGGCTGCCTATCGCCATAGGACAAGGATGTTTGATGAGTTAGAAGGATCTCATACGCATAGATATGATAAAGATAGAGACCTTGTACATTCAGAAATGAATATTCCAGACGGTTCTCCAAAATGGATTACACAACAACTCAGTTATTTTGATACAAATGATAAAAAAAGTGAATGGCTGTGGAACACTGTGCAAAATAGTGAGCGCGTGAATGGACAGTTGGCAAGAGAAATAGTTATAGCGTTGCCATTAGAGTTATCACGAGATCAAAATATTTCTCTTGTACGAGACTTTGTAAAAGAAAACTTTTCATCACGTGGTCTTGTTTCTGATTGGGTTTATCATGACAAGGAAGGAAATCCACATGTGCATATTATGCATACTTTACGTCCAGTTTTAGAAAATGGTTTTGGTCCCAAAAAAATAGCTGTCTTAAATGAAGATGGAACAGTAAAAAAATCTCTTGTTACTATTCGTGATAGACAAGGGAATGCTATAAGAAAAGAAGAGCGTATAGTTTATGAAACCGTCATAGGTCATAAAGATGCATTGAAGGATTTACGCAACTCATGGGGTGAGATTGCAACGAGGCATCTTACGTTTGCAGGTTATGATATAAAAGTAGATATGCGTTCTTACAAAGAGCGTGGTTTATCTATAGAGCCAACCATTCATTTGGGGCAATCTGCTTATGCAATGAGTAAAAAAGGACTTGCTAGCAATGCGGTGCAAGCTAATGAAAAAATAAAACAGAGATCTGTAGAGAAAATTAAAGAAAACCCTAATGAAGTATTGAAGTTGATTTCATTTGAGAAGTCGACATTTAATCGTGGTGATCTTGCTAAGATCATTAATAGATATGTTGATAATTCAAATGACTTTAATGATATTATGGTGCGCTTAGAACAAAGCAACAACCTGATTAAAATTAAAGATCATTCCAATCCTCATAAAGTGATTTACTCCACAAAGGAAATATTAAAAACCGAATATGATATGGAGCGGAGTGTTGTTTCGTTGTCTCAAACGACAGGACACGGTGTAAAAGATAGACAGGTTTTAGAGGCAATAAAGTCTGTTGAGAATAAAGATAAAAGTAATAGATTTAAATTTTCAGAAGAACAAAAATTAGCCGTTCAACATATTACAGATGATAAAGGTATTGCTGCGGTTGTTGGTTATGCTGGTGCTGGAAAATCCACTCTATTGGAAGCCGCAAATATTGCGTGGGTTAATAGTGGGAAGCGTGTATTTGGAGCAGCGCTTGCGGGGAAGGCTGCGGAAGGTCTTGAAGAATCTTCAAAGATAAAAAGTAAAACTCTTGCTGCGTGGGAATTGGCGTGGAAAAATAAAAAAGATGAATTACGGGTTGGTGATGTTTTTGTCATTGATGAAGCTGGAATGGTTTCTTCAAAACAACTTTCGCATTTTGTCCAAAAAGTTGAAAAAGCAGGCGCAAAAATTGTTTTAGTTGGTGATAATATGCAGTTGCAACCCATTGAGGCTGGAGCGGCATTTCGCGCTGTAGTTGATAATATTGGTTATGTAGAATTATCCGGTATTAGGAGACAAAAAGAAGAATGGGGGCAAGATGCATCACGACAGTTTGCACGTGGACAAGTAAAGGAAGCTTTAGATCATTATAAAAATAGAGGATTCATTCGTGAGACTAAAACGCGTGATCAAGCCATAAATACTCTTGTTAAAGATTGGATGAATACACGAAGAAAAGTTGAAAAAAAAGCTCTGGAAGAAGGAAAAACTTTACGGGGTGACGAATTACTTGTTCTTGCTCACACGAATGCGTCTGTAAAAAAATTAAATGAAGAAATTCGAACTGCTCTTAAAGATGCTCGTTTACTTAAATCTGAAGATAGTGCAAGCGTTACAAATTTTGATACTCTTAAGGGGCGTAGGGAATTTGTTGTTGGTGACAGAATTATCTTTCTTGAAAATGCTCAATTTGAAGAAAGATATGCCACAGAATTGGGAAAGCAAAAAGTTAAAAATGGTATGTTGGGAACTGTTTTGTCTACACAAAATGAAAGAGGAAAACCGCTTTTAAAAGTGCGTCTTGACTCTGGTCAAGAAGTTGTTTTCTCCAATCAGACTTATCAAAACGTTGATCATGGATATGCGGCTACGGTTCATAAGAGTCAAGGAGTTACCGTTGATAATGTCTTTGTTTTAGCCTCCTCATCTATGGATCAACATCTCTCCTATGTTGCAATGTCTCGACACAGGCATCAGTCACATCTTTATGTAGCCGAAGAGGATTTTAAAAACGTTCGATTACACGAACACAAACAGGTTAAAGGTACAATCACTGGTGAACTTGTAGAAGCTGGGTATGCTTCTTTTAGTGAAACTGCCAAAACCGAAACACCTTATGCGGATATAGCAACTTTCCGTGGAATTGAACGTGTTTATGGTGTAAATCTTCCCTCTGCGATAGATGGGGCTCGTATTGAGCTTGGTGACAAGATATCACTTCGTCAAGATAAAGAAACTATTGTTGTTAATAATAAAGAAATTAAAAGAAATGTTTTTAATGTTGATTTAATAGAACGCGGTGATCCTTCTTTTGTTGATGCTATCAAGCGGTCTGATCATGCTAATACCTATGAAAAATTGGTAGCAGCTCTTTCTAGGTCTGGTGTTAAAACAACAACTCTCGATTTTTCTGAATCTCCTGATTATAGAGATTATATAGCCAAATTTACAAAGAATAGAGGGATTGATGTTTATCAAGGTTTAGGGGAAAAAATAGCCTCTTACGTTGATTTTAATAAAGAATGGTTGCAAAAACAAAAAGAGAAGATTGAATCCCTTTGGGATAGAGCAAAGACAAGTTTTTCAAAACTTCAAAAAGAAGATCTCAAGGTTGAACAATCACAAAAAGAGTTGAATGTTTCTTCAAAAGCAACAGAAAAAACTCCATACCTTGCTGCTTATATAGATAATTCTAATTTAGAACAGAAAGCGCTAAGCGCTCTTAGGAATGAAAAATCTTATGTTAATATGTTTAAGGAGTTAAACAGTCGTTTAGCATTTATTTATAGAGATCCACAAGAGGCTGCCCTTAGGATTGAACAAACGATTTTAGCAGGTAAAGGCGATAAATTATCTGATATTTTGGAAAGGGAACCTGATAGAGCAGGAGAACTGCGTGGGTCAGATCGTTTAATCGATAAATTGAAGGCTACAGGAAAAGAACGAAAAGAAGCGCTTTCTCATGTTCCTCGTACACTTTCTTCTATTGAAAAGCTTCAATCCTTTTATAAGAATTCTTATGAGACACGTATAAATAGGCTTACACGGGAGCGGGAGCGATTGAAAGTTGAAGTCCCCTCGCTTTCACAAGAAGCAGTGACTTTTATGAAAAATGTTGAAGCTGGTCGTGAGAGTTATTCAAAGATACCAGAGCAGATCAATCAAGAGTTTTTAAAGCTACAAAGTGCTTTAGATAAACGTTTTGGACAGGATGCCATTCATAAACAAGATTTTGACTTGTCAAAAGCAATACCCCAAAATCAGCCGCAAGATAAAAAGCTTGTGAACGAGCTTCAAACAGCAGTTAAATTTTTGCAACAGAGACAACAGGAGCAAATCAATGCGATAGCGCGTGAAAGATCAAAAGATGTGATACGGTAAGGTAAGGAATGAAAACTTGCTTCTATAGCTTATTTGAGCTATAATAAATATCAACAAAGGAGGATTTTATATGTTGAGTGAAGACGAAATTAAACGACGTCGCTTTGCTGCTAAAAATGCATTAGCAAGTCAACGTTTAGAGGGGTTAGAGCCAGATTCAAAAGTCGTTGAACAAATGGAACGTGTTATTATTGGAGAACTTGAAACAAGTGATGTAATCAAGGATCTTATGGAACGGATAAAACGTGGTGAAGTATGAGAATACAAACGATCCTTATACTGATCCTAAAACTGGTGTGATGTATAATCGGCTTGGTATTAAAGACAAAGCCACACTAAGGAGTATGGAGTCTGCTTTTGCTTATATAAGGTCTTATGAACTTGAGAGTACTCCTATTAGGGGTAAGTTTGATCTCAATCATATGAAAGACATTCACAAGAAGCTATTTGGTGACGTCTATGAATGGGCAGGAGAGATCCGTTCAATAGATATTACCAAAGGTGGTTGTTTATTTGCTTATCATCATCAGATTGAAAGCTATGCACCGAAGATTACACAGCAGCTTGCCAAAGAACAATATCTGCGTGGTCTTGATGTGGATGAATTCAGCCAGAGAGCTGGATATTATATGGGTGAAATAAATGCGTTGCATCCGTTTCGAGAGGGAAATGGACGTACTCAGCGTGAATTTATTGGTCAACTTGCTTGTGAAGCTGGTTATAATATTGACTGGGACGGTATCACGCGAGAGGAAATGACAAAGGCATCAATTGAGGCACTTTATGGTACTTCTGAATTACTGTCTGAGCTTATTCGTAAGAACCTTACTGAATTTACAAAGAATAGAGAGATTGATGTTTATCAAGGTTTTGGGGAAAAAATAGCTTCTGATGTACAGAACAATAAAGAATTATCCGAAGAACAAAAGGAAAAAATTACAACTGTTTTTAATAAAGTGAAGACAGATTTTAGCAGACTTCAAAAAGAAGATCTCAAGGTTGAACAATCACAAAAAGAGTTGAATGTTTTTTCAAAAGCAATAGAAAAAACTCCATACCTTGCTGCTTATATAGATAATTCTAATTTAGAACAGAAAGCGCTAAGCGCTCTTAGGAATGAAAAATCTTATGTTAATATGTTTAAGGAGTTAAACAGTCGTTTAGCATTTATTTATAGAGATCCACAAGAGGCTGCCCTTAGGATTGAACAAACGATTTTAGCAGGTAAAGGCGATAAATTATCTGATATTTTGGAAAGGGAACCTGATAGAGCAGGAGAACTGCGTGGGTCAGATCGTTTAATCGATAAATTGAAGGCTACAGGAAAAGAACGAAAAGAAGCGCTTTCTCATGTTCCTCGTACACTTTCTTCTATTGAAAAGCTTCAATCCTTTTATAAGAATTCTTATGAGACACGTATAAATAGGCTTACACGGGAGCGGGAGCGATTGAAAGTTGAAGTCCCCTCGCTTTCACAAGAAGCAGTGACTTTTATGAAAAATGTTGAAGCTGGTCGTGAGAGTTATTCAAAGATACCAGAGCAGATCAATCAAGAGTTTTTAAAGCTACAAAGTGCTTTAGATAAACGTTTTGGACAGGATGCCATTCATAAACAAGA
>NZ_JAQITE010000024.1 GCF_028618595.1 Bartonella sp. AU18XJBT | reverse complement strand
GACGTTAACTTTAGAATAGAGCATTCTTTAAACAATATCGCTTTTGACTCCAAAATTGAGTAAAATCCCATGCCTTTATGATGTTACAACGATTTTGAAGTTTACCTGCTTATCTTTGTTTCAATAGATGCCCTCAAATTTGAGGTGATCTCATTTGGCTTCGTATTTTTAAACGATAACTTTTAAAACGTTTTTTGATAGCTTGCTTTTATTCATTAAAAAGGCTTTTGATCATACGATATAACGTTTTGAATTTCATATCTGTTTATTTCCTTACTCCAGTAAAAAAATACCGTGGTTTTAAAAATGATCTTGTCTTTAAATCTTTTTATGCAATCTTTAAAAGGTTCAGTGTTATGATGATGCTGTTATGACAGCTCTCTATTTTACGCTTCTCAATTTTGAGAACTTGTAATTTTATGTTTTTATCATGCGATTAATAATCCAATCATTAAAACAAGATATGATCTTTAAACGTATGTTATCGATCATTCCAAATAACTGAACTTTAAAACAATGCGATTTTTGAGTGATAAAAACGTATCATAAAATTTATAAACTGTTATGAATGATAACAGCTTTTCATTTCATTTGAATACACACATGCGTTATAATATTAGCATCATGATTAGCTTTTTATGGTCTATTCATACATGGCAATCTTATGTAAAAAATGGTCAAATGAATCACGTATAAAAATGTGGATTCTGATGGGGGTGCATATAAAATTATTTAAATAACATATTGACTTTGTTGTATTTTTTGATATTATGCCGCATTACTCTGTTTCAACATCACTCTCATTAAAAGACAAAAGATTAAAACTTTGGACCATATGAGGTGGTAAAGGTGCAACAATATCCAATATTCCTCCTGAAGGATGAGGAATACGAATACGACGTGCATGAAGATGAAGACGATTTTGAATTCCTCCTGGTAATGTCCAATTACTATCAGAAAAAAAATACTTTGTATCGCCAATGATAGGATGATCCATATGGGCAGCATGCACACGAAGCTGATGTGTTCTCCCTGTATAGGGTTCCATTTCAAGCCACGAAAGAGCCCGCCCTCGCATATCTAAAACGCGATAGTAGGAAACCGCATGATGTGAATCTGGCTCCCCATGTTCACAAACACGCATTTTGTCACCTTGTGCAGTCATTTCCTTAACCATCCACGTTGAAATTTTATCCTGCTTTTTTTTAGGCACGCCCCGAACCAACGCCCAATAAGTCTTTTTTGTTTCTCGCGCTCTAAAAGCAGCTGTTAAGGACTGAGCAGCTCCCCTTGATCGCGCAACAATAAGGACACCCGACGTCTCACGATCAAGCCTATGAACCAAACGCGGCTTTTCACCTTTTTTATTGCGCCATACCTCAAGCATACTATCCATATGACGTGTTAAACCAGAGCCTCCTTGTACAGCCAACCCAGCTGGTTTATTAAAAACAAATACCTTTGGATCTTCATAAAGCAGCATCTTTTTCAAAACGGTTTCATTATCCTGCCCACGAAGTGTTTTATCCGTTATGGAAAGATTTTCCTTGTCATTAATAGGGAGGGGTGGAATACGAACAGCTTGCCCCATACAAAGACGCGTATCAGCTTTAACACGTCCACCATCAACCCGTATCTGACCAGAACGCAATAATTTTTGCAAAGCTCCAAAACCAAGTCCTGGGTAATGCTCTTTAAACCAGCGGTCCAAGCGCATTCCATTTTCATCTGCCTCAACTTTTTTTATCTCTACGCCTACCATGAAAATTCCCTTACCTGATAATTTTATTGATCTATTTTTGCGCCTTTATAAACACAAAAATTGATATTTTAGTTGGCTTTATCACACCATATTACAGTTAGTATCCAAAATTGCCTTTTCTTAACGTCCAAATTTTATTAGCTAAAAACTAAGCGTTGTAAAACACTTTACGCTTAATAGCGAATGGAGATAATTAACCGTGTCCTTATTTAAAACCTATGCACGTGTTCTCACTTACCTAAATAGAGAAAAAAATGCATCCCTTTTAATCTGTACCGCTAATGTTATGTTAGCCATTATCACCATTGCGGAACCTATTTTATTCGGACGCGTTATTGATTCTATTTCAGAAAAATCAGCTATCATTCCTACTCTTACCCTTTGGGTTTGTTTTGGACTTTCACATATTATTGCTTATGTCCTTGTTGCTCGCGGTGCTGACCGCTTAGCCCATAGACGCCGCTTAATGGTTTTAACGGAATCTTTCGAACGTATCATTGCCATGCCTTTAATTTGGCATCAACAACGTGGAACTTCCAATGCACTCCATACACTTTTGCGCGCAATAGATTCCATGTCAACCATATGGCTTGATTTTATGCGCCAACATCTCTCAACCCTTGTCGCTTTATTGGTTCTCATTCCCATAGCGTTTAATATGAATTGGCGTCTTTCAATAGTCTTGGTTGTGCTTGCCATCATCTACGTATTAATTGCACGTTTAGTGATGCGAAAAACAAAAGACGGACAAGCAGCTGTAGAATGCTACCACCACAACCTTTTTAAACATGTCAGTGATTCAATTTCTAATGTTTCCATTGTACAAAGTTATAACCGAATAAAAGAAGAAACTTCTATACTGCATCAACATACAAATGCTCTGCTTAAAGCACAAAATCCTGTTCTTAATTGGTGGGCGCTCGCCAGTGGCTTAAATCGAATGGCTTCAACAATTTCAATCGTTTGTGTTCTTCTCCTTGGAGCTTTTTTTGTGGCAAAAGGTCAATTACGAGTAGGTGAAGTCGTTGCTTTTGTTGGATTTGCACAACTCATGATTAGCCGTCTAGACCAAATGAGCAATTTTATTAATTGTGCAATATCCTCACAAGCAAAACTGCAAGAATTTTTTGAAATGGAAGACTCAACCTTTCATATCAACGAACCGCAAAATCTTCCTTCCCTCCAAAATGTTAAAGGCGCCATACAATTTCATCACGTGACCTATAAATTTCCAAATTCTTCTCAAGGTGTTTTTGATGTTTCCTTTGAGGTTAAAGCAGGACAAACTGTTGCGATTGTAGGACCAACAGGGGCTGGAAAAACAACATTGATCAATCTGTTGCAACGCGTATACGACCCTGCCGTTGGGCATATCTCCATTGATGAAATAAATATATGCTCGATCAATCGCGAATCTTTACGCAAATCTCTAGCAACAGTATTTCAAGACTCGGGTCTTTTCAACCGCACTATTTATGACAATATTTCAATAGGAAAAGTGAGCGCAACGAATGAAGAACTTTATGAAGCAGCAAAAATAGCAGAAGCTCACGATTTTATTCTAAAAAAAGCTGATTGTTATGACACAATAGTGGGCGAACGAGGATCTCAATTATCAGGTGGAGAAAAACAGCGACTAGCAATTGCACGCGCTGTTTTAAAAAATGCCCCTATTCTCATTCTAGATGAAGCAACAAGCGCTCTTGATGTTGAAACAGAAGAACGTGTCAAAGATGCTCTCGATTCCATACGCCATAACCGCACTACTTTTATTATAGCACATCGCCTCTCAACAGTACGCAATGCTGATGTGATACTCTTTCTGGAACATGGTTACTTAATGGAAAAAGGAAACTTTCAAGAATTGATCGATAAAGGGGGACGTTTCTCTAATTTTTTAAAGGCAAGTGGTTTAACAATCAAACCACCAGAAAGAGAAGGAGAAAATGTTATTCCCTTACATGAAGCCATAGCTTCATAAAAACGATACTCTTCATAAATCTTATGCAAAAAATCCTTCTCACTATAACAAGAGTTCTTATATATGATACAAGTAAAAAGATTTCTAAAAATGCCACAAACCATTTTAAGTGTTTAAGACAAATATTAAAACAGTTTAGTATTTTCTCTGCTATTGCAATTTTACTAGATTAGGACAAAAATATTTCCCTATATCTGTGCATATTAACGAATATACACTCTCATTTAGGGAAAATATAAAGATGTAAAGGTAAAAACAACTTCCAGTTTTACCATATTCTTTTAACTCAGCTTTATGAATTTCAAAACGAACTAAAGTAATGGCTTTTAAATAATGAATATTATGTATTGTTTTGCACATTCATATGTTTTTTTAAGAAAAATTTCTCAATGCTCCTAAGCCAATTTTATAACGACATTCGTGAGTAGTTTTGATTAATTTAACATACAAAGAATTTTAAATGATAAAATTCTACGAATATTCGTAGCTCTTATTCAAAATATAAAACGATAAATTATCATTATAACTCAATGTATTAAGGCAATCGTATCATAATAAATTAGACATTAAATCTTTAAATTTTTGTAACATTCCTTTGATTTATATAGATAATTCATCACCTTATAACTTTAAATAAAGATTTATAAAGATAGGAGAATATTCTTTTCAAGACCTTTTAATGATAAACAAAAAAACTGTTTTCTTGTACATAACAAGCAAAATGAAAACAATACAATAGCTCTAAAATAGAACAGCTCTTTTATAAGCCTTTTCAAGGAAAGAAATTTTAGTTATTTGAAAGCTAGTAGAATAATAGCAGTTTATAACTTTATAAGGATAATCGTATGCAATAAATCTTGTATTATTCCTTTCATAAAAAGAGAGGTTTTTTTCAAAAAAATCTATAAGAGCAACACAATAACTAGTCTTCCTAGTAACAGCAAAGTATGAAGTGCTGTATAATCTATCTTATCTTAAAACGGTGACTCCTGAAATGCTTGGAAGCTATAATGCCAAATGAAAAAGTAATAATAAAGACAACCACTGCTTTTATCTTTACAATTGTATTTTTCCCCAATTACGCTGTATCTGCATTTCAAAAATACACAAGACAGATATTCGTGATACTTAGATGCCACCCCAATCTTTATTTTTTTCCAAAAAATCTTTTAGCGCTACAAATGCCTCATCAGCTTTGTTCCCCTCAGGACCACCAGCCTGCGCCATATCATGACGGCCACCTCCACCTTTACCACCAAGTATAGCTGAAAGAATACGAACGAGATCAACAGCATTCAATCTATGAGTTAAATCATCCGTAACGCCGACAACAGCACTCCCCTTTCCATCCTCCGAAACACTAATAAACGCAACCACTCCAGATCCGATTTGTTTTTTCTCAGAATCGACGAGTGCCTTGAGATCCCGTGGTAAAATATTTTTAACAACGCGTCCGGTAAAAGAAAACCCATTGATGATAGTAATATCACCTTGGCTCCTTTCTGTTATTCCACCACTCAACATCATTTTCTTGCGTACATCATTCAATTCTTTTTCAAGTTTACGACGATCATCAAGCAAAATTCGCACCCGTTCTTCCACGCCAACAGAAGAAGTTTTTAAAAGATCAGCAATTTCATGAATACGGTCATCTTGGCGGCTAAGATAAAGGCGTGCTTCTTTGCCTGTTAAAGCTTCAATACGCCGCACTCCAGCCGCTACAGAACTTTCAGAAACAATATGAATCAAACCGATATCCCCTGTGCTCTTCACATGTGTCCCTCCACAAAGCTCTATTGACCAATGCTTTTTTAATCTTTCCTGTTCAAGTGGCTCCCCCATAGAAACAACACGGACTTCATCACCATATTTTTCACCGAATAACGCCATTGCCCCTTCAGAAATGGCATCATCTACAGCCATGAGGCGCGTTTTTACTTCACTATTTTGTAAAATAATCTCATTTGCTAAATCTTCTATTTTTTTCAATTCTTCCAAAGAAACAGATTTTGGATGAGAAAAATCAAAACGCAATCGATCTGGCGATACAAGAGAGCCCTTTTGTGTAACATGAGCTCCCAAAACTTGTCGTAAAGCTTCGTGTAACAAATGAGTAGCAGAATGATTTACACGGATTTTTTTACGACGAACAACATCAACTGTTAATTCTACACACTCAGACCTCGATGCCTGACCAGATTTTACTTCTCCAATATGAATAAAAAGACCATCACCTTTTCTCTGAGTATCATGCACCTCAAAAATAAAATTTTCACCAGAAATGATACCACTATCACCAATTTGTCCACCAGATTCACCATAAAAAGGTGTCTGATTAACAACAAGCATAGCTTTCTGACCTGAAGAAATATGATCGACAAGTTTACCATCATACACGAGAGCTGTAAGAATGCCTTTAGCCGTTTCTGTTTCATAACCCAAAAATTCTGTAGCCCCCACTTTATCACGAACAGAAAACCAGATCTTTTCTGTTACAGCTTCCCCAGAACCAGACCAATTGGCACGCGCTTCCTCTTTTTGACGTTTCATCGCTTTATCAAAGGTATCAACATCAACAGATATTCCACGACGCCGCAAAACATCCTGCGTTAAATCAAGCGGAAAACCATAGGTATCATAAAGCTTGAAAGCAACTTCACCATTTAAATGATCTCCTTCTTTAAGATCGGTACTTGCTTCATTTAACAAACCAAGTCCTCGTTCAAGCGTTTTACGAAAACGCATTTCTTCTAACCTTAAAGTTTCTGAAATCAAAGATTCAGCACGCATCAATTCAGGATAGGCTTGTCCCATTTCGCGAATTAAAACAGGCAAAAGACGCCACATTAACGGCTCTTTAGCACCAAGAAGATGCGCATGACGCATAGCACGACGCATAATACGACGTAAAACATATCCTCTTCCTTCATTAGAAGGAAGCACACCATCAGCAATCAAAAATGCAGATGAGCGAAGATGATCAGCAATGACACGATGGCTGACAATAAAATCACCCTTTGCCTCAATCCCTGTCATTTCTTCTGAAGCAGCCATTAATGCACGAAAAAGATCAATATCATAATTATCATGAACGCCCTGTAAAACAGCAGCAATACGCTCTAATCCCATACCGGTATCAATAGAAGGATGAGGCAAGTCAACACGTTCCTCCTTAGAAACCTGCTCATATTGCATAAAAACAAGATTCCAAATCTCAATAAAGCGATCGCCATCTTCTTCCATACTTCCAGGAGGACCGCCCCAGATTTTATCACCATGATCATAAAAAATCTCCGAACAAGGCCCACAAGGGCCTGTTTCTCCCATCGACCAAAAATTATCAGCCGTCGCAATACGGACAATTTTTTCATCTGGAAGACCTGAAATTTTCCGCCACAGTTCAGCAGCATCATCATCACTCTGGTAAACTGTCACCAACAATTTATCTTTTGGCAGGCAAAATTCCTTCGTTAAAAGATTCCATGATAAAAAAATGGCTTCTTCTTTGAAATAATCACCGAAAGAAAAATTACCCAGCATTTCAAAAAATGTATGATGGCGCGCCGTATAACCAACATTATCAAGATCATTATGCTTTCCACCCGCACGAACACATTTTTGTGCCGTTGTTGCCTGCTTATAAGGAGGTTGTTCAAGTCCAGTAAACACATTTTTAAACTGCACCATCCCTGCATTTGTAAACATAAGTGTAGGATCATTCCGCGGAACAAGCGGACTAGAAGAAAGAACTTTATGCCCATTACGATGAAAATAATCCAAAAATATTGATCGAATATTATTAACACTATTCATACTGACACCTGCTCAATACAGCACAAAACCATAAAAGAAAAATCCCCCTCATTAAATATCCTCTTTGCCACGCATGGAGTCAATTTAATCAAAGAATGGAATATTTGTTTAAAAAAATTGAGAAAAAATGACCGCGTATTTAAAAGCTCAAACAAAAAAACAGAAAAATCTTAAAGAGAAAAAATTATAAACGAAAAAAAACGCTCCATCAAATGGCTTCATCACTTTCTATATTCTCTGACCCTGCATTTTCTAACAATTCAATCGCAATCAAACCAGCATTTTGGCGCAAAGCGGCTTCAATCTCTGTAGCTATTTCCGCATGTTCACGTAAAAACTGCTTTGCATTCTCACGCCCCTGTCCTAAACGCTGAGAATTATAAGAAAACCATGCACCAGATTTTTCCACAATACCAACCTTGACACCCAAATCAATCAATTCACCTACTTTGGAAATACCTTCACCATAAATAATATCAAACTCAACCTGTTTGAATGGAGGTGCTAGTTTATTCTTCACCACTTTAACGCGCGTCTGATTACCAACGATTGAATCCCTATCTTTAATGGATCCAATACGACGAATATCTAAACGAACAGAAGCATAAAACTTTAAAGCGTTTCCACCTGTTGTCGTTTCGGGAGAACCAAACATCACACCAATTTTCATGCGAATCTGATTAATAAAGACAACCATACAGTTAGAGCGAAAAATTGCTGCGGTTAATTTTCGCAACGCTTTACTCATTAACCGAGCTTGCAATCCGGGTAAAGCATCACCCATTTCACCGTCAATTTCTGCTCGCGGTGTTAAAGCTGCGACAGAATCCACAACAAGCACATCAACTGCACCAGAACGAACCAACGTTTCTGTAATTTCCAATGCCTGTTCACCGGTATCTGGCTGAGAAATGAACAAGTTTTCTAAATCAACACCGAGCTTACGCGCATAAATAGGATCAAGCGCATGCTCTGCATCAATAAAAGCACAAATCCCACCACCTTTCTGTGCTTCAGCAATAGCATGTAGAGCCAATGTTGTTTTCCCAGAACTTTCTGGTCCATAAATCTCAACAATACGCCCCTTCGGTAATCCACCAATCCCTAAAGCAATATCCAAGGATAACGACCCTGTTGGAACTGTTTCAATTTCAACAACCTGCTCTTTCTGCCCAAGACGCATAATCGAGCCTTTACCAAAAGAACGTTCAATTTGTGAGAGAGCAGCATCGAGAGCTTTTGTTTTATCCACGATTATATCCTTGACCGATTCATAATAACCTAAAACTTAAGTGTACACTGTACTTTTAATCTAACTAAAGGCTTGAGTTTAGATTTTCACAGACTATTTCTATTCCTATCTCCACATTATGTCCATAACATTCATGACCATCACAATAAAGAATTGGCATTGCTTCTCTTATGACACATAAATAAACTCCAATAAAATAATATCTCTATGAGAATATAGTTACATATTTATATCTCTCTAGAAAAGGAACAATTTAAATTTAAACACAATGTTCTAAAGCCCTCCTGCTTATCCCTTTGATTAAGCACTTAAGAGGCTAAGAGTCTCCTGCTATTGACCACACAAAAATGCATCACCAATCAACCTCATCCCCTATTGCATCGAAGAACAAAACGCCATTGTGTTGCATATTCATGCACTTAATTTAAGAAACATCTCTCAACACTCCCAAGCTCACTTCGTGACAACACCTATGAATGTGGTATACTATAAAATCCTTTGGGCGCCACCATCTTTACACTAAAGAAGGAGTAAACCGGCACCATCACACTATTTATCATCCCCCAATGTTACGACAGCTTCCAACACTTAATACGATTCATAAGAGGAATTTTTAGTCCTTTCTTGTACAGTGTTTGTCACACACTAATCCTGCTTATAACATGCAAGCGAATGATTTGATTGATTCAACAAATAACAAACTTGGAATGAGTAAAATTCACGGTATTTGAGGCTTTCATTCAACTTACAAAACAGTAAATTATCATTATAAATCGATATATTATTTAATAAAAACCACAAAAATAAAGCAGCTTAAAAGTTGAATGACACATTTAAATTTGATAAAAAAAGATGCATTTTTGAAGATATCAAAAAAAATTCTACGAGCAATGCAATAAACGTTTAAAATATAAGCTAAATTACTCATACAATAACATAAGAGATAAAAATAAATCCAAGAACAACAAAAAACGTATTTCAACTCAAATTTTATTTTGATCTTTACGTTTTTTGCGCAATTGTTTCCACCACTCAAGACGTTTCACAATTTCACGCTCAAAGCCACGCTCAACTGGTTTATAATAACTCTGACGCCCAAGTTTTTCGGGAAAATATTCTTGTCCTGAAAAAGCGTCCGGTTCATCATGATCATAACAATAACCATTTCCATACCCTTCCTCTTTCATAAATTTCGTAGGAGCATTAAGGATATGCTTAGGAGGTGATAAAGAACCATTTTTGCGCGCACAATGCAGTGCTGCTTTATACGCGACATATGTTGCATTTGACTTTGGCGCAGTTGCAACATAAAGACATGCTTGCGCCAAAGCCAATTCTCCTTCTGGTGATCCTAAATAATCATAGGCATCTTTTGCTGCATTACAAATGACAAGAGCCTGTGGATCCGCCAAACCAACATCTTCAACAGCCATACGAACCAATCTTCGCCCAATATAGAGAGGATCTTCACCAGCATCCAACATACGTGCCAAATAATAAAGCGCAGCATCAGGATCAGATCCACGAACGGATTTATGCAACGCTGAAATGAGATTATAATGCCCATCTCGTCCTTTATCATAAATAGGCACACGACGCTGAATAACTTTTTGCAAAGCAACAACATCAAGAATCTCTCCCTGTGGTACAATAGACCAAACTTCCTCTGCCAATGTTAACGCTACCCGCGCATCACCATCAGACATCTCTATCAAAACGTCTCTGGCATCATTATCCAAGGGAAGAATTTTTCCCTCCACTTCTTCAGCACGCCTCAAAAGTATGTCCAAACTTTCATGATCATGAGAAAGAAATGTTAAAACACGTGCACGCGAAAGAAGAGCCGCATTAAGTTCAAAAGAAGGATTTTCGGTTGTTGCACCTATAAGTACCACAGTACCATCTTCCATCACAGGAAGAAAACTATCCTGCTGTGCACGATTAAACCGATGAATTTCATCAACAAAGAGAAGTGTTTTATCCCCAGATATAAAACGCCTCTGCGCAACTTCAAAAATCTTTTTAAGTTCAGAAACTCCTGTAAAAATAGCAGAAACCTGTTCAAACGCGAAATTTGTTTCAAGTGCTAACAAACGTGCAATGGTTGTTTTTCCCGTCCCTGGAGGTCCCCAAAAAATCATCGACCCAATTGAGCCAGTTGCCACCATACGTGAAAGCAAACCACCCTCTCCAATCAAATGCTTTTGTCCCACAACATCATTGAGAGAACAAGGGCGCATTCTTTCTGCAAGTGGCTGATTTTTATTAACTTGAAAATCAAACGACGAAGTAAAAAAATCTTTTTTCAAAAAAAACCTCAACGAATAAATTGGCGAATATACATACCGTCACGCTCATATTCCAATTGCCAAGTACGCGAACGAGCTTGCATAAGAACCTTTTTCAACTGATGAACTGTTTGAATTTTATGGCCATTTACAACACGTAGAATATCTCCTGACTGAAAAATTCCAGATGCATTACTCATTTCATCAAGATTGGTAATCACAACCCCTTTTGCAGATATAGGAAGATGAAAACGTCGACTATTTTGCGGTGTTAAATCCAACACTTCAGCACCAGCAAGAGGACTGTCACCCGTAATTTTTTCAGATTTTAAAAGTGCAGTTTCTGATATCGATGAAACTGTTATTTGTGTTTTTAAAGTTTTTCCATTTCGTAAATATTCCAAAGCAAGATTATGCCCAACGTCAGCTGTCATCAAACGATACCCAAGACTATCTGGACTATCAACGCGTACCCCCTGCACACTCAAAATAACATCACCTACTTTCAATCCAGCTTTTTCAGCCGGACTATCTTTGATAACTTCAATAATCAGAGCACCATAGGGACGTTCTAACCCTAAACCACCAGCAATATCAGCTGTAACATTTTGAAAAGAAGCCCCAATATAAGGCGGCACAAAATATTTTCCACCGCGTTTAACAGTATCAAGCATTACTTTTACAAGATTAACTGGAATAGCAAAACCAATCCCTACAGAACCACCGGAACGTGAATAAATAGCCGTATTAATTCCAATTAACTGACCTTTCATATCAATTAAAGCGCCACCAGAATTCCCTGGATTAATGGCTGCGTCTGTTTGAATAAAAAAGTCAAAATCAGAAATCCCAACACGTGTACGCGCTTGCGCTGAAACAATACCACTTGTAACTGTTTGACCAACACCAAAAGGATTACCAATAGCAAGAACAAGATCACCAACTTCAACAGCATCAGAATTTCCCAAAGAAAGAACAGGAAATTGAGCATCTTTTGCATCAACTTTAAGAATTGCAATATCAGTTGCTTCATCTTTGAGCACAATCTTACTCTCAAACTCCCGCCCATCAGAAAAAGCCACTTTAATTTCACTTGCATCTTTAATAACGTGATAATTTGTAACAATCAAACCACGTGCATCAACAATCACCCCTGATCCTAATGACGATTGCTTGCGAACAGGAAAATTATTTTGAAAACGACCAAAAAATTGCTCAAAAAATGGATCGCCTTCAAAAGGTGATCGTGCTCTAATTTGTCGAGCTGCATAAATATTCACAACAGATGGAACGGTCTTTTTAACTAAAGGAGCAAATGAAAGAGTAATTTCTGTTTGTGTTTGAGGAACATGAGCATATACATGATCACATGATATCTGCATCATAATTGCAAAAAAAATCCGCACCCAAAAAGAATACCTCATAATTCACTCCTTATAAAATCAGCACATTCTGTTGAAGATTAATAGAACAAAAAAAACGCATCCCCGCAAATTAAGGATCTCTATTAATATTTTATAATAGAGAATAAAAACAACCTATTTGAAAGATAAATATTATAAAAATAAGATAATTCAATATCCTATAATTTTCTCTCTGCACCTATTTCTCAACTAAAACAAACTTAAAAATGCTCACAAAAAAACCGCCAAAGAAAAGGCGGCCTTTAAAAACCAAACAGAATAAAAAACTCTACGAAGATGTTCCCTTTTCATTCTCAGAAGCCTCCATGCGAGCACGATCCCCTGCCCCCTTCGCTTCAATATCACGATCAACAAATTCTACAACAGCCATGGGCGCATTATCACCGGTACGAAATCCCGCTTTCATAATACGCAAATACCCACCGTTGCGTGATGCATAACGTGGCGCAAGCGTATCAAATAATTTTGCAACCTTTCCTGCATCACGAAGTGCTGCAATTGCTTGCCGACGCGCATGCAAACCACCACGCTTACCAAGAGTAACGAGTTTTTCAACAATAGGACGAATCTCTTTAGCCCTTGGAAGCGTTGTCACAATCTGCTCATGCTCGATCAACGAAGTTGCCATATTTGCAAACATCGCTTTACGGTGACTGGCAGTACGATTCAACTTGCGTCCTGACTTACTATGGCGCATAAGCCCTCTCCTTAAATTCTAATTTCAATATTGATCTTCATAACGTTTTGCAAGATCATCAATATTTTCAGGCGGCCATGCCGGAATTTCCATCCCAAGATGTAAACCCATACACGCCAAAACTTCTTTAATCTCATTCAACGATTTGCGACCAAAATTCGGTGTCCGAAGCATCTCAGATTCTGTTTTTTGAATCAGATCACCAATATAAACAATATTATCATTCTTAAGACAATTTGCCGAACGAACTGAAAGTTCTAATTCATCCACTTTTTTGAGAAGTGCAGGATTAAAAGAAAGCTCAGAATCAGCCTCTTCAACAGGCTCCTTCTGCGGCTCTTCAAAGTTAATAAATAACGATAATTGATCCTGAAGAATACGCGCCGCAAAAGCAACAGCATCCTCTCCATTAACAGCGCCGTTTGTTTCAATCGTTAAGGTCAATTTATCATAATCCAAAACTTGACCTTCACGCGTATTTTCCACCTTATAAGACACTCTACGAATTGGTGAATAAAGACTATCAATTGGAATAAGCCCTATACGTGCATCATCAACACAATTACGATCAGATGGAACATACCCCTTTCCTGTGTTGACAATAAATTCCATACGAATTTCAGCATCTTCATCAAGAGTACAAATAACATGATCTGGATTTAGAATTTCCATATCCCCAACAGTACTGATATCTCCCGCTTTCACAACACCAGGACCCTCTTTATAAACGACGACACGTTTAGGCCCTTCTTCTTCCATACGAAGCGCAATTTCTTTTATATTCAAAATGATATCCGTAACATCCTCACGCACACCAGGAATCGATGAAAATTCATGTAAGACACCGTCAATCTGCACAGCAGTAATAGCAGCACCACGAAGCGAAGATAACAACACGCGACGAAGTGCATTGCCTAACGTCAAGCCAAAACCCCGTTCAAGAGGTTCTGCAATCACACTTATAATATTTGGATTATCATGCGCACATGATTCAACCTTATTGGGTTTAATAAGTTCCTGCCAGTTTTTCTGGATCATATTTTTATTCCCGTTCTTTAGTTCCGTTACCATTCAATCGTAACGACCAATGTGAACATCAGAGAAATCTCCGACAACAAAAAACAACACCCAATTAAACACGCCGCCTTTTCCGCGGACGACATCCATTATGAGGAATTGGTGTTACATCGCGAATAGAAGTAATGACAAAACCAACAGATTGCAATGCACGCAGAGCAGATTCACGCCCGGATCCAGGTCCACAAACTTCAACTTCCAAAGAACGCATACCATGCTCTTGCGCTTTTTTTGCACAATCCTCCGCAGCAACTTGAGCAGCAAAAGGCGTCGATTTACGTGCACCTTTAAACCCCTGAGCCCCAGCAGATGACCAAGCAATTGCATTACCCTGAGCATCCGTAATAGTAATCATTGTGTTATTAAATGTTGAATTAATATGCACAACACCTGACGAAATATTTTTACGTTCGCGACGACGAACACGTGTGGCTTCCTTGGCCATATTTTCCCTTTCAACGATCTCATCACTGCCGTAACATCAGCAGCTCCACCTTTTTTTCCTTGTCAAACAAATTAAACAAGAAAAAGAATATATAAAAACCTTCCACAAAGGCTCTTATTTCTTCTTACCGGCAATTGCCTTAGCCGGTCCTTTACGCGTACGAGCATTCGTATGTGTCCGCTGTCCTCGGACAGGCAAAGACCGGCGATGACGCAATCCTCGATAACAACCAAGGTCCATCAAACGCTTAACATTCATAGCAACCTCACGACGAAGATCACCTTCAACTTGATAGCCCTGATCTATCGCCTCACGAATCTGCAACACCTCAGCATCTGAAAGTTCATGCACACGACGTCCCAAGGGAATGCCAACTCTTTCAATAATTTCTTGAGCAAATTTTGGTCCAATCCCGTGGATATATTGAAGCGCAATAATTACACGCTTATTTGTCGGGATATTGACGCCAGCAATACGAGCCACGCCTACTCTCCTTAGTTATTTTGACAAGTTGTTATAAAATACCTAGTATACCTTACAGAAAAAAATAGACTCAGAAAAAAAATTCTTCCGAATCCTCTTATTTCGCTAAAATAAATTAAATTTACTTGTGATAGATTTCATCTCAAAAGTCAACTCTTTTCATTTATTTCTAAAAAAAATCTCATGAAAGAAAACCTCTAATCATACGCGTCACTTCAGCAATACCAATCATTCCATCAATGACCTTCAACATTCCCCTCTCCGAATAAAATTTTGATAAAGGAGCTGTTTTTTCACGATATTCTACTAATCTTTTTGCAAAAGCAACAGGATTGTCATCTAAACGAACCTGTCCACCAGCCGCTATTGTTTCCTCAACGCGCTTTTTCATACGTTCGATCAACACGTTTTCATCCACACACAACTCAATAACGGCATCAAGCCGCGTATTTTTTGACTCTAGTATTTGCTGTAACGCTTCTGCCTGCCCCACAGTTCGCGGATATCCATCCAAAACAAAACCATTTACACAATCAGTTTCATCAATCCTATCTGATACGATTTGGTTAACAATACTATCAGGGACCAAAGCACCAGAACTTATAATAGCTTTAGCTTTTTTACCAATCTCCGTTTCTTTGGCAATCACCTCACGCAACATATCCCCTGTTGATAAATGAGGAATGTTATATTCCTCAGTCAACATTTTTGCTTGCGTACCTTTTCCCGCTCCAGGAGGACCTAAAAGAATAACTCTCATCGATTCCTTCTACCTCCACGAAGTTTTGATTTTTTTATCAACCCTTCATATTGGTGGGCAACAAGATGCCCCTGAATTTGAGCAACCGTATCAAGTGTAACAGTAACAACAATCAACAAGGATGTCCCCCCAAGATAAAAAGGAACCTGTAATGCAGATATCATAAATTCAGGTAACAAACAAACCAAGATAATATAAACAGCGCCCACAACAGTAATACGCGTCAAAACGTAATCAATATATTCGGCTGTACGCTCACCTGGACGAATCCCTGGAATAAAACCAGAATGTTTCTTCAACTGATCTGCAGTATCACTTGGATTAAACACAATAGCTGTATAAAAAAAGCAAAAAAACGCCATTAAAAATGCATAAACCATCATATAAAGTGGCTGCCCATGACCAAGAGCATAAGAAATCGCCTGAACCCATTGTGGCATTTTATCAGAAAAATTATTAATAGTGGCAGGTAATAATAATAAAGATGAAGCAAAAATAGGTGGAATAACACCAGCAGTATTCAACTTTAAAGG
The DNA here is from genome assembly GCF_028618595.1 of Bartonella sp. AU18XJBT. Classification (GTDB taxonomy): domain Bacteria; phylum Pseudomonadota; class Alphaproteobacteria; order Rhizobiales; family Rhizobiaceae; genus Bartonella. The sequence continues at coordinate 11,002 of NZ_JAQITE010000024.1, read as the reverse complement.
AAGATGCGACATATCTCCTTGAAACATTTGATTACCGACCTGACGTTTCGGATACTGGATAAGAATTCGCCGTTGCGCACGCTCTATAAAAACAATAAGCCCAATAACCAAAACAGCAATAAGAACGATTCCTATTAAAAGAAAAGTTGATAAATCAGCCTGACTATGAGCTGTCAAAAGCTGAGCAAAAATAGAAGGAAAGTTGGCTACAATGCCTGTAAAAATGATAAGAGAAACCCCATTACCAACACCACGTGACGTAATTTGCTCGCCAAGCCACATGAGAAACATCGTTCCGCCAACAAGTGTAATAACAGAAGAAATACGAAACATAAGACCTGGTTCTAAAACAATTTGAAGCCCCGTCCCTATACCGCTTTCAAGCGCAACCGCAATACCAAAAGCTTGTAGAATTGCCAATACTACTGTTACATAACGCGTATATTGATTGATAATCTTACGACCTAATTCCCCTTCTTTTTTAAGAGTTTCCAAAGAAGGAATAATAGATGTTAACAATTGCACAATAATAGATGCCGATATATAAGGCATAATACCCAGCGCAAAAATAGCCATACGCCCAACGGCACCTCCAGCAAACATATTAAAAAGCCCTAATACTCCCGACGCGTGATGTTCAAATGTTTGCCGCAAAGCATCAATATTAATACCTGGAAGAGAGATGTAAGTTCCAAAACGATATACAAGAAGCGCCGAAAGAGTAAACCAGATACGTTTCTTTAATTCAGTTGCACGCGAAAAGGTACCGAAGTTTATATTGGAAGCAAATTGCTCTGCTGCTGATGCCATAAAACGTCTCCACTTCACACTCCAGTTCTTTAAATCACAGAAGTATAACCCTAAAATTCATATATGCATACACAAATAAATGCAGAATTAAAAAAATCTCCACAAAAGATCCCATAGAACAAATGTAATTCTTCTTTAGATCTCCACTCATGTTAAAAAATTATTGAGTAATATCAGGAAAAATAACCTGTCCACCCACTTTTTCAATCTTAACACGAGCAGATTGTGAAGCACCAGAAACATGAAAGGTAATCTTCGCCTTCAAATCACCATCAGAAAGAAGACGAACCCCATCTTTTTCACGACGAATAATACCAGCCTCTTTCAGAGCAATTATATCAACAGGCTTTTCAATATTCAACTTACCTGCATCAACTGCCAACTGAATACGTCCTAGTGAAACTTCATTATAGGTTTTGGCAAAGAAATTTCTAAATCCACGTTTTGGCAAACGACGATAGATAGGCATTTGCCCACCTTCAAAACCATTAAGAGAAACACCAGAACGCGACTTTTGCCCTTTTACACCACGACCACCAGTCTTACCCGTACCGGAACCAATACCACGCCCAACACGCTTACGATTTTTTGTTGCGCCTTCACAATCACGCAGTTCATTGAGTTTCATATCTAATACTCCTGCAACCCTTAACCTTCATCTATAACGCGAACAAGATGCCGAACCTGAGCAATCATACCCCGCACACAAAGTGTATCATCTAAAACGCGCCGACGACGCATTTTATTTAGTCCTAGCCCCTTTAAGGTTGCACGCTGAATCTGTGAGTTTCGAATAGGGCTTCCAATTTGCTCCACCGTGATAGTTTTACCACTCTGAGATTTTTTCTGAACCATTTCCTAATTCCTTTTCTGATAATCTCAGAAACTATCCTTCTAGGTCGACTAAATGGCGACGACGCGCCTGCAAAGTCGAATATTTTATACCACGTTGAGCAGCAATATCTCTAGGATGCATTTGATGTTTTAATGCATCAAATGTCGCACGAACCATGTTATAAGGATTCGACGATCCTAATGATTTTGCAACAACATCCTGCATACCAAGAGCTTCAAAAATAGCACGCATCGGCCCCCCAGCAATAATACCAGTACCCGCAGAAGCCGAACGTAGCAAAACACGCCCAGCTCCGTGACGCCCTTCAAGATCATGATGCAATGTACGTCCAGACCGAAGCGGAACATAAATCATCCCACGTTTTGCAGATTCCGTTGCTTTACGAACGGCTTCAGGAACTTCACGGGCTTTTCCATGTCCAAAACCCACACGCCCCTTTTGATCTCCAACGACAACAAGAGCAGCAAAACCAAAACGCCGACCACCCTTTACAACTTTAGCAACACGATTGATATGAACTAACCTGTCGACAAATTCATTATCGCGTTCTTCTCTCTCACCACGTTCTTTTTGTGCCATTCCTCATTCCTTTTTCTTTTCCGGAAGCACGATAACAAAGTCCCTCATTAAACTGGAAGAACTTAAACGAAATACTTTAAACTCTTCTTACTCATTCATAAATAAGAAATTTTAGAAATTCAAACCACCTTCACGAGCAGCTTCAGCTAAAGCTTTGACGCGACCATGGTACACATACGCTCCACGATCAAAAACCACCTCATTAACACCCGCTTGCTTCGCACGCTCAGCAATTAACTTACCAACAGCAAAAGCTGCTTTTTTATCAGCACCATTCTTTAATGACTTTTTTAAATCACTTTCAAGAGTAGAAGCTGAAACCAGCGTACATCCCCGCAAATCATCGATAACTTGAGCATAAATGTTCTGATTTGAACGATAAACACTAAGCCGAGGACGATCATGAGAAACCATTTTAATTCTACGACGAACACGCCTTGCACGACGTTGGATAATGTCCTTAGATGAAACCATAATACAAAATCCTTATTTCTTTTTACCTTCTTTACGGAAGATACGTTCATCTGCATGCTTAACACCTTTACCCTTATAAGGCTCAGGCCTACGATACTCACGAATCTCCGCTGCAACTTGTCCAACTTGCTGTTTATCAATTCCAGAAACAACAATTTCTGTTGGTTTAGGAACGGTTACAGTAACACCCGATGGAACTTTATAAACCACATCATGCGAAAAGCCTAGAGATAGTTGAACATCCTTACCCTGTAAAGCAGCACGATAACCAACCCCATTAATCTCCAACCTTTTTTCAAAACCATCTTTCACACCACAAAAAATGTTCTCAATCATTGAGCGCGACATACCCCATTTAGAACGCGCATCTTTTGACTGATCCCGCGGCATAACTGATATGATATTTCCCTCAAACTTGACTAAGACTTCATCATTGACGACGTAACTCAGCTCACCTTTTGGACCTTTTGCCTTAACCAGCTGACCTTCAACAGTAGCAGTAACCCCAGAAGGAATTGAAATGGGTTTCTTTCCAATACGAGACATTGTTCTAACCTACTTTTTCTTCCGTTTTCTTGACATGACTTAGAAAACACGACAAAGGAGTTCTCCACCAACATTCTGTTCACGCGCCTCATGATCCGCCATGACGCCTTTAGGAGTCGATAAAATCGAAATACCAAGACCATTTGCCACCTGTGGAAGTGACTTAGCAGAAACATACACACGACGACCTGGTTTTGATACACGTGAAATCTCACGAATAGCAGCCAGTCCTTCAAAATACTTCAATTCGATTTCAATTTCAGCTTTCCCATCACCTAAATCAATTTGATTATATCCGCGAATATAACCTTCTGACTGAAGAACATCAAGAACGTGCGCACGAAGCTTCGAAGATGGGGTAACTACTTTACCTTTTTTACGACCAAGTGCATTACGAATACGTGTTAACATATCACCAAGAGGATCTGACATAGACATTAAATAATCTCCTCTTACCAACTAGACTTTACAATACCAGGAATATGGCCAATAGAGCCAAGCTCACGCAACGCAATTCGCGACATTTTTAATTTACGATAATAAGCCCGCGGACGACCTGAAACCTCACAGCGATTACGAATACGAACTTTTGAAGAATTACGCGGCAACTCAGCCAACTGAACAGAAGCTTTAAAACGTTCTTCAAGAGAAACCTTCTGATCCATAACTATTGCTTTCAAACGTGCACGACGGGCAGCATAACGCTTTACCATCACCACACGATGCTTATTTTTTTCAACGGCACTTACCTTGGCCATAATTTCACCTCACTACGTTTGCCGTTACGAACGAAAAGGAAAATTAAAAGCACGCAATAACTCACGAGCTTCATCATCCGTTTTTGCTGTCGTACAAACGATAATATCCATGCCCCAAATTTGATCAACTTTATCATAGTTGATTTCTGGAAACACAATGTGTTCCTTAATACCCATAGCAAAATTGCCACGACCATCAAAACTCTTTGGATTTAAACCACGAAAGTCACGAACGCGCGGAAGAGCAATCGTAACAAGACGATCTAAAAACTCAAACATACGATCTTTACGCAATGTAACTTTAGCCCCAAGAGGCATTCCTTCACGAACCTTAAAGGTCGCAATAGAATTACGTGCACGCGTAACAACAGCCTTCTGACCTGTTATTAGCCCTAAATCCTCAGCAGCAAGAGAAGGCTTCTTCGAATCAGCAGTTGCTTCACCTATCCCCATATTTATTACAATTTTATCAATCCGCGGAATTTGCATTGCATTTCTATAATTAAACTTCTCTTGAAGCGCTTTACGAATCACTTCAAAATAATGCGCTTTCATACGCGGTATTTGTCTTTCCTCAGCCATTAATCAACTCTCCCGAACGCTTGGCAAAACGCACTTTATTACCATCTGCATTCATACGAAAGCCTACACGTGTAGGCTTACCATCTTTAGGATCAGCAATCGCCAAATTAGACAGATGAATCGGAGCTTCTTTAGAAATAATTCCAGCTTCTTGCTTCTGCGTTTGACGTTGATGACGTTTAATCATATTAATCCCACGAACAAAAGCCTTACTCTCTTTTGGACTAACCTTAATTACTTCACCACTACATCCTTTATCCTTACCGGATAAAACAACAACTTTATCACCTTTTCGAATCTTCTGCATAACATTTACTCCTTACAGAACTTCAGGAGCGAGCGAGATGATCTTCATATGATTCCTACCACGCAATTCGCGGGGAACAGGTCCAAAGATACGAGTACCGATCGGCTCTTTTTTATTATCCACTAAAACCGCAGCATTACTATCAAAACGAATGACACTACCATCTGCGCGACGAATATCCTTAGCAGTACGAACCACAACAGCTTTCATAACATCACCTTTTTTAACACGGCCACGAGGAATAGCATCCTTAACCGAAACAACAATAATGTCACCGACCGAAGCATATTTCCGCTTTGAACCGCCTAACACCTTGATGCACATGACACGACGAGCACCAGAATTATCAGCAACGTCGAGGTTTGTTTGCATCTGAATCATGACTGGCCACCTTCTCTTAACACATATACCCGATTGTACCTTTTATACACTCGGATTTGTCTGCCAAATAACGATAAAGTCATCGCCTTTAAATTTATCAATGATAAAAACACTGTTAAATTCTAAAACAATAAACTTAACTCATTACGCTACATTGTCTTTTACAACAATCCAACATTTATCTTTCGAAATTGGTCTAGATTCTTGAATAGAAACTTGATCCCCAATCTTGAATTGGTTGTGTTCGTCATGCGCTTTATAATTTTTAGACTGCCGAACAGTCTTCTTAAGAAGCGGATGAGAATAACGGCGCTCAACTTTGACAACAACAGTCTTATCACTTTTGTCGCTAATAACAACACCCTGCAAAACGCGTTTAGGCATCTCTCATTTCCTTAAACCTTACTTTCACTTACTTTTTGACGAAGAAAAGTTTTAATACGCGCAATATCACGACGAACTTGTCTAACACGCACAGTCTTTTCTAATTGACCTGTTGCTTTTTGAAAACGCAAATTAAATTGCTCTTTCTTTAACTTAGCCAATTCATCTTTCATTTGGTCGAGCGTTTGCGCCCGTAATTCTGTGGCTTTCATCGCTTAACCTCATTATTCAGCAATACGCTGGATGAAACGCGTTTTTATAGGCAACTTTGCAGCACCCAATCTTAGTGCTTCACGTGCAACATCCTCAGGAACTCCATCAAGCTCAAACATGATGCGTCCAGGAGCAACACGTGCAGCCCAATAATCGACACTTCCCTTACCTTTACCCATACGAACTTCAGTCGGTTTAGATGTAACCGGAAGATCTGGAAAAATGCGAATCCACACACGACCAGAACGCTTCATATAACGCGTAATCGCACGGCGCGCCGCTTCAATTTGACGAGCAGTAATCCGCTCCGGCTCAACAGCCTTCAAACCGTAGGCACCGAAATTCAAATCCGTACCACCCTTCGCAACACCGTGAATACGGCCCTTGAACTGTTTACGGAACTTTGTGCGCTTTGGCTGCAACATTGTTCTCTACTCCAAATTTTAGTTCAATCTCAAAAACTAAGCATTTTCACGGCGACGATTCGATGAAGAACCAGATTGATCAACTTCCGTAGCACGACGTTCTGAAGCCATCGGATCATGCTCAAGAATCTCACCCTTAAAGACCCAAACTTTAATACCACAAATACCATAAGCGGTCTTAGCTTCTGCTGTACCGTAATCAACATCAGAACGCAAGGTATGAAGTGGAACACGACCTTCACGATACCATTCCATACGAGCAATTTCAGCACCACCAAGACGACCAGAACAATTGATACGAATGCCTTCCGCACCAAGACGCATAGCAGACTGAACAGCACGCTTCATTGCACGACGAAAAGCAACACGACGCTCTAACTGTTGAGCAATTGATTGCGCAATAATCGTGGCATCAATCTCCGGTTTGCGAATCTCCACAATATTCAATGAAGTTTCAGCATCCGTCATTTCTGAGAGCTTACGACGAAGCTTTTCGATATCAGCACCCTTTTTACCAATAATCAAACCAGGACGTGCAGAATGAATCGTAATACGACACTTCTTATGAGGACGCTCAATAACAACCTTAGAAATAGCCGCCTGTTTAAGCTCCTCCAGCACATATGAACGAATTTTCAAATCTTCATGAAGAAGGCGCCCATATTCACCACTATCAGCATACCAACGAGAGTCCCAAGTCCGATTAACACCAAGACGAAGTCCTATTGGATTGATCTTCTGACCCATTACGCGGCCTCCACTTTTTCGGTAACTTCACGAACAATAACAGTAAGATGCGAAAATGGACGTTCAATTCTACTAGCACGCCCTCGACCACGAACATGAAAGCGCTTCATCACTATCGACTTACCAACATAAGCTTCCGCCACAATAAGCGAATCAATATCAAGATCGTGGTTATTCTCTGCATTTGCAATTGCTGATTCAAGCGTTTTTTTCACAGTAGCAGCAATACGCTTGCGTGAAAACATCAAATCAGCGAGTGCTACATTAACTCTTTTACCACGAATCATTGCAGCAACTAAATTAAGCTTCTGCGGACTAACACGAATTGTCCGCGTGACAGCTCTTGCTTCATTATCTCTAAGCTGGCGCGAAACTTTAGCTTTTCCCATTCCTACTTCCTCTTCGCTTTTTTATCGGCACCATGACCATAATAAGTCCGGGTAGGAGCGAACTCACCAAACTTATGCCCAACCATCTCTTCAGAAACAGAAACAGGAATATGCTTATTACCGTTGTAAACACCAAAAGTTAAACCAACAAATTGCGGTAAAATAGTAGAGCGACGACTCCATATTTTTATAACTTCATTGCGCCCACTTGCACGTACCTTCTCTGCCTTACCAAGAAGATAGCCGTCAACAAACGGACCTTTCCACACTGAACGAACCACCTCAGACTACCTTTCTTATTTCTTGCGTTGATGACGCGTACGCATAATAAACTTATCAGTGGCTTTATTGGAGCGCGTACGCTTACCTTTTGTAGGTTTACCCCAAGGAGATACTGGATGGCGCCCCCCCGATGTACGACCTTCACCACCACCATGCGGATGATCAACGGGGTTCATAGCAACACCACGAACATGTGGACGTTTACCACGCCAACGTGACCGACCTGCCTTACCATCATTAATATTCCCATGATCAGGATTTGAAACAGCGCCAACGGTTGCAAAACATCTACTAGGAACCAAACGCTGTTCACCAGAATTTAAACGAAGAATGGCCATACCCTGATCTCGTCCAACCAACTGCGCATAAGTACCTGCTGAACGTGCAATCTGCCCTCCTTTTCCTGGCTTCATCTCAACATTATGAATAATTGTGCCTACAGGCATATTACCGAGAGGCATAGCATTACCTGGTTTAACATCCACATTTAAACCAGCCATAACGGAATCACCAACCGCAAGACGCTGTGGCGCAAGAATATAACTCAATTGCCCATCCTCATAACGGATTAAAGCAATAAAAGCAGTACGATTAGGATCGTATTCTAAACGCTCAACTTTTGCTGAAACATCACGTTTAAGACGCTTAAAGTCGACAAACCGATAACTACGTTTATGTCCACCACCCTGAAAACGAGCAGTAACACGACCGCGATTATTGCGTCCACCCTTTGAAGATAAACCTTCAGTCAACATCTTTATAGGTTTTCCCTTATAAAGACAAGAACGTTCCACAATAACAAGCTGACGTTGCCCAGGTGTCGTTGGATTAAATTGCTTAAGTGCCATTATTCCTATCTCCGAGCCTCTTTAAAGACCTGTCGAAACGTCGATAGTCTGACCACTGGCCAGAGTTACGATCGCTTTTTTGACATCACTCTGCCGACCAACTATACCTTTGAAACGCTTCACTTTACCTTTACGGACTATCGTGTTAACTGCTTTAACTTTTACGCTAAAAAGCGCTTCAATAGCAGCCTTGATCTCAGGCTTCGTCGCTTTCGGCGCGACATTAAAAGCAACTTGATTATACTCAGAAATCATAGTCGCCTTTTCAGTAATAACTGGGCTAATAATTATATCATAATGGCGAAGATCTGTCATCTAAAACGCTCCTCAAGAGCCTCAACAGCTGCTTTTGACAAAACAAGTTTGCTGCGACGCAAAATATCATAAACATTAATTCCCTGAATCGGCAAAATGTCAATATTAGGAATATTAGAGGCTGCACGAAAAAAGTTAATATCAATCTCTTTACCACCAATCAAGAGAGCGTTATTAAATCCAAGCTTAGAAAAATGAGAAACAAGCATTTTTGTTTTAGCATCCTTAACAGTCAACTCATCCACAATAATTAAATCTTTTGCTTTTAATTTTGCAGATAAAGCAAGACGTAAGCCAAGAGCACGAATCTTTTTAGGAAGATCATGCGCATGGCTACGAGCCACCGGTCCATGTGCCTTACCCCCACCTCTAAACTGCGGTGCACGTGCAGATGAATGTCGAGCGCGCCCTGTTCCTTTCTGTTTAAACATTTTCGCCCCTGTTCGCGACACATCAGAACGACCTTGGGATTGATGACTTCCCTGCTGACGACGTGCAAGCTGCCAACGAACGACACGCTGCAAAATATCCTCACGCGGAACAAGATCAAAAATAGCTTCAGAAACCTTTACTTTGCCAGCTTCATTACCATCAAGAGTTTTAATTACAAGATCCATTATTAGGCTCCCTCAACTTCAGAGGTTTCCATCACCGGAGTAACCATTTCCGTTTTCTCCTTCACAAGACGGCGAATACCAGCAGGCTTTGGAGCATTATCAGGAAGAGGCTTCTTCACAGCATCCCGTACCAAAATCCAAGAACCTTTAGAACCAGAAACAGCACCACGGACTAAAATTAAACCACGCTCACTATCCGTGGAAATAACTTCAATATTCTGTGTTGTTACACGAACTTGCCCCATATGGCCAGCCATTTTTTTACCCTTAAAAACTTTACCAGGATCTTGGCATTGCCCTGTAGAACCATGAGCGCGATGTGTGATCGAGTTACCATGGGAAGCACGATGCCCACCAAAGTTATGTCGTTTCATAACACCAGCAAACCCCTTACCGATACTGGTACCAGTCACATCAACTCTTTGCCCTGGAACAAAATGTTCCACCGTAATTTCAGTACCAACATCAAGAAGATTGTCGGGACTCACACGAAACTCTGCTATTTTGGCTTTAGGCTCAACAGAAGCCTTAGCAAAATGTCCACGAAGAGCTTGTGAAGTATTCTTAACCTTAGCAAAGCCTACACCTAATTGAACAGCAGTATAACCATTCTTTTCAACTGTACGCTGAGCAACGACTTGACAATTCTCCAAACGAAGTACCGTCACCGGCACATGCTCACCAGCATCATTATAAATACGGGTCATGCCCAGCTTCTGTGCTATTACACCTGAACGCATCGGGTCTGTTCCTTCTGTCCTCAAACCTCAGAGCTTAATTTCTACATCCACACCAGCAGAAAGATCGAGCTTCATAAGCGCATCCACTGTTTGCGGCGTTGGATCAACAATATCAAGAAGACGTTTATGTGTCCGCATCTCAAACTGCTCACGACTCTTCTTATCAATATGCGGTCCACGATTAACCGTAAATTTCTCAATCCGCGTTGGAAGCGGAATGGGACCACGGACATTTGCACCGGTACGTTTAGCAGTCGATACAATCTCACGCGTCGACGTATCAAGAATTCTATGATCAAACGCTTTCAAGCGAATGCGAATATTTTGACTGTTCATGCTCTTTATTTCCCTGTTATACAAAGCGCCTTCAATAATCAAGGCTCTCAACAAGCATTATTTATTCAATGATCTTAGAGACGATACCGGCACCAACAGTACGACCACCTTCACGAATAGCGAAACGAAGTTTTTCTTCCATCGCTATCGGAACGATCAACGAAACATCCATAGCAACATTATCGCCTGGCATAACCATTTCCGTTCCTTCTGGAAGCGTAACAATACCTGTAACATCCGTCGTACGGAAGTAAAACTGAGGACGATAATTCGTGAAAAATGGCGTATGACGCCCACCTTCATCTTTTGTCAAAATGTAAGCTTCTGCTTTAAAACGTGTATGAGGCGTAACGGATCCTGGCTTCGCCAATACTTGACCACGCTCAATCCCTTCACGGTCAACACCACGTAGC
>NZ_JAQITE010000023.1 GCF_028618595.1 Bartonella sp. AU18XJBT | reverse complement strand
AGAGCTTTAAATACCCTTTGAAAAGCATTTGAAGACCCTTTGAGAACACCTTAAAAACTCTTTAAAAAAAATAAATTGATACAAAACATACTGGCAAAATATACAAAACCCGCTGGCAAGCTACAACAGCTGGGGAACTTGGATTCGAACCAAGATTGACGGAGTCAGAGTCCGCTGTTCTACCATTAAACTATTCCCCAATAAGCCGATTTTACCATCTCTAGCAGATTCTATAGTGCATGCAAACGCAAAAAATCTTTAGATTATCGATAATAGAGAGCGATAGGGATGTCATTATAATCCCAGTAGTGGCGGTCTCAATATTTTAGCATATAGCAATAAGAGAATAAAAACATATAAATAGAGCACACCGTGAACGGAAGCATTACAAACTCTTGTTGAAATATTCTCTAATAGGTATATGCCTGTCAAGCAACAGCTACTAAATCATGGAGAATTTATGAGTAATATCCCTACTTATCCTGTTACCCCAAACCTACAGTTGGTATATGTCTCAAACATAGAGTATTCTACTGCTTTTTACAAATTCATCTTCAAGAAAGAGCCTGTATTCATCTCGCCACGTTATGTTGCTTTTGCTTCTTCGGGTGACGCACTCTTTGCTCTTTGGTCTGGGGGCGATGCGCCTGAGGAAAATGTGCCTCGTTTTTCAGAAATCGGCATTATGTTGCCTAAGGGAGAGGACGTAGATAAGCTCTATGCGGAATGGAAAGAGCAAACCACCGTTGAGATAAATGTTTTGAAGGAACCGTATACTGATGTATTTGGACGTACCTTCCTAATCAAAGATCTAGACGGACATATTATTCGTGTTTGTCCACTAGATTAAAAAGCCTGAGATCCGATCTTTAATCGCCTGAATTATAATATTGTCTGTTTCCAAAACCTATAAGCTATGCACGCTAGAGGCTTACTTATGATGCGTGGCTTATCCGTTCGGTGCTGTTCCATTATATTCAGCTTCGCAACCTGCCTGTTTCCACAGGTTCTCTAATTGGCTTGGACATCAGTTGGTGTTATTGAATGGCCAGTGATCTGTACCTGTAAAATCATAGAAGCTATCCCTTATCGCCTTATGTGGAGTCTTTTGTAGGAATGGGAGGCATATTCTTTACAAGGAAATTGATATCTTTATACGAAGTCATCAATAATTGCTCAGGTGATGTGGTGAATTTTTTCTGGTTATCATCCTTTTATGGATTTGTCGCAGTTCCAAATAAGCAGCCATGAAGAATTTCAATGTTTTGCTTTACAAGACCCAAATACCACCACGTTTAGAGCGGGCTTTGCGGTTTTTATATCTCTAGCATTTGAGTTTCGCTGGTCAGGTGGACAAACGAACATTTGGCGTTGATTTTAATTGTAGTGCACGGTTTAATTCGTTGAAACTTGAAAGCGTATTAAAGCTTATATACCGCTGCTTAGCAGGTGTTACCATTGAACATTTAGACTGGTCTGATTTTATTATGCGTTATGACCGTCCAAGCACTTTGTTTTATTTTGATCCGCCTTACTGGGGGGGGAGGATTACTATGGAAAGGATTTTTTTTAGCGAGAGGACTACCTGATGATGTTTGCTTTGTTTGCGCAATTAAAGGGAAAGTTCTCTCTCTCAATGATGTGTCTCAGATCCGAAAAATCTTTAGCCAATTTAAGATAAAAGGGGTTGGCGCATCTTATACATCTGATTCAAAGAATCCGACTCCGGCTCAAGAGCTTATCATCTCAAATTGAAATTTTTAGAGGAAGAGAAAAATACGCATTAAAGGGGTTTTAAATAACCCTTGAAAGTTTTTTGAAGATCCTTTGAAAAAATAAATTGATGCAAAATCTGTTTCCAAATTATACAAAACCCGATGATAAGTTACAATCATTAAATACTAGCTGGGGAACTTGGATTCGAATCAAGATTGACGAAGTCAAAGCGCTATTCTACCATTAAACTATTCTCCAATAAGCCAATTTTACTATCTCTGGCAGATTCTATAGTGCATATAAGCACAAAATTTTTTTATGATTATCGATAATAAAGAGCGATAGGGATATCATTGATTGTTTTGATTTGAATATCGACATCATAAATGTCTTTAAGAATTTCTGGTTGCATAATTTCTTTGGGAGTTCCACAATAAGCTGCTTTCCCATGTTTCAGTGCAACAATCATATCTGAATAAGATGATGCAAAATTAATATCGTGCATAACAATAAGAATGGTTTTTTTCAGTTCATCAGCTGTGCGGCGTAACTGCTTCATCATAGAAACGGCATGTTTCATATCCAGATTGTTTAATGGTTCATCTAAGAGAAGATAATCAGTATCTTGGCAGATAACCATGGCTATAAAAGCGCGTTGACGCTGACCGCCAGAAAGCTCATCTAAAAAACGGTCTTTTAAATCTTGTAAGCCGAGATAGCGTAGCGCACTGTCGATAAATTGTTTATCTTCGTGTGTATACCAGCCTTTTGAATAAGGATAGCGTCCGAAACTTACTAAATCGTACACGGTTAAACGGAAGGATAAAGGATTATCTTGACGCAGAATTGAGAGTTTTTGAGCCAAAATATCGTGGGGCATTTTATCAATATCAAAGCCGTCGATATGAATTGTACCATTATGATGCGGCAAAAGACGTCTTATCAGCATTAAAAGAGTTGATTTTCCCGAACCATTTGGCCCAATGAGAGAAATAATCCCCCCCTTGGGAAGATGAAGGCATAAATTATCGATAATCAATCGTGCTCCGTAAGCCTTGGAAAGATGATTGATCTCAATCATTTTAGTTTTCCCTTCATCAGTAACATTAAGAAAACAATTCCCCCACAAAACTCAATGATAAAACTTAAACGTCCTGCCATGTGAAAAATTTGCTCTAAAATAAATTGTCCCCCCACCAAACAAATAATCGCTAATAATATTGCAATCGGCACAACAACACTGTGTTTTGCTTGAGGAGAAAGTTCATAGGAAAGGTTGGCAACTAACAGTCCAAAAAAGGTGACTGGGCCTACTAATGCGGTAGAAATGGAAACGAGAATGGAAACAAAAATAAGGACAGCTGTCGCACTTTTGTGGTAATTGACACCAAGATTAAGAGCGTTATCACGTCCCAAAGCCAAAATATCAAGAAGATGACGGGAATGCCATCCAATCAGACTCACAATGAAGACAATGATTGTGGCAAAGCTTATGAGTGACATATTAAATTTATTAAAATTTGCAAACATAATATCCGTTAAATTCATCATTTGGTCCGGATTTAATTGCAATTGCATAAACATCCGTAAACTGAAAAAAAAGCCGCCTAAAACAACACCAATTAAAAGCGTTAAGTGAAGTCCTTTTAGGCTTCCTGAAAATAGCCAACGAAAAAGGCTTATTGAAAAAAGAATAAGAATGATGGCTTCGAGAATGAGTTGCCCTTCTTCATTTAAAAAGGGCAAAGAAAGAGAGCCTACAAAATACATCAGAACAGTCTTTATTAAAATATAAAGCTGATCAAATCCCATAATTGAAGGGGTAAGAAGCCGGTTATTAACGATTGTTTGAAATAAAACCGTAGAAACGCTTATTGCATAGGCAATAAGAAGCAGAGAGGAAAGTTTTGTAAGACGAAAGGTCCATGTATAAACATTGATATTCCACATCATATAAAGACTAGTGACAATACATGCTATGATGATAAGTGTTGTTAGTACACATATTGTTTTTCTTCTTCTATCCAAGATGCTTTCTCCAGCGTAAAAGCAATATTATAAAAATAAAACTACCGATTACACCCATCATAGTGCTGATGGGAATCTCAAGAGAGGGATGAATTATTCGTCCTAAAAGATCACAAATCAAAACCAATCCTGCACCACTGATGGCCACCCAAGGAGCAGTACGGCGCATATTATCGCCTATGAAATTTGACACAAGGTTGGGAACAATGAGTCCAACAAAAGGAATTCGACCAATTGTACAGACAACAACAGCAGTGATTGAGGCGACAATAAAAAGACCAAAAAACATGACAACACGATAATTCAATCCAAGGTTATTGGTTAAATCTTCTCCCAAGCTTGCAACCGTAAAGCGATCAGCAGTACAATAGGCCAGAATACAAAGGGGAAGGGATAGCCATAAGAGCTCATATTTTCCTTCAAGAATCATCGCAAAACTGCCAAATAAGTAAGCTTGAAGAGAGGGAAGTAACATTTCATAATCTGCAATGGCATTGGTTAAAGAGCCAATAATATAGCTTAGCATAATCCCTGTAAGGGGGACAATGAGAGCAGATTTTAGAGGAATGCGGCGCAATAAAAACATAAAAAGTAAAGTGCCTGTCATGGCAAAAATTGTCGCAACGACCATTTTTCCTAAAACAGAAATATCAGGCAGAAAAATCATAATAAAAAGAATGCCAAGGGAAGCAGATTCAACAGTTCCAGCGGTTGATGGCTCGACAAAGCGATTGCGTGTCAATAGTTGCATAATCATACCTGAAAGTGCAAGTGATGCACCTACTAAAAGGATTGCAATGGTACGAGGAAGACGTGTTTGCCAAAAAATAAGCCACGCATGGGGATCGGCTGCGAATAGGTCAGAAGGTGTGACATCAGAATAACCAACAAAAATGCTGAGGATAGACAGGAGAATGAGAAGTGTTATGGTTATCCAGTAATTCTTCACGTTAAATCATTTTCTAACAAAACCTAAAAAAGCAAAGACTGTTTAATAAACAATCTCTGCTTTTAAATTTTATTTATATAGCAAGCAAGCTCTTTTGTACGCTTATTTGCTCTTTGTAAAGGCTTCATTGATCTGTTTAGCGGTTTCAAAGAGTCCCGTTAAACCACCACTTGCACGATACCAGCTCCAAGAGTCCAAATAAATAATTTGGTTTTGTTTGCTCGCTGTTGTGCGGTGAACAAGCTCATTGTTAAGCAATTGTGCTGCAGATTGCCCTTCACGTCCAATTGCGGCATCCCGATCAATCACCAACAACCAATCAGGATTTGTCTCAAGAATAAATTCAGGAGAAATGAGCTGTCCATGTTTTTGTACAGTGAGTTTATCGGTTGCAGGGGCAATTCCAAAAGCGGAATGAAAAATATCAAAACGTGATTTTGGTCCTAAGGCACTGATTTTTCCACCAGAGGTCATGAGTACAAGACCTTTGCCTTTTCCTTTAGTATTTTTACGAACTTCAGCTAAAATTTCATTGAGTTTTGCAATTTCTTCTGCAGCTTTTTTTTCTTTGCCAAAAATTTTGCCAAGGATAGACACATTCCGTTCAATATCTGCAAGAGAATTTTCATTTCCTACAGTTAGATCAATTGTTGGAGCGATTTTGGATAAATCGTTATATTTTGCTTGAGTTCTGGAGGAAATAATAATCAAATCCGGTTGAAGGGTGGCAATTTTTTCATAATCGGGTTCAAAAAGGGTACCAATTTTTTCATATTTTGCATCATCAAATTGTTGCAGATAAGATGGTTTTTTACCTTCAGGAATGCCGACAACCGCTTTGATACCAAGGCGGTTCATATTATCAAGAGAGGCAATATCAAATACAACAACCTTCTGTGGAGAAGCGGGAACAGAAGTCGTACCTGAAACATGATTAATCGTTACATTTGTTTGAGTACTTGTATTTGCAATACTCGTCTGAGTCCATAAAAGCATTGCAAAGCTGATCGCAACCAGGAAAACAGAAGTCATCCATTTCATATACTTTATCATCGTGGTTTTATCCTTTTATCTGATATTACAATGGTTTGTGCATTTAAAAACTTAACTTAGGTATTTTTATGCACAAAATGAAGTGTAAATAAATAACACTATGTTGTAAAATTGACTAACATATGTTACAAATTGTTCACTTACCTTATTTTCACTTAATTCTAGTGTTTTTGCAACATTATTTAGAAAGTTTGACATATGATCAATGTATTTAAAAAGCGTACAAGTCTGTACGCACTGACAACAAGTGCTTTCTTCTTTTTACAAGGTGTGGATGTTTCTATGGAGGTGATGGGTAATCGATTGCTATTACCGAACTTTGGAACATCTTTATCATACGCAAATGTAGTTACATCTCCTCAGGGTGAATCCAACGATATTGTAGCTGGGGGGGCATCGGGCGCTGTGCGTAAGAATCAGGTGGTATATTTACCTATTACTAGTTGTTCCTCTCTTGGACAGAATGCTATTATTACTCTTGATAGTCTAAAGAGCACTCTAGATAATAGTGTTCCAGGTGCAGGTGTTCCAGGTGGTGTTCCAGGTGGTGTTCCAGGTGGTGTTCCAGGTGGTGTTCCAGGTGCAGGTGTTCCAGGTGTTGGTGTTCCAACAGGTATGTCAGCTGCTGTCCCAGGTGGTATTTTCAATGCTACTTTTAGCGGTTTTTTAGATTCCCCTGCAGGCGCTGCTATTCCAGGTGGGCTAGGTCCTCAAAATAATATGCGCAATAGAGTAACAAGAGCTGCAGATGTGGGGGCTCCAATAGATTTTGATAATTCTTTGGTATATGGAGTTATCTCCTGCGGTCAGTCTGGGGTATATGGAATAAAAGGGGGAAGTGTTATAGTGAAAGAGAAAGAGACTGCTGTACATTTGAATGGTCAGTCAGGGAATTCTCCAGAAGGAACTGTCCTTTATTTGGATAGTGTATCTATTATGAATGTACGGGGAGAGAATAGTTCTCCTAGCCTTTTAGGAATGCAAGATATTAATAAATTAATTTATGATAGAGGTGTTAATAAAAATCTTTCTGATGTGAGACAGGGTGAAGATGTTTCTCGTAATAAAATCAATAGGGGGGTTGCTGTGTCGGTAGAACACAAAAATAACACAGTTAATTTAATGGGCTCAAAAATTAAGGGTTTTTTTATTGGACTTGAAGCTCTGGATTCCGGAACTATCTCTATGTTGAATGGTTCTATCAAAGGTGCTTATGTAGGTGCTTTCGCTAGAAGTGGTGGAGTAATTTCTTTAAATGAAGTAAATGTTGATGTTCTTGGAGTTGGTTTGTGGAGTTCTGAGAAATCTATTATACAGATGCAGTCTGGGCAAATTATTATAGAAGCGGGTGGAGTAGGGGTTGTATCGGAAAACGGGGGACTTGCAGTATTAGATGGAACTACTATTAGAGTTTCTCAGGGAAGAGGCAATAGTTTAAGCCAATATAGTGCCGGTTTGTTATCGTATGGAGGTGGCATTTCTTTTAAAAATGGACAACTTGAAGGTTCCAATACCCTTGCATTGTTGATAAGTGGTGCGTATTCAGAAAGTGTTTTTGATTATTCGGGTTTAGAGTTGTCTGATCAAGATGAACAAGAAGAGTTTGATGGAGTGAAAGTAATAATGGAAGGAGGAAAGGCGATAGTAAGTACGTCCAATAGTAGAGCTGCTGACATTCATGAGATTTCTTCTAGTATAGAATATTTTTTAGGGGCAGATTTATTTTCTGCAAAACCTCGTGTACCCTCTAAAGTTACCAAGTTCATGATTTCTGATATTCAAAATTCAACTGTTACAATGAGAGGTAAATCTTATGGTATATATTTTGATGGGGAAGAAGATTTTATAGGCAATGATAATGAAGTGCTGTTGGAGAGGGAAAAGGATAAGAAAAGTAAGTTACATGCAGTTCTTTTGAGCGGTACTTATCTCAAAGTTCCAGAGGGTGTGGCCATTTATGGTGATGATTTGGCGGGGAACGTTATTATAAAAGGCAAATCAAATGTTTCAGGTGGTTTATTATTGGAAGCTGAAAATAAGTCCGATCTGTCTGTTTTTGTTCACGACTCTTCAATTGCGGGAGGTGCTCGTATTGAGAAAGATTCTCATGCTAAGCTTTTCTTATCCAATGGATCGGAATGGGATGTAAAAAAGAATCTATATAGTAGTTTGGAAAGTTCAGATGAGAGTTGTGTGGATTCATGTATTTCATCTGTAAACCTTTCAGATAGTAAAATTAAATTTATTACTTCTTTAACAAATGGAAGTGCTGGGGATATTGAATATCGTACCCTTCGCATTGGAAGTGGGAATGGAAATCGAAAAGGTGTGGTTTACACAGCGTCTGGGACCTCAAAAATTCATTTCAATGTAGATTTAGCTGCGTCTGGTGCAAAAAATACTCAGGTATCTGATAGGCTTATAGTTAATGGTGACGTTGAAGGGAAAACTATAATACATGTGAATAATACTTCACGTGGAGAAGGGCAAGAGGATTCAGCTAGACACAGTGTTTCGCTTATTCAGGTTTATGGGCACGCAGAAAAAGATTCTTTCAAGCTGGATGGTTCTTATGTTACTCTGGGTACGCCTTATCAATATACCCTTCATGCCGTGCAAAAAATAGATAACCCTTTCGATTCTGTATTGTTAGGATTGGGGAACAAATTTTGGGATTTTTCTTTAGAAATTGAGCGTGTTGTTTCTGTTGGAGAAGGAACAGAGGATTCTCCATTATTGGAGCAGATAGTAGTTCAGTCTCCGCCTAGTTCATTGGCGAGATCTGATACAGATGAGTCTCGTATGGATTTAGGTCTTACATCTACTATTGTTTCTCAAGATACTTCTAATGATTTGGATTCTGAAGACCATATTTCATCTACTCTGTATTCGGAAACAGGGGATACATTATTGCTAACAACAGATGAAAATGGTGGAGCTATAAGTGTTTCTCTTCTTGGTAATTCAAGGGTGGAATATGATGATGCTGGGTATAGTATAGTAGATTATGATGACGATTATGATATGGAAGAAGATGATGATGTGGATTCAGCTGGTGCATCTGTTGAAGATCTGATTCCAACTTTTGAAGCTTCAGGAAATACACCATCTACTTCAGGAAGTGTTTTGACAACTGGGAAAACTATTGATGAAAGTGTAGATATTTCTCATACTGCTTCTCCTAATAGAACAGGTAGTCAGAATGAAGTGGAATATCCTACAGTACTCCGTAGTGATAATGATACAGTTAATGTGAATGATATAGATGAAAGTGGACCTACTCCATCACCGAGAACAGAAGATAGATTAACAGGTGGAAATAGTGACACTTTAGGTATTTCTCTTCTTGATAGTTCAAGTGCGGAATCTAACGCTGTAGGGTATACTATAGTAGACGGAGAAGGTCATATTACAGAGGATAATAATACAACGGTTGAATTAGTTCCATCTCAGGTTGTTATGTCTTCTGCTGCTCCTCAATCTTCTTCGTTGGGAAAGGTCAAGACTGAAGTGCCTGCTACTTCTGGAAAAACTAAAAAGCCTCAGTTTTCTTCTACCCTAGTTAATTCTACTAAATCTAAGAAAAGGAAGCCTGCCTCTAAGGGGACGGATGGTAAACCTGTAGCGCGTGTTCTACTTTATAATAAAGGAGCCGACACACTTAGATCTGAATCGCAAAACCCTATAGTGGCGACTGTATCAGCCAATGCTATAAAGCAGGAAGCTGTTTCTTCTCAGTGTAGTAATACGGGGGAAAATGGTACGGAAAGATTGCAAGGTGCTTATTCGTGTAGTGATGGTCAATCATATACAATACAAGGGCAGACACTGAAGGCAACGGATAAAAATCAACATTCTATGCATGCAAAGAGTCAGAATACAGTTATTAAGTTAGAGGGGGTCACAATTAGTAGTGCGGATTCTTCTGATTTGAAAAAGAGTATGGGTTTGCTACAATCTGAGCTTGTGAGTGCTGTGCTTGCAGAAGACAAAGCAGAAGTTATTTTGGATAAAAACTCAAAAATTCAATCTTCTGTAATTGGGCTTGAAGCTAAAAGTGGCGGAAAGGTTAAGATGGCTGGTGGGACAGTCGACGCACTTTATGCGGGCGCTTTGGCGGGTTCTGGATCATCTGTTAATTTAAAGGATACGAGAATTAACGTGACGGGGGATTTGGCTATAGCTGGTTTGGCAAGTACAGGCGGTAAGATAAGCATGGACTCTGGAGCTATTACTTTGGCAAAGGGAGTGGCTGTGAGGTCAGAACTTGGGGGGAGCGTTGAGTTAGACAAAGTTAATATTACTGCGAAAAAAGGACAGGGTAAGTCAGATTCCGCAGAGAATTTAGGGCGTGCAGCTTTTCTGTTGAGTGATAATGCTTCTATTGATTTTAAGAATGGGAGTGTTGTTACTGATGCTCATGCTTTGTGGATTATAAAGGGTGATGATGTGGTTGAAACGGGGTCTTCTAGGAAGAGAAGATCTTCAGAGACTCGTTCTGCTATGAATCACGCGAATATCGAGGCTTCTATTGTTAGAGTGGAAGGAGATGGAACCTATGGCATATATTTTGATGGGGGAATACAGAAAGAAGCAAGTGAACAAAATCGGAGTAAGGATGTAGCCGCTGAGAGAGCAAATGTTGTTAAGCGGAGCGCTGTATCCAAACAGGAGAAAACACCTATAGGCATAACAGGGGCAATTTCGTTGAAGGAAACGGCTTTTGAAGTTGCAAATGGTATAGCGATCTATGGTAATAATTCTGGTGGTCATGTTTCATTAGAAAATAAAACAGCTCTTGCTGGTGACTTATTATTAAAAGCCGAGAATGATTCTAATATATCAGTTACGGTTGATAGCTCTATTGTTACAGGCGGTGTTCGCGTTGATAAAAGTTCTTACGCAAAATTAGACTTGGCCAATAGTTCAAAGTGGATTCTAAAAAGAAGTGCACAGAGGAATTTGGGTACTCTAGGTGTAGGATGTGTGGATTCATGCATTTCTTCTGTGAGTCTTGTAAATAGTGCTATTGATTTTAGATCTTCCGAATCTGAAGGGAAATATCAGACTCTCCATATTGGAAATGGGAAAGGCACAGTTTATGAGGCGCAGGGTGATGCTGTAATTCATCTCAATGCGCGTTTGAATCCTCATGATCCAAGTGATCAGCAAGTCATTGATCGACTTGTCATTCATGGTGATGTTTCTGGAAAAACAAAAATACATGTACGAGGTGATGCGGGCAATGTAGGAGATGCTAAAGCGAATGGAAAGATTGCTCATAGTGTTTCAGTTATTCAGGTCTATGGTCAAGCGAAGAAAGATTCTTTCCAGCTCGATGGCAATTATGTTGCGCTGAGGAATTCACCTTACAAATACACTCTTCGTGCTTATGGTCCAGACGTGACTTCGAAACAGGGGCATGTTCAGCAGAAATTTGTTAAGGATGGTGGAGAGTTTTGGAACTTCCGCTTAGAAAATCAGTATGTTAAGTCTATGGGGGTTGCTGCTCTTCCTGAACAGTTTGTAAGGTCTGTTGTTCCACAAGTGCCAACGTATCTCGTCTTGCCTAATAGCGTATTTCATACCGGTTTGATGGATATTAGCAATCAAAATAAACAGTTGGAGACATTGCGGCTGACTTCTACTGGAATGGTAGAGGCTCGTGAGAATCCTGCTTTATACTTGCGTGGCTATGGTGGAAGTTACCGTTATGCTTCAGATCTTTCCGCACTTGAATATGGTTATGATGGCGATCTTAGTTATAATGGTGTAGAGGCAGGTGTTCTGCTGCAAACTATTGAAAATGCTGATAGCGCTATATCCTTTGGTGTTATGGGAACTTATGGAAACCTTTCTCTGCAGCCTTTGTATGTTGAGCAAAGTCAGAAGAGTGCATTTGATAAATGGACTGCTACAGTATATGGTAGCATGCAGCATAATGTTGGCTTCTATGTTGACGGTCTTTTATCCTATGGTCTGTTCAAAGGTGATGTTCTTACCCTTGCACGGGGTAAAACAGCAACATTAAAAGGTAATCCTTTGAGTGTTTCTTTAGCTGGTGGTCAGACAATTGCTACAGGATATAAGGGTTTTGTCTTTGATCCGCAGGTTCAGGTTGTGTATCAACATCTCCAGTTTAATAAGTCCCGTGATATTGACAATTTTGATATTGAAATGGGTAACCTTAATCAGTGGGTAGCACGTGTTGGTGGACGCTTAACCAAGATTCCTACAGGCTCTGAAGGCGTGAATGCTATTGCTTTCTATGGTAAGCTTTATCTTGCTCATGGTTTTGAAGGAAAACAGTCTGTGCATTTCAATGATGCTTTCAAGTTAGGAGCTTTTGGTTCTTCTCTAGAGGCTGGATTAGGATTTAATGCCAAATTGTTGCCACAGTTCTCTCTGCATGCTGATATTCTTTATCAACATAAGCTTAATAAGGCTGGTTTTTCTGGAACAAGCTTTTCTGGGGGCGTGCGTTATCAATTTTAATATAAGATACAGTATGTACTTTTTTAAAAAAGGCAGCACATTGTGCTGCCTTTTTTCTTTGTAACAACTTGTGTTGTTCTTAAAAGCTTCTTGTCTTCTTGATTGAGCGAAAAAAGACATAGTTTGTTTTATGCATGAGAGTGTTTTTCTACGCTAAAGTGAATTTTCTTAAAATTTATGCTGCTTTGGTGCGATAGAGTGGCTCGCTTTCAATCGGTTTTTAAGCGTTCAGCAGTCCAGTATGCGTTCCGTTATCCTTTTCGGTACTGTATTGATATTATCTAATATAATATTTGATGTTTTCTAAAGCTCGTTTTTGAGAGTTTGTTTTTCACTGATTGAAATCATTGTTTCATTTATTTCTTTGTCGATTAATTTTTAAAGTTCACAAGATTTGATTGTGTTTTTAATTAATTGCACGCACTGGTTTTATTTTTTCTTTACACGAAATACAGAATGCATTATACACTTATAAAGTGTGATCTTTAACTATTCTCTTATAGGTGGTTTAGGCGTAGAGTTTTTGCCAAATTTATTGGGGTAGTTCATTGCACAGTTCAGATGAGCATGAGGCATGTTCTTTTTGTTACACGTTTCGTATTTTGAGGTGTGCAAGGGGATGTTTTGCAGGTGCTTTTATTTTTAATGAGAGGGGAAGAAAAGTTTCGAGGGAACTATGATTAAAGTTTTTAGAAATCATGTATGTTTATGTGCTTGTACAACAGCTATCCTCTCTTTGCTCCAAAATGGAAGAGAAGTTTATGCGGCTACAGAGGAGGTTGGTAAACCTTATGTTATAACTGTTACTCCGATTAACGGTATTCGTGTTACTTCTGGTTCTCATCTTAGTGGGAGTAATATGCATAAACCTCCTCTTAGTGGAGAGAGTGGGGATAATTATTATCCTTATAATAGGATTCATGTTGGCAATAACGATGAGGGGATTCGTGGGGGTAGCGATTATCGTAAGCTGAGTGGAAAGATTGGAGAGAATGGGTATACAGGTAATGTAAATAACTCTGTTAAAGATGCAGACTCTGATGGAAGAGGTGTGAATCCTAGGTTTTATTACTATGATGGGTTGTATTATATATGCGATAATTGCGGGGAATCCAAAATTGATAATAAATCTTATAAAATTATGAATAAGAACGTTTTCAACTATCCTGATGATCCTACTGCTATAACGGTAAAAGGAATAGGCACAAGGGTTAGTGGGGAGGATGTAACGGTTAGTAGTCAAATTGCTGATAAAACTTTTCTAATGGGGGTGCACGTATTAGAGGACGGTAAGATTGTTTTGAAAGATCCGATTATCAAAAATACAGTTATAGCCCTTCGTGCGAGCGATGGCGTGATTGAGGTAAAAAATGGAAAGATTAAGGAAAGTCATGAGGGTGTTGATGCAGCAGAGAACTCGTTTGTTCTTTTAGAAGATACAGAAATTAAGACCGCTAATGGGAATGCGAGTCTTTTAAGTTATGATCATTCAGAAATTTGGATGTCAGGTGGATCAGTTGATTTTATGAACAGCCATGGGGTTTCTTCGACGTTAGGTGGAAAAGTAAATCTCGAGAATGTTAAAATTACTGGGAAGGCGGACAACGGCAAGGATCATGCGGTTGTGCATATGGATTCAGGGGCGGCTGTTAATTTAGAGGGGACTACTGTTAGTACTGGTGGGGGTGTCCATGGCATATTATTAGAAAATACAGTCGCTTCTATTCCTCTGCAGGAAGTTAAAGATTTATCAAATGAGGATTCTGATTCAAAGATTCCTGTGACTGAAGTTAATATGAAATCCTCTTCTGTTACCGTAAAGGGTAAGGGATCTTATGGTATCTATTTGCGGGGAGAGAAGCCATGGAGTGAAGGTGGGGATAAAAAAGAAGAAATTTCATCAGAGGAAGAAGAAGTTTTACCACGATTAGAAGTTGTTAATTTGGATAAAACAGAGTTTTCTGTTTTAGACGATGCTGCTCTTTATGGTAGAAACATTATTTCTGGTGCGGTGGGGTTGGTGCACAGCACGCTTCGTTCTGGGAATTTTTTATTAAAAGCTGAGGAAGGTGCTTCTATAACAGTTTTGGCTGATGCTTCTACTCTTGAAGGTCGCGCACACGTTGATAAAAATTCTAATGCCGAACTTTATTTGGGAGGTCGTTCTAAATGGATTTTACAACAACCGTTGCAAAAAGATCAACATGGGGCTGCACATGATTCTTCTATTTCACTCGTTAGTCTTATGGGTGAGAGCTCTATTAATTTTAAAAGACATGAATCTTCTTCTGTTGATGATTATCAAACTCTTCGTATTGGAAAGGGAAAGGGTGAAGTTTATAGAGCACGGGACGGTGCCTCTATTTCCCTTAATAGCTATCTGAATAGTGGTGGTGCTCTTAATCATCAAAAGACTGATCGTGTTTTAATTCATGGTGATGTTTCGGGAAAAACGAAGCTCCAGGTGCATGGAGTTGCAGGAAGTCCAGGAGGATACACGGGAAGGGGAGGAAATGATGAAGGTATTTCAATCATTCAGGTTTCTGGACAAGCAGAGCAAGATTCTTTTCAGTTAGAAGGTGGTTATGTAGCACTAGATAAATTACCTTATCAGTATAAGCTTTATAGTTATGGTCCAAGGTCTCATTTAGGAAAAGCAAACATGGATCAAAGATTAGTTGAAGGGAACGGAGAATTTTGGGATTTCCGCCTTGAAAGTAGATCTATAGATTCTGATATTAAACCTAGACCAGATCCTGATCCAATTCCAGGACCAGAACCTTCTCCAGCACCAGCTCCGGAGCCTCACCCTCGTCCTAAGCCGGGTGTTAAGGCTGTTGTTCCGCAGGTTCCAACTTATCTGCTTTTACCTAATGCCTTACGTCATATTGGTTTGATGAATGTTAACAATCAAAATAAGCGATTAGAAGCTTTGCGAATTGCTTCTGGGGATTTATTAGAAAGTCGTGAAAACCCTATCTTTTTTGTGAGCAGTTATGGCGGCAATCATCGTTATGCTTCAAATCTTTCCGCGCTTGAATATGGTTATGGCGGCGAGCTTGGTTATAATGCCATAGAGGCAGGTGTTGTGCTGAAAGCAATCGAAAATATGTATGGTTCCACTTCTTTTGGAATTATCGGGGCTTACGAGAGATTTTCTTTGCAACCTTTGAATGTTGAACAGAGTCAAAAAAGTAAGTTTGATAAATGGTCAGTTACGGCATACGGTGGTATGCAGCATGATGCGGGTTTTTACGTTGATGGTCTTGCGTCTTACGGTTTGTTTAAAGGTGATGTTCTAACAACTGCACGTGGCAAGACGGCAACATTAAAAGGAAATCCTTTAAGTGCTTCATTGACTGCTGGTAAAACGTTTATAGTGGGGGAGGATGGTTTTGTTTTTGATCCGCAAGTTCAAGTTGTTTATCAATATCTTCAATTTAATAAAGTGCGTGATGTGGATGGCTTTGATATTGAGCTTGGAAAGCTTCATCAGTGGATAGGGCGTGTTGGAGGGCGTTTAACAAAGAGGCTGGTCGCAACTGATAAGGCTCAAGTTGTTTCCTTCTATGGCAAGCTTCATCTTGCTCACGGTTTTGAAGGAAAACAATTTGTGCATTTTAAAGATGCTTTTCAGCTAGGCTCTTTTGGTTCTTCGTTAGAAACTGGATTAGGTTTTAATGCCCAATTGTCTCAAAGCTTTGCACTTTACGGCGATTTGGTTTATCAGCACAAGCTAACGAAAGCTGGCTTTTCTGGAACGAGTTTCTCTGGTGGTTTGCGTTATCATTTCTAGTTTTGTTGCTGTTTCTGATTAATCTTTGAAAAAGTCACAAGTTGTGCTTGTGGCTTTTTCTCATTCTCTATTCATTTTGTGTTATAGAATTTTTACGAGAGTGTGACTTTGCATATCTTTAATATGCTTTTGGGTTGGAGTTCTTTCATTTTTTGAAAAGTCTGAAGTTTGTACGTTATCGTTTCAAAACGCGTATTTTAGAGTGATTGTTATATTATTTATAACATGCCGATTGATAAAGATATTTTTTAATTCAGGATGCTGAAATATTTTCAATGCTCTTATGATGAATCCATAAAAAAATTCCTTTGCAATATTATATGTCAGATTGGCAAGTGGATAAGTGTTTAAGAAAGGAGGCAATATAATTTTGCGAATTACCTTAAGAGGAGAGGATTGAAAATATTAGAAATTGGCAAAGAAAAAGATGTTACTCAAGTGCAATGAGGGCTATATCCGATGAATTTTATATTATATCCGCTGTCGGTGTGAAATGGGGATAGAAAAATGAGAGATATCTGAAAAAATTGATGAATGAAAAAACAATAATGACATATTGTTTTTGGAAAATATGTTTTCTTAAAAGGAATGCGATAAATAACAGGATGAGGTTATGTATAATCTTTACTTTTTAAATATCCAGTTCTGAATGCTTTTGAATATTGTCAAATTGAATTAAAATAATATAGTAAAAATAGGAACTGATTTTTATACGTTCCTGCTCTTTATTAGGCTGTCTTACTACGAAGATTACCTAAAAACAGATGTGCATTTTCCCCTTGTTTTCCCAATTTGGACAGATGGTTTTGTCTGCTTACAAAGTACATATTGTTTCAATATAATATCTATCGTTAGGATGTTGATTTATATCAGCTCTGGGGGATTAAACAGCTGTTAAAGTAGGCGTTTTAATGCATGTCAACCGATTAAGGATATTTTTGAATAACAACTTTAAAGGTGATTTTTCTGTCGTTCTTCAGTTATATTTTTGCAAATTCTTTGTAAAAGCGACAAACTTATATTGTATTTTTGAGTAGTTTTTTAATTTCATATTTACATAAAACACAAAAAATATTTAATAAACCTCTTGTATTTAAATCAAAATGTATTAAATTTTTTAACACGTTATGTGTTGCTCTATAATGGGGCGGAATTATGGTGTGATTATGATCAATCTATTTAAAAAACGTTTCTCCTTATGTACTTTTACAACGGCATTCCTATTTTTGACACACAGTGTTGATGTTTTTGCACACAATGCGGAATCTCAGGTTTTCTATGGAAAAAAGCAGTCTTCATGTGATCAGAGTGCAGCATTTTATCAGTGTTCTGATGGTAGAGAGCATGAAATTAATAATAAAGTTTATTCGCTAATGGATAAAAATGTTAATGGTGTCTATGGAGCCATGGAGATTTCTAAGAAAGATACATTTATTAGGGGCAAGAATATAACTGTTAAGAGTATTAGGGATGAAAAGAATAATTCGGAAAGGAACTTTTGGAAATATGGACTAAAGGTATCAGAAAAGGCCGGGGCCTCTCTGAGCGATTTCTCTTTGAGTGGTATTTTAGTGGGGGTGGAAGCTCATGGTGGCAACATCAAAATATCTGGCGGATCAATTGATGCAATCAAAGTAGGGGCTTTTGCTGGAGGAGAATCTCAAAGTAGAGTTGATTTAACGAATACACCAATTAGCCTAGGGAGTATTGGGGTTAAAGCAGAAGAAAAAGGATATCTTATTTTAGAGGGTGTCTCTATTACCGGCAAGGGGAGTGCTGGCAAGGATGATCGAGGGCAGGATGCAGGTCTTCAAGCAGCTTTTCATATATCTGAAAATGGTTATGTTGAGTTTATGAAAGGGTCTGTTGATGTTACTGATGCTCATGGGCTTTTATTGCAGGGGGATAAAGGTCCTCAGATTGATATTGGAGATTCCAATATTACAGTAAAAGGTAATGCATTTTATGGTATGCATTTTGAAGGTAAAGCAGCATCAGATGGTTCGTTAGAGAAAGAATTATCGCGTGTTTATTTGAAAAAGACACATTTTGTTATTCCAGATAGCATAGCTCTTTATAGCAGTAAATCTGGAAAGTCTTATATATCTTTGAAGGAAACAAAGCTTTTTGGAGATTTGTTGCTGAAGGTTGATAGTAACTCTTCTATAAAGGTTGTTGTTGAAGCTTCTGCACTTGTTGGTCAAACTCAGGTTGATAATAGTTCTACAGCTAACCTTGAATTGAAAAATAATTCACAGTGGGTTTTATTGCAACCAAGACATGAAAAATTAGAAGATCCTAGTTATAGAGGTGTTTCGTTTATTTCATCGGTAAGTCTTTCTAATAGTTCCATTATTTTTAAAAAAACAAATTCCAGTACTGATCATGCATATCAAACGCTTTATATTGGAAAAGGAAAAGGTCATGTTTATCAGGCTGTTAGTGGTTCTTGGATTCATTTGAATGCATGTTTAAATCCTAGTGATACAAGTGGTAATCAAGTAACGGATCGGCTTCTCATTCATGGTGATGTTTGGGGAAAAACTATAGTCCATATACAAGGGGTTGCGGGAGGTTTAGAAGAAAAAAACGAAAAAGCGCATAGTGTTTCAATTATTCAAGTTTATGGAGATGCATCGTCTGACTCTTTTCAACTGAATGGGCAGTATGTTGCATTGGATGGTGCGCCTTATAAATATGTTCTTCGTTCTTATGGCCCAAGTGCTACTGGAGGGGAGGAGCATGTTAGACAGAGATTTGCTTTGAACGGAGGAGCATTTTGGAATTTTCGTTTAGAAAATGAATATGTTCAAACATCTGCTGATTATAGAGCAACTCCTATGGTTTCTAAACGTACACCTCCTGCACGTGCTTCTTTTGAGGATGTTGTTCCAGCATCTTCTGCGGATGTTGTTTCAGCGTCTTCTGCGGATGTTGTTCCAGCATCTTCTGCAGAGGTTGTTCCAGTGCCTTCTGCGGATAGTCTTTCTAAAATTGAAAATGTTTCTCCGTCTCGACGAGGTGTAAGATCTGTTGTTCCTCAGGTACCAACTTATCTCCTTTTGCCAAATAGTTTATTCCATGCAGGTTTGATAGATATTAGCAATCAAAACAAGCAGTTGGAGATAGTGCGGACTAATCCTAGTGGAATGTTGGAAATTCATGAAAATCCTGCTTCATTTTTGCGTGGCTATGGTGGGAGCTATCGTTATGTTTCAGATTTATCTGCGCTTGAATATGGTTATGGGGGGGATCTAGGGTACTATGCGCTAGAGACAGGTGTTTTGCTACAAACTGTTGAAAATGTTGACAGTACTGTATCCTTTGGGGTTATGGGGTCTTATGGAAAGCTTTCTCTACAGCCTCGAGATGTTGCACAAAGCCAAAAAAGTACATTTGATAAATGGACTGCTTCAGTGTATGGCAGTATGCAGCATGATGCAGGATTCTATGTTGATGGTCTTTTATCCTATGGTCTGTTTAAGGGAGATGTTCTGACAACTGCACGGGGTAAGACTGCAACATTGAAGGGGAACCCTTTAAGTGTTTCCTTGATGGGTGGTAAGAAAATTGCCACAGGATATGAAGGTGTTGTTTTTGATCCACAGGTTCAGGTTGTTTATCAACATATTCAATTTAATGCGGCTCGTGATGTTGATAATTTTAATATTGAGATGGATAAACTTGATCAATTGATGGTGCGTATGGGTGGTAGTTTGATAAAGACTCTGACTGCGTCTGAAAAAGATCGTGATGTTTCTTTCTATGGAAAGATTCATTTTGCCCATGATTTTGGCAAAGAAAGAGCTGTGCGCTTTAAAGATTCTTTCCAGTTAGGGGCTTTTGGTTCTTCTTTAGAGGCTGGATTAGGTCTTAATGCTCGCTTGTCTCAAAAATTTGCGCTTCATGGTGATTTGGTTTATCAGCATAAGTTGAGCAAAGGTGGTTTTTCTGGAATCAGTTTTTCTGGTGGAGTGCGCTATCGCTTTTAGAATGATCATCTTGGGGTAAGTTGTTTAAAAAGCCACAAGCATAGCTTGTGGTTTTTTATTATTTTTTTGCAGCTCTTTAAATAAGCTTTTTTAAAAAATGTTTTTTGCATGAGCAAGTTTGTTGCTTTTTAGAAATGAGATAAGAATTTCTGGTTTGCAGTTTTTGCTTCTTATGTTGTTTTTCTCCTTTAGTGTATTTTTATTAAATTTTCTTGAAGTCACCGCTTTGGGGTGGAATTTTCATTTTTATCTATATTTTTACGCGTTTTTATAAATAATACAATTTTAAATTGTGATATTTTTGGATTCTGACTTTACATAAAACATTTAGTGGATATATAAAATACAAAACGTATTTTAAATTATTACGCGTAACCAAAGCAATTAAACAGAACGCGTGTTTTTTTGTTTTAGAGAAGGGGAAGAAAGTTTGTAGAAAATTATGCTTAAAAATCATGTCTCTTTATGTCGTTTTACAACGGTTATTTTTTTCATTGTATATAATGCTGATGCAGGTGAGATTTCTTCTGAGAAGAAGCCATATTCATGTAACGAAAGTGCTTCATTTTATCGTTGTAATGATGGTAAAATGCATGAAATTTCCAAGAAAACTTATCAACTTATGGGTGAAAGTTCTGATGCTGCCATAGAGGCATCAGGGGAAGATACAGTCATTGAGGGAGAGGCTATAATCATTAACGGTGTTTCGAATGCAAATGGCCATTCAGGAGCAAACGCTTGGACAACAGCTGTAAAGTCCTCGAATGGTGGAGGGGTTGCTCTATTTTATTCCATGTTAAATGATGTGTCGATAGGGGCTGATGTTAATGATGAGGGAGCTTTTGAGATGCAGGATGGGGTGATTAAAGCAACCAGAATGGGGATCAGTGTTGCTGGTAAAGGGTCATTTGTTGCTTTGACAAAGACAGAGATTAAGACATCTTCTGATGCGATAGGTCTTTTGAGTTATAATGGTGCAAAAATTTATATGAAAGGAGGGAAAATTAACTTTGCTGATGGTATTGGTGTTCAAACAGGAGGAGAAGGAGAAATTAATTTAGATGGTGTTTCTATTACTGGGAGGGGGAAACAGAGGAAAAATACAGATCATCATCGTGAAGATTCTGCTTTTAGTATGCTTCAGGGGAAAGGCTCTCTTAATTTCCAGAAAGGAAACGTTAATGTTAACAATGCTCATGGCATTGTATTGCAGGGGAATGATAATAATGCTGCTCATATCAAATATTCCAATATTTTTGTGGAAGGGAATGCATTTAATGGCATGCGCTTTTTTTGGGAAGCTGTCTTAAATGATAAAAAAACAATTATACCTGGAAAAGGGGCTGTCCATTTGACAAAGACAACTTTTATGGCTCCAGAAAGTACGGCTATTTATAGTCGCCAATTTGAAAGTTCTATTAAACTCTTACAAAATTCAAAAGTTTCTGGGGATTTGCTCCTGAAAGCTGTTGAGCACTCCAATGTAAAGATTGAGGCCGATGCCTCCACCCTTGTAGGAGTTGCACATGTTGATGACAGTTCTACAGCTAAGATAGAGTTAAAAAATGGTTCAAAGTGGATTTTATCACGACCAAAATATGACAAATTGCAAAATTCTGATGCTTCTGGTTCTAATTTAGGGGACTATTCCTTTATTTCATCAGTTGATCTTATAGGTAGTTCTCTTATTTTTGAAGAACTAAAATCCAAAACGACAGATGGTTATCAGGCACTTCTTATCGGAAAAGGATCGGGGACTGTCTATCGTGCACAAGGCGATGCGCGTCTTTATCTTAATGCATATTTGGATAAAGGAGGAGCTTTGCAAGAGCAAAAAACGGATAGGCTTTTAATCAATGGTGATCTTGAAGGAAAAACGACAGTCCATGTGTATAGTGTTCCTGGAAGCCCAGGGGCTTTGACGGGAGATGGTGGTAACGATCAGGGGATTTCCATTATTCAGGTTTATGGAAAAGCCGCTGAAGATTCTTTTCAGTTAAATGGGGGGTATGTCACACTTGAAGCTTCTCCCTATCAGTATCATCTTAAGAGTTATGGTCCAAGCTCTTCTTTCGGGAGGGTAGATTCCAATCAAAGAGTGCTTAAAAATACTGGAACATTTTGGGATTTCCGCCTCGAAAGTCAATTTGTTGATTCTAC
This sequence comes from Bartonella sp. AU18XJBT, assembly GCF_028618595.1. GTDB lineage: Bacteria > Pseudomonadota > Alphaproteobacteria > Rhizobiales > Rhizobiaceae > Bartonella. Next base: position 7,198 of record NZ_JAQITE010000023.1, on the reverse strand, counting down.
TTCTTTTGATTCCACTAAAGTTTTTCCTGTTCTTGATTTGGTTGTCCCTCCTTCTTCTGACGATATTCCTTCTTTTCCTAAAATTCATCCTAATATTACTGAAGGTGGGGATAGTTCTATTGATTCTAACTCTCAGCAAAAACCTCAGGAGCCAAGTCTTTCTTCTTCTGTAGATTTTCCTGATAGGGATTTCCATCTTACGACCACGCCCAATGTACCTGATGTTGTTGTGCTTGAGATCCCCAATCCTCCTTCCTCTCTTGCACCTGTTGTTCCTGCTATTTCTGAATCTAATCCAGTTGTACCACCTGCATCTGGTTCACCTGTTCCGCCGCCTGTTTCACCCACTCCTTCTGTTATTATCCCAGTTGCATCTGGTTTGCCTGTTCCGCCGCCTGTTTCACCCACTCCTTCTGTTGTTACCCCAGTTGCATCTGGTTTGCCTGTTCCGCCGCCTATTTCACCCACTCCTTCTGTTATTACTCCAGTTGCATCTGTTTCACCTGTTCCGCCGCTTGTTTCATCCACTCCTTCTGTTATTACCCCAGTTGCATCTGGTTTGCCTGTTCCGCCGCCTGTTTCACCCACTCCTTCTGTTATTACCCCAGTTGCATCTGTTTCATCTGTTCCGCCATCTGTTTTTGAGCCTTCTTCTCATTTTGAACCAAATGTGAGAGTCGCTGTTCCACAGGTTCTGACTTATATTCTTGTGCCAAATACCTTATTTTATGCTGGATTGATGGATATCAGTAATCAAAACAAGCAGTTGCAAGCGCTGCGAACTGTTTCTGGTCGGTTATTGAAAAATGATGAAAATCCCGCTGTGTTTTTGCGCGGTTACGGTGGACATCATCATTATACTTCAAATTTATCTGCACTTAAATATGGTGATTATGGCGGTGAGCTTGATTATAATGCACTAGAGGCAAGTATTTTATTCAAGAAAATTGAAAGTGCGTACAGTGCTACATCCTTTGGGATTATGGGAAATTATGGCAAGCTTTCTTTGCAGCCTCGAAAGGTTAAACAAAGTCAAGAAAGTATATTTGATAAATGGACAATCACAGCATATGGAAGCATGCAGCATGATACGGGTCTTTATATCGATGGTCTCTTTTCTTATGGTTTGTTTAATGGAAATGTTCTCACACTTGAGCGAGGTAAAACGGCTGCATTGAAAGGTAAGCCCCTAAGTGTTTCTTTAACTGCTGGTAAAACATTTATGATAGGTAGCCGATATTTTATTTTTGAACCACAGGTTCAGTTTGTTTATCAAAATCTCCAGTTTCATAAGACTCGTGATATTGATAATTTTAATATTGATATGCGAAGGCCAGATCATTGGGGAATGCGTATTGGTGGGTATTTAACAAAGACACTTACATTTACTAAAGATGCACATGTTCTTTCATTCTATGGTAAGCTTCATTTCATTCGTAGTTTTGATGATAAACAATTTGTATATTTTAAAGATGCCTTTCAGCTTGGTTCCTTTGGGTCTTCTTTAGAAGCTGGATTTGGTGTTTACTCGCAATTATCTCCCAAAATTATTTTTCATAGCGATCTGATTTATCAGCATAAATTTACGAATACCGGCTTTTCTGGAACGCATTTTTCTGGTGGATTAAGCTATCACTTTTAATTGTATCTTTCTTTAATACATCCTTTGTGAAAATCGTGAGCACAAAGCATGGTTTTATTGTGTTATTTTTCTGATTTTTGACTTTACATATAACACAAAACGAATTATGTGGACGACACATAAAAGGACAATCACTGGATGAATCAGATGCGTCTTTTCGGTTTTCGATGAAGATGAAATAAAGAAAGTTTAGAATAAATTATGATTAACGTATTAAAACGCCATGTATATTTGTGTGCTTTTACGACCTCTGTTTTACTTTTTGTGCATAATGTAGATGTAAATGCACAAGAGGAAGCCTCGTGTAGTTCTCTTTTTAAATTTTATCCATGTAATGCTGTTGATGCTGCTAAGATTATTCAAAATAACGATCAATTATATGTGAATGGATTGGATACAAGTTTTAAAAATGTTGTTTCTATATCTCAATCTAATAACATAGTTATTAAGCTGGAAAAAGGTAAAGAGAAAAAAGGTGTTTTAGGATCTGGTGGGTCTTTAGAATTTAATAAATCTGAGAAGATTATATCAGCAGTGATTGTGTCCAAAGATGAGAAGGCTTCTTTTAAGAAGATGTCTATTACGGGAGATGGCGAAAAGAAAAGTGGTCAAAATCTGTTATCTCAATCTGTATTTGGGGTGAAGCAGGGTGGTTTTCTCTTCGTTGATGATGGTAAAGTTCATGTTACAGATATTCATGGTATAGCGATTGAAAGTGCAGAACCGGTTTATAATGAAAAAGATAACGTGTGGGATAATTCTATGTCTTGGGTTTCGTTTGAAAACTCAGATATCATTCTTAAGGGACATGGAGCTCATGGTTTGCATTTTAGAGGAAGTTCTTCGCAAACTGAATATCAAGAGGGAGAGGCTCTTACGAGTTTAGGTGAGGTTCAATTTAAAAAAACGGCTCTTTATGTTCCCAATGGTACGGCTATTTATAGTAACGATGCTAGGAGGTATCCTTATATTACGGCATCAGATGGTTCTCATATCTTTGCTGATCAGTTATTAGATGTCAAAAATAATTCATTTGTCGCGCTTGATGCTTATGCGTCTTTTCTTGTAGGAGGAGCACAGGTTGAGAAAGGTTCTTATGGTGGTGTTGAGTTGTTCAATAAGTCACAATGGACTGTAAGAGCGAATGAAAATACACTTAAAAATAATCATAAAAAAGGTCCGTATTTTATAGATTCATCTGTTTCATTTGTAAGGCTTATTGATAGTTCTATTTTTTTTAGTAAACCAAGAAATGGTTTTTATCAGACACTTCGCGTTGGGAGGTTGGATGATGATCATGGTTTAGGTTATGCTTACGTTGCAGGGGGGGATGCACGCTTATATGTTAATGCACATCTTGCTACAAATGGAAAAAGTAAAACGGTAAAAGCTGATCAACTTTTAATCCATGGTGATGTTTATGGAAAAACCAAGGTGTATATTGTAAATCCTTCAGTAACTCTAGGGAAAGGAAATACGTTAAAAGTTAAGAAAGGTGAACGCCATGATGCTTCAATTATTCAGGTTTATGGAAAGGCTGCGGAGGATTCTTTTAAACTGGCAACGGGTTATGTCGCTTTAAGAGGGGCGCCTTATCGATACAGTCTGCGTGCTTATGGTCCCAATTCTTCTCATGGACAGGTAAAAGGAGGGAATGGATCCGTTAAAGAGAAAAATGTTGAGTATAACGGAGAGTTTTGGGATTACAGACTTGAAGCTGAATATGTTCAGCGTTCTTCTGAAAAGCGTCGTTTTCAAGTGAAAAAAGTTGTCCTTCGTTCTCGCATGCCTCGTTCTATCGGATCTCATACTTATCATAATAATGTTTTAGCTGATCATGATGTTTCTGCTGATTATCTTGCAGAGGATGTTAAAGCAGTTGTTCCACAGGTTCCAACGTATCTATCGATGCCTAGTGCTTTGTTTCAGGTTGGTTTGATGGATATGAGTAATCACAACAAACAGCTGGAAACATTGCGTATCGCTGTTGGAGCTTTAGGAGAAAATGATAAAAATCCTGCACTTTTTGTGCGAGGTTACGGTGGAAGTTATCGTTATGTTTCTGATCTATCTGAGCTTCAATATGGCTATGGCGCAAATTTGAATTATAATGCTATAGTGGCAAGTGTATTGCTTAATGCGATTGAGGATACAGATCACATTTTGAGCTTTGGAGTAATGGGGAGTTATGGAAAATTTTCCCTACAACCTCAAGATGTTGAAGAAAGTAAAAAAAGTGCATTTGATAAATGGTCTATTGCAGCATATGGCAGCATGCAGCATAATACAGGCTTTTATATAGATACCTTTTTTTCCTATGGTTTATTTAAAGGGGATGTTCTCACGCAAGCAAGAGGCAAGACAACAACATTGAAGGGAACACCTTTGAATGCTTCATTGATTGCGGGGAAGTCATTTATGGCAGGACATAAAGGAGTTATTTTTGATCCGCAGATTCAGGTTGTTTATCAAAGTTTGCAGTTTGATAAGGCATCTGATATTGATGGTTTTGATATCGAAATGGGAAAACTTGATCAGTGGGTGATGCGTGTTGGTGGGGCTTTAAGCAAGACACTTTCAGCCTCTGAAGAGGGTTCTGTTGTTTCTTTCAATGGAAAGGTTCATCTTGCTAATAGTTTTGGAGGAAAACGACGTGTACAGTTTGGAGATGAATTTCAATTAGGGTCTTTTGGTTCTTCTCTAGAAACTGGAGTTGGGTTGAATGCTCAATTGTCTTCAAACTTTGCATTGCATGGAGATGTAACCTATCAGCATCGTTTGAGCAAAGCTGGTTTTTCAGGGATGATTTTTTCAGGTGGTTTGCGTTATCGCTTTTAGATATATTTGAAATATAGAGCAATTTTTACATAAGTTATAGAGTGTTTTATGAAGTATAAAATGAATATTTAGGTTTTATACTTCTTACTATTCATATGTTTAACTTAACATTATTTCAGGTCTCATTCACTCTTAAATAAAGCGGGGGAGAAGGATTTGCGAAAGAGTTATGGTTAATATATTTAAAAATTATAGGTTTATTTTTACAACTGTTGCTTTTTCTTTTTTTGGGGTTGTAAATATTAATGTGGGCTTTTATGCTTTTGCAGCTCCCTGTGATGAAACAGGGAGCTTTTATACGTGCAGTGATGGAAAAAAACATACACTTGAAAATAAAACTTATAATTTAAAAAGTTCTCAAGAACATGCTCATGGTTCTGCTCCTATTAAGGCTATATATGTAGAAAAGGCAGGTACAGTTGTTCATGCATCTCAGATAACTGTTTATGGCGATGATTCAAATAAAATATCTACATATGGTGCATATGCAAAATATGGTGCGCGTCTTAATCTAAAAAATTCAAATTTTAAGAATGTACATGCTCTTCATGCTGAAAATGCGGTCATTAGCATGACAGATGGGGCAATTACGGAAACTTCTCACGCTATTTATGCCTTGGGTGAAGAAGCGGATATTGCTTTAGTACGTGTAAAGATTGATATTGAGCCAGACAACCTGCAAGGTATCGGGTTTGTGAGTAGACTTGGTGCAAAGATTAGGATGTCAGGCAGTACTGTTACGTTTAATGGGAAAGGTACATTTTCATCATTTTATGGAGGAGGGTATACTTTCAATAATACTATCATTAAGGGTAAAGGAAAACACAAAACTGTTATCGTTGATGAGGAAAATGTCGATAAAACACCAGAAGCTTTTGATGTATCTCAAGGGAGTAATATTCAATTGAGTAATAGTTCTATTGAACTGAGTGATATGCATGGTTTTTTAGTGAAAAATTCTTCGGTTGATGTGAATAATAAAGGAAAGTTGTTGTGGAAAGCATTTAGTTCATCGAATGAATTTAAGAAGACGAATATTAAGATTCAAAACTCCAATATTTCTGTGCAGGGTAAAGGAGCACATGGTCTGTATTTTTATGGATTAGAACTAGACGAATGGTTTAGAATACCTAATTCAGCTAATGAAATTTTGTTACGAGGCAAAAATATCATTATAGGAAAGGCATTTGTTCAATTATCAAAGACAAACTTTACAGTTCCAGAAGGTATCGCCATTTATAGTACTGGGGATGATGGTTTTGGAGCTAAAGCTACCCTTGAATTATTGAACGATACAAAAATCTCTGGTGACTTATTAATAAAAGCTGAAAAAGATTCTTCTCTTCTTGTTCAAGCATATTCTTCAACTCTTACAGGGGGAGCGCGCATTGAAGATAGTTCTCGTGTTGATTTACAGTTAAAAAATGGTTCAACATGGTATCTTACTAAGCCTAAATATCAAGGTTTAGAAGAAGAGGATGTTACGTTTTCATCGCTTTCTACTTTGAGTCTTCAGGATAGTACGCTTGTTTTTGAGAAATATGTCTCTCAAGATTATCAAACATTGTATATTGAAAACAAAATATACGATGAAGTAGATATTTATGCATTAGATGATGTTGATCAAACAGCGGGCAGAGATGAAGTGTACAATAAAGTATACAGTGCGGAAGGTAATTCTCGGATTAAGATGAGCACATTTATGAATCATGATGGTTCATTTGATTCTCAAAAAACTGATCGCATTTTGATCTATGGTGATGTTTTGGGAACCACACTCATTGGGATGGAAAAATTTCAAAAAATTTCAGATAAAAAAGTGATTGACGAAAGTCATCAAAGTGTTTCGATTATTCAGGTTTTTGGAAAAGCAAAGGAGGATTCCTTTAAACTTTTGAATGATTATGTTGCGATAAATGGATTTCCTTATCAATATAAACTTCGTGCTTATGGTCCAGGTTCTTCTTCTGGAAAAGCGAATCCCGAAAATAGATTGGTTGAAGGGCAAGAAGATTTTTGGGATTTTCGTCTCGAAAGTGTTTACATTAGTTCTGAAATAGATCATTCTGAATCTATTTCAGTTCCGTCTATTAAACCTACGTCCACAGTTTTACCACCTAAATCTGAAGCAGAAACTATACCTTCTGAACGACCATCAGAGACTATTTCGCCTGAACAACCTCCTTCTGTTGAGCCTCCACTTATACCATCTACACCTTCTTTGCCTGAAATATCTGAGCCGTCTGAAACATTTATTCCTACGGATTCTACTCTCACTCCTTCTGCGCCTGTACGTCCTTCTGGATCAACTGTTCTGGAGGATCCTTCTACTGTGCGACCTATGCCTGTTGTTCCAGTTGAAGATTCTACTGATGAGGTTTTACCATCTGAACCCTCTGTTCCGGTATCTCCTTCATCTACGGATTCTGTTCCTACTCCTTCTGCACCTGTTCCATCTGTACCAACTGTTCCGGAGGCTCCTCCTGCTGTGCGACCTATGCCTGTTGTTCCAGTTGAAGATTCTACTGATGAGGTTTTACCATCTGAACCCTCTGTTCCGGCATCTCCTTCATCTACGGATTCTGTTCCTACTCCTTCTGCACCTGTTGAACCAAAGCCTTCTACATCTTCTGACTCTTTAGATTCTTCGTCTCATCTTCCTATATCGCTTGATGTTCAGTCGAATCTCCAAATTAGAGCTGTTGTTCCGCAAGTGCC
>NZ_JAQITE010000022.1 GCF_028618595.1 Bartonella sp. AU18XJBT | reverse complement strand
CGTGATCCCATTGCTACCGGTCGAACGGTTGCTCACGCCATTCAACGGGCACGCGCCAATGCATTGCATGGGGGAACAGAATGAGAGGAGGGACACACAAACTTATGTATCGCACTCAAAATGTCACGGTGCATGCTAATGGCGCGCGTGATCCTGTTGCCACCGGTCGAACGGTTGCTCACGCCATTCAACGGGCACGCGCCAATGCATTGCATGGGGGAACAGAATGAGAGGAGGGACACACAAACTTATGTATCGCACTCAAAATGTCACGGTGCATGCTAATGGCGCGCGTGATCCTGTTGCCACCGGTCGAGCGGTCGCCCACGCCATTCAACGGGTACGCGCCAATGCTCTGCATGGCGGGACAGAATGAGGGCAGAAAGGCAATGAGGGGGAGGGGCGCTTATGGTTGGGAGACACAGAGTGATTAAGAGAAACACAATGAGGGGAGGGAACCTATGAGAGATCCTTTGATGATGTTAGGTCCGCATCAATTTTATGTGGACTGGCTGAATTTCCAATCTTTTGAAGAAGAGTTTTCTGCCTCATGGGTTTGTATGGAGCGTTTTGGTAAGGCACCCAGTTTGCAATTTACCGGCTATGGCAATGATCCCAAAACCATTCATGGCGTTTGGTTTCCAGAAGAATTTGGTGATCGGGTAGCGATAGACGCCATCACCACAACGATCAAAAGAGCAAAGCCCGTTCAGATGCTTCGTTGGATCAATGATACGACCTATAGTGTCCTTCTCCATGGACCCGTGGTGATCACCAGTATCACGAAAGACCACGACTATATCAGTTGCTCTGGTCAATCACAGCGCATCCGCTATTCCATTACGCTCTTGCCTTTTTTTAATGGGGGAAAACCGCAAGGACAAACTCAGGTGGGACAAACCCAAGTGGGACAAATCCAAGTTGGGCAAACTCCATGAAGATACCAGAAAAGCATGTTGTCGTAGAGCTAGAGGATATGAGTCTCGATCTCATCTGCTTTCATCATGCCATGGCTGTGTTAGGGGACCGGAGGCAAGCTGGTTTACTCAATGGCTATTTAGAAGCTACATTGGAAGCCAATCCAGAGATTGCCAAATATGGTGTGCTTTTACCGCGGGGCTTGAAGGTCATTCTGCCTGAATTTGTGTTATCTAATCCCCAAAGCACGGTGAAGCGGCTATGGGATTAATGCGCACACACCCTTTTATTGTGGTCAAGGTGGGAGATAAACCTGTTCATGAGGTTTTTTACCAGCGTCTTTTAACCGCAACCATTACGGACCATGCCGGTAATGAAGCCGATACATTTGAAGCAGAGTTTGATGATAACGGCAATGATTTAGAGGTTCCACAGAGCAACAGCGCTCTCCAGGTGATCTTTGGTTATGAGAACAGCATCAGTGCTTTTATGGGGTGTTTTGTTGTCGAATCGGTTGTAAGTTGTGGGGGCAGTGATGGAGAGATTTTGCGTCTTTGTGGCAAAAGTGCCTCGATGCGTAAAGAACTCAAAGAACAGATGAGTGAACATTTTGATCACAAAACTGTTGGGGAGATTGTTGAGACACTCGCCAAACGCCATGGCTATCAAGCAAAGGTCAGTCCCCAGTTTAGCAAACAAACTTTGCCTTATGTGATTCGCACAGATCAATCCGCGGTTGATTTTTTAACCCGCCTTGCTGACCGCATGCGGGCACGTTTTTTGATCAAGGACAATAAGTTTTTATTTTTAAGCGGAGATAATTTACCAGCACTCAAACTTCATAAACACGACTGTTCCAACTGGGAATTCACGTTAGAGCCACGTACGCAATATGGCACCATTGAAGCTTCTTATTTTGATCGCTCAAAAGGGCAGCAATGCCAAGTCAAGCATCAAACAGGCTTTACTGGTCCCGTGCGCCGTCTGCGGACTTGTTACCCATGTCAAGAGGAAGCACAAGCCGCTGCTGCATCAGAATCAGACCGACTTTGCCGTGCTGTGGGCAGTGGTTCTTTGACCCTTGCTGGGCGCCCCGAAATCATGGCGGATCAACCGTTGCTGCTTCAAGGGTTTCGGGAAGAAATCAATGGTCCATGGAAAGCTGCTACCGTGACCCATCGCTATGAAAAGCAAAGCGGCTACATCACAGAAATTACCTTTGAGGCACCAGAGAAGGGAACAGAGGCATGAGAAAATTAAACCTGTTAGAAACAGAAAACCCAAGAGATACTTTTGCCCCTTCTTTTCGGCAACTTCCCCATAATATTGAAGCAGAACAAGCGTTGCTCGGGGCCATCATGATCAATAATGATGCTCTTGAGAGCGTTTCTGATTTTCTCAAACCAGAACATTTTTTTGAAACATTGCATCAAAGGCTTTTTGATATCATCTTAACAATTGTTCAAAAGGGAAAAGTTGCAGATCCGATTACCATGAAGCCCTTTATTGCAAATGATGAGAACATTGGAGATATCACAGTTTTTAATTATGTTGTTCGTTTAGCCAAAGAAGCTGTCACCATCATCAATACTCAAGATTATGGACAGGTTATTTATGATCTGTTTATTCGGCGCTCTCTAATTAACCTTGGCACTCAAATTGTGAATAGTTCTTTTGATTCTCCCTTAGAACTTACCCCCTCTAAACAAATTGAAGCACTTGAAAATCAGTTGTTTGCATTGGCAGAGAAAGGCAAATATGGAGCTGGTTTTGAAAACTTTGATCGAGCCATTACAAAAGCCATTAACATGGCAAGTGCTGCAAAAAAGCGTTCCTCACAGCTTTCTGGCATGGCAACCCATATTAAAACCCTTGATGAAAAAATGGGCGGGTTGCAACCATCTGATTTGATTATCCTAGCAGGGCGCCCTGGGATGGGTAAAACGTCCCTTGCAACCAATATTGCCTTTAATATTGCCAATGCTTGCAAGCGTCATGATGACAGCCAAGCCAGTGAAGGGGGGATTGTCGGTTTCTTCTCTCTTGAAATGTCAACAGAACAGCTTGCAACCCGTATTATCTCAGAACAAACAAAGGTTTCTTCTTCTGATATTCGACGGGGTAATCTTTCTGATGATCAGTTTATAAACATTGTTCATATGACGCATTCCCTTCAAACAATCCCTCTTTATATTGATCAAACGGGAGCTGTATCCCTTGCACAATTGGCGGCCCGTGCAAGGCGTCTTAAACGACAACATGGTCTAGATGTTTTGATCATTGATTATATCCAACTGATGACAAGCGGTTCAAAGCGTTCTTCTGAAAATCGCGTTCAAGAGATTTCAGCTATTACTATGGGGCTTAAAGCGCTTGCAAAGGAACTCAATATTCCCATTATCGCTCTGTCACAACTTTCGCGCCAAGTTGAAAACCGAACAGATAAACGTCCACAACTCTCCGATTTACGGGAATCAGGTTCAATCGAGCAAGATGCCGATATTGTGTTGTTTGTTTATCGTGAAGAATATTATCTCAACAATGAAGAACAAAAAGAAGGCAGTGCTGAATATCACAAATGGAAAGAAGCAATGGAGCAAGCCAAGGGCAAAGCTGAGGTTATCATAGCCAAACAACGCCATGGTCCAACAGGAATCGTTCCTCTTGCTTTCCAATCTGACTTTACATGCTTTAGTGACCTAACGGATAACGACAACATTCCAGAAATATCCGCTTGAGCTCAAAATAATGATCCGATGACTGAGAAGCAAAATCCTATAGATTCTCACAAAAAATGACGAATCTTAAAACACCCTTTGAAAGGTCTTTAAAGACCCTTTGAGAACCCCTTAAAAATCATGTGAAACAAAATAAATTGGTACAAAACCTGGTGTCAAAATATACAAAACCCGCCGACAAGCTACACAAGCTACACAGATATTTTAATAATATCGCTTTATAAACTTTGGCGGAGAGAGAGGGATTTGAACCCCCGATAGAGTCACCCCTATGCCGCATTTCGAGTGCGGTGCTTTCAACCACTCAGCCATCTCTCCATAATAAAGTGAAACAAAAATCAGCACTATTTGAATGTATAAGGGGTAGATAACCTTCAATTGTTTTTGGTACAACCTTTTTTTCTTTTTTATGGGACTTTATTGACAGAGAATAGAAATTCCTTCATATATACAAAATATAAGCGTGGGGAAATCTGCGCATATTTGTGTTGAAGAAGGTTTTATCCTTCTTTAAAATCTATTACGACTGATAAAAAGCAGCCTATTTTCCCTTATTTCAAGGTAGAAATTAAATAAGAGCTTGGGTGAACGGAAGGATAAAAAATGTTCGCAGTCATTAAAAGTGGTGGTAAGCAATACCGCATTGTTGCTAATCAAGTAGTAAAAGTTGAAAAAGTTAGTGGAAATGCGGGTGATGTTGTTGAATTCAATGACATATTGATGGTTGGGCAAGAAGGTAATGCGGTTATTGGTACCCCTATCGTTGCTGATGCATTGGTGACAGCTGAGATTATAGAACAGGCACGTGGGCGCAAGGTTATCGCATTCAAGAAGCGCCGTCGTCAAAATTCTAAACGCACGCGTGGTCATCGTCAAGAATTTACGAGGCTTCGTGTTTTAGAAATTTTAATGGGTGGTTCAAAGCCTAAAAAAGCAGCTGCGAAACCGATAAAAGAAGAAGCAACTGCACCAAAAGAAACAAAAGTTTCTGCTGCTGTTGAGAAGACGGCTGAAAAAACGGTTGAAAAAAAGACTGCGTCGCAGAAGAAAGCGTCTGTAGCATCAAAGAGTAAGAAAGATTAAAGGAGAGCGTCTATGGCACATAAAAAAGCTGGTGGTTCCTCGCGAAATGGTCGCGATTCAGAATCGAAACGTCTAGGCGTTAAAAAATTTGGTGGTGAAACCGTTATTGCTGGAAATATTATTATTCGCCAGCGTGGTACACGTTGGCATCCTGGCAACAATGTCGGCATTGGAAAAGACCATACGCTTTTTGCATTATCGAATGGAAAGGTTTCCTTTCAACGCAAAGCGGGTAATCGTTCCTATGTTTCAGTCATTCCTATGGTGGAGGCAGCAGAGTAATCTGTAACACTTTCTAGCAACCAATAAGATTTCATTGAATTGTAGTTGTGGTTTTATAAGTATTAAAAGGGAAAGATAGAATCTCATCTTTCCTTTTTTGCGTTGGTACTATAGTAAATGTAGAAGATATACGAAAAAGGTAGAATTGGGGAAATGGCTTTTCTCAAGGAGGGGAGAAGTTTGTGTGATGTGATGTTATATTAGTATTTAGCACTTAACCTATTGGTATTATGATAGAATTTGTTGATAAATTTCTGTATAATAATAGTGATGAGAGACTTTCTTTTTATGCATGAAGAAGTGTCTAGTAATTTCTTTATAAGAGAAGCAGTTTGTTTTCAGGAACTTATGAGAAATTTAATGAAAGCATTATTTATATAATCATTTTGATAAAGATGAATCTTTATATCGGCATTGTGGTATTGATGAGTTGTTATACTGTTTTTAGGTAGTGGTGTGGATAGGTGAGGCTATTCATTTAAAAGGGCATAGGGATAAAAAATCTATAAGATGACAGTCAAAGCTACTTTAAAAGTGACGTGCGTTAAGGAATTTTCGGTAAATCGAGAGTGAAATTATATTTTTAAGGAGGACGGTGTTTAAAAATATAAAAATAACCAACGTGCAATCAGCGCCCTTCAAAAATATTTTTCTGATTTCACTATTATGGTGCATTGTTGGAAATAAACAAGCATAGGAGCTAGGGTTAAGGCAATAATTGCTTTTCATTTTTTACTTTATTTATCTTATTTGTAGAGTTTTTCTTGATTTTGGTAGTTGATAATGGATGGTGCTTGGGGGATATTCATACTTTGCAAATGGTGACAAGGGGCATTGTGTGTTTACAATATTGATTGAAGTAAAGGGGTAGCTTAAAATATATATATGTTATATATTGAGGGTTTTGTATCATAGGATAGCTGCACGGAATTTTAAAGATGATGAGTTGCATGGAGCAATTTTTAATTATGTAATGAATTTATAAAGAGGGATGATAGGTTAAATAAACTTTGAGGAATCAGTTAAAATATTAGCTGAAGTTACGGATGATTGGGAAGGATGCTTTCTTGTAGAGGGAGTAATGAAAAGTTATGTTGAATAACTTTGGAGAATGAGAGCGTTTTTAAAATATAGTTTTTCAGGTGATTGGTGCTGTAAAAATCGGGGTTTTGTCTTTGTTAAAGTAAAAGAGTAAAAGCAAACTTGTGTGTGATGCTTTCAAGCACTTCGCTAGATAATAATATCCAATTGTATTATCGGTTATATTGAGGTATTTAAGCACCTCACTTAGCCATATTCCGTAAAATATAAATAAAGCTGTGGTGGTATTTATAGCTTGTATTTTGGAAAATGCAGCTTTGAAAAGGAATTTATCAGAGATATTGGTGTTCAAATGTGAGGCAATTTGAATTCATGATGAGATATGAGAAAGCAAAAGCAATGAATGTAGATTTTGCCGAGGGTGAAATCTTGTCTATAAGATCTATACAACTTGCAGCTGCTTTTAATCATAAAAATGATGCAATTTATGCTGCTGCTGAATTGCTGGTTCAGGTTGGTGCAGTTGATAAGTGTTATCTGGCAAGCATGCTTGCACGTGAAGAAACAACCAATACTTGGTTTGGAAATGGTATAGCCATTCCTCATGGTATGGCTGAAAATCGTGATTTAATTATCAAGGACGCTGTTGCTGTTATACAGGTTCCTGCTGGTGTTGAATGGCAGGATGGCAAGAAAGCACATTTGGTTATTGCCATTGCAGCGTGTCCAGATCGCTATAGAGAAATTTGTAAAAAATTGACGTCTCTTTTATTTGATAAAAAACAGCTTGAAGTACTTGCAACAACTATGGATAAACAGCAAATTGTTACAACTTTATTTGATCAAGATATGAAGATAGAAAAAACTTTTATTGGTGACCTTTCGGTATGTCAGGAATGGACTTTAGATTATCCAAGTGGTCTTCATGCACGCCCAGCTTCTCTTTGGGTTGATTTTGCAAAAAAGGTTCAAAATTCTATCAGAGTTCGCCATGGTCAATATACCGTTGAAATGAAAAATTTGGTTGGTTTATTGCAATTAGGAGCAAAAAACGGTGATGTTCTAATTTTTTCTACAGATGCCGCAGAAGGAGCACAACTTCTCAATGATGCCATTGCTATTGCAAAAAAAGTGAGTATTAGTGAAAAATGTCTGATGAGAGCAATGGAATCTCAAATAAAGGCTTTTCATGGTTGGTATCCACGCTCTATGCAAAAAGGCATTTCTGGTGTTGGGGCAAGTTCAGGCTTAGCATTTGGTAAGATTTTTATTTTAAGGCAAAATGATATTTCCATAATAGATCAGCCAATTGATTTTGCAGCTGGTGCAGCATGTCTTGAAAATGCTCTTACAAAAACAAAACATAAACTGGCATCTGTGATTTCTGATATTACAGTGCGTATGGGAGCAGATTCTGCTGCGATTTTTTCTGCGCAAATGGTTTTGCTTGAAGATGAAAATTTAATAGCTCAAGCTTGTCGTTTTATAGCAGAAGGTCATGGTGTCGCTTGGTCTTGGGATAGAGCGGTGCGTCAATTTTCAGATATGTTTTTTAAGGTAGATAACCCTTTGTTAGCAGCACGTGCTGTTAATTTAGTTGATGTTGGTCGACGTGTTTTAGGTGAAATCAATCCATCCTATAGATCATTCTTTTTAAATGATATTCCACATGGTGTAATTCTAGTTACAAATGACCTTTCTCCTTCTGATGTAGCACAACTTGATTGTACAAGGGTAAAAGGATTAGCAACAGCGTGGGGAGGTCCGTTATCTCATACAGCTATTTTGGCGCGTACTCTTGGTATTCCAATGGTTGTTGCTGCAGGTGATGATATTTTAGCGATTCAGTCTGATATTCAGGCTATTATTGATGGCGATAACGGGTTTATTTACCTTGATCCTACGCTTGAAGACGTTGAAGATGCTCAAAGGCATATTGATACTGTTGCGCAAAAACGTGTCGGTGAAACAAGTGCGTGTAGGTTACCAGCGCAAACGACAGATGGTCAAAGAATTCGTATCATGGCTAATGTCAACTACGCAAGTCAGGTTCCTATTGCGCTTGATTTGGGGGCTGAAGGTGTTGGACTCATGCGCACAGAATTTTTGTTTTTAGAGAATCCACATATTCCGGATGAAGAGCTACAATTTAATATATACCGAGCGATGATTACAGCTGTAGGAGATAAGCCATTAATTATTCGTGCGCTCGATATTGGTGGGGATAAACAGGTTACGCATTTACATTTATCTAAAGAGGACAATCCTTTTTTAGGTGTTCGAGGAACGCGGCTTTTGTTACGTCGACGTGATCTCTTGGTGCCTCAATTACGTGCTTTATATCGAGCAGCAAAAGAGGGTGGAGATCTATGGATTGTGTTTCCGATGGTCATGTCTGTTTCAGAGATTGTCGCTATAAAAAAGATTGCAGAGGAAATCCGCAACGATATTGATGCACCAAAATTAAAACTTGGTATTATGATCGAAGTTCCAGCAGCGGCCATTATGGCAGATGTATTGAGCGCCCATGTTGATTTTTTTTCAATTGGAACCAATGACCTAACGCAGTATACAATGGCTGTTGATCGGCAAAATCCATACCTTGTGTCTGAAGCTGATAGCCTTGATCCAGCAGTTTTGCGTATGATTTATCAGACTATTCAGGGAGCTGCACAACATAAGTGTTGGGTTAGTGTATGTGGTGGTATGGCTGGAGATCCTTTTGGTGCAATGATTTTGACAGGGTTGGGAATTAATGAGCTTTCTATGATATCTTGCGATATTTATCCAGTAAAGGCGTGTTTACAAACTCATAGTTTTGAAGATATGAAAATTTTAGCACAAAAAGCATTACAATGTGAAACGGCACGAGCTGTACGTGCTCTAAGCAGGGATATAAGGTGATAAAGAACATTAAGAGGTATGAGCTAGCTCATTTTGCAGAGTAATCAGGTCTTTAGTGCTGTAAAACATTATCCTTTAGGACGATTATAGGCAGTATATTAATTTATAATGGTAATTTATCGTTTTACATTAATGAGAGCCCTGAATATCGTAGAGTTTTCTCGTTTTAAATTTCTTTATATTGAATTAATAAAAATTATTTTTTATACGTTACAAGAAAGAGTAACGTATGGATAAAAGCCTTTTATGTATTCTCTCAAATAGCAAGGGATGTTGCAACATTAGGGGATAAATAGCGCGATGGTACTTGGCTTGTACTTTTTATTTAAGGAAAGATGAAGCTATCCAACAGATTTTATACCATTTATAGACACCGCATGAGATAGATATGACAAGCTTTAAGAGATGTTTTTTTTAACAAACGTGTGGATGAGAAAGAAAATAGTATTCTTAGAGTATCTTGTTTTGTTATGAGAGCATATCTCACTTAAAGAATGCAATAATCAAAAGTATGAAGAGTACGTAATCTCTTTTAAATAATAGAGATTACTTTAGATATTTTGAAAACTGTAAAGCTGAATTTAAAAGTATAGGCTAAAAATGAAAATAGCTTTGCATCGTTATGATTTTGTATTTGAAAAAATGAGACTATTTTCTCATTTCAGAAAATAAGATATATTCATGCATATTAAATTAAAAATGCAAAGGTCTTTTTTGTTTAAGTTTTATTTTCTTTAGTATCACCTAAATATAGAACTGTGAAATTGAATAGAGGATTAGAGTAGGGCTTATTCTATAATCCTATGAAAGAGAAAGCTGACACCATAATACTATTTTACAGCCCTCAGTGTTGCAAGAATTCGTGCTATTTGAAAAAATGCATAAGAGGCATTCATCCTCTCTTAAAATGTACTTCCCTCACATACTATCTCTGCTTATGACGTACAAGCAAGTGATTTTAATTAATTCATATGAAGGGGGTATGATGAGAAAAAATCACGATATTCGAGGTTTTTATGATGCATGAACGATAATTTATGTTTATAAATCAATATCTTATATGTTGTCTGAAACATAAAAGTGATGAACAGGTAGATCTCATTTCAAGAGAGAGATGTTTGTAATCAAAGTTATAGTGATTAAGTATTTTCATCCTTGGAGGAAAGAAGGAGATTGAAAATGATTTTTATTGAAATAAAATTTACTATTTGGATAAACAATTTTAATATTAGGCATATAAGAAGTTTATATCGTTATTATGCTATTTATTATTAGGGTAATCAATGGTGTTAAGCGAGAGATATCTAATTATTTGGTTGTGTAAAACCATGGACTGTATGCCAATTTTAAGAGGAGTATTTTTGTGAAGCAGAAAGTGCACAAATGAGCATGAAAGTTTATGACTGGTGACAATCTTTTTATTCCCATTATTGTATTATACAAACCTATCCACGGAAAAAGTTTTTTCTTGAAAAGAAAGGAAGTGCTTGTTATTCAACAGATATAAGCTCTTACTTTAATAAATGAATTTCTTTTTTGAATTTTGAATGTATAATTTAGGCTTGCACGTTATTTCTTTCTGGGTATAGTGCGAGACTTCTGGAGAGGTGGCCGAGTGGTTGAAGGCGCACGCCTGGAACGCGTGTATATGGGAAACCATATCGAGGGTTCGAATCCCTCTCTCTCCGCCATTAATTTAAAACGAATTTTCATATGCTTGATATGACATAGCTTAAAAAGCTCAGGATTTTTTACTGTTTTCAATTGACCAGTTTGCGCTGATCTGTGTCTGTCATTATGTATAACTAGAAATTGCTGGTGAATTTCTATGAATTTTATAATTTTTAAGCTCCTATCCTCTCGATCTTTAGATAACTTGATCTAGCATAAACGATCTTTTCAAATATCATAAAGGGATTTTGCCATTATCACTAACTTCTGATAAAGCTTCAGAATTAATGGTGATCATGGTGCTATTTGCAATTCCGTTGATTAACGGGCTAAATGCGTTTTATCTACACGAGAGGCAACGAATACCTAAGCTTTTCTCACGCAATGTGCTCATTTAAAATTAATGGCATGAATATTTATACAAAATTTTTATCTATACGGTAATCAAAAAAAGGCTGACGTAATATAATAATTGAATATCATTTATGCGGCGTTTTCTTTTATCTCTAAGCTTTGTATATAAATAGATAGTCCGTGTAAAATAAATAAAGGGGCGAAAAAACCTATAAATATACACAGGACGTATAATATAGAAAATGAAAAAAGTTTTCCTGCATATAAAAGCACAATAGAGAATAAAGCTGTTACGATGCGCACACTGGCATCGCCTGCCAAAATCACTTCGGCTAAATTTTCACTAGGTGTGATAGCTTGTCCAATTGTTATTCCCGATACCCTAAAATAAAATTGTCCAATACCTAATAAAAAACCCATAATATAAAGGGAATATTGAGTAAAATTTAAATATAAAACAAAAGAGATTGCGATCACTGCAAAAGCCGGTGTTCCCCATACAAAAAAACGAATTAAAGATGGAAATTTCCGTAAATAATAGGATGAGATAAGACCATTGACTACAAAACCCAGTGCTGACAAAGAAAAAATAGAATTTTGAATAGCTGTAAATTTTATATTATCTGGTGTTATAGATGCAAGAACAAGTGGCAATAGAACAATAGTCCCTGTATAGAGAAAATTGCTCAAAATACGATTAATCGTTAAAAAACGCAACGCAGAAATCCGCCAAAGGCACCGAAAACCAACTCCATAAGCTTTTTGAGATGGCTTTTTTAATAGTTCTTTTACTCTGTTTATTTGTTGTATAGACTTTATACGAAACCATAAGCTGGCATTCAAAAGATAAATCAATACAATAAAGGCTATGGCTGTTTTGTGCCCAAAATGGGCAATTATAAAATATATAAGCAATGGGGATATAATAACAAAAAACTGACAGCAACTAGTATAAAATGCAAAAATTCCAGCTTTTTGTTTGGGAGCTGGAACCAGCTGATTTAAGGCACTATTGTTATTTGGGTTATCAGCCCCCATCAAGAGAGCAAGTAAAAAAAATACAAATAAAATAAATACCGGATTGTTTATAAATAATAAGAACGATAATAAACAAGCGCAAATAATTTGACTATAAAACCCAATTATAAAGCCTTGATAGCGTACCAACACATTTCCCAAACATAAGCCTGCAATTCCAATTGCGATTAAATTAACGACATTTAAAGTAGCAGATGCTTCTCCCGTTGTATCTTGGAATTGTAACAAAGAAAGGCCAATAGATAATACACCACTAGCACAAAAACTCGTCAAACAACCAATCAAAATCATAAGAAAAACAGAATTACGCAATAGCCCTCTCACTCTTAAAAAAAGACTCAAGCCATTTTATGATTTTTTCCATTGTCGAATATGGTTCGGTACTAAATTTCAGTTTTTCATAAAATTTTAGTTCAAATACGTTATAGGCACTTATTTTTTGCAAGTCATCTGTCAGTATTGATTCTATACTTGGCAACGTTGCGCCCATAGATTGAGACAAATAATAGGAAATTACTTTCCAATACATATAAGTACGCTCTCTTGCCAAATAATTTTCCAAGGCATATTTCAGGTGACAACTATCTAAAATATATTTCGAATAATGGTGCAGCGGATAACAAATACAAATAGCATTCGTTTCATGTACGGGACAAGAAGAAATATTAATATTTTTATCATTTCATAATATTATAAAAACTTTCAGTAAGCAGATCTTCTAAATTTAGTCTAGTCACAACAAGATTGGGTGCTAATTTTGGGGCAACATGAGGCCAAGCCAATCTTACTACTAAAGTTTTCAAAACCTTTAAGTCAGATTCTGGATAAGCTTTTTTTAAATTCCCCACCCATATGGTTCTATGACATATAATAATTGGCTCATCTCGTCTGAATGAACAAGATGTAATTCTAAACCAATATTATCACAAAGTTTTTAGTTTTTGAATTGCTCGTATCCTAATCTGGTATTCTTAAATCATCATAGGAACTAAAGAGTTTTTAAGTATTTCAACTTTTATTAAACTTTGTAATAATGTATTGGAATCTCCTCTTCACGGACTTCGACAATTATTTTCTCACCACTATAAGAACAAAAATTATCTTTGAATTTGCTTACTTTTAGAAAGAAAAATGAGCAACACTCTTCCTTAACTAAAAGAAATACGCTCTCTACCTTTTTCTTTATGATGATCAAAAACCTATTCTGTTACAATTTAACCATTAATTATTAGGATAAATATTCTGCGTTTAGCCTAATAAACTGTTATGATCGATGGTTTCTCTCTGTTCTAAAAATCAGCGCTTTTCTTCTTAGAGATACTCGTAATTGCTGTACAATCTTTCCCCAAAAGGCACTCCTTCAACATTGCTATTAACACGATCATTCTGAGAAGTTTTATACATACACACTGCCTTATACCGAATGCTACGTATTTTTTAACTTACTCAATAAACCAACATCTTCTAATGGGCAAAATAAATCACGAAATTTGTGTGCTGTCACAATTCGAAAAACAATCACATATCTCCCTCTAATAATAGACGATGTGATTAGAAGAAAGCCTTAATGATATCGGTATAATAAATTAACTGGAAAAAATTGCCAGCACTGATAGAACAAATTTTATTTTATGCCTTGAAACTTTCTCTAAATTTTAATCCTTTTTGTTAAAGGTTCTTATGTAATCTTTTCTATATTCAGCATTCTTTTTCCCCTTGTTTGCAACAAAAGATTAATAGCTAAATTCACCTATGTTATAATAGTTCTTCTTTTGGTAAAATAGGGCTGCTTCAAACTCGACATGTAAATATTTTAATTCTTTAATATATTATCTTCATATGCTTTAGATTAACAACACACCAAAACAAAAAAATTTATTTTACTTAAGTTATTGAATATTATTTAAAAAATATGGAAATAAAGTGATGCAAGAGTTAAACAAATTATTTAAAAGTTCAAATCCACCTACATTAGAGCCATCACGCATGGTAATAGCAGTTGTCATTAGGTATACTAAGTATACTTGATAGCTTTTTTGCTTCATGCCTGTAGAGGAAGTTCCAGATAGAGATAATACCAGAATCTATTCGTGAATGCTCGATAATAAAGCTATAAACAAAATTATTTCCCTTTTGCTTAATCCGTTAAGCCTGATACATTTTTTATTCCTAAAGAATAACGCTCTATTGTGTGCTGTAAAATGCGGTTTCTAAAAAATTTCTATGTTGGTTTGGGGTGGGGTCCGTAAACTTCAGAACCTTATCTTCTACAGAACCTAGGGGCGTATTATGGGAAGCAGGAGTAAAAGAGTAAAATCCTGTATGAGAAAGAATCCATTAGAGTCTATTAAAGAGCGAGCAGTTACCTATCTCCAATAGTGAGATTTTCTGTAGCAATTGCATATATGCATCCTACTTCTGCTGCAATTGATTTGTGTCTTGTATTGGCAGGTAGATGTATAATATCTCCTGGTGTACAGGTTATACGTTTTTCGCTATAGGAAAAATCTAACTCTCCCTCTATAATTAAGAGAGTTTCATTGACCTTGTGAATATGCCAATCGTGTATTTTTTTGGGGAAGTCTCTTTGTATCTCTATTGATCCTTGTTTTGGCATCATCATTTTTAATATATCATAGATATTTTTATTTAATTTAATTTTAGAAAATTTAGTCATTATCGTGCTCCATTATATGATATGGGCAAGGTGGGCATTCAATATTATTATCTTGCAAGAAATATTGCGTCCACTCTCTATTCTGAGGATCGACATATTTTCCTAAAAAGGGGATTTTGTGATAATATCAAAAGGTTCAAGTCTTTTTCCTACAGCGGAGAATGCATTTTTTGCTTTTTGTTCTGTATATAGTAGATCAGAAAAAACCCACCTAGGCTGGAAAGTTAACATAAATGTAGAACTTTTTCTACTTATTCTGTTTATATGAGACGGGGTCTTGTAAACTATAAACATAGGTTCGCCATGAAAGCAGAACTCCCATAGAGGATTGTCCATATTTTTTGGTATATGCTTAGGTCATTCTCGGTCATCAAGCATTTTCAAATCGTTAAGCATAGACCAGAATTTTTCTCTATAAACTTCGATACTTTGTACGGGGGCAGGTTCCTCGAATGCAACAAAAGATGTGTACTTTCCAAATTTTTTATAGTTATCGCAATAATTTATCAGGTCTTCCATCATATTTTTGCGGTCAACTTATTGTAGAATCCAAATCTAAGCATATTTTTTGAGTATCCATTTACACCGAATAGGCAGGGAAAAGGTCTAATTGTGTTATTCATGGTTGCATCGAATTCTTTAAAAACGACCTGCTTCCATTTTTCATATTTGTCTATATTTTCAATTATTTGCGCTGCTGAATCCATGTTTTCCTCCTAATTGTTGTATTTTATAAGAAATTGCTACGAATGATCCTTTCCAAAGCTGATAATTCATCATCACTGTGTCCCCAAATTGCTATAATGGCCGGGCAGGTATTCAAATCGATGGTTAGAGGGAGGGGCTCGTTTTCTTTAAAAAAGAGCATAAAATGAACTATATTTTCCCAAGAATGAAGCTTTTGTCGCCATACGTTAACATCTTTTATAATATGACCGTCGATCTTGTTGATAAGAAAGATAATACGCCCTTTTTTCTTAAGGCGGCTTGGTGTTTGCGAAAACACGCCCGCAATAAGGTTAACGGAGCTTTCAAGTAAATCATCATCATAGCAATGCGCGAATAAAGTTGGCGCAATTCCTCCGTGGAGGCGGGCTCCTACTTCGATCATCACTGGACCACGAGCTGTTTGCATGATTTCCATATGCGCGGGTCCATATTCAATCCCCAGCGCGCGAATGCATTGTTTTGCATAAGAGATAAGAAGGGCATAAGAGGGATCTTGAGCATCAAGTACATCAAGCGATTCATAAACAAAGGCACTTCCATTATGAATACCTTTTTTATATCGTGATAAAGCACATATCTTTACAGCATCTCCCTTTACAATGGCATCTACGATGTATTCCTCTCCCTCCAATCTTTCTTGGAGCAAATAAGTCTCGTTAGGTGTGCCAAAAATATTTTTCTGCGTCCAGTCAATCTCAGAAATCCACGCTGCTACTTCGTCACGGCTCGAGAAAAACAAAACACCATCGCTTCCAGCAGAATCGTTTGGCTTTACCACATAGCCGCTGGGACTTTCAAAACCATCGAGAGTACAATTGTCTTTTGTAAGAATTTTTGATCGGTTGTAAGATAAACCATTTTCACAAAGGCGCTTTTGCATTGCTGCCTTTTTCCGTCGCCAATCGGTGGTTGAGGGATTATTCCCAGGGCAATTATAATAAGCCGCCAATTGATCGGCACAATAAATACTTACCTCGGCGCCTGCTACCACAGACTCTATTGCGCCGATAGGAAAGCGTGTCTTTATCTCATCTACATTATGAAGTTTCGCTTCTGCCATGCCCTCTCCCTGATAAGAAAGCATATAGTGTGAAAAAGGAGCTTGTTGAGAGACAACCCCATAACAAGCATAGCCTAATTTTTGCAAAGCAGGACCATAGAGGGCGCCCGTGGAGAAAGGGTCGACAATAAGAATAGTTTTTCTCATACTTTGTTCCGCTGCAATAAAAGGAAAAGAACATAAATAAAGATTATTAAGCCTATAAGGGGTAGAAGATAAACAGCTGCTTGAGGACCCATAAGGGCAGAGCTTGTAAGAAGACCAAGGATAACATAACCTGCCGATTGGGAGAGAGTATAAAGCATGCCGCTATAGCTTCCCACCAGCTCTGCTTGAGTCTCTGTTTTAGTCGCTTCAATCGTATGTTTGCGGGCATTAATTCGCATGGTATTCATTGAAAAGCCAATAAAAAAGCAAAAGACCACAGCCAAATAGGGCGATTGTGTGGTGCTAAAAATAAGATCAGCTACGCTCAACATAAGGGCTGGGAGAATAAATTCAAAGCGAGGGATTTTGATAAAAGCAGCCAAAAAAGCGCCCATGCCCGCAACGGCACTGCAAAGCCCATAATATTCAGAGCCAAAATTTTTCACACTCTGAAAAAGAATGGTTGCTAGTGTATTATAAGCGCAAATATGAAAGCCAATAAGTCCTATGCAGACGCATAAAAGTTTAAGCTCACGGGAGAGTCCATCCGCTTGCGGTGTGGGTGCTGTCTTCTTATCGGTTGCAGGTGCTGTGGTATCTGTAGCGTTATATTCATCGCAAAAGATGATATATCCGGCTATAAGGCTTATAATGATGTCAAACACACAAAGTGCTACAATCAAACCATTATAGCCGATTTCAGCTGCTGCCCCTCGAGGGCTGGTTGCTTCTAAGAGATAACCACTCAATGCTGCTCCCAAAAAGGCGCCAATTTGCACCACTGTTTGCATAATGCGGGAAGCCTTTTGGGCGCTAATATAACCACTAAGTGCTAGTTTAGTATTATAAGTCTCGAGTGTGCTTAAGGTAATCAAAGAGAGATAGCCGATAGAGATAGAGACAGCGATAAAACCAAAGGGGGTATCAGCGTAATGAAAAAGTGCAATCAATAAAAGAAGGCTATAGATAATGATCCGCCTTTTGTATAAATCGACCAACCGCAGTGAGGCTTTAATGCGCACAAGTCCGCTTTTTTTCAAAAGATAGGGCATAAGGGTGCCCAAAGCCATGGTTACGCCTAGGAAAACAGATGAGGATGTTATGCGATAAGCATTCCAAAGATTACTTAAGAACAGAACCATATCAGAGAGATAAAGCAGGACAACAAGCCCATAAAACCGAAACATTTGCTGTTTGTGCACATCATCCCCCCCATTTCGGAATCTCTTAAAACACGCAGTATTATAAATCAGCACACATGTTTACGAATAATGAATACACACACATATTACTGGGAATGTCAAGTTTTTTGATCGGGAAAAATTGAACGCTGATGTTTATGGTAGTGATAGCTTATTTTCATGAGAATGAGTAGCGATGGAGGCTGGTATTTTCACTGTGTCTCTTGTGGGGGGCTTGCCAATAAGGGGAAAGCCAGATAACGAACATAACTATGTCCTAGAGATATATTTTGCGCTTTCAAGTTGATTTTGTTTATACTCAAGGTTGAGGTTTTTCTATTGATCGTTGTTAGATGTTGTTGTGACAACAAACTTCGTTATCTATCAGAAACATTTATGGCATTAGCGCTAAGGTATGCAGTTGTATTAAAGCCTTTGCATCGTAGTCTTTTCATAGCAAGGTATTATTGGTTCAGTTTTAGGAAGCTTTGTTACGGCTGATTTGGGCGTCGTCGTTGTTTGAGGTCTTATTATAATATTCTTAGTTTCAGTTTATGAGTATACCGAAAGATATAGTGAAACATTTGATTCAAACGCTTTGCAAGGCATATTTCAATATCTCAGCGATGTTTTCCGAGAATTGCTCTGCTGCTTTTTGACGGAATCGAATATCAAATTCTTATAGCGCAGGCAGTGGTTTGAGAAAAGATAGAGTTGATTTTATTAGATTCCTATGGAGCGCAATCTAGTAGCAGCTCTTAAGGGACAATAATATACTGAGATCGAACTCATTTCTATACACTTACACGACGCTATAGGAGTAATCCTCAGAAACTCTACTAGAATTCGTTAAGAAATGGCAGGGTATGTAGTGTGAGTAAAAAATATATTTTTTTACAAATGCTTAATCTCATTTTAAGCTGTCTAACATATAACCTCATCTCAAAACTAAGTCTATATACCGCCATTTATCATAAAGTTATACAAATGCGGGAGTATTGTGTGTTTCTGTTTAGAGACGAGTTAAAAAACACCTTATTAAACATTAAGAGATTTCAGACATAAAACAATTTAACTTATGGAGAGTATATAGACAAAATGTATCTTGATAAAAAAGTTTATAATTCCATGTGGTCTTCAAAGAAATTTTCTGGTTCTTTTATTGTCTTATGCGGGTTTGATGGGAGTGGAAAGACAACACAAATAAAAGAAATTGCTCGCCATTACTCAACAGAAAAACATATAATACAAACTTTTCAACCCAGTTATTGGTATAGAAATAATCCAGAAATTAGAGATTACTTAGATAATGGAAAAGCAATTGATCAGTTGCTTTTAGCACTCTTATCAGCGACAGATAGACGCAAACATACACTTGAAATTATTGAACCTTCCTTAGCTTCATCGCAAAATTTATTAATTAGCGATCGATATGTTTATTCTAGTCTTGCTTATTTTTATGCTCGAGAGCTTTCTGTTGAAAGTGTAGTTAAATTAAATCAATCTATTCCAAGACCTCATATTACATTTTATCTTCATTTGCCGCCCACTACTATACTGGAGCGGTTGCAGAAAAGGGATGGTTTAAAGTTAAAATACGAAGAAAAACTCTCTTTTATTGAAAAAGTTTATGAAGTATACCAAGTTTTATCAGAAATAGATGAGCGGTTTATAACACTTGATGGAACTGCTCCTGTTTCTTTAATTCATCATCAAATACGACATCATATAGATGAAGTTTGTTTTTGATTATGAATAAACTAATTTATTAATCAATTTATCCACGATAGATCCTTCTTTATGTATTCGTACTCTAAATCTGAAACTTTAGAGATATGATTGCAATAATTTAACTACTCAGGAAAAATATCGCGTTATATATTTTAATTGGAAAATTAACTGTAATGGGCTTGTTTTAAAAGATTTAGAGAAGGGGAGTAGAAAAGTTATCAATATTTATCGTGAGGATAATAGTATGTTTATTCTTTTAGAGACGAAGTGTGGTGATAGAAGAACGACATGGAGGGATATACATGAGCATATTTTTGTACACGGAATAATAAGGATAATGATGTGTGTGAAGCTTCCATATTATAAAATTGTTTCACATATGTATAAAGGTGTAGCTTCTGAAGAAAATTAACATAAAATATTAATTTTATTGTATTTTTATTCATAAATATTTCGTTTTCATAGAAAAATTAATCATATCACAGTACAAAGATTTTAAAAGCTTCAAAAAAGGAATTTTGCTTTCTTAAATTTAATGATCTAAAATCAAAATTGTAAGAATGCATGTTTAAAACAGGATTTATCATGCATATCGACTGGTATTTATTTTAGAGGATAATTTATGTTCACTTCAAATTTGAAGGAACGCATTGCTTTATTTAAAAATAGAACTTTTCTCTATTTTACTTTGAGCGGCTTATTTGCTACATTTGGAAACGGACTAAATTATATTGCATTGTCATGGCTTGCTTACAATCAGACGAGTTCAATCCGTGGTATAGCGTTGATGATGCTTTTTCTTTGGGCGCCTAGCATTATTTTTGCTCCTATTTGGGGCATATTGGCAGATAAATATAATCGTAAAACGCAGATTATTATTTCAAATCTCGTGAGAGGTTTGGTAATCGTTGGCTGGGTAATGCTTTGGCATTTTGGTATAGACATTGAATTGATGGTCTTATCTGCTCTTTTGGGCATTTTTATCTCTTTTTATATGCCATCAGCTATTTCTTTAATTCAAAGTATTGTGCTGAAGGAACAGCTCATTAATGCAAATGCGACCATCGATATGGTTTATGAACTTGGCACTATCGCAGGTATGGGCTTAAGTGGATTGATACTGTCCTATGCAGGAACAAAAGGAACTCTTCTAATAGGTGGTATATTCTTTATTATTGCTGGTTTATTTAATTTTGCAATGAAGGTACCTAAAAACCAAAGATCTAAAAATCAAAACCAGCAAAATTGGTGGAAAAATTATACAGAATCCCTTCATTATTTTAAACAGAATCCGGCTCTTTTTGTACCTTATGTAAGCCAGATGATGATTATGACTCTTTTGATGACTATTCCTGTTATTCTTGTTCCTTATATACAAGAAGTTTTAAAAGCGGATAGCAGGACCTTTGCAATATTTGAGGTACTTTATTCTATGGGCGTATTGACAGGTGCGTTTTTTTCACCGCTTCTTTGTAAAATTTTATCTATAAGGAAAACATTAGCCATTTTATTAGCTTTTATGGCTATTGGCCTTGCTATTCTATCTGTTAATACACACAATTTTGTTGCTTTTCCTGTTTACTTTATGATTGGATTTGGACTTTCGAGTTGGGCTCTTTCGATTTCTTTATCACAACTCTCTTGTGATCCTGAATACCAAGGAAGATTGCAGGCAGGTTTTAATGGTATCTCTGGATGTTTTATCCTCGGAATCTATCTCATTATGGCAAGCGATAACAGTAGCATATCACCTCAATCGATATATTTTTTTCAAAGCATTTTTGCGCTTGTTGGAATACTCATAGTGCTGTTTTATAGACATGAAAAACAATAAATTACATTTCAGTGTGGTAAATATACGCTATTTTATAAACATTTACGCTACAGCATATTTCATATTTTTCTTTTACAGGAGAGTGAGAAAATGTAAAAGTTAGTGCTTAATGAATAAAGCACAGAGTGATGTATGCTAGAGAATATTCTCTATTTTTTGATAATGATCCAAAAGAATTGCTGCGTTTCTTTAATTCATCTCACTGTTGTTAAGAAGACGAAAACGCAACACTTTAAATCTTCTTAAAAGTTTTTGATTTAAGCACAGTAGAAAGTAAAGCGATGAGGTAATATCTTATCATACGGGGAGGATGTTGCATTATTTTTGTTTTTCAAAATCCATATGAAAAATTGTATCAATTTCATCTTCATTGGAATGAGCATTTCTGCGACGATTCAAGGTTTGTACAATCTCTTTTTTTAAAACAGCATCTGTTTCACTTAAACGGAGAATACTGAGTTCTAATTCAAGAGATAAAGCTAAATCAACGCACAGTCTAAGCTCTTCTCCAATGTCCAAACCACGTTGATAGTCGTCATAAAGACCAACCAGTGTATCAGATAATTCTTTATCGCATAAAGAGGTCATACTTAATTCTTCCACGTTGCGGTTTTGCATGCAGTTTGTTTTAGTATCACACCACTATCATCACTTAGAATTGCCATGTATTACGAACCTCATGGTTTTGTCAATTTTCTGCAAAATACGCGCTTTTAAATCAATACCTATTTAAAGATTTTATTACTCCAACATTTTGAAGCGCCCAATTGTAAATATGGATGGTGATGTGTTTACTATAGAACTTATAGCATTTAAAATACATTGCCAAAAGGCTTTTAATGTGCATAGAGGAGGAGCATTCTGGCGATAAACCAAACACCCTGAAATCTCTATTGCCAATTACAGCTAAATCAGCGCTATTAATATATAAAATAAGCAAACATGGTTTGTAAACGTCTAACTTTTTAATAACGAGTGATTCTCTCATTTTTTGTAGAAGGCCAATTATTTTGCCACTTTTATACTGATTTTTAGACATTGATAAACTTTTTACCTTATGTTGTAATGTAAAAACTTTGGGAAGTGTATTATAGATTCTTGCAAAGAGATTTAAGCAGGTTTACTAGGCTGTTGAGTGAGAGAACCTGTGTTGGGCTTTTTGCTTCTGAAAGAATATGACTGTGGCTTTTGAGAAAGCAGTTGGCAAGAATTGGCTTGGCGTGCAAACTGATAGAGTTGGCAGTGGCGCATTTAGCTTTTTCATTGGGCTGTGTCCAAATGTTTTTGACTTTGGAAAATGGGCTCTGATAGGCTTGAGTTTTGCCAAGGTTATATTACAGGGGCGCAAGCGCAGTAAAATACCACGGCGATCGCATTTTTTGTGTGATTGTCATAATTTTCGCTCCTGCTTAAACGGATACTGTAGCATCCATTTTTGTGGGGTTATGTATGTGATAACTGCTCTTCTTAAGGAGCAGTAATAATAGATATAAATCAATATAATTATTTAGTCAACAATTATATTGATTTTGGAGTGTTTTTTTGGCTCGTCAGGAAGCAAAACCTAAAACTGAGTTGGCAAAACGTTTTCGTGAAGTGCGTCACGCTCTTGGTTTTACAGAGCGTAAGCAGTTTGCTGAACATCTTGGTATCACTGCTGGCTCTGTAGGAACTTATGAAACTGGTATAAGTGAGCCTACAGCCTCTGCGCTTTCCAAATATCAAGAAATTTGTGGTGTTTCATTAGATTGGCTTGTAACGGGCAATGGCGAGATGTTTTCAGATATGGCAAAGGCGAAAGCAGCTGGTTTTAAACCGCAAGCGATTCCGGCTGGGCTGATGAAAAAGCTTGGACATTTGGCTTATACGACCTATCATGATGCAAAAATAGATCTTTCTCCTGAAGATGTTGCGGAATTAGCAGCAGAGCTTTATGGAAAATTGCAAGAGCTTATTCAAAACCTCAATGATATGGAAGAAGTCGAAGCCATTTTGCCACTTTTAAAATTACATTTAAAGCGTAAAATCGAAACTGAAAAGCACATCTAGAAAATTCATAAGATACAAACGAACAGCCTTTTTAAAAAACTCTTTTGATTTTTTCTGTATGAACAGGTTTGAAACGGGAAAATCTAACGATTTTTTGGTCTCTTATTCAGCCTAAAAAATGATAAATTATCATTATAAATTAATGTATTTCTCTAATAAAGATAAACCTGTTTATAAAAAGAATTACAGTTAGTACTATAAAAAAATTATACAACAGTGAAAATACAATGACGATGTTTTGTTCCTATAAAAGGGTCACAGACATATAAGAGAGACGAACCAAGAGAGAAGAACGAAAGACCATTTATAGGCGCGCTTTTGTCTTTTTATGAAGATGATGAGATGAGCACGTTGAAACTTTTTACAGGGCGTGCATCATTATATTAAGAAAGATTTCTTTCAAAGATATGTATTATATATTGAAACAGCTTACCTCGCAGAAAAGAGTGAGGTTGTGATGATAATCGTTATCCATTACATTATGCTATAAGTTAAAAAAATCATAAATTTGTGCTTATAAGAACAGCTAATTTATTGAGAAGTATTTTTGCAAATTTATAAAAAATTATTTTTACACTCTTGCCATTCTTCTGAGACGCTTTACTTAAAAAGTAGAATTGCTCTTTAGTTAAACTATTTTTGTTAAGAGATAAATCGCAGTGTTTTGAATGGAGATTACATTATATTTTCAAAGTCTTGTGTTTTTATTTATTTTTTAGCTTGAATCCCTCTAGCTAAAAGGATTGGGGACTTTTCTAGATTCGATGTTGTTGCAAAGATTTTAGGGTGATGCCGTAATAAATAGCGGTGTCGATGGGAGGGTTGTATCTTGATTTATTGGTTTTTGAAGTGTGCAAACTAAGGGGTTTGCCATGTGTGTTTTCACGCGTTGTGATGATGTTGAACTCTGTTGGAGGAGGTTCCTTATGAAAAAAAAATATTCCACACCAAATTTAATTAAAGTTGTCTCTCTTAGTACGGTAATGGCGACACTCTTATCGAGTGTTTCTCCTGTTTTTGCGGCGAATCTCTCAATAACAGGAGTGAAAGTTAACAGCTCTAATATGCCGCAAGTTGAGTATCCACATGGTAGTCATGGGAGTGTTGTTTTTGCGGGTGATGATGATTTCTGTGGTGCAGACAATGTTATTGGTCGTGGCGGCAAACAACAACAAGGAGTTGCTGATAGTCAACGAATAACCGCACAAGAACAATATGAGAGATTTGTTGGTGAGAAAGTTTTTGGAGGTCGTAGTCCTTATGGTACGACCACTGGACAGGTTATTTGGGCGGGTGATGGATACACGACCAGCACTGATGGTAGAGTTTTAGGTGGTTATATGGGAGCTCTAACGAGAGGCACTACTAGTGCTATGCCTGAGGCTTATGGTGTTTATTCTTTTGCAACTGGTTGTGGATCTGCTGCAACGGGGAATTATTCAACCGTTTTTGGTGCAGGTGCGACAGCAAAGGCTGGAGGAGCGCAAGCTTTTGGTGTTTCCGCGCTTGCAAGTGGTAAAGCAAGTGTTGCTATGGGTGTGGGATCAGAAGCATCGGGGGAATCTACGGTTGCTATTGGTGGTCTTGCGACTGCTTCTGGTAAAAATAGCATTTCTATAGGTGTGCGTTCCCAAGCTACGCTGGACGATGCGATTGCGTTTGGTTCAGATGCAACAGCAAGCGGTATAAATAGTGTTGCTATTGGTAAGGTGGCATCTGCATCTGGTTACGATAGTATTGCATTAGGATTAAAGACCAAAGCAACTGACGAGTACGCGGTTGCTATAGGCACGAAGGCTGAAGCTCAAGCTCTTGGTTCTATTGCAATAGGTGGTGGGGAACCTGCAGACAACGGGGAGGAAAGAAAAGTAATAGCAAAGGGTAAAAATTCGATTGCCATAGGTACTCATACTTATGCAGAGACGGCTCATTCAGTTGCAATTGGTATAAACGCACAAGTACGTGTTATAGATGGTGTTGCTGTGGGTGGAGGATCTGTCTCTCGTGTTGAGAGTGGTGTTTTTGGTTATGATCCTGTAACAAATACTACAACAACAAAGAGTGATCTTGTGTGGAAAAGCACAGGAGGTGATTTTAGTGTTGGTAATACTAACCAGAATTTAACGCGACAGATTACAAATGTTGCAGCCGGGAGTGAAGACACTGATGCTGTGAATGTTGCACAGCTGAAAGCTATGAGAGATGTCATAGCAGGAGGAGGAGCTTGGAAACTTTCTACGAACGATACAGATCCGACAGAGGTTAATGCAGGCAATACTGTAGATTTTTCAGTGAAAGATACAGAAGTAGGAAAAGACAACTTAAAGATAGAAAAAGATAGTGCAAATAATAAGCATAAAATCCAATTTACTTTGAGTGATACTCTCAAACTTACAAGCGTCACTACAGGCAAGAGCACGATGAGTGATGATGGCTTTGTAATCAAGGACGGCCCTCGCATGACTGTGGATGGCTTTTTTATTAATAGTAATAATGGTCCAAATGTAACTGTGGATGGTATTGATGCTGGAAATCAAAAGATTATAAACGTAGCAGAGGGGACTGAAGATACCGATGCAGTAAATTATAAACAGCTAAAAGCTATAGAAAAAGCAACCAAAACGAGTTGGCAGCTTGCTGTTAATGGTGGGGATGCTACGGCTATTGGTCCCAATGGTACAGTAAATTTTCAGTCAGCTGACAATAAAGGTACAAAAAATATTAAGATTGAAAAAGACGACGATCACAATGTCACATTTGATCTAGCTGATAATATTAATGTAATGAGTGTCACAGCAGGAGAAAGCATCATGAGTGCTGTTGGCTTTAAGTTTATTGATGGTAATGGTCCAAGTATGACTGTGGATGGTATTGATGCTGGCCGTACAAATATTAGAAATATGTTAGATGCGACTGAAGATGATGAGGCAGTAACTTATGGACAGTTGAAAGAAGTAAAAACACTGGCAGAAAAAGGCTGGAAACTTTCTGTTGATGGTACACGTGCTACAGATGTTAAAGCTGGGAGTACAGTAGATCTTGTTGCGGGTGAGAGTGGGGATGGAAGCAAAAATATCAAAATTGTAAAAAGCGATGACAATAAAGTTACATTTACTTTGAATGATAATCTTACGCTCACAAGTGTCACAACAGGCAACAGTATTATGAATGGTGACGGCTTTAAGTTTGTTAATGGGGGTCCAAGTGTAACTGCGAATGGTATTAACGCTGGCAATGAAAAAATCACAAAAGTGAAAGCTGGGACTGAAGATACCGATGCTGTAAATTTTTTACAGCTGAAAGAAATAAAAGACCAAATAGCTGGCAATAGTCTTGTTCAATGGGACGAAGGGCAGAAACTTATCACCATTGGTAAAGAAAAAGGTGGAACGAAAATTGATATTACAGGTAACGAGGGAGATCGGATTATCGCAGGTGTTAAAGACGCAGTAAACGGTAATGAAGCTGTTAATAAAAAACAACTGGACGAAAGCATAGAAAAGATTTCTAAAGACGCTTTGTTGTGGGATGAAGATGAACAGGCTTTTGTTGCAAGTCGTGAAAAAGAAGGAAGTAAAGCAGACTATAGAATTACTCACATTTTAGATGGTGACGTTAATGAAGAATCAACAGATGCTATAAATGGTTCCCAACTTTATTCTATGGGTAGCAAAATTGCAAAACACTTTGGTGGTAATGCCTCATTCGAGAATGGTGTCTTTACAGGACCAAAATATGAATTAACGACTATTGCAGAAGATGGTGCAGTAAGTATAGGGGAATATGCTGATGTTGGTTCAGCTTTGGATGTAGTTAATAAAAATGTCTTTGCGGTTGATCATAGAATAACCACTGGGTTTCTTGATATTGCTGAGTATTTTGGTGGTGGCGCTAAGTATGAGAAAGGCAAATGGACGGCTCCTACTTTCAAGGTTTCTCAGCGTGGGGAGAATGGTAATATTGTTGAGAAGGAACACCATAATGTCGCTGATGCTTTAGGTGATGTTAACACTTCTATCACAGATATTTACAGTCAGATTAATAATGTAACAGAAAATAGTCTTGTTAAGTGGGATGAGGGCGAAAAGCTTATCACCATTGGTAAGGAAAAAGGCGGTGCGAAGATTGATATTACAGGCAGTGGAGGATCTCGAACTATCGCGGGCGTGAAAGCTGCAGAGAACGATGATGAAGCAGTTAATAAAAAACAACTCGATGACACTGTAATAAATATTAATAATAATGTTATTAATCAAATGGATAAATTTGCGGTTCTCTATGATAAGAATGATGATAATTCTATTAATTATAACAGTGTGACCTTAGGAGGTAATAGGGCTAATGGGCAAGTTGCTCTTCATAACGTCAAAGATGGAAAGATTTCTGATCAATCGCATGACGCTATCAATGGTAGCCAGATTAATAAAATATCCCAAAATGTTGCTGAATTTTTTGGTGGTGGCACCTCATTCGAGAATGGAATCTTTAGAAAACCAAGATATAATTTAACTACTATTGATGAAAAGGGTCAGGTAAAACAGAAGGAACATAATGATGTTGGATCGGCTTTGTCGGGGCTTGATACAAATATCAGGCACGTTAATCATCATTTAGACCTTTCAATGAAGGACGTTGCTTCTTATTTCGGTGGTGGCGCTGGATATAATGAAAATGGAGAATGGCATGCTCCTACTTTCCAAGTTTATCATATCGGCGATAATGGTGCTGTCTCTAAGCAGCCTTACTCAAATGTTGCTGATGCTTTTGAAGGTGTGAACAATACCTTCACAAATATACACAATCAAATCTCTGATATAACAAAAAATAGTCTTGTGAAGCAAGAAAATGAGTCCGCGCCTATTACCATAGGTAAAGAAACCGGTGGTACAGAAATAAATATTGCAAATAAAAATAATCAAGAGAGAACACTTTCTGGTATAAAAGATGGTAGCATTGATGAAAATTCCCACGATGCAATTAATGGCAGTCAGATTAATAAAATATCAGCAGATATTGCAAAGTTTTTTGGCGGTGGTGCAAAGTTTATTAACGGTGCTTTTGAAGGGCTGAAATACACTTTATCGGCTATTGTAGATGGTAAGGTAGGACAGGCTAATTTTTATGACGTTGGTTCAGCTTTAACAGGTCTTGATAATAATGTTAAAGATGTGAATCAGCGCTTAACAAATGTATCCAATGAGTTTAATCAGCAAATTGAAAATTTCTCTAAAGATGCTTTACTGTGGGATGATGAAGAAGAAGCTTTTGTTGCACGTCATGAAAAAGATGGGCAGAAGACAAAGAGCAAATTGAAATATCTTTTAGATGGTGAGATTGCTAAAGGTTCAACGGATGCCATTACGGGTAACCAGCTTTATTTCATGAGCAACCAGCTTGCTAATTATTTCGGTGGCGGTGCCAAATATGAGAATGGCAAATGGACAGATCCTACTTTTAAGATTGTTCAAGTCAATGCTGATGGTACGACTGTTGAGAAAGAGCACCATAATGTTGCTGATGCTTTTGGTGATATTAATAATGGGATGTCAAATATTAATGACCGTATTGATGATGTCATCAACAAGGTCGATTCAGATGCTTTAAAGTGGAATGATAAAGAAAAAGCCTATGATGCTGGTCGCGATGGTAAGCCGAATAAAATTATCAATGTAGCTGATGGCAAAATTGAAAAAGGTTCAAAAGACGCGGTTAATGGTGGACAACTTTGGGAAACCAATGAACGTGTCACGGGTGTTGAAAAAGATGTTAAGCATCTTAACAACAGAGTCGATAACATTTCCAATACCATTGCTGATATTGGTGACACAGTTATCAATATTGATGCCAAAGTTGATAATATCAATAATAGAGTTGATGTCATTGCTGAGGATGCTGTTCGCTATGACAGAGATGAAAACGGTAAAAAAACCAACAAAATCACATTAGCAGGGGGTGATGCCAGTGAACCAGTTCTGATTGATAATGTCGCTGATGGTAAAATTGAGAAAGGATCAAAAGAAGCTGTAAATGGTGGTCAACTCCATGACTATACTCAAGAACAGATGAAGATTATTCTTGATGAATCCAAGCATTATACGGATCAACGGGTTAATAATATTGTGATTGATGCGATTGACGATGCGGTTGATCGGTCTAAACAGTATACTGATATGAAGTTTGACGTTTTAAACTACAGCATTGAGAGTGTAAAAAAAGAGGCAAGACAAGCAGCGGCTATTGGTCTTGCGGTGTCTAACTTACGCTACAATGATACACCTGGAAAATTAAGCGTTGGATTTGGTACTGGTTTATGGCGTAGTCAATCTGCATTTGCCTTTGGTGCAGGTTATACCTCAGAAAATGGAAAATACCGCTCTAACATATCCGCAACAACTTCTGGAGGTCACTGGGGTGTAGGTGCGGGATTCAATATGACATTAAACTGATAATAAACAAAATATATAAAAATTCCTTTTCACCCCTGTCTCATGAGGCAGGGGTGAATTGTTGTTACGCATGTAAAAATTATATATATGTAAATTGATAAGCGCTATAACAACAAATACAGGTTTAAAAAACAGAAAAAACCTATACACTTTCAACAAAATGAACTTCTTATTTCAAAATAAGATAATAAGTTTTTTCATAAATCATAAGTCCATTATTTTCTGCGTTCACTTTTAAATCTAAAGAAAATTTCACTCTCTAAAAATCTATTAAAAAACTTTCTAGTAAGACAAAGGTATATATTTAAATATATTTCAATTTTACTGTAGGAAGTTATAAAAACAATATACTAAACCAATTCTACCCCTTGCAAAAAACAACCAACAGGTTTAAAGATTAAAAAAACCAACCAACACAAGAAAACTTACCTTTTTAGGAAAGGTAAGAGAACAGAGCGCATTAACTACAAAACATCAACTTCTCTATCTTTTCAATCAGTCCTTAAACTTTTGAATATATTTAGAAAAACCAATTTCAGAGAGCTTTGTAGCGTTTAAATGTGTTTTTTTTGTGGTTATAGTTATTTTTTCATTGGGGAGTTCATTATGAAAAAATTATATACAAAATTAGCAGGGAGCGATTTAAAATTTTCTCGTTTTTCTTTTGTTAAAGTTCTTTCATTGGCTACAGCGGCTACATTTTTATCGAATGTTACACCTGTTTTTTCAGCAAATCCTGATTTTAGAAACACCTTTCTCGAAGGTGTTAACAGTGCTGGTGTCTCTTATCCGCAAAGCATTATCTCTGTTGCTGGTTTGAATGCTTCTTCTGTTTCAAAAGACAATTATTTAACAGCACTCAATAAAGCGGGGTTAGAAAAGATTAATGCTGCCGATGACTATGCAAATTTTTTAACTAAAACCCTCTCTGGTGTAAGTGATTATAGTCCTGTCGTGAATGTTTTGATGGCGGATAGCAAAAATGTATTGGCAAGAACCCTAGATGCAGGAGGGCAATATAAAAAGTCTCTCGTCAGTCCACGGTCATTTGTGGTTGATAACTCTATAGACCAACAGCTTGCACAGGATGATGAGAATACAGATATTATTAATGTGTCTAATATCTTACGGAGTGGTTCAACAGAGGGAATGCAACGTGATGTATCGGGAAATAATGTTATTTTTGGTAATGATATTATTTCGAAAACCGTGGACAGTGTTGTTATTGGTTATAAAGCGAAGGCGGTATTAGCTGAAGGAAACCAAAAGTTAGCGGCATCCGTTATCATAGGTTCTAAATCTGAGATCCATAGAGGTGGATCCGTTGCTGTTGGTGCAGATATAGTGTCACTAAAGAATGACGCGGTTGCTGTTGGTCGTTTTGTACGGGTGGAGGAGGATGACGGTACAGCTTTAGGCTTCAAAACGCAGGTGAAAGTGGTAGGGGGCGTTGCTCTAGGAAGCAATTCTATAGCTAAGAGGGCTGCTGGTGTTCCGGGTTATACTTCTGTGCTGCAGGGACCTGCAAAAAATACGTCATCTTATTGGAAATCTACATTAGGTGCTGTTAGTGTTGGTGATGCTGATACTAAAAAAACGCGCCAAATTACAGGTGTAGCGGCTGGTAGTGAAGATTCAGACGCAGTGAATCTAAGACAATTGCAAGACTTAGAAGATGTCGTAAGAAAAAATGGTTGGAAACTCTCTGTCGGTGGGAAAGATGCTAAAACAGTCATTATGGATAGCGGAGTAGATTTTTCCACTGGAAGTACAAATCTTAACATTACAAAAGGCGATAAAAATAATAATGTAAAATTTGATTTAGCTCAAGATGTTACATTAACGAGCTTAAAGGCAGGCACAACCACCCTAGATGCAACAGGTCTGGTCATTACTGATGGTCCGAAAATAACCACAGGTGGTATTGGTGCTGGAAATAAAAGGGTAACTGGTATTGCATCTGG
>NZ_JAQITE010000021.1 GCF_028618595.1 Bartonella sp. AU18XJBT | reverse complement strand
CGCCAACCTCACTTGTCTCACCCAGCGTCAAGGTGCCATCAGTTGAGAGTTCTATCCGCTTTTGCGAAACAATGCGCCCCGTTTGGCTGAGATTTTTTTGCGCATGCAAAG
Source organism: Bartonella sp. AU18XJBT (assembly GCF_028618595.1). Lineage (GTDB taxonomy): Bacteria > Pseudomonadota > Alphaproteobacteria > Rhizobiales > Rhizobiaceae > Bartonella. Next base: position 32,880 of record NZ_JAQITE010000021.1, on the reverse strand, counting down.
CAATGGTATCATTGCTTTCTATTGTGCCACTATTGCTTAAATCACCGTGGCTGGTCAGTTGAAGATCACCACGTTCTATCTCGACAGGTGTTTATACAAATCCTTTGCGTTATATTCTTCAGGAAGATCCGATTGAAGGAAATATATGAACAATGCTTAGCTTGAAATTATAAAAGATAAGCTTGATGCTACCAAAGAGTTTCGAGTGCCTTTATTGATCAGAAAAGAGTATTTTTCTTAGAAACTTACAATTGAAATCAGTATAATTTATACTATTTTGCATCCGCAGCAATAACGGCTTTGATAATTGAATCTGGATCTGCAACAGGTTCACCACGTTTAATTTTATCAACATTTTCCATACCTTCAACAACCTGCCCCCATATGGAATATTGACGATCAAGCCACGGAGCATCTGCAAAACAAATAAAAAACTGAGAATTAGCAGAATTTGGATTCTGACTCCGTGCCATAGAAACTGTACCACGCTTATGAGAAAGATTTGAAAACTCTGCTGTTAAATTTGGTTTTTCTGCCCCTCCCATACCCGCACGTGATAAATTGAATTTTTCACTATCCTTCTTTCCAAATTGCACATCCCCAGTTTGCGCCATAAAACCATCAATAACGCGATGGAAAATAACATTATCATAAGCACCTTCACGTACCAGTTCTTTAATACGTGCAACATGACAAGGTGCTAAATCAGCAAAAAGCTCAATAACAACTCTGCCCTTTGTTGTTTCAAGAATTAAAGTATTCTCTGGATTTTTATTCTCAACCATATGGAAAGCTCCTTTGATTCATTTCTCAACTTGTAAAGTAGCAGCATTAATAACATCAGGATTGTTTACAGATCCATTATTACTTGTCGTCCCTTTTTTTATTTTATCAACAACATCCATCCCCTTTATAACCTCTCCAACAACCGTATACTGACCATTTAAAAAAGCAGCATCATCAAAACAAATGAAGAATTGAGAATTCGCGGAATCCGGATCTTGTGACCGTGCCATCCCAACAGTACCACGCTTAAACGGCTGCTTTGAAAACTCTGCCGGTATATTGGGATAATTTGAGCCACCCATACCAACGCGCTTCAGATCAAAATCTTTGCTGCCTTTTTTTCCAAACTTTACATCACCAGTTTGTGCCATAAAATTAGGAATAACGCGATGAAACACAACGTTATTATAGGCCCCCTCCTCTGTTAATCTTTTGATTTGCACAACATGTTTTGGCGCCAAATCAGGACGCAGACGAATAATGACATCACCATCTTTGAGAGATAAAATAAGAAGGCTTGCACCACTTGCTGAGCTAGAATTACCAGCGACAGCGGACAATGAAAAAAAACAAAACACGCATACCAAAACAGCAAAAATTCTACGAGACACAATTATTCTCCCCTAAAAGATTGGAATTTCGAGCTCAAAGCTTGTGCAATATTGGGCGGTACAAATGGTGTCACATCACCTCCCATAGAGGCAATTTGACGTACCAATGTAGAAGTTATCGCACGCCCAGAAACGCTTGCCGGTAAAAAAACAGTTTGCAATTCAGGAGCCATAACACCATTCATCCCTGCCATTTGCATTTCATAATCAAGATCAGTACCATCACGCAATCCACGAATGAGGAATGAAGCACCAACTTCACGCGCCTTCTCAATGAGAAGGTTGTTGAATGAAAGAACCTGCAATCGATTAGAATCTGCACCAAGCAAGTCTTTCCCTACCTGGGTAATGAAATCAACACGCTCTTCAAAGCTAAAGAGTGTTTTTTTGCCAGCCTGTATCCCTATGGCGACGACCACCTTATCAGCTAACACAAAACACCCTTTCAAAACATCAAGATGACCATTTGTAAGAGGATCAAAAGAACCCGCGTAAAGAGCAATTTTCATGATTTACTCCATCCTCTTCAAAATTATTTTTCTTCGCTCATATCAACTGTATCAGAATGTTTCTCACCTTCATCATCTAATGAACTCGTATCATCTTCAGGTTCAGAAATACGTTCAACCGATACGACTTTTTCACCTTTGGCTGTATTAAAAATTGTGACTCCCTTAGTTGAGCGCCCAGCAGTACGAATTCCCTCAACTGGGACACGAATAAGCTGTCCCCCATCTGATACCAACATAATTTGATCTTGCTCCTTCACCGGAAAAGCCGCTACTAATTTACCAATTTCAGCTGTTTTAGATGGATCTGTTGCACGAATCCCTTTTCCACCACGTCCCGAAATCCGGAACTCATAGGAAGAAGAACGTTTACCATAACCAAACTCACTCACCGTCAAAAGCATTTGTTCACATGCATGAAGTTCTGCATAACGTTCATCTGTTAACTCTGTTTCAGCCCCTCCGTCTTCCTCATCAAGAGTTACAATATCTTCAACATCAGAATCTGCACCAGAAGCACGCCGTTCATTCATGACACGTTTAATATAAGCAGAACGCTCAATGGACGTCGCCTCGACATGCTCTAAAATTGTCATCGAAATAACTTTATCGCCTTTAGCTAAATTGATACCACGAACTCCCACAGAATTACGCCCAGCAAAAACACGAACATCAACAACTGGGAAACGGATACATTGTCCATTGGCTGTTGTTAGAACAACATCATCATGTTCTGTACAGGTTTCAACAGAAAGAATTTCATCTTCTTCATCAAGTTTCATTGCAATTTTACCATTACGATTAACCTGAACGAAATCTGACAATTTATTACGACGCACAGTTCCACGCGTTGTCGCAAACATAACATCCAATGCACTCCAGCTCGCTTCATCTTCAGGCAAAGGCATAATCGTTGTAATACGCTCACCTTGTTGTAAGGGAAGCATATTGATCAAAGCCCGCCCACGCGATTGGGGTGTTCCCAGCGGCAGTCGCCAAACTTTTTCCTTATAAACAATCCCACGTGATGAAAAGAAAAGAACCGGAGTATGCGTATTGGCAACAAACAATCGCGTTACAAAATCCTCATCCTTCGTAGACATACCAGAACGCCCCTTACCACCACGCCGCTGTGCACGATAGGTATTAAGAGGCACACGTTTAATATAGCCACTATGGCTCACCGTTACCACCATATCCTCTGATGCGATCAGATCTTCACTCTCCATCTCAGCACTACCAAAACCAAATACAGTACGTCGCGGCGTTGCAAATTCCTCACGAAGAGCACTCAACTCATCCTTAACAATACACATAATGCGTACGCGTGATGCCAAGATATCAAGATAGTCAGCGATATCCACGCCAATTTTATTCAATTCATCAGCGATCTCATCACGCCCAAGGGCTGTCAATCTTTGCAAACGCAATTCTAAAATAGCACGCGCCTGTTCTTCAGAGAGATTATAAGTACCATCCTCATGAATAATATGACGAGGATCATCAATAAGTTTAATCAAAGGCGCAACATCCATCGCTGGACAGCGTCGCTCCATTAACTGTGCACGTGCTGTCTGCGGATCAGGAGCTTTGCGAATAAGTGCTATAATTTCATCAATATTGGCAACAGCAAGAGCAAGACCAACCAAAACATGTGCTCGCTCACGCGCTTTACGCAAAAGATATTTTGTTCGCCGACTGACAACTTCTTCCCGAAATGAAACAAATGCACGAAGCATATCAAGCAACGTCATCTGTTCGGGTTTTCCCCCATTCAAAGCAACCATATTACAACCAAAGGAAGTTTGTAGCGGCGTATAACGATATAATTGGTTTAAAACAACTTCCGCAACAACATCTTTCTTCAGCTCAATAACAACCCGATATCCATCACGATCAGATTCGTCACGCAAATCAGAGATTCCCTCAATGCGTTTATCGCGCACCAATTCGGCCATTTTCTCAATCATCGTTGCCTTATTAACTTGATAAGGGATCTCACTCACAATAATTGCTTGTCGACCACTGCGAATTTCTTCGATCTCAACTTTAGCACGCATAATGACTGAGCCACGCCCTGTTTCATAAGCTGCACGAACACCAGAATGGCCGAGGATAATGCCCCCTGTAGGAAAATCCGGACCAGGAATAATTTCAATTATTTTATCGAGTGTGATATCGGGATTATCAATCAAAGCGATACAACCATCAACGACTTCACCAAGATTATGGGGAGGAATATTGGTTGCCATTCCCACAGCAATCCCCCCTGACCCATTAACCAAAAGATTGGGAAAACGCGCTGGTAAGACAACCGGTTCACGCTCACGCCCATCGTAATTATCCTGAAAATCAACAGTATCTTTATCAATATCAGCTAAAAGTTCTTCTGAAACTTTTTCTAAACGACACTCAGTATAGCGCATGGCCGCGGGTGGATCTCCATCAACAGAACCAAAATTTCCCTGACCATCAATCAATGGATTTCTTAAAGAAAAGTCCTGCGCCATACGCACTAAAGCATCGTAAATTGAAGCATCACCATGGGGATGGAATTTCCCCATAACCTCACCAACAACACCAGCAGACTTACGATACGACTTATTGAAAGAAAGCCCCATCTCATTCATAGCATGAAGGATACGTCGATGAACAGGTTTAAGACCATCACGGACATCAGGGAGTGCACGTGAAACTATCACGCTCATCGCATAATCAAGATAGGAGCGTTGCATTTCATCAATAATACTGATTGGTTCAATACCGGTTAGCACATCACGTTCTGGGGGTGGAGTAAGATCGGTCACAATTTCAAAACTTTCAAAAAAGAATCATTTCACTTTAATTTATAGCGAAAAATACACAAAAATGCTAATTTCTCTTCCATGACAAAGGAGAAATTTAACAATATTTTTCAAGATGTTATTAATTTATATTTTAAATTACCAATAATAATTAATAATTTCCACTTCGTTAAACTTCAAAAATCTGAAACAAACAAATCATAAGGTGATCATAATACTACAATTAAAGAATCTTAAAAAGGTACGTCATCATCTAATTTGTGTGAAAAACTTTCTTCCAATTGATTATTATTTTGACCAAAAGTATTTCTCTGATTTGAGTGACTATCGGCAAAGCCACCACTATAATTCCCCCCTTGACTTGCACCTTGCTCTCCGCCCGCTGCTCCCCGCCCATCAAGCATTTGTAATTCGCCACGGTACTTTTGCAAAACAATCTCTGTTGTATAACGGTCATTTCCATTTTGGTCTTGCCATTTTCGTGTCTGTAGCTGCCCTTCAATATAAATTTTGCTGCCTTTTTTTAAATATTGCTCTGCAACTTTGACAAGGTTTTCATTAAAAATAACAATACTATGCCACTCAGTACGTTCTTTTCGCTCATTTGTATTCCGATCACGCCAACTCTCTGAAGTAGCAATACGCAGATTTGCCACTTGATCACCAGAATTCAAACGGCGGATTTCAGGATCCGCACCAAGATTACCAATCAAAATAACTTTATTAAGGCTACCAGCCATCGCATAAACTCCAAAATTTTAATTCGTAAAATACTTTGTTATATAACAGTTATAACCTATATAACAGCTATAACCATCTTGACCTTCAATTTACATGTCTGCAATTAACCATCAATATGGGTATTGCTATCCTTTCCCAATATTGTATCCGTGTAACTATAACAAAAGATGATAAAAACGCATAGTTTATTCCACCATAGGAAAATAAAAAGCTGCTCATTTGTATTTTTTTCACAAAACTTATACCTTCCTTTTGCATTAAAGCAGATAAACACATTGTAATTCTAAAAAAACAGTTTTATTCCATTTTAGGTGCTCAATTTTTGCCACATATGCCAAGGATAAAGTATGACTCATCAAAAATATATCTCCATTCGCGGTGCACGTGAACATAACCTTAAAAATATTGATCTCGATCTGCCTCGTGACAAACTCATTGTTATAACAGGACTTTCTGGATCAGGGAAATCATCCTTAGCTTTTGATACAATTTACGCTGAAGGACAACGCCGCTATGTCGAAAGCCTTTCAGCCTATGCACGCCAATTTTTGGAAGTCATGCAAAAACCCGATGTCGACCGCATAGACGGTCTCTCTCCAGCTATCTCCATTGAACAAAAAACAACCAGTCGCAATCCTCGTTCAACGGTAGGTACCGTTACTGAAATCCACGATTACATGCGTCTTCTCTTTGCACGTATTGGCATTCCTCATTCTCCTGCAACAGGACTCCCTATTGAAAGCCAAACAGTAAGCCAAATGGTGGATCAGATTATGTCATTACCAGAAGGAACACGGATTTTTATTATGGCACCCTTGGTGCGAGGACGAAAGGGAGAATATAAAAAAGAGCTAACAGAACTTTTAAAAAGAGGATTTCAACGCGCTAAAGTTGATGGCGAATTTTATGAAATCCCTGATATTCCACCTCTTGATAAAAAATATAAACACGACATCGATGTCGTGGTAGACCGCATTGTTGTACAAAAGGATATCACCTCTCGCTTGGCTGATAGTATAGAAACCTGTTTACAATTAGCAAATGGACTTGCCATAGCTGAAATGGCAGACCAGCCCTTGGCACAAAAAGAAACAACAAAGGAATCTGCTCATAAATCAAAAAATGATACACATAAACGGCTCATTTTTTCAGAAAAGTTTTCCTGCCCTATATCTGGTTTTTCTATTCCTGAAATTGAACCACGCCTTTTTTCGTTCAATAATCCTTTTGGGGCTTGCCCTCTCTGCGATGGATTGGGTATCAAAAAGGCAATGGATCCACTAAAAATTGTGCCAAATAAAAATCTTACTCTAAAGAATGGAGCCATTGCCCCTTGGGCTAAATCGGATTCACTTTATTATAGCCAAACCTTAGAAGCATTAGGAAAAGCTTACGGTTTCAAACTCACAGATCAATGGTGTGAACTCTCTAATGAAGCACAACAGGCTATCCTCTATGGTACAAAAAAAGATGAAATTTCTTTTATCTATAAAAATAATTCTGGTTTGCATAAAACAACACAACCTTTTGAAGGAATCATCCCTAATATGGAGAGACGCTGGAAAGAAACCGATTCTGCTTGGTCTCGAGAAGAAATCGAACGTTATATGTCCTCTTCGCCCTGCCCAGCTTGTCACGGTTATCGTTTAAAACCAGAGGCACTTGCTGTAAAAATCAACGGAATGCATATTGGGCAAATATCAGATCTTTCTATTCTAAAGGCAGATGATTGGTTTGCCAATATTCATCAATATCTCACAGAAAAACAACGTAATATCGCCGTACGTATTTTAAAAGAAATTCGTGAACGCTTAGCTTTTTTAAATCATGTAGGATTGGAATATCTTACCTTATCTCGAAATTCAGGAACGCTTTCAGGTGGAGAAAGTCAACGCATTCGGTTAGCATCCCAAATTGGTTCTGGTCTTACAGGCGTTCTTTATATTTTAGATGAACCATCTATCGGTTTACACCAACGTGATAACGAACGCCTTTTAGAAATGCTGCGCCATTTACGCAATCTTGGCAATACAGTTATTGTTGTTGAACATGATGAAGATGCTATTCTCACAGCAGATTATGTTGTCGATATGGGCCCTGTCGCGGGCGTTCATGGTGGAGAAATCATAGCGCAAGGGACACCACAGGAAATTATAGAAAATTCAGCCTCTCTCACAGGCCAATACCTTTCAGGAAAAATGGCTGTTAAAATGCCGACAGAGCGACGCAAAATATCAAAAACGAAAACACTTAAAGTCATCGGCGCCAAAGGCAATAACCTCAAAAATATCAATGCGTGCATCCCTCTTGGAACCTTCACATGCGTAACCGGTGTTTCAGGAGGAGGAAAATCAACATTTCTTATTGAAACGCTTTTCAAAGCAGCATCACATCATATCATGGGCTCTCATCACAGCCCTGCCAGCTATGACAAAATTGAAGGATTAGAATTTCTTGATAAAGTCATCGATATCAACCAGTCCCCTATTGGGCGCACCCCACGCTCTAATCCCGCAACCTATACAGGTGCTTTTACACCGATTCGTGAGTGGTTTGCCGATCTTCCAGAATCAAAAGCCCGTGGTTACAAAGCTGGGCGTTTTTCATTTAATGTTAAAGGAGGACGTTGCGAAGCATGTCAAGGTGATGGAGTCATCAAAATTGAAATGCACTTTTTACCTGATGTCTATGTTACTTGTGATGTCTGTAAAGGAAAACGCTATAATCGAGAAACACTAGAAATAAAATTCAAAGGACAGTCTATAGCCGATATTTTGGATATGACAATTGAAAAGGCTGAGGAATTTTTCCAAGCTATTCCCGCTATTCATAATAAAATGGAAACTCTCATTAAAGTAGGATTGGGTTATATAAAAGTAGGACAGCAAGCAACCACACTTTCTGGTGGGGAAGCACAACGTGTGAAACTTGCGAAAGAACTTTCACGTAAAACAACGGGACGTACACTTTATATTTTGGATGAACCGACAACAGGCTTACATTTTCACGATATTTCCAAACTTCTTGAAGTGCTGCATGAACTAGTCGAGCAGGGTAACACAGTTATAGTCATTGAACATAACCTTGATGTTATAAAGACAGCCGACTGGATTATTGATCTAGGACCAGAAGGTGGAGATCGCGGTGGCGAAATTGTTGCAATTGGACGCCCTGAGGACATCATTAAGGTTCCCGCCTCCTATACGGGAAAATTTCTAAAAGATGTTTTACTGCGCCAATCTCTCTATAATTCCAATTCTTAAAAACGCTTTCCATTGAAAATACAGCATACGAACAAAGCCTGTACTTTATATTATGACCTGTAAACCAACACCTAATTCCAGTGGTGCAACATGTTTGAAGCAAAGACTAAAAACAATTTAGCACTTTATAAGCTGTTTCAGTTTTCATATTGCCAAATAGGAATGCGCGCATAACTGCATATTTATTCTCTGTTTTGTTTATACCTAAAACGACCATACAACCTAATTTGGGAAGAATACGAAGTTTTAAAGGTATAAATAAGCTCCTATCTTTACACCTCCTTTTAATTTATCTTTATGACTTCAAGGGAAGCCGTAGCAATATCTTATAATGAAGATTGCCCATTGCTTCACGCTTTTGTTTATCGCGTTCCTTAATGGAATCACATTCCTCACGAAGGGACAAAACGCCCCAAACTGAATATATTCGCATCGCCAATTCACACACCTGTGTTAAAGAAATATTTCTCAACGCTCTCAAGCCCATTTCACGACCGCACCTATGAATGCTATAATGATAAATCCATTATTGTACACCACCATTTTTACGTTTATGAAGGAGCATTATTGGCATCATCACACTCTTTTCCAATATTTATCTGCCCTACCCCCTAATATTGTAAAACCTTTAGTTATCGAAAGCTTTCATAAAAAGAATTTTATTTCTTTTTTAATGTTTTTATCCACATACTCGTACTATTTATGATATATAAAGGTATCGGTTTGATTGATTGACGGTAAAAAGACCTAGAATGAGAAAATCTTACGCTATTAGAGTTTCTCATTCCATATAGAAAACGTCTAATTATCCTTACAAATCAACGTATTATCTAACAAAAAAGAAACAAAATTCTTTTATTATATTATTTTAATTCTTGTACAAGAATTGTAAGATTTTTTCCAAAAAACAGTATTTGGCTGTGTTCTACAAAAGAAACTCTCCTAAATGAGCATAGAGTGTCATTATTTTCGACTTTTTGTGCACAAAGTATCTGTTGGACATCTTACAGTTGTCAATATAATGTGATGCAGTCTAAAAAGACAAAATAACGTTGGAGATAATTTCAGCATGAAAAAAATTGAAGCCATTATAAAACCTTTCAAACTTGATGAAGTGAAAGAAGCGCTTCAAAAAATTGGGGTACATGGTATTACAGTAACAGAAGCAAAAGGTTTTGGTCGTCAAAGGGAGCATACAGAACTTTATCGTGGCACGAAATATGTTGTTGACTTTCTACCTAAAGTAAAAATTGAAATTGTTGTGTCCGATGAAAAACTGGAACAAACTGTTGATGCAATACGTAAAGCAGCTCAAACCAAACATATAGGAGATGGAAAAATATTTGTCTTTTCCATTGATGATGCAATTCGTATAGGCACGGACGAAACCGGTATCGATGCCCTTTAAATAAATAATGAGAGAATTCACTTTTTTATCCACCTCAACGCCATATTAAGGAAATTAAATATGACAACCGCATCAGATATTATCAAACAGATTACAGACAACGAAATCCGTTTTGTTGATTTACGTTTTACTGATCCACGAGGAAAATTGCATCACATTACAATGGATATCGCAGAGATCAGCGAGGATACTTTTAGTGATGGTGTCATGTTTGATGGTTCTTCAATTGCTGGTTGGAAAACAATTAATGAATCTGACATGGTTTTAATGCCAGATCCAGAAACAGCACATATTGATCCTTTTTTTGCTCAATCTACTTTGGTCATATTTTGTGACATCCTTGATCCTGTCTCTGGTGAGTTTTATCGTAGAGATCCTCGTTCTATCGCCAAAAGGGCTGAGGTTTATATGAAATCTTTAGGCATTGGAGATACAATCAATGTAGGTCCAGAAGCAGAGTTTTTTATCTTTGATGATGTGCGCTATAAAACGGATCCTTACAACACAGGATTTAAACTCGATTCAAGTGAACTTCCCTCCAATGATGATACGGAATATGAAACAGGTAATCTAGGGCATCGCCCACGAATAAAAGGAGGCTACCTTCCTGTTCCGCCGATTGATTCCTGCCAAGATATGCGTTCTGAAATGCTCACAGCACTCAGAGATATGGGCGTACAGGTCGAAAAACACCATCATGAAGTAGCAGCAGGCCAACATGAATTGGGTATTCGTTTTGATACACTCGTTCGCGAGGCTGACAAAATGCAAATTTTTAAATATGTTGTACATCAAATAGCAAACAGTTATGGGAAAACAGCAACCTTCATGCCAAAACCAGTTTTTGGTGATAACGGCTCTGGAATGCATGTCCACATCTCCATTTGGAAAGATGGTAAACCCATTTTTGCAGGAAATGAATATGCCGGACTATCAGAAACCTGTTTATTTTTTATCGGTGGTGTTATTAAGCACGCAAAAGCAGTTAATGCTTTTACCAACCCATCCACAAATTCCTATAAACGTTTGGTTCCTGGTTATGAAGCTCCTGTTCTTCTTGCCTATTCAGCACGTAATCGTTCTGCATCTTGCCGCATTCCAATGAGCTCCTCACCAAATTCAAAACGCGTAGAAGTTCGTTTTCCAGACCCAACAGCAAATCCCTATTTAGCATTTGCAGCCCTTTTAATGGCTGGTCTTGATGGCATCAAAAACAAAATTCATCCCGGACATGCTATGGATAAAGATCTTTATGATCTCCCCTTAAAAGAACTCAAAGAAATCCCTACCGTATCAGGAAGTTTGCGTGAAGCACTTGACGCACTTGACAAAGATCGTAGCTTTCTTAAAGCTGGCGACGTTTTTGATGATGATCAGATTAATTCCTTCATTCAAGTAAAGATGCAAGAAGTCTTGCGCTACGAAACAACACCTCATCCTGTTGAATTTGATATGTACTATTCTGTTTAAACAATCAATATGCATTCTTTTGATTTTAAAAATGGAGGCAAAAGCCTCCATTTTTGTGGATATTCTTCCCATGCAACAGCGCAAGAGGCTTTTTGCTCATCCGCTTTTCCTTTATAATGTGTTGAATCTCTTCAAATGAACTAACAAGGTCTCTAATGCCGCGAATTTGTTTTCTCATTCCCGTTCTTTTATGCATTGTCTTTATCACATCAACAACTCAAGCACATACAATAACCAACCAAAAACTCATAGCTCTTGAAAAAGCGACATTTGCTTACAGTAAAGCACTTAAAAATGCCGATGCAAATGTCATTTTAAATGCTATTCCTCCCCAAATCATCAACCGCTTAACCGCCAAAAAAAATCTTAGTCAATCACAATTTCGACAAATCATGAAAAGCCAAATAGAACGGTTGGCAGAAAGTTACAAGATTGAAACGATCAACATTGACCAAAAACAAAAACGCGAAGGTACACTTGATAATGGCACCCCTTATTTTGTTATACCCGTGGAGCTTGTAACCACAACAAATGCTGGAAAAAAATGCTCTATTCAAACTGAAATTATTGCCCTACTTCACGATAACCAATGGTATTTTATCCGTAGTAATGATGAAGCGCTCTTAAACATAACCAATGAACTATTTCCTGGACTTGAAAAAGTAAAAATCAATCCTCAAAAAATCACAAAAATACTCTAAGCGAAAAGAATGCATGTAAATAAAAGATTTACCCTTATAAGCAAGTTGTAACAATTGTAGCAGCTGCCTTAAATTCAACTTTTTTGTGAGCACGGCGTACCATTGTTTCTTTATCTATTCCCCATTGTTCCATCATCCAATCTTCATCTAAATGGGCAATAGACCAAGCATGATCAGCATCAATATTTCCCGCAGCAACAGCAAGAGCAATGAGAGCAGATCCCGTTAAGGTTGTCATCATATGAAGTGCGGCAAGCATATAAGGAGACTCAACGCTACGTAAATAATGGCTCACAGCTTGAACTGCTTCTGGTGATTGTTCCACATGCATCAGCCCTTCTGTCAAATAAAACCTTGCACCCAGTTTTTTTTCTGCCCAATCTAATAAAGGATCCCATTGTTCAGATTGTTTTTGCACCAACTCTTTAGGTGTCTGTGCACGATAAAAGATCATATCACATGCAACAAAACGCAATAAATCTTCAAAAACAACCTGCATATCATCAGCAATACCATCAATAACAGTATTAACCAAACGCGTCATCGGCATTTTTGCAGGATCAACAACGTGCTTTTGGCTCTCAAATTCCTGAGCAACGTATTCAGCAAACACTTCTGTTGGCACATGGAAATGACGCCTTGCGGGCGTTTTAACGGGATGTTCATCCAACAAAATCGTAAAGCCGACCTCCTCACAAGCAATCTTCACTTGTCTATAAAACCGTTTTGGGTGTGATTGGCATGAAAGATTTTGAATCTTTTGAACAGAACTTTTTTTATTCTTATTCAATGGCATATCAAAATGATCCAAAATCTCACGCATATTTGTTTACCTCTGATCTTTTCAAGAAAGCGACTGTTTTATCCAAGTTTTATACATTTTAATAAGATTTAATCCGACCTTCCCATGCCTCAAAGAAGGAAAAAGATCTAGCCAATCCCAATCTGATTTAAGAGTTATATTTCATGTTTCTTTTACAAACAAGACAATGATAATATCTTTTCATGTATTCAATTAAAGTCATGAATATAGAGTAATTTGTTAAAATATTATCTTAATTAAAAAGTTGAATATATTGAATACGATAATAAAAATGATCACGCTTTACTATTTTGCTTATTATCCACCTACAATAATGTTATCGACACGGACAGCTTCAAAAGCAATTTTTGCAAAATATTAAAACCAAAAAGCTTATCATAAAAAAATGATAGAGCGGTGTGTTTTACGTATCATTCACCTTCACTTAACCATTCTAATCATTCGTCTAACATATCCAATAAATACCCCTTGCATAGAATTTTTCCTTAATCTCCCCTAAACGACGGTGTTTTACGGCATGATAAAATAATGAAAAGACCAAATTATATCGTAAATTTGCTTTCACATATACATTATTATAAAGCACTAAATTACTTAACGCATTGTGCTTGATATACTCTATATATTGCACTAATTTAAATTTATATTGCACTAATTTAAATTTAATCACATAATTAAAAGAATAGAGATCATGCAACCTGAAAATAATACTTTTATCTATACACTTGGCCCTGCAGATACTAACTGTGCAGCTGCAGCACAGTGGTAGCTTGATAATCACAATCAAAATATTTTGTCCACTGACTCGAGATCCCGTATTATCTTATACGCAACTCTTGAAGAATCCTTTAATGAACTTGCTCAGAAAAAGGATGGATATCTCTTAAGCTGTGCTGCTTACCCTGATTTGCATACACTCATATTTACCCGTTTAGGTAATATGCAATTATTTGATATTTGACAGTTTTATCATGCCTACTCACTCTATGGTTTTAGCTAAACGCAACAACGCTGATGAAATTAAAACCGTAGCGACTCATCCTACTCCGCAATCTCTGCTAGCTCTGCAATATGACAAAGTATTTGCCAACAGCAATGCTGATGCAGCCGTTCTTTGTAATGCTGAAAAAGCCGATTCTTGTATCACAACATCGGTTGCGGCAAATCGCTATAGGCTGAGTATTGTCGAAAATTTTGGACAAGTGCCAATAGCCTTTTTGCTCCACTCGCTAAAGTCAACTCATCATGAAAAAATCTGAAGCACTTCTCTCCATTGTTAACTTAGTTGACAAATTCCGTATGCGCCAAGAACGAGATGGAAGCATTAAGGAGCCAACTTCGGCAGATCGTAATAGTAATCAATGAATTGATTACTCTGCTGAACCACCATGCCAATATTCTTGACGGATTATCTCCAAAACTTTTAGCGACCATTTCTGATGATCTTCATTAGTGGATGCTCAGCGGTTTAACGCCCCCTCCTCAATTTGATAACACTTTGGCTGCTTTCAAAGCCCCATTACCAGATGCTACCTTGTTTTTCTTGGCTCCAATGCGTGCAACGAATGGACCTGATCCAGAAGGATTCCGGTTGGAATTAGTTACAGGATATCGTCATGAAACAGCCTATCTGGCTGACGCCTCAAAATATACAAATAATTATTTATCACCATTTCAATGTATAAAAATGGGAATAGCGTCAAGGGGGTTTTTAGAAGGCAATTGCATTGTTCTATTCCCAGAATCTGTGGCAACTGCTAAAAAAATTGATAAGCAAGCATTTGCTTTGTTTTTTTTTCAGTAAATTCTTTGATATTTACAACAAGCAGACAATTGTGGAAGCTGAACGTTTACTCGGTCGAGATAGTAAATTTCTGTTTGGTTAATTGCATAGTCGTAACTTATCTAAAGAAGATATTTACGATGCTCGCTGTTTGTGGGACTATTACCATGACTATGCACATCATACTGGACCGCGGCCATTGGATAAAAATCTGTATATAAAATTAAATTGGTTTACAGGTCTTCTAGAAGAAACTAAAGTTGATTTAATTACCGTGCGTATTATGCTACAAAATCATCTAAAATTTTGGAAAGAAATAACGGATTTTATCCTATTAGAACGCATATTTCGTTATCCAAAAGGTTCTGATCAGCATATGACATTCGATGCTGGTACAGGGATCTTGCTTTTTGAAATATTGATGCGTAACAAAGCATTGATTGAAACAAATCAAGGTTATCTTCAATTTGATTTGGAGCGTCTTGAAAAAGTAATAACATTGATGATAGTGGATATAGAAGCACTTGAAGCATTAGATGATGACGCTTATTTGGCAGGAGCTAAGGATTATATCCAAAATAATCTTGGTAAGCCGCAAACTTCACAGTCACGATTTAATTTTTCAACATCATATTATACACAGCGAGTGATTAGAGGATTAAATCATTGAGTTTCATAAAAGGACGATTATTATTATTTACCTTTGCCATTCTAGCGTTATTTTCCATAAGTTGGTTATTATCTAAGAATTTGGTTAGCAATATATCAGTCATGCATGCGGTTGGACTTAGGTTGTTTGCCACTGCTACCACCTTGTGGCTGATTGCAGCCATTCGTGAGAAAGCTGTTTTCAGATCCCTACCATTACTTTCTATGATACCTTCTTTTTTAATTCTATCGGTGTTAGGATTCTCGCTGTATTTTGTATGCAGCTTTGGTGCATTGAAATCACTCAACGCCAGTGATTTAACCATGGTTCTCGCCACTATACCAGGGATTACCTATATATTGGGGACTCTGACGAATAGTCTTATGTTTTCATGGTTCAAGCTTATCGGTTTGATCATTGTCAGTGTAGCGGCTATAACATTCAATATAAACAGTGCAGAGGGTGGATATTACAGCCTCATAGGAATAGCTCTTGCTTTAACAGCAGCACTTTCTTACTCTGCTTATGGCTTATTGTCTAAACGTTATCTTAAAAATTTACCTTTTCTCACCTCACTGGCTTGGATCACGACAATTTCTGCAGCATCATTTATGCCATTATTTATTTTTGATCCTGCCCCACTCTTCTATCTTAAGTTAGAAGATATATTTAAAATATTGATTTTAGGAACTGTTTGCTCGGCACCAGTTTACGTATTATATCAAAAAGTTTTAGCCGAAGGAGGCGTATTATACGCCAATACTATCGGCGTATTATCCCCTTTTGCAGTGGTTGCATGTGAATGGATAATCGGCTCTAACCCTTCTCTTAATATTATCAAAATAATTGCCATGATGATGGCTGTTATAGGGATGACACTACTATTTATAGATGCATCAAAGGTATCTACATGGCAACAGAAACGCCATTCTCAAAATTCCAAATTTAATGAGGAACCAAAATGAAAAAACTCGCGTTAGTTTGCCAGCGCAATGCAAAATTACCATTTATATTTGAAGCAGCACAAGCAGCTAATATCGAATTAGTCATGATCTATGATACCGCTGAAAGCGTTCCCTCTCAACACCCCGAAGCAGTAACTTCAACTTGGCAACTTCCTGTTTTTGATAATCCAGAGGCGGCTTTAGATACTTTTTCAGCAGGTGTAAAAGAACGCAATATTCGTGGGGTTATGACCCTTCGCGAAGAAGCCATTCTGTGGACAGCTTTGGCTGCAAAAAAAATCAATACTCCAAGTATTGAACCAGAAGTAGCAGCATTAACCAGAAACAAATATCTCATGCGTCAAGCTTTTGCTAAAGCAGGGTTGAGAACACCAAGATTCTTTTATATAGATAATCCAGATGACCTATCATAAATACAAGCCTTGGATTATCCACTCGTTATTAAACCCGTCTCTGGATGGGCAAGTGCAGGCGTAATGTTAGCTAAAAACTCCGCCGAACTTCCTGATCTTATTAAAGCCGTATGGAATGTTCAGCATAAAGACATGGCACGTTTTAATGATAAAAATAAACCTGTAGGTTTAGTCGTAGAACAATATTTGCTAGGAAAAGAGTTTGTCGTAGAATGCTTTGTTGATACAGCAGGTGTACACGTTCTGGCCGTTGGAGACAAAGGAAGCCCCGAGGGACCATGGTTTGAAGAAACAATTTATCGTCAACGCTGTGATATAGATGATCCTTTAATTATTGCTTTATGTCAAACTGCATGCTCTGGAGTTAAAGCTCTTGGCATAAATATGGGTGCTGCCCATGTGGAGCTACGCCTAGATGCTAATAATTTACCTTATATAATTGAGATCGGCGCTCGTATAGGTGGATCGGGTGTCTCCCATTTTATTGTTGAGCAAGGTACAGGGATTTCATTTGCAAAACTCTGTATGAATGCCGCTTTAGCTGAAAAAAACTTAGACCTTCCCGATATACTCCCAGCTAAAAAAGTGGCTGCAAATTACATTATTCCTCTTCGTGGTCATGGACGGTTTTCTGGATTTTTAGGTCTAGATAAGGTTGCACAGCATCCTCAAACCGCCAGAACTATCATTTTCTTTGAAACCAATCATATTTCACCACCTCCACCAGCATTTGGTGGATATCCTGGTTTTATTTTCTCTGTTCATAACTCAAACGAAGAAGCACGCAATTACCATAAATGGCTCGATGACACCTTAAGCATCCTATGGAAACACCATGTTTATCAATAGTCCGATAAAGATATTTCTACCGCCCCTCAACTTTGATATAAATCTTATAGATACAAATGAAGTCACAATGCGAATGCGACTGCCTAAAAATTCGCAAACATCTTTCCATTAAAATGCATATTTCAAAAAACAGAAATTGAAGGAAATATGATCTACTTTTACACCCCATTTTAATAAAAGCTCTTCAATGTTTCTGTATTTGAAACAATAATAAAAACTTCTAAACAACTTTTTCGATACAACCAACCTTTTCTCCCCACGTCTCAAAGGAAGAAAAAAAGATCTTACAGCCCCCACTCTGATTTAAAAGTTATATTTCATATCTATTTCACAAATAAGATATGATCTTCTTCACATATTCAATACAGCCATTAGAACAATTTTTTTAAAGGATTTATCATTATTAAGAACTGAAGATGTTAAATTTGACGGTAAAAGTGTTCAAACTTTACCACTTTTCTCATTATCCACCTACATAATGCGATCGATACGAACAGCTTCAAAAACGCTTTTTACAAAATTTAAAAGCATAAAAATGCGTGTCATCCACGAAACGATAGAGTTGTATATTTCACATCCCCCTTCTTTGCTTAACAGCAAAAGCTCTTAAATCAGCAATCAACACCTCCCTGCCTTTCATGATTGATATCAGTAACCTCAAACGACAGCACTTTACAGCATAATAGGATAATAAAGCTACTATTTTTAAAAGCTGATGACGAATAGATCCTTAAGATCTATAGCCAAAATAACACCAATAAATTTACAGTCTCATTATCAATTTTTTTTGAAACATTTAAGCCCCCCCTATCAACCAGATAAAAAAATAAATCAACGTGATCCTTTCATACTTATTAAAACACATGATGCTATTATTAAAATAAGCAATTAAAATTTCTTCACTATCAATGGTTTAAATCAATAAAATAAAACAAAACTTTAAAAATCATATTTATTATTTTTAAAAATATTTATTAAAAATGATAGCGCAAACCACCAGAAAAATGAACTCCAGAAAAACCAGCCTTGGTTAATCTATGCTGATAGCTAACATCACTGTGGAGTGTAACTTTAGAAGAAAACTGCGCATTGATACCCAAACCTGTCTCTAAGGAAGAACCAAAAGAACCCAACTGGAAAACATCTTTAAAATGAACAAATTGTTTTTTACCAAAACGATTAGAAAGATGAATATTGCCATAAAAACAAATGATACGATCCTTTTCAAATGCTTTAAATGTTTTACTTAAACGCCCACCAATACGCATCAACCATTGCCCCATTTTTTTCATCTCAACATCAAATCCATCAATATCACGAGCCTTATCAAATCGAAGACGTTGATAAATAAGCTGGAATTGCGGATCAAAAATAAGATCTTTATATCCTGTCATAAACACTTTACCAGCAGAAAATGAAACGTTCAAAGGATTTGCTTTTAATGTCGCCGTCTTACCCCAAGCATGGGTAAGCACATCCCCTTTAAACAAACCATAAGATAAAAGACCATCTACATAAAAACCAGTGTTGTATTTTACACTACCGTATGTCGTAAATGACCATTTATTAAACGTACTCTTTTGGCTTTGTTCCACGTTACGAGGTTGTAAGGAAAGCTTTCCATAGGTTCCCATAATCCCAAAAGATGTCGTACTATATGCGCTCTCTATTGTTTTAAGCAAAATGTCTGTTTTTATAGCGTTATAATCAACATGACCATCGTACCCATATTTAAGTGTAGAAAGACCTGAGACATAACGATAACGTGCACCATAACCGTGGATAGATAAAGAAAAATCCCCTTCAACTTTTAATAATTGACGAGGAATAAACCGCCTAACTTGCAATTGCTTTTGTTGATTACTGATATCCATGAGTCCAATATGAAACAAAGCATTTGGTAATAAAAGATAGGTTGGAACTTGTGGAACAACCTCTCTGACCTTTAACTCAGAATGAGGGATAACAGACGTCCCCAAAGCAGGCTGAATATACTTACTTTCAAGGCGAAAATCCCAAAAATCTCCATTTCCTTCAACCAATCTTTGGGAAGTTTGCGCATTTCCAAGAGCAGAATCTGGACCATAAGCATGCAGATAATATTGGTAAGGCAAACCCTCTAATGCAATATAAGTGCGATTTAACTGAAAAGAATCCTCTGCCGCTTTTCCAGAAACCTGAATAAGTGAAATACTATGAGCATTTTCACCGGTTGCTATCCCGCCCTGATTTCCTCCAACAAATTGCACATAAACTGTCGTTTTTCCAGAAACATCACCATGTATCAAAAGTCGATCAGTTTTTTTATTATCAAGCAAACCATCACTGTTGAGATGCGTATTGAGATAAATATCTGCCCTATCTTGCGCACTATAAACTTCTTTTTCTCCCTTCCCAATATAAAGTGTTTGATACTCCTGAAACATTGGAGTCTCAAAAGCAATAAAACTATCAGAAACTTTCACAAATGAAATAGACGAACTTGTGCGGTTTGCAACTTGCGAATCTATCTCTCTTCTTTTTGTCAAAAACCATTTTGATCCCCCTGTCAAATAAAGCTCAGCAATAGAATCATCGGCAACACGTGTCCCTCCTATCAATGAAGAAGAATCAGCCAAAATCGCTACAGTCCCTCCCTTTTCAACTGTTAATAATAAGTCACCCAAAATTTTTGTACCTTCTGTTACGGCAATATAACTACGACTATTATTACTATGAATAGCTGTCCCATCTGGAACCTCAAAAATCGTTCTTTTTAAAAAGACAAGTCCCTGTTCATACGCATCATTCCCCCCATCCATTTCAAAATACATACCATGTTTGTTCCCTATTGCTTTAATTATTGAATCTTCAATATTAACCCGAGAAATTAAAATATTTTCTTCCCTGCCATTATTGGACAGCGTGTTAGAATCTTGTCCAACTGTTAAAACATGAACATCCGTAGAAATAACATTCGTATTTTTTACATAAACAGAGCCCTGATGTTTTACATTGAAAACTGTATGCGCAATATTTTCATTTATATTTTCATTGTCTTCTGTTTTTTGATATTTTGAGGTAATGGTAACACCATCTAAAGTCGCGCTTCCCCCTCTCCCCACATAAAGTGCCGCAGCATCATTCACATCAATAAATCCACCTTTCATCTGAATACCC
Source organism: Bartonella sp. AU18XJBT (assembly GCF_028618595.1). Taxonomy (GTDB): domain Bacteria; phylum Pseudomonadota; class Alphaproteobacteria; order Rhizobiales; family Rhizobiaceae; genus Bartonella. Next base: position 11,946 of record NZ_JAQITE010000021.1, on the reverse strand, counting down.
GCATCAGCCCTAACGAAAAGAGCACTCTCTTGACCACCCCCCAAACCTTCCACTTTAATTTTTGTATTCGTTAACGTAACAGATGCTCCTCGCTTCTCTGCATAAGCTGCAATCTGAGAAGCCTCAATTGTTCCACGATTAACCTCAATCATTCCACTATCAGCTTTAAGACCTATTGACACATTTTTAAAAGCTGAATCACTCAGAACAATTCTTCCCCCTCGTAATACAAAAACACCATAACTATCTTCTATACCCGTAGTAGCTTCAACCTCTACGCGCATTGCCTGAATAACTGTATTTGGCTCCTGCACTACTATAGCAGCAGGCAACATGAGAGAATTACCCTCCCCACTTTTTTCTTTAACAGGTGCCGTGAATTTATATACTTTATCACTAATTGTATGTTTTGCACCATCACTGCATTTATAAGGCAATTTGTTTTCGTCACATAACGGTGATACAAATGAATGAGAATGCGCCTCAATATTTATATTTAACAAAAGAGAAAAAATAGCTGCTGTAAAAACACACGAATACAAGTGATTGTTAGATACCTTGATTATCATTGTTTTTCAAAACTTTCTTTTTTTCAACAAAAATAAAAAATGCTGACAAAAAACAAACCATAAATTAAACACAATAAGAATAAAATAGACAAAGTTATTTTATTTTTTCTGATAAATTACATCATTTCATAATATGTTTTGTATTTTATGTAAAGAAAGAACAAAAAGTTTAAAAACGCCATTTAAGATGACACTCTCTTTTAAAAAAGCATCTCAAAAACCGCTGAAAACTGCAATACAAAATGCCCAGAATCTAATCTTAAAAACACGATCTAATCTCAAAAAAAACGCGAAGAAATGCAATTTTTTAAGAGATATAATCTTCAGTTTATCTCACCACTGAAAGATAAAAATATAACAAAATGAGAATAATTTTAAGACTTAAACTATTAAAACGTTTTAATAAAAATACGACATAATGAGATATAGTATATGAAAGCTATAACAGCATCATTTCTTCAACTACAACAAAAAACAAGAGATTGCACACTAATGTATAAGCTAGTGTACACAATTTCTATATTAAAAATGCTAGATATCTAACAAAAATTTGAATAAATAAAAAACTTTTTCTAATACCCTATCATCAATGATTTGAATTAATAAATATAATACTTTAGATCTTTTGATAAAATCTAAACTACAGTAAAATACTCACCATCTTGAAATTAAAAAACACCAAAATAAAATTTCATCAAATTCAGTTCTATGAAAGCTATCTGTTTATTATCATTAAAGTAGATATTCTAGCGAAGCTATTCTTTGCCATTCTTTATATTGAATAAATTTCTCTAAACAACAACTCACTATCCTCCGCTATCATCATCTGACAACAACACTATTGCTAATCTCGTAGCTGATGAATATAACTATATTGAAGACAAAGGAGTTGTATTTCTATCTTCTCCTGTTTAATATTTTCATTCAATGATTGCTTAAAATAATTAACATTCTACTTTTGATGATCACTTGTGCAAAGCTTTTTTTATTTTCTGGCGCTTTTTATCATTTTCAAAACGTAACATCAAATCTCGCTCTTGTTTTGTCGAATTGGTTACACCAAAAGTATCATTATCCATAACCTGTTGATATCCTGCTACCATTAAATTGACTAAAAATGAATCACTTCGCAGCGTTGATGCAAAATAGATTCCCTTTGAATCTTGTAATTTGTAGCGATACCCTGCTTTAGTCATGCACTCATAAACTGCTGCAAAATCACTTGCACGCGAATCCATATTTTCAGAAGAAGCGTAGATTGGTTTCCAGCCACATTTTGACAGTGCTTGTTGGACCACAGACTTATTGACACCGGGCTTTTCCCATAATTCCAAGGTCGATGGGGGAGGTTTGCTAACACACCCAGCAGAGCTTAATAAAATTACAGCACTCAATAATTTCAATGTCTTTTCCATTTCCCCCTCCTTTAATATTTACAATAGAAAGACTGACAAGTCTGCTAATACTCGCTCACATGCAAGATAACTCTTGTTAGCATATAGATATTGAAGAAACAATCCCACTCCCTATGCAAAAACAAAAATATAAGGATTTTTGATTACAGCAGCCTCAATACTTAAGGTTGACATTCAGGTTGTTCTTTATACTCTTCACAATGAGGACTATTCAAACGTCTCTCTACACTTCGCTGAGGAATAACTGCATCAGGCTGACAAATTGGAAGATTTTCATATTTCTCACACCACTTCATTCTTCCCATTTTATCTTGAAAACCTGCTTGTATCATGCATGCATTCACAGACTCCTCTACATTGAATTTCTCATCAGTACTCGTTTCTGTATCAAGACGACCATCAAGATGCTGTATTCCACATTCTAACAGAGCTTTTTTTATTTCAAGCTGATCTGCACCGGATTTTTCCCATGCATCTACAGCTGTTCGAGAAGGCTGCTCTTCGTAACATCCAGCCATAACAAATAAGGTTATCCCGCTTAATAATTTTAAAATCTGCTTCATTTTCCTATCCTTGAGTAATTTTGATATTACGAAACAATCTATAAATTATTTTACATGCTGTTTTTTATTTCCAAAACAATGATGGACATTATCAACTTTATTATTTTTATCTTTCCGAAGATTATGTCATTATTATTATACCAAAAATACGGTAAAATTATTACTAAAATCATATTCTATCAACGGTATGCTTATAATTATTATCAATATTTTGATTACAACCCAAATAGGTATTTTTACATTATTGCGCCAACAGTTGTGGTACCCATAAATAAATAGCATTGAAATGGTGAATTAAGGACATCCCAGCGCACAGGCATGAAAAAAGTGAAGGTAGAAATATTGATCATCACCAGCAAAAATTAAGACTAGCATTCAGGTGCGGTTTATATTTTTTACAAAACGGGCTATTCAAACGCTTCTTGACACTTCATTGTAGGATAACAGCACCAAGACAACAAATGGGGAGGTTTTCATCTTATAAGTATAACACCAATATAGCCCTCCCCATTTGTAGTGGAATTTTGCTTGAAACATGCAAGCATCAACGGAAGCCTCTGCATTAAGGCTTAACTTTTTATTTTCTGGAAAAATATCATAAGGGGTTTTCATACCACATTCTAACAGTGTTTTTCCTGCCTCAAAAAAGTCTGCTCTAGACTTCTCCCAAGAACTCAAAACTCTTGATGGAGGCTTGTCGATGTTACATCTAGTGATATTTAACAGAATAAGATCACTTAATAATTTTGTAGGTAGACATAATCTTTTTCGTCATCATTTACGACATATAATGGATTCTGATGGTTTCACTATCGGTAAGCCTTATCAGCCGATCCCTAAAGATAGATATCTGTTTTCTTTGCTATATTGTGGATGCCACGCTTTTTAAACTCACTCAATCCTTTACCTACTGTTATGGCACCTTGGGCTATGTGCACTAACAATCGCTGTTGTATTTCCATTTAGTTCGCCAATCAAACCATTGCCGATTTCGTGTTTCACATCCCCATAACCAAAACGTTTTGCTACATCTCTTATATCTTTTATGGTACCAAGAATGCCCACATTGAGAAATCCTGTCTCATCAGCAAAGGACTTTTCAGGCATCTCTTGTGTCTTAGAGATATCACAGCTTTCCGAAAGCGTGATATTATTGCCAGCATCAACGTTGACATCACGCCCTGCCGAAACATTTGTCGGCTTGCATGTTTACATCATGATCAGCAGTAATCTGCACATCTCTGCACACTTTGAAATAGGATTGAGCGAAGGTATTTTCCTATTGATCACCAGTGTCTTTCGCACTCGCAACCACAATACCAACAGAAGCATCGCTGCTGCTCTTTTTAAACTGAAAACCAAAGCCTGTGCATTCTTCCTATGTGCTTGAACTTATAACTATTATGACCCACAAACAACATTGACATCATGTGCTACCGAAAAGTTAATAACCTCCCCAGCAAGATCAAAGCCTACGACGCTCACATCTTTTTTCTTGATCGTAATATTGATATTACCGTCAACATTGCAAGAAGAGTCTTGATGTTCAAAACTCTCTTCATTTTCCACCTTTGTTTCACACCCGTATATTAATACAAAGCTCTTTCCTGAACCCACACCAAAACCTGTTTCATGCATCTGTGAATGGCTGCTATGATGGTCGGTCATGCCAACAATCGTCACACTTGCTCCCATTACATTGATATTTTGACCAGAAATCAGATGAGAAGCAATAATCACAACATTTTCTTGCACATCCATATCAATTTTGCCCGTTGCCTCAAGGATAGAGGAAATCGTTGTGGTGTACGTTTCAGAGCTATGGGAAGAGTTCTCGTGTAAAAAGCCACTTTCCAATGATTGTTTTTGCTGGTCGTAGTGTCTTTGAGCGCTTTTTATAATAATATTGAATAATTTTGCACGAAAATACAGTTGCGAAATGCATTTTGTCCTCCTCCACTTGTGATAAAAATTACTCCCGTATCAATATTATAAAAAACAAGTTTGATCCTTGCTCTTTTGAGAGCAATAAAAACAAGAATCGTAAAACTGTCACACGTTCATTGCTCTCTTTAATTTACTCTTTTATAAGATTTTATTGTGATACCTTGTTGCTCTTTATTGAAGTTTTTGCAAACACAATGATACAATGCCTCCAATGACTTTATTATCCACTATTTTCTATCAACGCCAATCCTCTTTGAGAAAAAATAATAGAAATAAAAAACTTTCCCCTTTATCCTATAAGACTCCAAATACCCTTTTAAAGGACACAGCCCCCCAACCCTTCTTTTCAAAAAAGTACATAAAGAACTTTATCTTCGCTTCTAAAAGCGCTAGTAGTTTCTTAAACAACAAAATTTAAACAACCAATTCTTTAAAGAGCTTATAAAACAATAAAAACAGTTCTTACGATAACTTCTCTTGTGAAACAGAATTTCATTAATACATTTAGAAAAAGATATCTGCCCATAAGCTTTTATCTAGTAAAATCTATTTGCATTGTTAGGCATTTTAACATGAAAGACTTATATTAATTGCATGGCTCACCATCAAAAAACGCCTAAATATTTATATGATTTGGTCGTTATCATAAGCAATGGCTTATAAAAACTTCCAAAGCGAAATAATAACGAGCAGATTTTTTCAATCTAGATTGTTCTAATTTTTAGAGAATAGCAATCAAACAGCTATTTTCCTGATGATAGCAGCTATTTGTTTTGAGTTTTATCTCTATTCACATTTTATTGCAGTTTCTTTTGTTTAAAATTATAAAGTTTAAGTGCATAAAAACAAATAACAAGCCAAGCAATCCAACTAAAACCTATAATTAAAACCGGTCGCGTCTCATCAAAATACCATAAGAGAATAAAAATAAAAACCATAAATAAAATAGAAAAAATCGATCCTATTGGCCAAAATGGAATGGGGAATTTCAAACCGTTTTGTGCTTCTTTAGGCATCTTAATTCGCATAAAAATTTGTGAAAGTAGAATCATTATCCAAACAAAAACTGTCGCAAATGTTGCCATTGCAGCAATGATAAAAAAAAGCTTCTCATGGTAAAAATAATTAAGGACAGCACCAAGAAGAAAAATACCGAAGATCATCAAAATAACAAAAATTGGTATACCATTTTTTGATAAATACTGAAACTTCTTTAAAGCATAACCTTCCTGCGATAAACCATGTATCATGCGACAAGCACCATACATTCCACTATTCATTGCAGAAATAGCAGCTGTAACAACAACAATATTTAAAATATTTGCTGCATATGAAATCCCAAGATTTTCAAAAATGGAGACAAAAGGACTATCCATAAGACCAATCTCATTCCAAGGATAAAGAGACATTAAAATAGCTAACGTCATGATGTAAAAAAGCAAAATACGAACTGGGGTAGAATTAATTGCCTTTGCAATCGTTTGATGAGGATTTTGAACTTCCATGACTGCCATGCCAATGATTTCTATGCCACCAAAAGCAAAAACAACAACACTAAAGCAAGCTAAAAAACCAAACCAACCATTGGGAAAAATACCACCATTTTTCCATAAATTATGAACAGTAACGGTAGAAAAATCTGCAGTTTCACCCCCCCAAAAAAAAATAATTGCTATTCCTAGAATAATCATCGCAATGATAGCGATAACTTTAATAGAAGACAGCCAAAACTCTAGTTCACCATAAACTTCTACAGCAGCTAAATTAATACCTGTGATGATTAATGTAATACTCAGTGCCCATACCCAAGGAGCAACATCAGGATACCAAAAACCCATATAAGTCGCAAAAGCTGTAATATCAGCCAAACCAACAAGAATCATCTCAAATACATATGTCCATCCCGTTAAAAAGCCTGCTAATGGTGATATGTAATTTGCCGCATAACGAGCAAAAGAACCAGGCAATGGATTATGAAGTATCATCTCTCCTAGAGCCCGCATCACCATAAAAATAGCTAAACCAGCAATACAATAGGCAATCAAAACACTGGGACCCGCAAGCTTAATTGCCTGTGCAGACCCATAAAAAAGACCTGTTCCAATAGCAGAGCCAAGAGCTAAAAAAATAACTTGGCGCTTACTCATACCTCGTTTCAGTTCATTTCGTGCCATTGCTTTCCTTCTTTATTGAAATGTTGACGAAAATTCACACCACAATAACAGCTTTATGAGAAATAAAGTCTCATGTTTCTTTTTCGAAGATAGACTTTAAAAGCATTAAAAATAGCCTTCCAGATGCTCTATCCTAGGCAATGAAAATACTTTTATTGCGAATGATTCAGCTTTTTATAGCCTAAGTTTTGTATCATTTATTGAAATTATGTGATAATAGAATTTTTTATAATTGTCATTTAACTCATTTTTATATTTTCTATTTTTCTGCAGAAAATGTGGGGTTGAATGCAAGATAATATAAACGTTTTTATTCATAAGGATAATTTATTGTTTTATATATTGAATTGGCTCATCAATATCATAAAATTCTCTCTTTTCCAAACCTGTTCATATTGAAGCAATCAAAACTTTTTGTTTACACATCATAAGCTAGATTGATGTGTAAATAAAAATACGTAAAGAAATAAATAGTAATTCCTTTTAATAAACTATCTCAAGTGCAAAAAGCTATCGTGACTCGGTAAATGGATTATATATTAGTATCAACGCGTATATTAATAACATAAAAATATTAATAACATAAAAATAATGATGCACTATTGATCTTATACTTTTCACGAGAGTTTTTAGATTATCCCATTTCACGGGCGCCGTCGTGAAATGGGCTTGGGTGCATTGCGAGATGTCTCTTTAAAACAAGCCCGTGAATTAGCAAGTCAATGGCGTTCTGTTTTGCATGAAGGGCGTGACCCCATTAAAGAACGTGAGAAACAAAAGCGTGAGGCAATGCACAATCTCCATTACTTAAAAGATATTGCCTTGGATACTTTTGAAACTCGTAAAGCTAAATTAAAAGGGGATGGGAAAGATGGACATTGGTTTTCGCCTTTACAACTTCATATTCTCCCTAAATTAGGTTGTCTTCCTGTGTCAAAGATTACACAAACAGAAATACGTAATACACTTGCCCCTATCTGGCATACAAAAGCTGGAGCTGCTCGGACAGCATTGATACGTCTCAATCTTTGTCTCAAACATGCGGCTGCTTTGGGTTTGGATGTTGATTTACAAGCAACAGAAAAAGCACGTGCTCTCTTAGGTAAACAACGTCATAAGGTCAAAAACTTACCTGCAATGGATTGGAAAGATGTGCCGGCTTTTTATAAAACACTTTGCGAAGCATCAACCCTAACATAATTGGCTTTGCGTTTACTTATCCTTACAGGGGTTCGTACTTATCCTTTACGTCATATTCATAAAGATCAAGTTGATAGCGATATATGGACCATTCCTGCTGAAAATATGAAAGGTCGACGTGATACTACAGAAGAGTTTCGCGTCCCTCTATCAACAGAAGCATTAAAAGTAATTGAACAAGCCCGTTATCTCTCCAAAAGTGATTTTATCCTTTCTGTTACCGGTCATGGTCCTCTTGGTGAGAGTAATATGTTACAGCATATGAAACGTGCTAGACTTGAAGCACGTCCCCATGGATTTCGCTCTAGTTTACGCAATTGGCTTGCTGAAACAACTGATGCTCCCTATGAGGTCGCTGAAACCATTTTAAGTCATACGGTCGGAGGACAAGTAGAGCGTGCCTATCGTCGTACTGACTATCTAGAACAGCGCCGTGTCTATATGGATAAATGGGCGGCATATGTTACAGGTCAATCTTAAGATATGGGGTGCATAACCCCATTATCTGTGGATAACTTTAGCTCTCTTTTCTCTCATTCTTTCTCAATAAGATTCATAAATTATCACATCAATAAAACTATGATAAAATATTGTTTTCTATAAATAAAATACCTTCAAAAATGAACAAAAATGTGGTTAATAAATAGGCATGATTTGGTTCTATTTTTTATTATGAAAGGATTTTAGAATGACAGAAAATGATATTCTTTTAACAGACCGTGAAAGTGCAAAATTGCTTCATATGAGTGTCTCAACATTCCGCCGTCATGTTACTAATGGCATTCTCCCAAAACCTTTAAAATTTGGTTTTTTATCCCGTTGGTTACAATCGGATCTCTTAAATGTAATCGAACAAGCAAAACAGCAACGTTATAACGACGTGGCATAAAAAAACCTTGTCACGTAAGGACGGACAAGGCTTTCTCAAACTCATCACCCTAGAGTTAGCATAATCCGTCCTATGGTGCAATAATCATAGGATAAAAAACATGTTTTCTTATATAAATGCTCGGGGCATTACAAATGCCTTGCGTGGGGTTTGGCATGGATATTATGGAATAGCCCGTTGTCCTGCTCATGATGATAGGCTGCCTAGCTTATCCCTATCTCTGGGGTGCCATTGTGGGGGAACCTTCAACTATGAAAACAGATACCATGGAAGCTGCTTTAGAACCTCTTTATGAATTTCAAGATGAATGGCATCAAGAGTGGGTAAAGAAGAAAAAACAGCAAGAAACAAAAGATATTCTTATTGAATTAGATAAACGAGAAAAGAAAAAACAAGCCTATAAAGCACTCAAAGATCAAGACGAGAAACAAGCCCTTGCTCTTCTTTCACAAACTCTTGAACACAAAGAAAGTGAGGAAGATGACACGCTTCATAAACGACGTCTTATTGTCAATGATGTGACGGTTGAAAAGCTTGGGGAATTGTTAAAAGAAAACCCTCGTGGTCTCTTAATGGTGCGTGATGAGTTATCTGGTTTCTTAACAGATATGGAACGGAAGGAATATCAAACAGACCGTGCCTTTTATTTGGAAGCTTTTAATGGAGATGGTCAATTTACTTATGACCGTATCGGGCGGGGAACCATTTTTATTCCCAATGCAACTCTTTCAATTATAGGAGGCATTCAACCCTCTCGCATTCTGCCCTTTATACGCAATGTTTTATATGGCAAAGGCAATGATGGTTTCTTACAACGCTTTCAAATGCTTGTCTTTCCCGATGAGACAAAAGATTGGAAATGGGTTGATAGACCTCCTAATCAAGAGGCATGGAAAACTTATGAAGGGGTGTTTCATTCTCTTTATGATAAACCCCTTGGTTCACCAGAACACCCGCTGGTGATGCGCTTTTCTGCTGAAGCGCAAGAGATCTTTCGTGAATGGATGCAAAAGATTTTTAAAGAAGCCAAAGAGAATAACCTTTCTGAAAGTTTACAAGCGCATCTTTTGAAAATGCCCAAAACCATAGTAAGTCTTGCGTTGATTTTTGAATTGACCGAAGGGGGCGTTTTGAAATCAATAGAGATGCCCTTGAGAGAGCCTTGTATTGGGAAAAATATTTGATAAGCCATGCAAAGCGTCTTTATGCGGCGGGGGATACATTAACAGCAGAGCGTGCAAAATTAATTGTTGAACGCTGTGATTGTTTACCCGATGTTTTTACAGCAAGGGATGTTTATAAACGTGATTGGAAATGTTTAACAGACAATCAAACCGTTAAGCAAGCTTTAGAGCTTTTATGTCGTTGTAACTATATTCGTGAAATCTCTGGAGACAAGTGCTCTCAAAGTGGTCGACCTACCATACGTTATGAATGGCACCCCTTAGTGAAAGATCATAAGACATCACACTGAGGCAATTTGGAAATCTTATAAAACATTAAACAATATAACAGTAAACCTTCAAAGCACTCCCCATCATTAGTTTTTTGGGGGGTATGGGGGGGTGGGGGGCGCTTTTACCCATTATTATTTTATTTTTGACTAAAAAATATATATAAGGGGGGGTAAAAAGACCCCCCAAAACCCCCTAAACTCATAACCATAATAGCCTTAATAGGATTTCTTATCATTATAAACGGTCTTTTGAAAATTCACTTAATATGTTTTAAAATAACTTTTCACTCTTATTATTTTTTTAAGTACCAACCTTTAAATCTATAAATACGTCTTGATAGCATTTTTATGATTATAAACCGTTTCTTTTGAAAGGCTTTAAAGGATCACATGTTTTTTTAAGACGTGTTTTAATCACTCACTAAAATCATCATTTTGTCAGTTCAATTTACTGACACATAACTGACAAATAATATATTTACAGTTGTATTTATGGTGTGTATCTTAATAAGGGTTGTATCATTAAAATACTAACATATTGAAATATAATGTTTTCAATTTTTTATCTCATTAAAAAAATACTATAGGGGTTAGAGTTAACTGACTAAACTGACAAAAATGACAAAAGTCTATTAAAAGGGATTTTGCTCATCTCTATAATTATTATTCTCTCTTTAGATATTTTCATAACAAGCAATAAATCACAATTATCATATATCCTATTTATCATTTCTCTTATGAAAATAAAAAATGATGCATGGCTATAGCTATAAAGAACATAACAGCTATAAAGCACGCGTGAAAAAAGCAGGCTTTCATAATCATAAGGCATTTTCATAATCAAAATGCAAATGAATGCATTGCTTATAAAGATAATACCTTTAAAAAAGCTGTTAAGTTGCAAATGTGTTATAAAAGAAATTAACAGAAATTTTAAAAACCATTTAGTAAAAAAACAGATAGGTTATAAAGATAAAAATACGCATGATGAGAGCATTTTTAAATATTATAAATGTATAGATTCAGAAAATAACGCAATCGTTTCACAAAGCCTATAATATAGCGTTAAAAGAACATAAATATAAAAGAAGCAATTAATAAGCATAAGATATTATTAATACATAACGTATTTAAAAAATACAAAAAATATCAAAAAAGATAAAATATTATTTGACAATAAATACGTATTTTGTTATATGAATATTCAAGTGATGAAAACACTAAACAGATAGCGAAGAGGTTGCGATAAACCTAATCCTATTAAAACTGACTATCTTTTATGCTTTTGTTAGTATATGAGAGCTTTGTCGGGTGTAGTTACACCATACAATACTCTTTATGAGAAAAGTGTAACGACGGACTATCGACCGTGTTTTCAAACGCCCGGCGCCCTTATAGGGTTGTCAATTGAAAACTGTATAATCGATAGGATTAGTTATGAAAACTACATCAAAAAACACATCCGTTATCTCTTCCATTTCAAATGAAACCGCCTCTGTTAATAAGCAGCAATGTGTAAAAAAATACGAATTTACAGGTGAAACAATTGAAGTTGGCTTTAAAACCCTTCATAGAATTAGAGCTTTAAGAGATTTTGGAGATGTACAAAAAGGCGATTTAGGTGGTTTTATACAAGGTGAAAGCAACCTCTCTCATGAGGGCAATTGCTGGGTCGGAGGGAAAGCCAAGGTTTATAGCAATGCACGGGTTTACGATAATGCCGTTGTAAGTGG
>NZ_JAQITE010000020.1 GCF_028618595.1 Bartonella sp. AU18XJBT | reverse complement strand
CGCCAACCTCACTTGTCTCACCCATTGTTAATATGCCATCACTGGAAAGCTCCACCCGCGCTTTAGAAACAATGCGCCCCGTTTGGCTGAGATTTGTTTGCGCATGCAAAGCAATGGTATCATTGCTTTCTATTGTGCCACTATTGCTTAAATCACCATGGCTGGTCAGTTGAAGGTCACCACGTTCAATCTCTATGTGTCCTGCTTGGATCACACTATCAGCAACAATATTGATTGCCCCTTGCGTAGAAATGAGACCATCAACATTCTCAAAACTACCCACATCAATGCGCAAACCATCCCGCGCTAAAACATGTGCACCTCCGTGGCAATGCAATAGTCAATGATATTGTTCATGGCAATGCTGTTGTTTGTGAGAATGCCGTTATATCTATAGGAAATGTCGTTCGCGGAAATGCGAAAGTTGATGGATATGCTCGTATTGAATATAACGCCACAATTTACAATAATGCTCAAATTTCGGAAGTATGGAAGTACACAGTGACGCTAAAATTTGTGGAAACACTCGTATTTTCGGAAGGGCGATTATAGGTGGGAATATTTATATCCGCCATTCTAGAGACTAATATTCAATAATCAATCGGGTCTCTTTCTAATCCCACAAACCAGCCTTCTCGCACAAGCGTGATTCACGCCACGGATGAATTGCGCGCAATGTAGGAAATCAAGATGAGTGAACAAAACACTAACCTAATAGAAATTGAAGAAACACATCATTTAGCCGTTGAACAAACTGTCATGGAACGTATTTTAAATAAAGCCTTAGAACGTGACGTCGATATGGATCGCTTAGAGCGTCTTCTCAAATTGCGAGAACAAGAGATAGAACGACAAGAGCGCCAAAACTTTGTCCGTGATCTTTCGGCTGTGCAAATGGAATACAAAAATATCGAACAAAACGCCATTAATAACCATACAAACAGCAAATACGCTACGCTTTATCAGTACATTAATGCTGTAAAGGAAGGGCTTGCAACATACAACTTTGCTTTGTTTGCTCGTATTAAAAATCAAACAGCAACAAACATTACCATAGAAATAACTCTGTCTCATCCTTCAGGCAATGAAATATCAACAGAAGGAACATTTCCAATTGACAATGCAGGCTCTAAAAATAACATACAATCAGTTGGTTCCACAATTACCTACGCACGCAGATATCTCTTAGGCATGCTTCTTAATGTCTCAAGCAAAGAAAACGATACAGATGGAAACCCGCCTATTAAAAAGGCTTTTCCACAACAGATCAATGAAATCAGAAGACTCATAGTACAAACCCAAGCAGAAGAAGAAACAAAACAAGCAAAAGGTAGAAACAGATTCTACTATACAAGATGCCGATATAGCAACGCCACAAGAACAAAGAACGGCGGTGTGAGATGGAACAAAGAACAGCAGAATGGTTTCAAGCAAGGCTAGGAAAAGTCACCGCATCACACATTTACAACATACTCAGTAAAACTACAAAAGGAGTGCCTACAAGCAAATATGAAGACTACAAAATCAAACTCATAACAGAGCGCTTAACAAGAGAAACAAGCCCCTATTATGAAACTGAAGATATGCGTTGGGGTATTGAACATGAAGAAGATGCCTTGAGAGAATATAGCTTCATTTATGATGCCGATATAACAAAATGCGGGTTTATTCCACACCCAAAAATGAAAATGGCGGGGGCTAGCCCTGATGGTCTCATTGGAGAAGACGGTTTAATCGAAGTCAAATGTCCGAGATCAATAACACATACGCGTTTTTGTATAAGTGACGAAATCAAACCAGAATATCACGCACAAATGCAATTCCAAATGGCTTGTACAGAACGAAAGTGGTGTGATTTCGTAAGTTATGACCCACGTTTTGCAGGAGAATCCTTTCACTTGCGCATGAAAGTCAAGCGTGTTCTCCGTGATGATCAACAAATTGAACAGATCAATCAAGCGGTTGAAGCCTTTTTAGCAGAGATAGAACGAGAGATAAAACAACTCTCAACAAAAGCTGCTTAAACCTATGGGGGTGTTTTGTTCCCCGCATATCTACAAGCACCCCCACCCTTTTACATAAGGAAATTAGACGTGTGTAACATCAAACATATTATCATACAGCCTGCTAAAGATAAGGAATTTTGTTTTTTTACCATTGGCTATGAAGGTAGGTCCCTTGAAAATTATCTTAGTTGTCTCATAGAAAACAATATCAAAACTTTATGTGATGTTCGTAAAAATCCAATAAGTAGAAAACACGGATTTTCAAAAAGACAATTAGAGCAAGCTGTAAGCAATATTGATATTGAATATATGCATATGCCTGAATTTGGAATTGCCTCTGAAAAACGACGAAATTTGAAAACACAACAAGATTATGACCGCCTTTTTGAAGATTATAAAAATACAACTCTCAAGAATAATTCTTGTGCAATAAATAAATTATATCAAATTTTTTTAAATAAAAAGCGCGTTGCAATCACCTGTTTTGAAGCCAATGTATGTATGTGTCATAGAGGAAAAATAGCCTTGGCTCTTACACAATTACAAGATTGGAAATATAAAATTAAGCACATCTAAAAAATAAACTTGCAGATTTTTAAAAGTTGGAGTGCTTCACATGCCTCCTAGCCCCCCCACCCTTTCCTAACAACTTTCAAGTAATGCGTGATTCACGCCACACGTGAATTGCATCTCAATGTAAGGAGAAAAGATATGGCGCCTCGTCCAGCTGCTATAACGCAACCAGCCATTGCACGCGCTTTAAGAGAAGCTAAAAAACAAGGTTGTGAACTCGTAGAAATCAAACCTACCGGTGAACTGCTTATCTATCTCAAATCCGATATTCCACTACCAAATTCAGCAGCGCATCCAGACAAACTTTTAGATTTGTCAAAGAATGAATATTACGAAACCGCGCTCTCTAAGATGTAAAATTGCTTATGCCTAAACCACGCCCTCCTCATCTTGTCAAACAAATTACTCAACATGGCAAAATTGTATGGTATGTACGTATTGGTCATGGCAAACGCATTAGAATACGCGGTACCTATGGAACGCAAGAGTTTGTTGACAACTATAAAAGCGCACTTGCCGAGTTACAAGGCATCATCCCCCCAAAACCTAAAGTAGGTAAACTTGTTGAAGGGTCATTTGCATGGCTGCTTAAGCAGTATTTAAACAGCTCTAATTGGCATAGCTACTCTAATACTACAAAGAAACAAAAAGAATACATTCTTATGAAGATATGCGACTCCATAGGAAATATTCCATACCAAGCAATTGAAAAGAAACATATTATAGCCGGTGTTGAACGGCGTAAAGAAACACCAGCAATGGCTATAAACTTTCTGAAAGCCCTTAATGGGCTGTTTAATTGGGCAATTGATCAAGGTCTTTTGGAAAATAATCCAACTTTAGGAGTCAAAAGACCATCTACCAAAAATAAAGACGGCTTTCCTGTTTGGACAGAAGAAGATGTTGAGAAATATTATCACAAATGGCATCATGGTACCCATGAACGTGTCTGGATTGATGTTCTTTTATATACGGGCTTGCGTCGTGGTGATGCCGTTCGCATTGGCTGGAAAGATGTCAAAGATAATATCATCCATCTCAAAACAGAAAAGAGCCAATTTAAAACAGATGTTTTTCTTCCTATTTTACCGGAATTAGCCAAAACGCTTGAAACTGGTCCTATTGGTGATGAAACATTTATTTGTGGTAAAACTAATCAAAAACTCTCTAAAGAAAGCTTTGGCGATACATTTAGAGACGCTTGTAATGCGGCTGGAATTAAAAAATCGGCGCATGGATTGAGAAAATTAGCAGCAACATGCGCAGCTAACTCTGGTGCAACAGTATCACAACTCAAAGCAATTTTTGGCTGGACAAATAATGCTATGGCATCTCTTTACACAAAGAGCGCAGACCGTAAAAGGTTAGCTATAGAGGCGATAAAAAAGCTCCAAAAAAATGAGGGATAGAGGCAAAAAAACTCAATAGAATCAAGATTCACCTATTCCCTCATATTAGACATAACTATTTTATTTTACTTGCTTTTTATTTGCCTGTCACGCCAACCATTTTATTTTGTAAATAATTTTTTTATTTTACACATACTTGTAAATGTACTAGCTTTTAAAACCTTGTCTGTTAAAGTTTATGTTTTCTTCCTTTGCATAATTTAGCGTTTTTAAATTCTATTCTTGAAAAACTATGCAATATCTTAACAAACTATCTATTAATCTAAGCATATTGCTCAATAATCTTTTCTTCCATTCCGATTAACTTTTTGCTTATCCAACAGAAAAAACATTATAAATATACCCTATTTCCAATCATATCTGGAAAAGGTTTTAAACTGTCGATGCAAATCTTATATAACGTTTTATTCAAATAGCGCAAATCAGCTATTCCCTCCAATATACCTTTTAGAAGCACTAGATATCTGAATATTTTTATTTAAAAAATTAAAATCTTTTAAAGAGCTTTCTTATTGAATTGTACTTATTTAAACTCAATAAAAACTTTCCTTGAATATATATGTCGTTCTTACAAATTTATCTCTCATAAACTGTCAGAGCAATAGCATTTTCTTTTCGCAGATATGAACGATCTAAATAGAATAAATATCTGGAAAGGTAAAATAATACAAAAATATACGACCGGAATTTGATATAATTTATCAAACATTTTCAACTGGATATTTCTTATTATTACGAAAACGATCGTTAGAACTTTAAAAATATTGCTTTGTAAAATTTTTTTAACAGGAAAAAGAAATGATAAATATCATAATTACCTTTCATTTTTTCAGAAAAAACTATCATGTTTAATAATGAAACTCTTAAATAACACACTCAAAGAATTAACTTATGAAAAATTATTTTAAATAATTTTACAAAGAACACTTTAAAATGCGTATTAAAATGATTGACCTTTTGCAAGAAATTTGTCAGAAAGCATATCTAGTTTGGAGGGGTGGCCGAGCGGTTTAAGGCACCGGTCTTGAAAACCGGCGTGCAGGAGACTGTACCGTGGGTTCGAATCCCACCCCCTCCGCCACAGCACTTTTATCGTGCTATAATTTATTGATTTCATGTGTGTTTTTTCAAGGTGCGGGATTCGTAAATAAAGGTTCGGGAATAGGATTCTCGAACATGCTTCTACGAAGCGCATGCTTGTTTGCTAACTTTCTCTAATAATTTTTTAAATTCTGCTAAATCCTGTTGTGAAAGATTATGTAAATTTCTAACAAACATGCCAACAATTTCACGACTCAACGGATTAGAAGGCTTTATAGTGAAGCTTTTACGACAAGCATCTGATTCTCTTCTCAAAATTTCTGCTACCTCTTGATCTAAAGCATAGAGTTCAATTACCTTTTCCTCCAGTCCTACAGGAACAGACTTTTTGCCAATTTCTACAGATGATAAAAATGCTACAGATATATCTAATTTTTTAGCCATATCTAAAAGGCGTTCTGAATGATCAATGCGGAGTTTGCGTAAGGTTTTACCAAATGGTGTTGGCATCTAAAAAATCCTATTAAAAAAGAAGCTCTCTCGTGATTCTAGCAGAAATTCTTAGGTTTTGGTTAGCTCCTTTTAAAAATTGACTTCCTACCCTCCTTAATACACAAGGTTGTATGGCATGACGGATAAATCTCTTGACATAAGCTTGCAATGTAGTACATTGTAGTACGGTTAAATAGGAGATTTAGTAATGGGAAAAATTCAAGCCCGCATACCTGATGAAGTTCAAGAAATTGCAAGTGCAGTTATTAAGTCTACGGGTTTAACTGTATCGGATGCAGTGCGCATGTTTATGACCCGCATTGCTAGAGATAGAGCATTACCGCTTGATCTATTCCAGCCAAATCTGGAAACATTACAAGCTATCGAGGATGCCGAAATGGGACGCGTCGAACGTACATCATTAGACGGCTTAAGAACCATGATACGCGCAGATAGAACCGAAGCGCGTAAATCTGAAAAGCAAACCTAAGCTTGCTATGCGGGAAATTGTCTATACTCGGTCGTTTCGGCGTGATCTCAAACGTGAAAGCAAAGGTAAATATGCTAATGCACTAGAGCAGGATTTGCTGCTTGTGGTCAAAGCGTTAGCGGAGAATGAACCGCTAAAGGCGCATTGGAGAGATCATGCACTAACAGGTCGGTGGCGCAATTGTCGTGATTGTCACATAAAGCCCGATTTAGTTTTGATCTATCGAAAGCCAGATGCCAAAACACTAGAGCTTTTACGACTTGGTTCCCATTCTGAACTGCGTTTATAATTGGATCTTCAATTCATAGTAAAAAGAATTTTACGCATTTTTTTCTTTTATGACAGTTATTCAGCTCTTTGAAAACCACTGCTTTAAATGTGCAATGACATTATCTAGCGCATCCATGAGGCGTGCAAAATCAAGGATCAACAAAAAGATAAAAAACGCTATCCATTTCATAAAGCGAGACATCATTTTCACACTTTGGTAGGTAAGTATCATTTCTTGAAGCATTTCTTTTTCTGCTTCTGTAAGCTCTATATCGTCTTGTGTTTTTTTTCTAGCCATGTTTCCACCCACACAAGCGTTGACCCTGCTCGTTATGCTTTAAGATCTCTCTTGCTAAGTTTGAGCTAATGGTGTTCAGATCTTGCCGGCTTAAATAAATAGGTAACCAACCAACACAAGAAGAAGCATATTTATTTGTCGCGCAACCAGTGAGAGAGAGCAGCACGCACATCAGCATCACTTTTTTGATTAATTTCACTTTCCACCTCCAGCCGTGTTGTGGCTGCTTTTAAAGCTTTTTCTGTTTGCTTTTGTTGCTCTACTTTTTTCCCAAGAGTAAAAGCTCTTGCTAAGGCAATAAAAAAAGCGGCTAAAGCCGCACCTGTTACCATCAAGTTTCTTTTCATCCATAAGATCATAGGCGGTGCTCCTGAAAGCGTTTAGCAACAAAGAAAATGCCCGTACATGCCGCTAAAATCATAACAGCGGCTAATGCCCATTGAATGGGTCCATTGCCCGCTAAAAATCCACCAAGACCTGAGAACGAACCAATAATGGGTGCCAATGCTTCTGCTTTAAGAAACCCTGTTGGTTGGTTCATTTCTACTGTTTGATAATTAGAAGAAACATAAGCCCCTTTCGCCCACAGCCCTGCCTCTGCTACACGCCGGTGTACAAGACCTTGTAAACGTTTGCCTCCCGCTTTAGTCCATTTTTGTAATTCGAAGGGAACGGCTTCATAATCCCCCCGATTAAGCCTTTTAAGCAATGTAGAGTTTTGGAAAGCTGCAATACCCACATTATAACAAAAGGAAACAAGAGCGCCAAACTGTTCATCGCTTAAATTCACACAAACTGCTTTTTCTACCGCTCTCTCATATTGCTGCAAATCTGCTAAAAGCATGGTTTCGGCTTTTTTTTCCGTAATCACCATACCCTCAACAACTGTTGGTTGACCGGCTTTTTTCGTATGACCATAACCAATCGTCCATATGCCAGAAGTATCTTGATAAGCCTGCAAGCGCAAACCTTCCCACTTTTTTAAACAGTATAAACAGTCTTTACTTATTTTCCGTGCCATTGTTCAATTCACCTTATAAATATACCTTTATGAGTACTGCTCCGTCACCGCCGTCGCCGCCAATTTTGTCGCCTCCGTGTTTCCCATCAAAATATCCGCCGCCGCCACCACCACATTCTTTACCACCTCTACCACCGTTACCACCTTTGTAACTCTCACCACCCTGCCCCATGATAGAACCCTTGCATTGACCACCACCTCCACCGCCGCCGCCAAGAAAAGAACTTCCACCGGTACCAGCTCTCTTGCCGTCACTTCCACTTCCTCCACCATTCCCACCAGAAAAAATAAAACTCTCCCCACTGCTGCCCCCTCTGTTTCCTCCTCCATCACCGCCTTTCCCTCCAAAGTTAACGAGAGCCATGGAGACGGAATATCCTCCTTCTGCTGTAACAAGACCTTTGATCATTGTTCTGCCACCATTGCACAAAATGTTACTGTCGTTGCCTTTACCACCACGACCAATGTAAGCTGTTTTTAATTTATCTAAATCAGAACCTTTCATTTTAACATGCACGCATTGACCGCCGCCGCCACCGCCATCCTTAACGCCACCACCTCCACCACCCCAAGCCCATACTTCGATATCGGTGTCAGAAGTAATACCAGCAGGCAGTGGAATATCTCCACTTTCCGTCATCAGAATTTCAACAGGTTTGCTTACCCCGCCACCATTGTTGCCACCGCCGCTGCTATGGCTACTATTTGCTTTGATTGAAGCCATCAGTTTGGCTGGTGAGATAAGGGCATCCACTGTTTTTGTGCCATCAATCCAGTCTTGTTTTGCAAGAGGTTGAATGAGATCAACTTTTTTCTGTACACTATCCGCTGTTTCTTGTGCGACACTTGCTACAGCTTGTGCCCTATCTCCTGTTTTTTGCGCAGCTTCAGCGGTATTTTTCGCATCTACAGCGTGAACTTTTGCATCCTTTGCTGTACTTAATGCAACATTGGCAATATCCTTCGCCTCACTGGCTGCATAAAGCCCTTGTTGTGCACTTTCCTGTGCGTGCTGTGCCACATCCTCAATTTTATCAATTTTTGCAACTTGTGCACGTTCTTGAGGGGTTAAAATAAGATGCGTATTCCCCTCTTTCATATTCTCCATATCAAAGGCATTTTTTGCTATTTTATCTGGATCATAGATCAATCTTGACATACCAACAGACTTTGAGTCTACAAAATAACGAATGGTATTTTTGAGATCTACTGGAGATATGGGATAATAAGCACCTTCATCTCCCCTCCGCCATTTTTCCATCGTTGGCTGCGTAGGACTCAACCATCGTAGCTTTAATCTTTCCTCTGTGGTTAAGATCTTTTTGTTAGGACCCTCGTGCATATTTTCCATAGAAAATGCATTTGACCCCACATTGTCCGGGTCATATGTAGCAGCCTTCATATCGCCAATTCCTAAAGGCGATATTTTTACCCAGCCAGCGCCTGATAAAATCGCATTCTCATGCGCTTCACCACTTGCTTCAATATCGTGGATTGTGACCTTATCTTTGTAAGCAAGAGCTCCAATATCTCTCTTTGCAACAGCATCATCAGCCTTTTTCCCTTGAGCAGCAGTTGCAAAATATTCTACCTCATAAGCTGCTGCACTCCCCACTGAAACAGGTGCAAGAGCCTTACTATCTAAAACACCTTCTTTGACTTCTTCTTTTGTTGCTGGTTCAAGCTTAAATATGTGCGTATGATAGGGTAATGGCATCGCGTTTCATTCCTTAGTAATTCTATTTTTGAGGTTGTGGGGGATGAGAGACTGTAATTCATCAATAAGTTTTTGCATGATCTCTATGCGTTTATCTGTTGCTTCTTGATACTGTGCCAAAGCGCTTAAAAGATCATGCTGTATATCGTTTTTGACAAGATCAAGCACCTTATTCAATGGCGCATGAACCATTCTATTGCTTGCATAAAAAAGGACGCGGATTTGCTCCGCATCCGCAATATCATCAATAGCAGACGGATTATTGATCATCTGAAAACCTTATGATTTTATGGCATAAACAACCGTAGCGTTAACAGGGCGTGTTTCTGCCTCGCCCGTTGAAGAAAGTGTTACCTTGTGCGTGTGCACTCCAGCAGGTTGTGTATCTTTTGTATAATATGAATTACCAAAAGCAGGATTTCTGCCACCTATTTGACCAAATCTTGTAATCATAGAATAATCATGCTTATGCGTATGTTGACCTGCCTCTTCAATGGTACAAGCATGTGTGTGCGATTTAAGGCAATCTTGCTGTATATCAGCAAATTTTCTACTTCTGTCTAAACCGCGACCATCATCAAAGCCGCGCAAAAACACTCCTCTAAAATCTGGAACTTTAAAGGTTGTATCGCTGTCTTTTCCCCATTTATCCCCTATCGCCTTGAATAATTGCGGATAATCCTTGCGTTCATAAGTAGCGCCATCACATAAAAGCCAACCGTTTGGCACTTCTTGCATAGCAAAGGTCGCAATAAACCCACAAGGGAAGGTTTCAATCTTTGGTGGTGGAATGGGGGTAGGATTTAAAAGATACCAGCCCTCAAGACTTTTTGTTGATGCGCCATCATTATAGATTATTTCATAAATGCCACCCATTTGTAACTCACCACCTGTCAATGGTACTATCCCCGTGCTGGTAGCTTTATAGAGTGGCTTTGCTCCCATACTATTCATATTTATTGTTGTCGTGCCAATATTCATACCACGCGCCTTAAAACGGATAATGATATCGTTTTTATATTTTGCTATTGGCGACACCGTCGTCAACGTAATTGATGTAGTTTGTTCCTTTGCATTCACAATAAACTTTGAGTCAAGAGAACCACCATTATCGGCAAGATATTCACGTATACGCTGCATCATGACCCGCGCACTATCATTGACAGAACTAGGCGGCTGCCCTTCTGCCCAATTAATCATACTATCTGAATTGGCATTTTGATCAGCTGTGAGTGACCAGTCATAAATATCAGACATGATAAGCCCCCGTTCTTCTTAATAACTCTTCGCGCAATTGCTCTTCTTTTTGCCGCCCATAGGAACCAACAGATTGCCGCCTAGAGGGATCAATGAGAGCTGTTAAATCTGTCGGGCGCCCAGTCGATTGTGAGAAACCCGCCATGACTGGTTGCTGCAACATTTGTTGCTGTACCATCTGTGCCTGCTGTTTTTGTCGTTCTCCATTCTCTCTCATTAAATGAAGCAAGCCGGAAAAGCCCTTTTTAAGAGCACCTGCATCAATACCTTGTGCTTGTAATGGTGTGGTTTCCATAACCTGTCCTGTTAAATTGTCTCTGCTTTCAGGTGCCATCATTCTGTTTGGGAATGGCGTATCATATGCCATTAATTGGTTGCCCCCTTGATCACCTTGCCCCTCTTGATTACCTTGAAGTGTCTTTTGAAGCCTCTCAAACCCACGCAAAGGACCCACCTCGTTTGGTGCTGCTTGTCCATTGCTTTGGTTTTGCTGTATCGTTCTCTTCAAAGCATCTCCCGTTTTATTGTAAAGCCCATAAATATGATTCATAAAATCCCCTGCTGTAGCTTCCATGTTGCCACCGTTGAGTGTGACTGCTTGGCTCCCTAAAAGCTGACTTGCTGGAATATGTGGATTTTTGATAAGCTTTACTGCCCCTGCTGGTCCTTGTTGGTGTGCGAGGTAAAGCTCTGCCTCTGATGGCTCTCTGCCTAATGCTGTGGATAAATAACGCGTATTATCCTTCGTTAACCGTGCCATAGCATCGGTTGCTTGAAAGGGATCAAACTTGTTATTGAGTTGATAGTGTTTTGCTGTTGAATCTAAAAATTGATACAGCCCTCCCGCACTGCTGTTCTTATTTCTTGCATTTGGATTACCATTACTTTCTATCATAGCAACACGTTCAAGAAAGCTTTCTGGCAAACCATATTTTTGTGCTGCCTGTGAAATAGCACGCTTCACATTAGGATGAAAATTGATCATTAGTTTATAACCGTTCTATCAGCACTGCTATTCAAAATAATTCCAATAAAATTGAAGAATTTTGTGTGGTCTTCTTTGGTTATTAAGCGTTTCTTTTCTGCTTCATGAAACTTCTTAATTAATTCAACAGCTTTTTCCCTTGCTAACCCAAAATCTCCTTTTTCCCGTGCTGTTATGAGAGCCGCAATATCTCTCTCAGTCTCTCTATGCACTCCTAAGAGTTTGCGTCGCCATTCCCTTGCAAAAGTTTTCAGAGCTGTCTTGATTAGATGAATCTTTCCTCCAATCGCAGCGTCTTCTATAGCCTTTTCTTCTACTTCACCCATATGGTTTGGCAATCGTGCAAAAAGTTTTGTTCTTTCCACTTCTGGTCGCAACACTTTCATAAGTTGCTTGGCTTTGTCCTCACCAAAACTCTGCCGTAATTTTTCTTGACCATTCTGCGTGTCAAACAAACTCAAAAGATTGTGGTCAAAATTCTGTGCATTGCCTGCCGCATGTTCTAGTTGCGACCGGACACCTTTTTGAAACGCCTCTTTTTCCATTACCCCCAAATTCGAAAGTTGACTGTTGATTGTATCAAGATCAACACTCTTATTCAGTGCTTTTTTTCCTTGCTCCAAAGCATCACCGATAGTACGCTCGTCATAATAAATTTTCCGTGCCTTAATATATTCTGGAGATGATGTATCCAAAACGTCCAGAATGCGTTGTTTGAAATCAGTCAAATCTCGAGCATATCCCCATTTTTCTTTGATACGTGCAGAATTAATTTGATCATCAAAAACCTCTTTCATCTTATGTAAAATCCGCATATTCAGTTTTGGATATCCATTGCTCCCACTAACTGTTGCATCCGCTTCATTTGGCATTTGCGCAATTGCTTTTTTATAGGCTTTTTGGAAGGCAGGAGTTTCTTGCAACCGCGATAAATCTTCACGAGCAGCATTAGAAATAGGAGAAGCTTTCGCCCTCTCATAAAATGGTTCAGCCTTTTTCTGTGCTTGTTTGATAATCTCTTGCTTTAAATTAAGCGTATCTACTTTTGGACCCATCACATCTGTCAACGCATCCTTTACCCGCAGTGCACTCGCATCTTGTCTTTCATTCAAACGATTACTTATGAGCGAATAAGTATCATGGTCTTTTTTTGCTGCCTTAAAAGCTCTTGTAGCAAGCCCATCGTGAAGATCAATAATCATTGAATCAGGACCACGCTGTTTTAATGCCCTTTCAAGCTTATCAACACCTTCATCCCCTAAAGTCTGGCTTACATCCCTAAGCGCTCTATCGCTTATCTGAAATGCTTCTTTTTCTGGCATCAGCGCTGCTTTTGCTGCCATTTCTGCTGGGCTTATAGGTCCTCTCAATGCTGCTTTAAGTGATTTTGTCACAAAAGGCGTCACTTTTGATACACCACTGGCAACAAATGGTGTTGCAACGCCTAGCCCCGCACCTAACCCAGCAGACATTAGAGTATCTGCAAGCCCTTCTCCCTCACCACTGCCTGCTATTCCACCATAAATGGCTCCAGTTTTGCTGCACGCCCCAAGCTAAATTTTGCTGCCTCTTTACTTGCTACTGCTTTCATTGCGGCTTCACCTGCCGCTTTTGCCGCTGCCCGTTCCGCACCCTCTGCTAAAGCAGATTGCACCGCCCTTTCTCCTGCTGCTAAAGCTTTACTGGTTATTTGTGCTCCTGCAACACCAGCTCTACCTCCCAGCACAACATCAGCCCCAATTGCCGCACGAGCAGCAGCAGTAGCCCCTGCCGCGGGTGGAAAGAGGGCAGAAGCAATTACGGGTGCCGCAGCACCCGTTAAATTCCCCGCAAGAGATAGATAAAAATGATCTCGGTTCGCCGCTCTTTGATAGTCACGCCATCGCTTTGTTACTTCATTATATTTTTTGACTGCCTCTTTATCTCCCATCCAATAATTAATAGGTCCCAGAGGTCCCGAAGCGAATACTCCAGCTATTTCATCATCATACCCCATAGTTAACCCATGAAGAGCACCCCATCCAAAAGCACCCGCTGCACTTGGATGTGGACCATCTTCTTCTGTTGCACCATTATTTCCTGTAACAGAACCACTTAGCCTTTCCTTATTCTTCGCGAAAAGTTCTTGAAGTTGTTCTGGTGTATAGTCACTTATATGCCCAATGACTCTTGTGTTTTTACGATTAATAAGAGGAGGAATTACTTCAGCCATTGGTTTGTTTTTCCTTAATGCGCCCGTCACTATCAACGAACAGCATGCCTTCCGGCAATGCTTCTATCTGTTTTTCTAGTGGATCATTTGACTGTGCATGATTTCCCTTATTCCCTTTATAAGCATCTTCCCCATAGGCGGCTCGAACGAGCTCGCTTGTTGCTTCTGCACCACCAAAAAGAATTGCGCGCGTTGCTGCATTGGATTTATTGAAAGTGTCAATAACTGTTTTTAACGACTTCTTCATTTGCTCTGCAGAAAGATCTTGATACAGCGCCGCTACAGAGTTTTGCAATGCTTGCAATTCCATATTAGACAAGTTCCCAAAGCCAGATGCGCCATTTGGTGAAAATGCTTTTGCTTTTCTCAAGGCATCAAGTCCGATACTTGCCTTCAATGAATCAAGCATATGCCCGAAATCTTTTGCCTGAGAATTAGGAAGGAACGACATTATAGGACCAGTGAAACCAACAACATGCGGGTATTCCTCAACAATTTTTAGCAATTCTTTAGATGCCGAAAGTATACGATTTGACCTGTCTGCTGTTTCCAAAATTCGCATTTGCGTTTGTTGGTTTTTACGCTCCTCCTCCTTCTGTTCTTGGATTAATTTATGTTCTGCACCACTGCCTGCAATTGGCACCGCACGTATGCCACCAAGTGCATTTTCGTCCTTAACATACATATAACCTGATTCAGGCTTTGACAGCATGTTATCAGTATTCCCCCCTAATCCAGAAGCAGTGGAACGCTGTCCTCCTTGGACAGGTATAATTTTCCCTGTGCTTGTTGAGACTTGGAAAACCATATCCTCAGGCAATCCCTGCTCTGCCTTTTCTTCCGCTGTCAATGTTCTATAGCCTTCTTGAGGGCTTAACGTGTTGCCTATAACTTTCATGGCAAGATCTGGATATTGCACAAGGGCTTGTGCGTCTTTATCACTATATCCTTTAGAGCGTAAAAATTGCAAAGTTTGTCTATGTTGTGCGCGTTCCTTGTTGCCCTGCCGCATAAGGATAGATGCATTTGAAAAACTTTCTTGTGGTGTCTTTCCTAATGCAAGCCCCGCAAAAAAATCCATTAAATGTTCGGAAAATTCTGATTTTCTAAAACGCTCCCATAAGCTACTTGGATTTTCTCCTGTCTGAACAAAGTGATCAAGTGACTTGATATAATCTGTTTTTTGTTCAAGATCACCACTTGCTTTTAAATGCTCCTCTTCTGGTAAGTGTGCATTCAAATGTTTTTCTTCTCCTATAGGTGCCTCAAAAAGCTTTTCCTCATTATTTCCAGAATCGTTTTTCAAAGAGTTTTCCGCTATAGATTTCTCATTAAGTTGAGCAATATAATCCATCACATCTTTTTGCTGTCGCCCAACTTCATCCCCACTAGACTGATCAATGTTCCCAACAAGTGGAGATTGAGGGATCATTGATGCAACACCCCCCTGCTCTGAGAAGTCATGCTTTTGTTGCTCTGGCGCCTCTTGTATCTTAACAGTATCCTTTGAAACATCTGGCAATGGGGGCATTTGGCGCTTTAAATCATCCGTAGACATAATCAATTCTGCTGGCGTCTTTTTCCCAACTTCTCCTCCTCCTGTTTGAGAACCGCGAATAAGCTCTGCAGGACTCAATTTTTGTGGAGTATTATCCCCATTATTCGCATCAAAAGGGTTTGTGCTAAAAGCAGCGCGTTCTAAAAAACTTGGCTTGTATCGTCCTTCCAACGGCGTGCTTGGAGGCGTCGAAAGCTGTTTGAACAAATGCCCTGGCAATTGAGGCATGACCTGATACATCAAGGGACGCAAAAATTTTGGATCAAACAACTTTAAAAGAGAATTTGTGTTTTCTTGTTCCATCACTGCACCCTTTCCATCTCAAAGCCAAGCTTGCTATAATCCACATGCAAAAAACCTGTCGCCTTATGCAAGAAAACAGCTTCAGGCTTTGACTTCAAAACATCCTGCGCCATCACCCCGCGATAGCGCTCTGGGTGCCACTTGTAATTATACTCATAGAGTTTGTGTCCATCTCGCTGCCCCACTTGCACGATATTTTCTTTCGCTCTGATGTCGCTAAGCCCAGCAAAAGTACCAAGGATAGTTCCAACATTTCCAACAATCTCCCATGGATTAGGTTTTGGCTGTGGAGTCAATGTTGTCCTTTGTCCTGTTTGCGTTCCATAATTTCCAGCAACAGCCCCACCAGCTGTAAGCAACTTACTTAACTGGTCCCAATCAAGATTGTTCTGCTGTTCCCATTTTTGCCGCTCTTCATCTAATTGCCGTTGATGATTGGCATCAAGCACACTCCCTCCCGTCAACGCATTGAGATTTGCCTGACCTTGACCTTGAAAGAAGTTATTGGCACCCGCCAACTGATTTTGGTTTGCTTGGTCAATGAGACCATTGGCATTCATCATGTTGTTGACATCTTGGTTATATTGTTGTGATAAAGCTTGTGTTGCTATGCCCCCCAATTCATCAGCCAAAACCCCAGTATGTGCACCCGAACCATAACGCCCCGCCCCAGAAAATGAACTGTTAATCGTGTCTGTTGCTTTATTTAATGTGTTTTGAAGTGCTTCATTAAAATAAGGGTTATTGCCTATTTGTTGCCCTGAAGCCATGTTCTTTAAGTTTTGGCTTGTTGAATTTTGCCCTGTGGCTATTCCATTTAAAGTGTTGTTATCATAGTTATGCGTATTATTGCTAAGCCCATTAATCGCATTCTTTGTTTGATCACTTAAACCCGCAACTCGCTGCCCATCATAAACGGCTTTTCCGCTGCCTTGATTATAAAAAGTCATGGCATCTTGAGCTGCGTGTTCAAAAATACCTTTTGCCCATTCAGGAGGGGCATTTGTTTGCGTCGTATTTTGGGTATTCTGAATTGGTTTAGAACTTTTTCCCATGTTAAAGCTGCTTTCTATATTCTAAAAGGTTAACGAGATATCCATGTGATTTAAGAGATTTTTCCCACCCTCGCCTGCCTATGATGACAAGCTCTTTTGCCCCTTTTTCCTTGTAATAGGCTTCAATCTGAGTGATAAGCTTTGTTAAGGGTGCTCCTCCCTTTCCACCAAGGGTGACAATAACCGCCCTTAATGCTCCAGTGACGAGTTCTTGTAACTGTGTTGTGACATGCGCCATAAAATTTTCATGCGCATCAACGATAATCCAAAGAACTTTTTCTCCCTTCAAAATATCGTTTAAAATGGTCTCTGTATTATAATCATCAGGGAATTTTTGATTAAAATAAGCTATCGATTTTATGACATTGTCAAAATAGGGCGCCATTTGTTCAGCGCTCCATTTTTCTGTATTATAGATCTTAAAATTCATCTTATGCCCGCGGGTTTGAGCGTTACATCAAAGCCTGTTATATGTGTCCATGGCGTGCCTTCTGGTATTCTCAGACGCAAAGCGTGATAACGCGCCCGTGAGCGGATATTATACATCCCAATATTATAGCCGGCATAACGCTCTTTAGCCCAATTTAATTGGTTCTTGTTATCAATGATAAAAGCCGCCCCAACACTTAAAAAACCTTTTGTTGTATCCGCTTGAACAAAAGCCTCACTCATCAGGTTGATTTGCCTGCCCGTATCCCCCACAATTTGTGAAGCAATAACTGCTTCCATCGGAGGACCTGCAAAAAAACCAAATGTGTTGTCTGGCGTAAAGGCTCCTAAAACAGGCGCACCATTTTGCCACATTTTACTATCAAGAGAAGCTGGTAAATCTTTCAAGCTCTCTTGTACTTCGTCTAAGCCTTCTAATGTATAACCGGCTGCAAAAAGGGGAAATAAGAGAAGGTTTTGCCCCTTAATGACACTCCATATTTGTAAGAGCCAATCATAAACATAAATATGCATCCCTTCGGTGTTATCATTGATAGAAAAATAAACACGAGAATAGACCGGATCAATACATGCCCTCATCTCATCAATGGCAAAGTTATTGTAAAGTGTGAAGATAGTTTTATCGACTTTTCCAAAGCCAATAGGAAGCATTTCACCAGCACTGTTGATTTGATAAAAACCATCATCAGATGTAAAGAAAGTACAGTCTCCACGGCTTGCAATTGCCATACTGCTTTTAGCCCCTATTTTGTCTTTTATTTTTGCAAAACTGAAGATAATTTTAGAGCCTGGTACAAAAGTTGCGTGATAAATAGCGGAGCGCATAAAAATAAGTGGATTTGTTGATTCCGTAGACCCTTGAACATACTCACCATCAGGAAAATCTTGATAATCGCAACTTTTCTCCCCAACCGTCCAATGTGTTGCATCATTCAAACCGGACCACTGAACACGGTTTGGCTTATCTGTTAGTTGCATCAAGCAAACAAAATCACCCCACACACGCACAAGTCCAGCACGCGGGGGATTACCGCCCACATCACAAAACCTTTCCTCCGTTTTTAACGAAAGCATTTGTGGTGGGTCATTGCTATTAACAGCAATGATATGATCACCAAAGGAGGCAAAAGACCAAAGCGCGGTCTCATTGGCGTGATATTGTGTGTGAGGCTTGCTAATGTCTTTCCAGCCGCGCGTGCTGTTGTCATATTCATAAAGTTTTGTTGGTGCACCCACAATGATGCGCACACCACCCAATGAGCGCACAGCATAGACCCCCAAAATCACATCCGGAAAAGGATCTGAGACCGGCGCCACAATGGGAAACGGAATATACGAATTTGGTGCAGGTAAAACGTTCACGATCTCACTGGAATAACCACTATTAATAAATGCAACATCTGGTCTATACTCAGCAATAGGAATAAAGGTCATCAGAAATCCGTGTGTTGAATTTTTAATAAATTCTTGCGCCGTGATGTTTCAATTTGAAGCGCATCGAGTTGCTCTTGAAACATGGCAAAAGCTGCCGCTGCCATCTGTGGTTCTTTAATAATATTGGTATAAATTTCATATTTTGCACGCGTTTTGATCAGTTCATAGGCTTCACGAAACCATATGGACGCTTCTTGTGCGCTCTCAATATCTTTTATTCTCACAGGATCAAGAATAAGCCTGATAGAATAGATACGCTCTGGTGTTGGATACAAAATAAGCTTTTGTTCAAAATAAGCATAGCGTGTAGGCATGCCATGGCTACAATCACTCTCAAGATTCTCAATAACCAGCGGATCTACCTGCAAAAGCTTTGCTTTGCTGTGATTATCTTCATAAATATAAGCATCAACAATGCGAACAGCAGCCGGAATAACTGGATTTTCCTCTGCGCCATAACGGCTTTTCCCCTTTAGAGTGGTAAAAACAACTTCGCGGCTTTCATTGAAATAAAAAGGCAATCGTTCACAAAAGCGAATAGCCGAAAATATCGCCCTTTGTACTTGATCAACATACTCATCTGTTTGATCATCTATTTCATCCTGAATATCACTTAACATCTGGATAAAATTTTTATCCCAAGGAGCAATGGTCTGTTTGTCTCCAATCGGACCACCTGTCTGTACTATTATTGTCATATTACTTTCTTCCAAATGTCTTGGGGCATATTGTGTGGGAGGGGGACGCAAGCAATAAACGCCCCCTTGCCTTTAACGATTGGTGTAAAACTCAACAATCACCTCAGCATCACCTTTGGTGCTTTTCTTGTCTCGTGTCATATAAATCGTATTTTCAGCTTCTAATGGAACATCTCGTACTTCCATGGGCACATACACATTGCCATCGGTATTTTGAGTAAGTGCTTTTGTTCCATAATCATCACCATGAGGCTCTTTTCCAAATGTAGCCGTTACATCTTCAAAATCCTCCATGGTATAAGCTGTAATACTTTTGATAAAAGCCCCTCGGGGTAGAACGCCAATTTTCGTTATCAACCCTTGGTCTGTACATTTAATACGCGCCCGTAAAAAACTAACCTGCTGCGTAGAGTTGTTGCGTCCTTGCAAAACAGGTGGCAATCCCTCATCTATCATGCCAACGGTTTCAACAGTCTCAACGGTCTCAACGGTTTCATCAGGTTCCTGTGTAATTAGCGATTTTTCTGCCATAATTGTCATCCTTTAATAATTAGCTTGCTTCGGCAAAAGAAGGGATAACAATCGTACCAAAATCCTGCCCCCCTTGATCAGAATGCGGCAAGGTATAGCGTGATTTTTTCATGCCGATAATGGTTTTAGCTGCAACCCCAAATTCACGTTGATAATCAAACAGTTCTTCAACAAGTTTATAGCGTGTTCCCCCTTTCCCATCACCTCCTGTTGCTCCATTGCCAACGCGCCCATAAGCCATGATAACACTTTGCGCACCAAGCAACACAGCACGGCGAACAGATGTTACAGGCTCTTGAGTCTTTGAATTGATACCATTGGGGACATGTTCAGCTTCACGCAAAATGACACCGTTATACATCCCCAGAGAGCCCTCAAAAATTGGGTTCTTAGCTCCAGAGCCATCATAAGCTGCCTTGGTAATGTCTAACCATTGACCACTCTTTGTATTGGTACGCAATTGGGTCACCTGTGTTGGGTGGAGATACATCACATATGCCGATTTTCCATCAACACGAACAGGGCGCAAACGTGGATTAGCAAGTTTAGCGCGTTCAACAGCCCGATCTATAAGATCTAATGTAAAAACATCGTCTTTTGTAAGTTCTTCATCAGTCTTTTTCTTATTGGCACGAATAACACGCAGTTTGCTTGGCTCTAATGGAGCATTAAAACCATAATGTACGGGTTTAAGGGTTATGGTGCGTCCTTCGAAGTGAATCCATGGTGCTGTATAACCTGCTGCCTGAATGAAGAACATCAAACTTAAGCGATCTGCATACCAATCAACAAGCCCATCTTTTGCTTCTGTTCGTAAATTAAATAAAACACGTTGTTGATCAATGGTGCCTTCATATTTTACGCGTACAGCATGAGAAAGCTCGTTAATGCGCACCGTTTCATTCATAAATTGGAGTGCTTCTTCATTGCCTTCCAGCGTTTGTCCCTCGCTAACGCCATCCCCCATAAGTTGGACTCTTAATCCGCTCGTCACAGAGTCACCAGCGGATTTCCCTAGCATATCCAATACTTGAATAATGCTGTTTTTGCCTTTTCCCATCAGCGGTGCAATGGGCAACGCTTTTGAAGTTTCTGTGTTTAGCATCTTAGCCCAAACGCCAACGGCTAATGGGTCATTAAGATTTACCTGTGTTACTGCCATTTCAATCAATGCCTTTCTTGGTTTTTAAAACTCGCCTTGCGGCTCCCCCAAACGATAACAATCACTTGGTTCTCTCTGTTGCGTCACCACGCACATCTCACGCTCTGCTCATAATTTGTTCAAATTTTTCGGGATTTTTCTCAACCCATACAGCAAATTCGGCTTCTGGCATGGAAAAAAGCGTTCTCACATCCATACCGCCTGTTGGAACTTGCCCGCCGCGCGCTGTAAGCGTCCGCGCTGCTTGAGAGCGCTCTTGAAGAACTCCTACTTCGTCCTTAACTGGCGCTCCACTATAGCCAAAAGCTTTCGCTTTTTGCACCAGCACCTCAATTGGATTTATACCGGCTTTCTGACACTGCTGGCATATTTGGCGCAATTCAGCACCAATTTGTTGTTGCCGTGCTACAGGGTCTTTCCATTGCGGATAAAGGCTTGCTTGCGCTTGTAAGACACTGTCTGCTCTTTCATAGAGATAGTCCGTGATACTGTCTAAATCTGGATATTTATCTTGTACTTGCGCTTTGGCTTCCTCGAAATAATCCCCCAACTTTTGGCGTTCATATTCCTCTTGACTCATGCGCTCTTGGCTCTCTCTCATATGAGAAAACTCATCAAGCAATTTCTGTTGTTCCTGTACCTTATGACTAAGCCATGCAACATGTGCTTTTGGGTCGTCTTCTAGGGAGGGAACATTTTCTTCACGGCGGCGCGTAATTTCTTCTTGCATTGCGGCATATTTTTGCGCAAGTTCAATAGCCAATTCACGCGCTTCAATGGCGCTTTGTTCTGCCTTTTGGCGTGCTTGCCGCTCTTGCTCTAGTTTATCAGATTCTATTGGATTAGAACTTGGCTGCTCCTGAAGCGGTTCTACAGCTGGTTGTTCAGAACTTTCCTCTGCATCAAAAACTTCCTCAACTTGTTCAGGCTCGACCAACTCAACAGCATTATCACTGGCAAAATGTTCATCATAGATTGCTTGTTCTTCAGGCGTAAACTCTTCTTCCATATTCTGTTCCTTCAATGTGCTATTATATTTTTTGTCAAAACTCGATAGTGTTCCAACTGTGCCTGTAGGGCTTTACGTTCTAAATCACGCTGCGCTATCTCATTTTTTGCCTGTTGCAACTCAAGCTGCATCCGCGCTTGTTCTTGCTTCAAGAAAAGTTCGATATTTTTCTGCTGCAATGCCGCTTGTTTCTGCTGTGCATCAAGTTGATAGAGTGTGCTCTTTGCTTGTGCTTCCTGCTGTAAAACAGCAATCTTTGCTTGTTGCTCTGGAGTTAATTGCGCCCCTTGGCTTTGTTGCATCATCTGCTGTTGCTGTTGTTCTTGTTGTGCTTGCTGCGCCTTTGCCGTTAAACTTGCGACCAATGTTGCTGGTAGTGGGGAAAGCTTAAGAAGATCTGGAATCATCTCCGGTGTTAAGAATCCACCAAGCAACGGCAACATCTGCGTAATTGCTGCAAAAGTTTTTTCTTTTTCATTGGGGCTTGTCGGTGAATCATCAACAACAATGTCATACTCAAGCGTCGTAACAGCTTCACGCGTTAACGGCACATATTGGGCATTCTCTTGTCCAGAAATACGTACCAGACGCCCATCAGAGAGATAATTCTGAATGAGATAAAGGATAATCTTTCCCTGCCTACACCGATAAAGCTTGAGATTATCAAACAGCCCCGCAAGCAAATTAAGCGTTGATTGCCGGCGTGTATTTTCCAGCACATTGGCTTGGTTGACCTCCCGTGTTCCAATAAACTCAGCCGATAACCCTGTTACATGCGTTATCGCTTCACGCGATTCATTAAACAGCTGGAAAAATCCATTGGGAAATTGTGCACTTGGCTTTGGTTGAATTTTCCCTCCTGTAAGCGCGCCATTTTTAACCCAAGTAATCGTATCCGTTCGCGCCCAGCTTTCTAACGCTTGGCGATCATCATCGAAAGCGCCTCGTTCTGCCATCAAACCGCCCTTAGACTGGCTATTAAGGATATACATCACTTGGCTAAAATATTTATTCGACCATTTTTGTGGGTCTTTTGCGGGGCGAACAATCCCGTAAAACTGGTTTTTAAGCTTATCCAGCGTGCCCGTGATACACTCCCAACCTAGCTGCTCATCAGGTGCTAATGGCTTATCGGGCTTTGCTAAAAGGCGCCGTCCCAAAAAAGCGCGTCTCACCACTTTTTTATTAAAACGCGCACCTTGTAACTGTGGCATGACCCTTTGAAGCTGTTCAAACTCCTGTTTGCTATAGTTGCGCATCTGACCGGTTTGAAGATCAGTCGCCTTGTAAGTGGTCTCATATTCAAACCAACGGCATTCAACCAGCGTAACATAGCGTTTCCCAGAACACTGCTCTGAGAGAGAAGTCGCATTGGAGTCATCATGATACGCATCAAGCGACACATGAGAATCCTCAGAAGCGGTTGTACTATCGATAGCCCAATCGGCGTTAAGATCTTCAACAGCCATATCAGGAAAAAGACTTTTCGCATCCTCAACGGATTTGCGATCAACATACCACATACGCTGTGCGTCAATGAGATTTGGTCTTACAGCATTGGCATCCCAAACCATTTTTAAGGGGTCTAAACGTTGAACAGCGGGTATCCCTTCGGGATCTGTATCATAATCAAGCCGCGTATCTGTCCAGCCCATACCGCAAATAACCATATCCTGAAAAGCATCGGAATCGGCATATTCCGCCTCCGCCTCATCACGAAACCATTCTGCTGCTCCAGTAAGCAATTCATTGGGTATTGCTGCTCCTACTTGCCGTGGTTGAAACTGTACTTCGCGCTTATTATTACGCTCTGCCCCAACAATTGCATTCACAAGGGGTGCAATGCGGTTAAAAGTCATGACAGGACGGCGTTGTGTTTTCAAAACCGCAAGATCTTCTTCCGCCCATTGACGACCATTATAAAAATCAAAATCTTCACGCGCCTGTTCACGCCATTCATTGACATGCTCAATATCTTCTGCATACCAAGATTTTAGGCGCCTATAGAGTTCATATTCATCGAATTCTGTCGTTTTTTGAAAGTCTTGATCTAGAATGCCATCCATGATGCCGCTTCTCTTTCCATAGTGCAATAACGCTCTTGCTTGGGTTTGACACTGGGTGCTTCATAGACAATGCACATTAAACCAAAGGCATCCGCCCCATGGCTCGACCAATCATGCTCTGCACCCAAACCAATGCCGCGCTTCTCATCCCATTTCTCGTGATACCAATTCAGTGCTTTGCGCCCTGCTACCGTCATCTCTTCATTGAACCAAACAGACGGCAAAATACGCCGCACCGCCTCTATACGCATCTTAACCGCCCCTGCCCCTTGATTAGGGATCACTTGCGTTTCAAACCCCGCATCATTTAAAGCACTCTCAAAACTCACATTGTGCACACGGTCTCTCGTCGCACCATCATGGGGCAAAACCATCAACGCCTTCTCACAACCATTTTGACGCAACCAACCGATATGCTCCGATAAAGGCTGCCCCTGTGCTTCGTAATAATTAAGCACTCTGATCTCTCTACCAACAAATTGCGCTATCCATATCGCTGTTGCATCTGCCTTAGCACCCGTGCCCCCAATGTCCCAAAAAGCACGTATTTGCATCAAGGGGTCGCGCGCAACACGCCCTATCCGCCCCTCTTGCTCGGCTGCCAACATTTCCCTCTGATAGTAAGCACCTTGAACCGCTGTAAGATAAGCCCCTTCCCAGATATGCTTATAAGTCTCGGGGCGGGATCTCAAATCATCAAGCCGCGCTTCATTCAAGATCTTGGGAAACTTCGGATTGTCTGTTCAAGATATTGATTTATAATGATAATTTACTGCTTTGCATATTGAATGAGAGTCTCGAATAACGTAGGATTCTCTCATTTCAAACCTGCTTATCTTGAATCAATCAAAACCACTCATTTGCACATAACAAGTGGGATGAGTGTGTGGATAAAATTTGTATAAGAAAGGATTAAAAAATGGCTCTTATGAACCGTCTTAATGCAAGATCTGTCGCAACATTGGGGGCTGGCAAATATAATGATGGTGCCGGCTTGCTTCTTCATAAGCGTAAAGATGGAGGTGCTCAATGGATTTACCGTTATACTATTCACGGACGTCGTCGTGAAATGGGATTGGGTGCTTTAAGAGATGTTTCTTTAAAACAAGCCCGTGAATTGGCAACTGGGTGGCGTTCTGTTTTACGTGAGGGTCGTGACCCTATTAAAGAACGCAATAAACAAAAGCGTGAAGCAATAAGCAATCTCCATTATTTAAAAGATATTGCCGTGGATGCTTTTGAAACTCGTAAAGCTGAACTCAAGAATGATGGTAAAGATGGAGATTGGTTTTTACCATTACGCCTTCATATTCTCCCTAAATTAGGTTGTCTGCCGGTTTCTGAGATTACCCAAACAGAGATACGCAACACTATTGCCCCTATCTGGCATACAAAAGCTGTTACAGCGCGTAGAGCTCTCATTCGTCTCAATCTTTGTCTCAAACATGCGGCTGCTTTGGGTTTGGATGTTGATTTACAAGCAGTAACAAAAGCACAAGCTCTCTTAGGAAAACAACGCCATAAAATCAAAAACTTACCTGCAATGGATTGGAAAGATGTTCCCGCTTTTTATAAAACGCTTTGCCAAACAACAAACCCCACACAACTGGCTTTGCGTTTGCTTATCCTTACAGGGGTTCGTACCAATCCCTTGCGTCATATTCGTGAAGATCAGATTGATGGAGATATATGGATCATACCTGCTGAAAATATGAAAGGAAAGCGCGATGCTACAACAGAATTTCGCGTTCCCTTATCATCAGAGGCAATGAAAGTGATAGAACAAGCCCGTTGTATCTCTAAAAGTAATTTCATCTTTTCTTTTTCTAGTCGGGCTCCTATTTCACCTATGGTTATGTCAAAGTATATGAGAGACAATAACCTTGAAGCCTGCCCCCATGGCTTTCGTTCTAGTTTACGCGATTGGCTCGCTGAAACAACCGATGCCCCCTATGAGGTTGCTGAAACCATTCTAAGTCATACGGTCGGCGGTAAAGTAGAGCGTGCCTATCGTCGTACTGACTATCTAGAACAGCGCCGTGTCTATATGGATAAATGGGCGGCTTATGTCACCGGTCAATCTTAAGATATGGGGTGCATAACCCCATTATCTGTTGATAACTTTAGCTCTCTTCTCTCTCATTCTCTCTCAATAAGACTCATAATTTATCACATGAGAATTTATATGATAAAATATTGTTTTTTATAAATAAAATACCTTCAAAAATGAACCAAAATGTGTTTAATAAATAGGCATGATTTGTTTCTATTTTTTGAGAATGAAAGGATTTTAGAATGACAGAAAATGATATTCTTTTAACAGACCGTGAAAGTGCAAAATTGCTTCATATGAGTGTCTCAACTTTCCGCCGTCATGTCACCAATGGCTCTCTCCCAAAACCCTTAAAATTTGGTTTTTTATCCCGTTGGTTACAGTCGGATCTCTTGAATGTAATCGAGCAAGCGAAACAGCAACGTTATAACGACGTGGCATAAAAAAAACCTTGTCACGTAAGGACGGACAAGGCTTTCTCAAACTCATCACTCTAGAGATAGCACAATCCGTCCTGTGACGCAACGTTATAGGATTTAAAATGATGTGTTCTTTTAAGAATGCGCGGGGTATTACACGTGCCTTGCGTGGAGTTTGGCATGGGCGTTATGGAACAGCCCGTTGCCCTGCTCATGATGATAGGCTGCCTAGCTTATCCCTTGCCAATGGACATGATGGGCGTCTCTTACTCACTTGTTATGCTGGCTGCTCTTTTAGAGAGATCATACAAGCGCTTATTAGAATTGGATTGCTTGGAAAACAAGCTTATGATCATACGCTTTCTTTCTCAAAACAGTTTTGTGCTGATCTTAAACGAGCAAAACACAAAGCAGAAACCTATTTACGCATGCGGGGGATCACATGTGAATTGCCTGCTGATTTACGCTTTCATGACAAATGTCCACACCCTTTAGGAATGACACTGCCCGCGTTGGTGGCTCTTGTTAAGGGTGCTGGCTCCTTTGCTATTCATAGAACCTTTTTACAAGCCAATGGCTGTAAAACAGATCAGAAACCAGCAAAAGCCATGTTGGGATCTGTAATGGGCGGTGCTGTGCATTTAAGTCAAGCCAATCCCAAACATCTGGTCATTTGTGAAGGCATTGAAACCGGTCTGTCTCTACTGTCTGGTTTATTATCAGAGCCCGTTAATTTATGGGCATCTCTTTCCACCAGTGGCATGATGCGTGTGAATTTACCCCCGATAAAAGGACGTCTGACAATCGCAATGGTTGGGGATGATGCGGGTCGTAAAGCAGGTTTTACCCTAGCAAAGCGTGCTTATAGCCAAGACTTTGAGGTCTTTATCATGCAAGCCCCCTACGGTCTAGATTTCAATGATGTTTTGATACTGAAAGGTATAAATAAATGAGAGAGAATAACAACAATATTGTCGATACCAACAATCAAAATGTTTCATTCAATGATAACGATAATGCTTTTTTAAATGATAAGACTTGTTTAGAAGCCATTCCTTATAAACAAGCATTGCAACAAAATGGTTGGGGCGAAATAAAGCCTATCACGGCGGCTCTCTTACCCGTCGAGCCTTTTAGCTTATTACAGTTGCCAACGCCATTAATGAACTATGTTTATGACGTTGCGGATAGCCAACAAGCCCCTATGGATTTTATTGCTATCTCTGCTCTCTGTGCCTTGGCTGCTGTCATTGGCAATGGCGTGCGGGTTGCACCAAAACAACATGCCAATTGGAAAATTGTTCCTAATCTCTGGGGTGTCATTGTGGGGGAACCTTCGACCATGAAAACAGGTAGCATGGACGCTGCTTTAGAACCTCTTTATGCCTTTCAAGAGGAATGGCATCAAGAGTGGGTAAAGAAGAAAAAACAGCAAGAAACAAAAGAGATTCTTAGTGAATTAGATAAACGAGAAAAGAAAAAACAAGCCTATAAAGCACTCAAAGATCAAGATGAAGAACA
The DNA here is from genome assembly GCF_028618595.1 of Bartonella sp. AU18XJBT. Classification (GTDB taxonomy): domain Bacteria; phylum Pseudomonadota; class Alphaproteobacteria; order Rhizobiales; family Rhizobiaceae; genus Bartonella. The sequence continues at coordinate 6,082 of NZ_JAQITE010000020.1, read as the reverse complement.
AGCCCTTGCTCTTCTTTCACAAACTCTTGAACACAAAGAAAGTGAGGAAGATGATAGTTCTATAAAACGACGTCTTATCGTCAATGATGTGACTGTCGAAAAGCTTGGGGAACTCTTAAAAGAAAACCCCCGTGGTCTCTTGTTGGTGCGTGATGAACTGGCTGGTTTTTTAGCCAATTTGGAAAGAAAGGAATATCAATCAGACCGTTCTTTCTATCTAACAGCTTTTAATGGCAATAAGTCATACACCTATGACCGTATAGGGCGGGGAACCATTTTTATTCCCAATGCAACTGTCTCTATTATAGGGGGTATTCAACCTGCACGTATTATTCCCATTATTCAAGACATGCACCGTGGAATAAACGATGATGGTCTTATGCAACGGTTTCAAATGCTGATCTTTCCCGATGAACGACAAGAGCAGTTATGGGTTGATAGACCTCCTAATCAAAAGGCATGGGAAAGTTATCAAGGGGTTTTTCGTTCTCTTTATGATAAACCGTTTGGATCACCAAAATATCCGATAACCATACGCTTTTCTGCCGAAGCCCAAGAGATCTTTCGTAAATGGTGGGAAGATTTTCAGAAAAGAATAAAGAATGGTCATTTCTCATCAAGTTTAAAAGCACATCTTTTGAAAATGAATCAAACCATACCAACCCTTGCATTGATTTTTGAACTGGCTGATGGTGGGCGTTTTGAAATCAATAGAGATGCCCTTGAAATAGCCTTGCGATGGGAAAAATATTTGTTAAGTCATGTCAAAAGGCTTTATGCGGCGGCGGATAGCTTAGCAACAGAGGGGGCAAAATTAATTGTCGAACGTTGTGATTGTTTACCCGATGTTTTTACAACAAGGGATATTTATAAACGTGATTGGAAATGTTTCAAAGATAATGGAGCCGTTAAGCAAGCTTTAGAGCTTTTATGCCGTTGTAACTATATACGTGAAATCTCTGGAGACAAGAGCTCACAAGGCGGTCGACCTACCATACGCTATGAATGGAATCCCTTAGTGACAAGCCATAAAACATCACACTGAGGCAATTTGGAAATCTTATAGAACATTAACAATATAACAGTGAACTCTTCAAAGCACTCCCCATTATGAGTTTTGGGGGTGCTTTTTATAGGTATTATTTTATTTTTTTAATTAGAAATAAAAGTTATTATATTTCAATATGTTAACGTTTTAAAGAAACAGCCTATATTAAATACAATCTATAAATACAATCTATAATATATATAAAAAGGGGTTTTGTAGGGGTTTTTGGGGGGGGTAAGAACCTACAAAACCTCTCTATAAAACTTATCAAAATACTTACTTTGATATCTTAAAAGCACATAGTTCATTTGTCTTTTTTATCATAAAACGAATAGCAAATTTCACTATTTTGCTGATCTTATTCCGTGTCATGGGCTGTTGATAAACAACCTTTAAAAACCCCTTTTGAAAAAATATCCGCTTTTTTTATCAGTTTTTTCCCATTTTTATCGATATTTGCTTTAAGTGCATTTGATTGAATTCGTTTTGATTCTTTTGATGGTTATTGATCATCTCTTAAGGCAAGGGATTTTTATTACAATATGCTGCAATCTGTTAACTCTGATAATGAACAAGTCACTTTACGCTCTCTGTTGGAATATTATCGCGAACAATCAAAATCACCCCGTGAATTAGGAACCATGTTTGAAAACCTTGTAAAGGTTTATTTAGCTGAAGACCCGTTGCAAAAGCAAGAATACGAAAAGGTTCAAACCTATTATGAATGGGCGAAAGAGCATGATGAAGATGGAACGGATATTGGGATTGATCTGGTGGCTACAATCCGTGATGAAGGTGGTTATGCGGCTATTCAATGTAAATGCTATGACGCTTCTCACATAATTAAAAAAGAAGATATTGATAGCTTTATCGCTGCCTCGGGCAAAAAAATCTTCACCCGTCGCATACTGGTTGATAGCACCGAAACAGATTGGAGTGACAATGTTGAACTGACTTGTGAAGGACAAGAGGTTCGTATTCAACGTATTAACCTTTTTGATTTGGAAAGCAGTCAAATCGATTGGGGCGCTTATAAAGAACAAGGACAAGCCGTCCTTAAAGAGAAACCAAAGAAAAAGCTTTTAGATCATCAGAAAGAAGCCCTTGAGAAAGTCTGTGAGGGTTTAAAAGAAGCAGACCGTGGCAAGCTGATTATGGCATGTGGTACGGGTAAAACCTTCACCAGTCTTAAGATAGCAGAAACCATAGCAGGAACTGGCAAGCGTGTATTGTTTCTAGTGCCCTCTCTTGCTCTTATCTCTCAAACAATCCGTGAATGGACAGAAGATACAGAAGTGCCTTTGCGTTCCTTTGCTGTGTGTTCGGATACACAAGTGGGAAAGCGTCGTAAGAATAATAAAAATGATGATGAAGCTGGTCTCGATGCATCAGACCTTGTTTTACCGGCTACTACCGATGCCAAAGAGCTTGCGCGTAAAGCCAATAAAACCTCTCTTGATGTAATGACTGTGGTCTTTTCTACTTACCATTCAATCCAAGTGATTTCGGATGCGCAAAAAAAGTATGATTTACCCGAATTTGATCTGATCATCTGTGATGAAGCACACCGTACCACTGGAGCTGTGTTAGGAACAGACAAGCGTGAATCTGAATTTATCAAGGTTCATGATAACAGCATCATTCGGAGCAAAAAACGTCTGTACATGACGGCAACCCCTAAGATCTTTACCGACAAGCTGAAAAAGAAGGCTGACGCATCTGATGCTGTTCTGGCGTCCATGGATGATGAAGAGCTCTATGGAAAAAATCTTTACACTTATACTTTTTCAAAAGCTCTAAAAGATAAACTTTTAACACCCTATAAAGTTATCGTCTTGGCTGTTGATGAAGCAATTATTAACGCAACGATTCAGAAACGCCTTAAAGATAAAAATTCCGAACTTATCCTTGATGATACAACCAAAATCATTGGCTGCTACAAAGCACTTTCCCAAATAGAAAAGAAAGAAGAAGATGGCATAAAACCTATGCGTCGTTCTCTGGCTTTTTGTAAAAATATCAAGACGTCTCAACTAGTTAGCGAACTATTCAATGATGCCATTGATGAATATCATAAATTTGTTCCCGAAAGTAAGACTTCTCTTATCTTTGATGTTAAGCACATTGATGGATCTTTTAATGGCAAAAATCGTAATAAATTACTTGATTGGCTTAAAGAAGATACAGATGAGAATAACTGCCGTGTGTTAACCAATGTCCGCTGTCTCTCTGAAGGAGTCGATGTCCCTGCTCTTGATGCGGTTATGTTTTTACACCCGCGTAAAAGTCATGTGGATGTGATACAGGCGGTGGGGCGCGTGATGCGTCGCGCAGAAGGTAAAACAACAGGCTATATTATTTTACCCGTTGGTATTCCCTTTAATATTCCACCACAACAGGCTTTAGAAAACAATACGAAGTATGATGTCATCTGGCAAGTTCTCAATGCTTTGCGTGCTCATGATGACAACTTTAAAAACAAAATAAAAGCCTTAGAGCTAGACCAAAATGTTCGTCATGTGTTTGAGATTGTAGGGGTCACTTTTGACCCTGCTTTACAAGCAATGACCGCTGTTGTTGACGAACTCTCTTTCCACGCAAAATCGGAAAGTGTTGGGCTTCATATTGGTTCAGTAGCAAGTGAAAGCTCTTATAAATATGGAGGACAAAAAGAATTCGAGTTTTATGTTGATGAATTATCGCGTGCTATTAAGCCCATCATTGTCAAAAAATGTGGAGAGCCTAATCAGTGGGGAAATTGGGCTGGCAATGTAGCTGCAATTGCACAAAATCATATTATTCGTCTTAAAAGCATACTCGCTGATAAAAAGAGTGAAGCTTATCGCGCCTTTCATGCCTTTCATAAAGAATTAAAGAACGGTTTAAATGACAGTATCGAACAAGAGGATGCACTCGAGATGTTGGCGCAACACCTTGTGACACGACCTATTTTTGAATCCTTGTTTGATGGAAATGAGTTTGTGAGTAAAAACGCCATCTCGCAAGCTATGGAAAAGATCTTAAGAGAACTTGATAAGATGAATATCAAAGACGAATCCAAAAATCTTGAAAAGTTTTATCAAAGTGTAAAGGATGATACAGAGGGTATTATTGAAACGCGAGCAAAACAGAATCTTATTATCAAACTTTACGAAGATTTTTTTACCAAAGCCTTCAAAAAGACAACAGATAAACTTGGGATTGTTTATACGCCTATTGAAATAGTTGATTTTATCTTACATTCCGTCAATGATGTTTTAGAGCAAGAGTTTGGACAAAGCTTAAGTTCTCGAGGCGTCTCTATTCTTGACCCTTTTACTGGAACTGGAACCTTTATTACACGACTTTTACAATCTGGACTGATCAAACCAGAGGATATGGAATATAAATTCCGTCATGATATCCATGCCAATGAAATTGTCTTGCTAGCTTATTACATAGCTGCCATTAACATTGAATCAACCTATCATAGTTTGATGAAAGGAGATTATATTCCCTTTGAAGGAATTTGTTTAACCGATACGTTTCTGATGTTAGAGGAAAAAGATTTTTTCACACGCTATATGTTTGAGAATTCGGAACGGTGCAAAAAACAGCAGGAAACAAATATCCAAGTTATCGTTGGCAACCCTCCTTATTCCGTAGGGCAAAAAAATGCCAATGATAATAATCCGAATGTATCTTATGATACACTTAATGATAGCATTCGAGATACATATGCTGCTCAATCTAAATCAATGAATATGCGAGCACTTTACGATAGCTACATTCGTGCCATTCGTTGGGCAAGTAATCGCTTAAGTCTACAAGGAGGTATTATAGCTTATGTCTCTGGGAATGGATGGATAGATAAAACATTTGCTGATGGTATGCGGAGATGCTTACAAAATGAGTATTCTGCTATTTATATCATTAATCTTCGTGGTGATATTCGAAAAAATATGAAATCAAAAGATATAGCAAAAGAAGGAGAAAATGTCTTTAAATCTGGTTGCATGAATGGGATAGCGATAACTATTTTTGTACGGAATCCAGATAATAAACAGCTATGTAAGATTTACTATTATGATATTGGTAATAATCTTTCTGCCAAAGAAAAATTAGAAAGATTAAATACATTAAGAAGTGTAAAAGCAATAGTGCAATCTAAAAAGTTTATTCAAATTAGCCCTAATAAGAACTATGATTGGATAAAGAAAAGAAGAGCAGATTTTGATCAATTTATTTCAATGGGAAATAAAGATATTTTAGCAAATTCTAAGCTTTTTGAGATAATGTCACCTGGTGTATTATCAAATCGGGATGCTTGGGTTTACAATTTCTCATGTGAAAAATTAGATGCATCCATTCAAAAAACAATTGATTTTTTTAATATACAGAGGAGTCTCGTTGCTGAAAAGTCTTATATACCTATGGAAAAGGTTATTGATTATGATGCTACAAAAATTAGTTGGTCAAGAAGCCTTCGTTCTAAATTAAAGCAAAGAATAGATGCAAAATTTGAACCAAATCTAAAAGCTCTCGTTCTTTATCGCCCATTTATAACAATGTGGCATTATACATCACCATTTTTTAATGAAGTACTAGGAAAAACACATAAATTTTTTAATCCAGATATTCCGCATAATCTTGGTATTTGTGTTTCAGGTAGTGGTAGTAACTCAAGTTTCTCTTGTCTCATGACTAATAAACCCATTACCTATGATACATTAGAAAAAACAAGATGTTATCCGCTTATATTTCATTGTGAAGAGAAGAAACATCATGAACATAGCTTATTTACTACAGGTGCAAAAAAGAAAGTTCGTGATGGTATTACAGATGCGGGTTTAAAGAAATTTCAGTCTACTTATCCTAATGAGACTATAACAAAAGAAGATATCTTTTATTACGTTTATGGAATTTTACATTCAAAAGATTACCGTGCCCGTTATGCTGTTAATTTATGCAAAGAATTGCCTCGTATCCCATGTGTAAAAACTGCTGATGATTTTTGGAAGTTTGTAACAGCAGGGCGTGAATTGGGTCATTTGC
>NZ_JAQITE010000002.1:3559-154195 GCF_028618595.1 Bartonella sp. AU18XJBT | reverse complement strand
GTCAAAATCTATTTTGACAAAACCCGCATTTAATGCTAAAAAATAACCATAAAAACAACAAATTACCACGTATTCCTACCTAATCCAACCTCTTCCCACTTAGTATAAAACCTACTGTCAAACTACACTTACTTTTTTGTTGAATCATAAAAAAATATGATGCTAAAAAATAACCATAAAAACAACAAATTACCACGTATTCCTACCTAATCCAACCTCTTCCCACTTAGTATAAAACCTACTGTCAAACTACACTTACTTTTTTGTTGAATCATAAAAAAATATGTCCCAATCTTACCTCTATGCATCGTTATATGCTTTGCTTCTTGTGTCTAAAGCCTAAACTGCCTGCATATCGCATTGTTTTTATATTTAATATATATTTTTAGATTTATTCGTAACTTATTAGAAAAGTTTCTATATTTTGATAGAAATATCTTCTATCAGTTCACTTTTTTCAACAGATTCTGAAAAGATTCTCAAAAAGTCTGCAAAGTTAAAGACTATTTAATACGTATTATTTCTTTTTTAAAAATCAAAATTAGTGATGCCCCATTCCTTACCAGCAATTGTATTATTTGCAGAGCAATCTGTATAAGATAGTGCAACCTCTTTTATGAAGTTAACTAAAGTTTTTTGAATTTCTAGTATATTGTTTAAAGACAAAAAACTCCCTTTTATTTATGCAAGCAGCTTAGATATCGGCTGATAATCCTCTCGCTTATAAAAATCCTTTCTTTAATAACCTTCAGAACCACAATTAAAGTGGTGAAGATAAAACAAGATTTTTAGACGATCATAACGCACAATAAAATCAGAGCAGTTTAAATGTTCAATGCTAACACCTGCTAAACAGAGGCAAATAAGTTTTATAGCACGCCTTCAAATCAGAAGGGCTTAAGCCCCCGCGCGTTACGATGGGTTTCAACTCTCATCGTACGATTTACCTTCTCTCTAAAACTTAATCGTTGTAAATATAAAAATCTTGAAGCTCGTTCTAAATCCGTGAAAGTTTCTGGATCTTGCTGTATTAAACGTTGAAACTCCTCACGGCTGTCATCTGAAATGCTAATATTTTTCATAAAAGGACGATAATGGCGTTGTAACATCCTTAAAAAGTTTACAACATCACCTAAGAGATTATTGCTAATTTCAGGGGATAGAATCAATTTCAGCTCAAAGAAAATCCCACCTATGCCAACAAAGGGGGCATTCTACATGCTATGAAAAATGTTCTCAATAATTTTGATAATTTTTTCGGTCAAATTTTTTTTGTCAGTAATATCAGCAGCAACTAGTGTGGAATTAACAGGATTATAATTTTTTATCCTAAAATGTATCCATCATTTTTTTACACTCTTTCATTTATCTTAGCCTTCTTCTCACAGCTTCAAGTGATAAAAAGCAACTGTAATGTTAAGTTGTCTTGCATCGAACAAATTTCTCGCAAACTATCCCTATTGGCTAGACGACAACCCATCCTCTTATTTAAAGAGAGAAAAAATTTTCTTTTTATTCAGTTATAAAGTAAATATTATCCAATTACTTATGAGTGTTATGCATTCAAATGGAAACTGTAATTCTTTCTACTCTGAATGATACTGTACCCATTTATATAAGTTTAGGAACGCGCGCTATTATGAATATTCATAAAATGCTTCAAAAATTGATATCAGCAAAACTTCTGTTTAAAAAGGGAAAAAATGTTCTCTTACTTGCTACTGAAAAAAACTGTTCAGATTTGTCTTTATATTGCTGAAGATCTTCAAAAAACATGAAGTTATCCCAATGCTTACAAGTGTGCCAACAATTCAACTTTGAGATAATATATCTGTGCTAGAGTTATGCCAATCTCACTAATCTGTTGTTGTCTGTGAAGAGAATAATATCAGTGGAGAAGCTTAGAGATGCAATTGTTCAATCGCTTATGGAACAAAATATCCTATGCCAATTTATACCATTAGGAATACCCAACGACCCCATCTGTAAAAAACAAACTGGATGTATTAACAAATCATGAAATCAATCGAGAAAACATAAATAGTGTTAGTAATGATATACTATACAAAAAATATTCAACTGCTTCCTAATATGCTCGCCAGTTCAAAAACATCATAACTCATTGAGGATGCAAGAAAATAAGAAAGAAACGCACATTAATTCACGCAGACTTGCTCTCAGTAAACGAGATTTTTTAAAAGATCGTATGAGTATTTTTTTCATTGCTTAAATGTACTCCATAAAAACAATATCATATCCATATAATATATTATCAAATAAACTTAATATAAATAATATACAGATTATAAAAATATTATTTATTAAATCCATTTTTTATTATAATTATAGATTTCAATAAATACATATTAACATTTTAAATTATTTTATTTATATACAAAAATTAATATTATTCTATTTTAAAATAAAACGAAATGAATTTTATGTTAATGTGGAAAAGAAGTGATTAACATATTATATTTTTATATATAGGAGGGAAAAATGCTCACAGCATTATTTATATCTATTTTTTCTATATCAACAGTTGTTTTACCTTTAATATCAGCGCTTTTTCCTTTTTATCTATAGAATGAGCTTTTAATAAAGTAAGTAAAATATTTATGCAATGTTATTAGTGTTTATTATTATTAAGATTTTTGCGTTAATATTATCGTATTTACTGAGTATTTTCTGTGATTTTATAGAGAAGCTTCTTGATCTTTTCTATTTAACTTTAACTGTTAACATATTTGTAAAGTATATAATTATGCGCCTCTATAAAAAGACTTTCTTTTTCTGAAAGAAGTATAACATATTGCTTTCATTGCTTAAAAATATCTATATTTACTAAACTCTTGCGTGTAATATCTTTGATTGTCTGAGTACCGGTCAGTGTCATAGCTACCCGCATTTCATTGGCAAAAAGATCAAGGAGATGCATAACACCTTTCTTACCTGCTGCTGCAAGCGCATAAACAAAAGCACGACCAATCATAACAGCATCCGCTCCTTGTGCTATCATGCGTACAACATCAAGACCAGAACGAACACCCGAGTCCGCTAAAATAGTCAAATGATCCTTTACAGCATCCGCAATTGCAGGCAACGCCCGTGTTGTTGATAATACACCATCAAGCTGACGTCCGCCGTGATTAGAAACAACAATACCATCCGCACCAAACTTTACTGCTTCTCGCGCATCTTCTGGATCAAGAATACCTTTCAAAATCATTTTTCCTTTCCAAAAATCGCGAATCCATTGTAGATCATGCCAACCAATTGATGGATCAAAATTTGCACCAAGCCAACCAACGTAATCATCCAATGCAATTTTCTTTTTGAGATAAGTGGAGACATTTCCAAGATCATGAGGGCGCCCCATAACACCAACGTTCCAAGCCCAATATGGATGAGTTAAAGCTTGTAAAAAACGACGTAAGCCAGCATAAGGACCAGACATCCCCGAATGCGCATCACGATAACGTGCACCAGGAACCGGCATATCAACTGTAAAAACCAATGTGCGTACACCAGCTAACCAAGCCCGTTCTAGTGTATCACGCATGAAACCACGATCTTTGAGAACATAAAGTTGAAACCAAAATGCACTTCCAACCGCTTCTTGCACTTCCGCAATGGGACAAACTGAAACAGAGGATAGAGTAAAAGGAATCCCTTTTGCCGCTGCGGCACGCGCTGCTTTTACCTCTCCACGACGTGTATACATGCCCGTTAGCCCAACAGGTGCTAGTACAATTGGTAAATCAAGTGTCTGATCAAAAAGCTTGATTGAAAGATCAACTTCACCAACTTGCCTTAGAATCCTCTGACGCAGTGCAAGTGCTTGAAGATCTGTACAGTTACGTCGCATCGTTTCTTCAACATAAGCCCCACCATCAATATAGTGAAAAAGAAAGGGAGGAAGACGACGCTTTGCTGCCTTACGATAATCAAGTGTTGAAGAAATAATCATTGACGGCACCATTGTTCCTAAATGAAAAGAGAAGACATCCTAAAACACATAAAAGCGAATCCGTGCACCTACCTATTCGATATTCTCCCAAAACACTCTATTGAATAGATAAAAACAACAGAGATTGCAACTTTCTAAAAAAACTAATTGATAAAAACAACGTCTTTATTTCTCTTATCCAAATTTAAAATCTCACAGCATGAAGTATCATTAACAACGTATCTACTCATATATTGTTCATGTGCAATTGAAATATTATACTCTCTTTAAACCAATACCTCTTCGAAAGCGATTGCTCCGCAGCTTAATTAGTTATAATTTCAAGTCGTTTCTCCCTCCAAAGGTCCTTATATTATCGGTTATAAGAATATAGAGTATCATTAAGCATAAACCATACTCTCCCCCAAAAGATGAAAAGATCCTTTATTAATACTGGGAATAAAGCTGTCGCATACATCCAGAAATCTTCTTATATCAATATTCAAAACTGAGACCTGTTACTTATTCATGAAAGTTTATAAAAATATACAGTGCCTAATTCACATAAAGTATAAAAAAAATTTTAATATTCATACTAATAGAAGATCCCCATATTGCATTGAATAATTTTATAGCAATATTATATTTTGAGGCTATAAATGAGTTACTAAAATTAGAACAATGTTTATTAAAAAAATTGTTACTAAACTACTGTAGTGAAAAACTTCTTTATTGGCTCTTAAGGATAATTTTTATACGCAATAAAATATACTGGTCATTTAAGCTCTAGAAAAATGGCGCCAAGTGTAGCATCCAATCTCGCATATTTATTTTGAATAAGCAAATACACTACTGTTATATTGAATTTCAGTAACTTATTGATTTATTATAATAATAAATATGAATAACATATTGAATATAGTAAAACTCTTTCATTTTAGCTTTTTTCATGATGAAATAATCAAAACTATTCTTTTCCATATCATAAACGGAGTTCGTACAGATAAAAACTCTTGAAAAAAGAAGAAAAATGCCTCTCATATCCTCTCAAATGCAAGGAATGCGATAACTTTGGAAACTAAAAATTAAAAGAATGGCGCCGGTTTTGCGAAGCACACAATTTTCTTTTATCCAAAATAGGCTTTCTGCATACATGTTATCAAAATTCGTAGTTCCCAACTCATTTAAAATGCTTGGACAACTTTAAACCCTGTGCTTGATAATGTGATCCAACATCATGTCCATAAAGGGTTGATGGTCGATTAAGCATATGCTCATAAACCAAACGCCCAATCATTTGACCATGCTCTAAGATAAAAGGAACTTCATGGCTCCGCACTTCTAAAACCGCTCTTGCTCCTTTTCCACCCGCCTCCTTGTGCCCAAACCCTGGATCAAAAAAGCCTGCATAATGCACCCTAAACTCACCAACTAAAGGATCAAAGGGTGTCATTTCTGCGGCATAAAGCGGAGGCACATGAACAGATTCTCGTGAAACTAAAATGTAAAATTCATCAGGATCAAGAACTAACTCCCTTTGACCATGATCAAAAAGAGGTTCCCAAAAATCTAAAATGTGGGCAACAGCACGTTTATCAATATCAATAACACTTGTATGATGTTTACCACGATAACCTATAAGCCCGTTTTCGTCTCCCTTTAAATTAATGGAAAGACCAATACCACCAACGCTAATATTAGGAAAATCCTCCGATATCAGTGTTTCTTGTCTTTGCAAAGTGTGCAACTCTATTTCATTTAAATAACTTTTCCCTTTTCTAAACCGAAGCTGTGATAAATGTGAGCCTGTATGCACCAAAATTGGAAATGTGCGTGGACTAATTTCCAAATAAAGTGGACCATGATAACCAGCACAAATTTTATCAAACTCCTGAGCATTATCCGTAATAACACGTGTAAAAACATCTAATCGGCCTGTAGAACTTTTGGGATTGGCAACAGCAGATAAAAATTCTGGTAAAGCTAAACTTTCCAAAAGAGGAACAATATAAACACACCCCGTTTCCAAAACAGCTCCGTCTCGTAAATCAAACTCATGCAACTTTAACCGCTCAAGCTTATCCAAAACTTTTGTATCAGGTCCTGGCATAAAAGAAGCACGTATACGATAAGCTTTCTCCCCTAAACGAAGATCAAGACTTGCTGGTTGTATTTGAGATCTATCAAATGGATACTGAGCCTTGAGAACGTTATTCTCAATCAAAGCTTGTATATCACTATCTGCTAAAATACCGCTTATACGCGCCATATATATTGCCTTCCCTTTTTACATTGTTTCTTTTTTGACCTAGATGATAAATTGGTGCAAGCTATTTTAAGGTGATAAAAACTATTTTTTCTGTTTTTTCCAACTAAGTTGTTATCATAAAATAAAATACTTCGAATGATGAAGAGCTCTTTAAAAATAAAATAGGAGGTATTGTAAAAATAATACCTTTCATGTTCTCTTATTCTTGAATGTCGCACAAATGATGTTATCATAATTATTCTATAGAAGCCTTAGGATTCCTGTTAGAATTTATTATGATTATACGCCATCTTAGCGAAAATATTATTAACCAAATCGCCGCTGGTGAAGTTATTGAGCGACCAGCAAATGTTGTCAAAGAACTTGTTGAAAACGCTATTGATGCTGGTGCAACACGCATCGAAATTATTACAGCAAATGGTGGAAAAAATTTTATAAAGGTGAGTGATAATGGTCATGGAATTCCTGCAGATCAGTTAACTTTAGCAGTTTCTCGCCATTGTACCTCAAAGATTACCGATGACGTACACAATATTTGCTTCCTTGGGTTTAGAGGAGAAGCCCTCCCCTCTATTGGTTCTGTTGCTAAACTCAAACTCATTTCACGAACAAAAGATGCTGAGAGCGCTGCTGAAATTTCCGTTACTGCAGGAAAAATTGTAGGACCCAAACCAGCTGCTGCAAATCTTGGAACAATTGTTGAAGTTCGTGATCTTTTCTTTGTCACGCCGGCACGATTAAAATTTATGAAAACTGATCGGGCTGAAACAAATGCTATTAGCGATATGATTAAGCGAATTGCTATCGCATTTCCACATATCCGCTTTTCTCTTTCAGGACTAGACAGAACATCTATGGAACTGTCTGCTACAGAAAATAATATTCAAGGACAATTACAACGTATTACGCAAATTATGGGAAAAGAATTCGCCCCTAATAGCATCGCACTGAATGCTGAACGCGAAGCAGTGCGCTTAACGGGTTTTGCCTGTTTACCATCTTTCAACCGAAATAACAGCCTTCATCAATTTGCTTATGTTAATGGGCGTCCCGTACGTGATAAATTTCTATGGGGCGCTATCCGAGGCGCTTATGCTGATGTCATAACACGAGATCGTTATCCTGTCGCTATTCTTTTTATTGATCTCCCACCTGCTGAGGTAGATGTTAATGTACATCCAGCCAAAGCTGATGTACGATTCCGTGATCCAGGATTAATTCGTGGTCTGATCGTTGGAGCTATTCGTGAAGCATTGCAGCAATCTGGTATTCGTCCTACTTCAACCCGTTCTGAAGCAACGCTAGCTGCATTTCAAATACAAAAACCATTGGCACAACAACCGTTAGGCAATTTTAAGAACACGTACCAATCCTCTTCTTATAGCCCACAGCCTCATCATTTTTCCGCCGCTTCAATGGTTCACAAACCATTGGATATTACCAGCTCTTTTGGTTTAAAAGAAGATGCTACTCCTATTATGGAGGGCTTAGATATACCAAGTGGAGATGCGTACATTCCAAACACTACATCTTCATCAGAAGAATTATCTTATCCATTAGGAGCGGCCAGAGCACAAATCCATAAAAACTATATTATCGCCCAAACACAAGATAGTTTGATCATTGTCGATCAGCATGCAGCTCACGAACGATTGGTTTATGAAGCACTCAAAAATGCACTTTATTCCAAACCGCTTCCTTCACAGTTATTACTTATTCCTGAAATTGTAGAACTCTCTGAAGAGGATGCAACATGCCTTTTAACGCATAAAGATGCTTTGCAAAAATTTGGATTAGGAATAGAGCCTTTTGGACCAGGAGCAATCGTTGTGCGTGAAACACCTTCCATGTTAGGAGAGATCAACGTCCAAGCCCTTATTAAAGATCTCGCAGATGAGTCCGCGGAGTATGATACAACAAACAATTTAAAAGCAATGCTTGATTATGTTGCAGCAACGATGGCTTGTCACGGTTCAATACGGTCAGGGCGCCTTTTACGCCCCGAAGAAATGAACACACTGTTACGACAAATGGAGGCAATACCCAATACAAGTACGTGTAATCATGGACGCCCTACTTATATTGAGCTCAAATTGGCGGATATAGAACGGCTTTTTGGCAGAAAATAAAATCTTAAGCATTTTATCAAGAAAAATATTTTTAAATTAACTCTCGACTTTATAATATATCTTATGGCACTTTTCTTGAATCTCTTGTATCAGTAAGAAGGAATTATAATGTTTTCTGATAGTGAACGCAAAGCGAAAATCCATTATTCTAATAATGGATATGACATTATAGAGTATGGTACCTATACCATTTGTGCTGTTAGCGGGCAAAAAATCCCTATAGATGATTTAAAATATTGGAATCATCACCGCCAAGAAGCATATGCTAGTTGTGAAATCTCCTATCAGCGCGAACTTGAGTGCAACCCATATCTCAAGCAATTGTTAAAAACAAAAGAAAAATAGACCCTTAAAAGCTATAAATTTAGCCTTTGCCTTTTAGACAAGAAAATTCAAGGGAACGTTTTCTGAAGCGGATCATTACCTCCTCAAGGACCATACGACAGAAATCTTTTTGAACAAAAGCGACATTCACATCAAAAACAATAAGGTTTTTCAAATCTTTTTGCGTGTGAAGTGTCCGTGTACGGATATAATCTTTAGCTGTTGTTGCTAGCCATAAATTGTGCATCTTAGCCTTTTGTATAAGGCTTTTTAAATTTTTATCTGTGAAAAAATAGTGGTCTGGATATGTGTAAGTTTGTACCACATGACCAGATAATTCTTTAATAGATTTAAAAAATTTATCTGGATTGCCAATACCGGCAAATGCCAAAAATGATTTTCCTGAAACCTCATCAGAGGCACTTACCTTAAGATGAGCACGATATAAAGGCTTTCCAGTACGAGAAACAAGAAAAGCAACATTATCGGACGCATTGGAGTGACCAATCAATAAAACACTATCCATAAAAGAAAACTGCGTTTTTAATGGTACGCGCAAAGGTCCTGCTGGAAAGACAGCTCCATTACCAAAACCGCGCGTCGCATCAACAACGAGTAACGCATAATCCATGTAAAGACGGCGACTTTGAAATCCGTCATCCATTAAAATAAGATTACATCCCTCTTTTTTCAACCGTTGTGCTGCTGCATAACGATTAGGTGATACAGCTACAAAAGCATGCCGTGCAAGTAAAAGTGCCTCATCTCCAACATTATGTGCAGTATCATATTTCTCATTTACAAGATGTACCCCTTTAACTGATCCACCATAACCACGTAATACAATACCAGGTACGAAACCAAGTTCTTTAGCCACTTTGGTAAAAGCAATAACAACCGGCGTTTTACCCGCTCCACCACATGTAAAATTTCCAATACACAAAACTGGCAGATCAAGCACAGGAGGCTGTCTTGTCATAAAACGGCTTGAAAAATAACCATACCCCCATGAAACTGGAGCTAATACAAAACGCAAAAAGCTTTTATTTTTCCACCAAAAATGGGGGGCGCTAATATGCATATCTACCCTGACGCTGACGTAAACCTGTTTGTATTACAAGGGGTTGTAAAAATGGATCTAAAATCTTTAATGTGCGCTCAAGTGCACCTGCCATACCTGACGCTACTTCATGAGCCTTATCAACCATTTCTTGTCGTAATGTTTCATTTGTTAAAAGCTTATATACCTGAATAGCAAGCTGTTTTGTATCTTGAACCATATATGCTGCATCATGCGTTAAAAATTGTTCAAACATCTCTTGAAAATTTGAAACATGAGGTCCTGTCAAAATAGCGGAACCAAGCAAAGCCAATTCCAATGGATTGTGTCCACCTTTTCCACATAACGATTTACCAACGAAAGAAGCTTTTGATAAGCGAAGAAAAAGTCCCATTTCTCCAATTGTATCCCCCCACAAAATATCGGTATTCATGTTTGGAACAGCATCTCTACTCCTACGAATAAAACGCAACCCCTCATTGTCGCATTTTTTGATAAGATCTTCTGAACGTTCAGGATGTCGAGGCACAATAATTGTTAATAAATCTGGCAAATAATTTTTAACAATCTTATGGACCTCAAAAGCAATCTCCTCTTCTCCTTCATGTGTTGAAACAGCAGCCCAAACTGGACGATTGCCGATAGCATTACGATAACGTGCAAGCAATGCTTGATTTTCAACCAGAAAAACATCCGCCTTGAGATTACCAGAAAACGTAACAGATTTTACGCCAAGTGTATGGTAATAAGCTACATCTCTTTCGTTTTGACCAATCGCCAAATTAATATCCTTAAAAATATGTTTGGCAAGAACGCGTCGTTTTTGCCAAGCTTTAAAAGAACGCTCAGACATATGGGCATTCACCAAAATCTGCGGAATACGCATTTTTGCCAGTTCTTTAATACGAAGAGGCCAAATTTCTGATTCACAAATCAAGACGAGATCAGGCTTCCAATGACTAATAAAACGGCGCACTGCAAAATCTAAATCCAAAGGAGCATATTGATGAATTAACCTATTACCAAAATGTTTTTTTACAAGAGTAGAAGATGTCACAGTCCCAGTTGTCATTAAAACATTGATTTCCAACGATAAAATATAATTTACAAGTGGAACAAGTGCAAGTGTCTCTCCAACACTTGCTGCATGCAACCAAACTAACGAACCTTGGGGGCGTACATGAGAACTTTTACCTAAACGCTCTTTTTTGCGACACCACTCTTCTTTTCCACGAATAGCACGAAAGAACAAATAAAAAGGAATAACAGGACATAAGCAAAAACCAATCATCCGATAGCTTAAAAGAGCCGTATGTGCCTTTAATTTTGCCATTTAAAATCACCTCATCCAGCTATTTTAAGATATCTATATGCTTATTTTGTTAAAAAATTCATCAACACTATTGGTTGCATCCATATTTTTTTAATATCATCCATATCTTGATATAAAAACGCTTAAATACTAAGAAAATTCAATACATAAAGGACAAAAATGCAATTTTATCGTCATATTTTTTTAAAACTTTTCCTATAAAGATAATATATACACATTATTTAAATCTCTTTTAATGAAATTTTGTCACTTATATCGATTTTATCACTTCATTCTGCACCCTATAAAAAATCTTACTTAAAAAATAACAAAGCTACATTTTTGTCGATTATAATTTTGAAAATATAAATGATAAATATCATACAATCTATGATATAGATTGTATCAATTTTTTTCAGATCACTGAATAAATACCTCTTATGATTTTAGTGAGGCTTCCAGTTTTGCACGTTGGTATTTTAGAGAAAAAACTTATTTTTACATATGTTAGGTATTGTCAATTTTTCAAAAAATAACCCATATAGACATTATAACCTGTATAAATACAACAAATAAAATATGTTTAAAAGGAAGCTCAATCTCTATGTTTTCATTTCAATAAAATGAATATGTAAAACTAATCTTAAAAAAACTTTTGAACGGTATAGAGTTCTCATTTTAAATTGTGATATAATTTCTTAAAGGTAACCCAGAAAAATCTAATCTTGTTTAAGAGAGAGTTTCTTAAAAGTCTTAAAGCAATTTAAATAAGAGTTTTCAAAATTTTAAATCCTCTCTTTTCAGGAGATAACATGATATATTATTCCTTTTAAGATTGTATATAATCAGCACAAAATGACTAATTTATAGATTGTAGCTTTAAACGAACACTCAAGAAACTCTTATGAGGTAAGTTAGCTTCATAAATCTATTCAGTTTCTCTAAGTTTTTGATTTTGGTAAGTTTCTAACGACTTTCATGGTTTCTAAGCTTACAGTAATAACCCATTGAAAAAATTCCAATGGATAAGTAGAGAGTGCTAATAATCTCAACAGAGTAGTCATTGGTATCATTAATAATGCTACTTTTTTATTAATCTTAACGCATTAGTGTCTCATACCCCATTCAAAAGCAAAGTGACTATTCACAATATAATCATAAACTTCGAGTGATCGCTGTCATGATAATATTGCTGTTGTAAATAGGTTGATAGAACTATCTTGCATTTTTATTAAACGTAAAAATGGGGGTGCAACAATAGATTTTATACCTTGCACGGCCACTATTATGAAATGGACTTTGGTGCTTTGAGAGATGTTTCCTTAAGAAAACATATGAATTTTAAACAACAAGCATATTCTTTTTTACAACGCTCTATTTTACCCGAAGAAAGTACCTATAAAAAGGACGACTAAACAAAAGCATGAAGCAATCTACAGGCTATAATGACCAAATATTCAAGCTTTATTCTGCATCGCCTAACTCAGCATCAAGAAACGGCTGCAAATCTACAATGTAATAACGTTGTAATGCATTATCTACACTGCTTTGTGCTTTTGCCTGCCATGCTTCTTTCGCCGATTGATAATCTGAGAAAATACCAACCACATCTAAATCATCAGGATTCTTAAATTGATTACTGTTAAGATTTTTTAATTCCCCACCAAATACAAGATGTAAATATTGTTTTTTTTCGTTGGTTTCAGTCATATGTGCCTCTATATTATTTAGATTATTTTAGCGTGCTTTTACGTGATTAAACTAACTTTGTTTGACGAACAACATCTATCATATCTTGACAGCAATTATTTTTACCAGCAATTAAAAGTCCATACTGGTAAGGTTCAATTCCATAAGATAGTAAAGAGGCATCAAGCGATAAAAAACACCCTCCACACTCCTGCAAAATAAGATCAGCAGCGGCAATATCCCATTCATGACAATTCGGACGAACTAATACGATATCAATTTCATCTTGAGCAACAAGAACAATACGGTAAGCAAGAGAAGGAAGATAATGGTAAAGATTGACTCGATTGAGAAAATCATCTGGTAATTTTTCTGCGAGCGATTTATCAAGCGAAATTTTATATTTTCGATGAACCTGAAAAGCTAAACGAGGAAGTTTTATCCCATTTAATGTTGCCCCTCCACCCGTGACAGCTGTATAAACATCTCCTTGAGCCGGACATTGTAGAACGCCCACAATAGGACGCCCATTCTCAATAATGGCAACCGAAATACACCAATAAGAACTGCCAGAAAGAAAACCTCGTGTTCCATCAATAGGATCAACAACAAAAGAGCGTTCATAATCTTGTTGTTCTCGACTATCTTTTGTTTCTTCTGAAATCCATCCATAATTTGGACGTGCTCCAAGAAGCTTCTCTTTCAAAAAATGATCAACAGCAAAATCTGCTTCACTGACTGGAGAATTACCCTCTTTAATCCAAACATCCAACGTACACCCAAAATACCGCATTGCTAAATCTCCTGCCTCTCGACAAACGTCACGCAAAAGATTTAAATCAGAAGAATGATGCGTGTTATTTTCCTGCAAGTGTCATCCCTTCAATTAACAATGTTGGAGCTGCTGTACCATAACGCCGATCAATATCATTGGCAGGTGTTAAATGTGCTAACATATGAAGCAAATCAGAACCTAGTGTTACTTCACTCACCGGATAAGCAATTTCACCATTTTCAATCCAAAAACCGGAAGCCCCACGACTATACTGACCAGTAATAAAATCAATACCATGACCGAATAATTCGGTCACATAAAATCCATTTCGCAAATCTTTTATCATATCGCAAGGCGATACTAAACCCGGTTCAATAGCAAAATTTGTACTTGTCGGCTGCACTAATGATGCCGAACGCACACCGTGTCCATTTGTTTTAAGTCCCAATTCACGTGCTGTAGATGATGAAAGAAGCCAATTTTTTAAAATACCATTTTCAATAATATTGAGTGTTTGCCCCTCTACCCCTTCTCCATCAAAAGGATGAGAAGCATTTCCACGTAATCGCAAAGGTTGATCGGTTACATTAACATTAGGCTTCATTACTTCCTTGCCTAAGAAATTCTGTAAAAGACTCGTTTTACGGGCCACAGAAGCTCCATTGACCATAGATGCGATATGCCCTGCAATTCCACGAGCCGTACGCGGATTAAAAATAACATCAACGCCCCCAGTTGCCGCACGAACTGCACCCAAACGTCGGACAGCACCAAGACCTGCATTCTTTCCAACAGTTTCTGCTGCCTCTAAATCAGAAAAATGTAAGGCTGTTGTATAATCATAATCCCGCTCCATCTGTGTTCCTTCACCTGCAAGAGCACTACAAGAACGTGAAAAACAACTGGAGCGATAAGCGCCACAAAAACCATCGCTGGTCACAAGAATAAACCCACTACGGCCATAAGCTGTTGCAGCGCCACCAGAATTGCTTACACCTTTAACATCAAGAGCTGCTGCCTCCGTTTTTAAAGCATCTTCTGTTAAAAAATGACTGCTTGGCACAAAATCATCAAAAAGATCAAGATCTTTAGGATTCTTAACCAAACACTCTTTATCTGCCAAACCTTCAAATAAACTATCGGGAGAAGCTTTAGCCATCGCAACAGCACGTTCCGCAAGTTCTTGCGGATAAGATCCTAAATTAGCAGAAACACTTGCTACTTTTTTTCCAACAAAAACCCTTAGAGTAAAATCATTGCTCTCTGCTGCTTCTGTCGATTCGACTTTCCCAAAACGAACTGATACACTGGTAGAATGAACATGAACAATAGCAGCATCAGCAGCATCTGCTCCAGAACGCCTTGCTGCTTCAACCAGCGAAACTGCTTTCTCAATCTGGTTTTTGTCAGTCATCATAGACTCCCTAAAATATTTTATTATTTACATTGATAAGCATTCTGACAAATTGATATAAATCAGAATATAACTCTTGTGTGTTTATTCATATGCACATTTTATGCATTCTTTTTCTTTTAATGCATTAAATCATTTCCCTTTTAGCTTCTTTATGAAAAGACGTAATATGCCGTATATGCCGTAAAATCTCTTTAGTTTCAAGATTTCTCATGGGCCCTCATCATTTTAGATAACCCAATCTGTACTGACAATCAAATCAACCGAAAATTTGGCAATAAACAAAGGACCTAGCAATAACATTTGAATTTAAGTCCAAATCCTCAAAAATTAGAAAAGCATAAAATGACTTAAGTCACAAGCCTTATGTCCTCTGGATAGTCAAATAACTTCCTCATTCCTATAGCATTCTTTAATTTTCAAGCAAGAATCAAGAAAATGCTTTATATTTGTATATACTTCTTTGCTTCTATAAACTCTCTCATAATAAAATGGCAATCTTGTAAACAAAAAAACATAAATGGAATAAAACAGTTTTTTCTTTCATTATGGCTTCAACAAAATGAGCAGTCATAAACTTCTTTACTCTCATAGAGGCAATATCATAAAGAACTCATTTTTTGTATTTATCAGAAATAAGTCATAATCATAACATTCTCTTTCGTTTCTAATGTGTCTAATCGAGAGCATCTCATTTTTTCATGTGTCATCCCTAATCGGTTATTTTGTTATTAAACAGGCATAATTTGTCTGACTTCTTTTTCCTGAAACAAAAGTCCCAAAATACAGGATAGATTTTGATTTAAGAACTATACTCTTTCCTCTTTCCCTTCCATTAAAAAATAAAGAAGCGTAATATTGTCATAAAATGATAATCAATAAAACTTTTATATGAAACTCAACATTGTATTTATCGTTCAATTCAATCTGTAATAAGCATATTCTTCCAATTAATTTTGACAAGTTTATCGCTCATCATTGTTTTAACAGATACAAAAATATTTGCAGAAACTAGGATATCTGTACGCATTTTAAAAAATCGCTTTTTTAAACATTTAAACCAAATATATACAATGATACGAAATTAATTTTACGGAAATTAAGAATGTGCTTATTTATCCTCTAGAGCCTTTTAAAGCTGTACTCTCTAGAAAGTCATTATCTTTTAATAAAACAACACTTTGATTTATAATAATAATTGATCGGTTTGTAATTTGCATAGAAGAATCAAATATCATTAATTTTTTTCCATTTTAAACTTATTTATGTTGAGGAAATCACAACTATTCGCTCTCACATCATGAATAAAGGTAATGTTGATAAAAACTATTTAAGAAGGAGTCAAAATGCCTTTTATCAAAGCTCTCAAATCAAAAACTATCGCAATACTAGAAACTGGCAAATATCATGACAATATTGACCTACAGATTCACAAGAGCAGAAATAAGCTTCTACAACGTTCTTTATTTTCAGTAAAAATACGCACCTTATAAGCTTTTATATATTGAATAAAATTCAATGACTTTTATAAGATCTTTGGTGCAAAATTAATTTTCTCACGAGATGATTTTGTTTTCAGTAAGAGCACGTCTGCTCATTTCAATCATTGCATCACGAAGGTGTAACTTAATTTTTGACCCAATAATCATTCCAAAGAAAGGAGAAAGTAAACCAGACATCGTCACAGTATGACGAATTGTATTATTTGAAGCATCAGATTTTTTTGAACAAATATATTCATGATCAAAACTCATGTGAGTAAGAGGAAGTTTAGCATAATCAGAAAAACAAACATTTTTTATAACTTTATCAAGTGTAAAAGTTACTGTAGGTCCTTTTTAGGTTTCATACGTCCTACAGTTCCTTCTTTGAAAGGACCAGAAAGTTCTACCCACGCAAGTTCACTATCCCAGCAAGGCCATGATGCCACATCTTCCCACATAGCCCAAATCTGCTCAGCACTTGCTTCTGTGTTAATTTCTTCGCTATATATCCATTTAAACATGATAATCTCTCCTGTTTTAGAAATCATTTAGTTTTATTGCTTAAGAATAATATAAACATTATTCTTAAAACTGTAATAACGATAACACACTTAATACTTTTAGACTTACTTAATATGTAATGATTAACTCACTAAACGATATTAAAAAATAAATACACAAATGTTCAGTATAAATGAACACTATTGTCTACCTTAAATAAAAAATATTCATCGGTAGTAAAGCTAATAATATACTACAGCTTTGACAATGTGTTACACTCTTAATGTAGCTGAAATTAACAAATCAGCATATAACTTACAAAAATTAGCAGCAATACATACTTCTAATTTAGGTCCAATAGCATTACACCTCAAAGCAATTTTTGGCTAGACAGAAGAAGAGATGGCCTCTCTATATGAAAGGACGTATATTATATAAGGACTCGCTCTTGGGGCTATAAAAAACTTCAAAAAAATAAAAGATTGAAACAAAAAACATAATGAAATCAAAATTCATCAATTCCTTTAACATTAGAATCTTTTATTTACTTTCTGCTTAACCTTTTAAAACCATATAAAATGAAGAAAACTGTAAAGAAGCATTTTTTCATCCTACCGGATAAAAACGAGAACTTTCTCAAGATGTAAGCGATCGTAATTTATAGAGACGTATTGCTGTCTCACCATAAAACCGCTCATCATCTAGATAAAAGACATCAGGTAAATGAATCATTGTATCTTTCTTTTCTTCAAGTATGAAGAGTGTATCAGCTTTTGCCCACCCCCCTCGCAAAGCTTCTACGAAAGCACGTTCACCTAAACAACGGCTATAAGGAGGATCAGCGCAGATAACATCAAATGGAAGCATTGTGCCAATCTTGCCAAGTTTGGTCGCATCACGACGTAAAATCCGTCCTATCGACTGTAATTCAAAAGCTTCTATATTTTTTTGAAGCACCCCACGCCCCTCAACCGAGTTTTCAACAAAAACAGCCGCCTTTGCTCCACGTGAAAGTGCTTCGATGCCTAAAGCACCAGTACCTGCAAAAAGATCAAGAATGCGTTTATTGGTCCAAAATTGTTCTTCACGGCTAGAAAGAATATTAAAAAGGCTCTCACGTGTACGATCACTCGTTGGGCGAATCAACTGATTAACAGGCGAAAACAAAACACGCCCAGCAAATTTACCGCCTATGATCCGCACGTGAACCTCCAAATCGCTTCGAAGTTTTTGCACCATCCCTATGTGGTTTAGATTTTTTCATAGCACCACCAAACGATTTCACCTTTTTCTTTCTCTCAAAAGAATGCTCATCATGACCACCTTTTATTATTTTCTCTTTATCTTTTAAAAAGCGATCTTTCTTACCAAAGAGATGCGTCTCATCATGAGATGTTTTGTCATGTTTTTGAACAAAACCTCCCCTCTTCTCTTTGTGTGCCGGACTTTCTTTTAGTTTTTCCTTGCCTCGATGAAAGGATTTTCTACCACCCAAATCGCTCTTATGATCATGCGATTTCTCCTCACTATAGGAAGGCTTTCTACGCACACTCTGCGGACGTGCACCAGGAGCCATCCAAACATTAGCACGGCGAGAACGCGGTAGAAAACGCTCTGCTTTTCCTTCTTCACTTTTTTCCTTCTTTACATTCTCATGAGACTTTGTACTGAATTGCGCGCGACTATGTTCAACAGAACCATCTCTTGGTCGGCGCCGTATCACCCTTTCACTTGAGAAAACCCAACCATCATTTGCAACAGAACGATCTTTCTGGCATTGCTTTTCTGCAACAACTGCAGAATTTGAAAAAGGTTTCAGAATAGGAGCATCAAAATCTGCATTGGCTTGCATAATCAAACGCTCACCCAACTGATCTCGTAACATCCGCCCTTTTAACTCTTGCACAGCTCCTTCTTCTAAATCAGAGAGATGAAATGGACCATAGGATACACGGATTAATCGATTAACTGATAATCCCAATGCCCCTAAAACATTCTTTATTTCACGATTTTTTCCTTCACGCAACGCAACAGAAAGCCATATATTCGACCCTTGTTCACGTTCAATTGATGCTTCAATCGAACCATAAAAAATACCATTAATCGCAATACCATTTTTAAGGTTATCCAGCGCACTCTGCTTTACTCTTCCATGAGCACGGACGCGATATTTGCGGATCCATCCTGTTACAGGAAGCTCTAATACACGCGCTAAGCCACCATCATTGGTTAAAAGCAAAAGCCCTTCCGTGTTAATGTCAAGCCTTCCAACAGAAAGAACACGCGGCATTCCTTTTGGTAAGTTACTAAATACTGTAGGTCTGCCTTCAGGATCACGGTTCGTGGTAACAAGGCCTGCTGGCTTATGGTAAAGCCATAAACGCGTTCGTTCTATAGGAGGTAAAGGTTTGCCATCAACTTTAATAATATCAGAGCGGCTAACATTAAAAGCAGGCGTTTTCACAACTGTACCATTCACAGAAATACGACCTGCAACAATCATCATTTCTGCATCTCGACGCGAAGCAACACCAGCACGCGCTAACCTTTTAGCAATTCGTTCACTCTCATTATTTTCATTCATTTGCGTTTCAAACCAATCTTTGCCAGTATGTTCAGAAAATTATTCACATGCACCATACCGCTTATCTTAAAAAAGGAAGTAGCATAATCATTTATCATTTTCTATCCTTTAACGACAATAATGTATCTGTTGCCTTGCACATTTGTTTTAAATTCTTTAGAAAATAGAAATATTCCTTTCATCATAAAAGCGTAATAGATTATTCATTCCATAGCATTTCTGATCGAGATAACCTTTAGATTTTCTATACCTTCAGTAGAAAGGATATTATGACTTTGACGCCCATGGAAATAGCCCTTTTAGAAGCGCGATGGGCTGCAAAAAAAGATGAAGTTCCCGTAGGCGCTGTCATTACACGTGGAAAAGCTATCATTGCACGCGCTGGTAACTTTATAAAATCTGCATATGACCCTACAGGACACGCAGAAATGCGCGCAATCCGTATGGCTTGCGAAACATTGCAAAGCGAAAGGCTTCCTGATTGCGATCTTTATGTAACACTTGAGCCTTGTGCTATGTGTGCTGCTGCCATTTCATTTGCACGCATACGACGTCTCTATTACGCAACAAATGATCCCAAAGGGGGGGCTATAGAAAATGGTCCACGTTTTTATCAGCAACCAACCTGTCATCACAAACCTGAGATTTATTCTGGTTTTAAAGAAAAAGAAGCTGCTCAATTACTTAAAGATTTTTTTGTACAAAAGCGATACTAAAAAATCTTCTTCCATAACTTGCACTCTTTAAAAACTATCCTATTTCTCAAACAAGACTATTAATTCTTTTGCTATATATATATATATAGCAAAAGCTATTTCGAAGCATTTTTCTCTCTTTTAATGCTGCATACTGCTTCTATTAGATGATACATTCATTTATAAGAATAATCCATTATTTTGTATAATAAAATATAAAGTCCAAAATATCGTAGATATATTATCATTTCAAATTACATTGAATCAATAAATATCACTTTCTTGTACATCATAAGTGGAATTATCGTCTGGATAAAGAGCGTTCTAGAAAAGATTAAAAATATCCCTTATGAAGGCTCTCAAATGCAAGAATTGTCGCAACATTGGAGTCTGGAAATAAAATGATGGTATCAACTTTCTCCTTCCTAAGCATAAAGCTGCTGGAGCATAATAGATTTTACGTTATACTGTCCACATGAGCGATGTTGTAAAATGAGCTTGAAAAATGTTTCTTGTTAGAAAACGCATAAGGACTCTCTCAATGCTGTTATCATATGGCTATTTCATGAGAGCAACACCCCTTTTACAGTAGCATTATAACTGTGCGTGAATGAGAGCTTGGTATCATAAGTAATTGGAAAAATACTTTTTAAATATTTTGTTTTTTCCCTATCGACCAATAGGTGCGGTTTTTGCCGGTTGGCGATAACTTAAAGGTGGTTCAGTGAGATAGCGACGGTATTTTGAACTTCCAACTTGTGCTCTCTGACGACGTAAATATTCTTGTCGTTGCTTCGCACTCAATTGTGAAGGGTTTTCTGAACCAGTACCATTAACTGACGACCCCTTGTGAGGAAAAGGAGTATTTCCTTGATGCTTCTTCGATGCTGCTATTTCATTGACAGATCTATCTTGTTGTGGCACCGGCAAGAATCTGCGCGAACTAGGACTTGGTATTACAAGTTTTGGATGAGGTTTCATAACAATCTCGCTGCTGTTATTTGTTGGTGTTAATGAAGTAATATTAGCAACATCTTCAAAAAACTGTATCGAAACTGGTTTATTGGTACCATAGGTAGGAGCGGATAAATTACATCCCGTCAAAACAAAGCACACCCCTAAAATTCCTATTGGAAATATTTTTATTTCACGTTTTCTCACTGCCTATTCCATTTCCTAGGTGTATGGCTGATTAATATTCCCGTTATCTATGAGAGAACGGTCCATACACAAATTTCCCCCCCTGCAGATAAAACAACGGAATTTTTCTCGTACCACAAAAAACTATATTCATCAATATGAGAAATTTACTTGTATTTCTTTCCTTTGATTTAAAATGTTAAATCTTGCCAAGAATCTGCAATTCCCGCAAAGCAGCTGCATCACGAGCAGATACATCCGGATAGGCAGGATCACTCCCAACATCTTGTGTATAACGCCATGATCGAGCACATTTTTTTCCTAATGCCTTCTCTGGATATACACCAACACCTTCAACATCATTCAAAGTAAAAGCATCGGAAGGTATTGTATCCTGCGTAATTGTGAGTGCACTGGTAATGCAGATCTCCGCCATATCCACATTTTCTAATGCTTCTCGTAAAACCGGATTGGAAATAAAAACAACAGGAGCGGCTTCTAACGAGGATCCAATACGCTTATCAACACGCTCAAGCTCTAAAGCACCTGTAACAACTTTACGAACCTGCCGAATTTTTTTCCAACGCTCAGACAAAGATTGGTTTTGCCATTCTTCTGGTACAGAGCGAAATTGTTCTAAATGCACCGATTGGCTTTCTGGATAACGCTCTAACCAAGCTTCCTCCATAGTAAAAGGTAACATTGGAGCAAGCCATGTTACCATACGCTCAAAAATCTCACGGACAACCTGCAAGGAGGCCTTGCGTTTTTTTGATGAAGGCGCATCGCAATAAAGAGAATCCTTGCGGATATCAAAATAAAATGCCGATAACTCAATGATTGAAAAATCCAATAATGCACGCATAATCTTTTTAAAATCAAACTCATCGTAAGCGCGATTAATTAACTGATCAAGTTCAAAAAGCCTATGCAATATAAATTTTTCAAGATCTGGCAGTGCGCCATAAGATATTTCTTCTCCATCATCATATGCTAAAGTTCCAAGCATCCAACGAATTGCATTGCGTAGTTTACGATATGAATCCACATTTGTTT
Source organism: Bartonella sp. AU18XJBT (assembly GCF_028618595.1). Classification (GTDB taxonomy): domain Bacteria; phylum Pseudomonadota; class Alphaproteobacteria; order Rhizobiales; family Rhizobiaceae; genus Bartonella. The sequence continues at coordinate 131,814 of NZ_JAQITE010000002.1, read as the reverse complement.
GAAGAATTTTTTTGCCTAAACGCTGATCTTCCCAATAATCTGTTGTCATAACCCAGAGACGAAAAATATCAGCTCCAGATGTTTTAATGATCTCTTGCGGAACAACCGTATTACCTAAAGATTTAGACATTTTCTTACCATTCTCATCCAAAGTAAAACCGTGTGTAATCACTGCCTTATAGGGAGAGCAAGCACGCGTACCACAGCTTTCCAAAAGAGAAGATTGGAACCACCCGCGATGTTGATCTGAACCTTCAAAATAAATATCAGCAGGCCATTTCAAATCAGCCCTATCTTCTAATACAAAGCTATGGCTAGCTCCAGAATCAAACCAAACATCCAAAATATCATAAACCTGTACCCAAGGCTCATGTGCACGCTCACCTAAAAAACGTTCACGTGCTCCTTCAGCAAACCATGCATCTGCCCCTTCTACTTCAAAAGCCCGTAAAATACGCTCGTTCACACCTTCATCTTTTAGAATAACACCATCCTCATTCGCAAAAATACAAATAGGAACACCCCAAGAACGCTGACGAGAAAGAACCCAATCAGGACGATCTTCTATCATAGAAGCTAGGCGGTTTTGCCCAGAAGACGGCACAAAACGCGTTTTTGAAACAGCTTCCAAAGCCCGACTACGTAAAGTTGAACCATCCCCAAAATCTTTATCCATTGAAATAAACCATTGCGGTGTATTGCGAAAAATAACGGGTTTTTTTGAACGCCAACTATGGGGATAGGAATGCTTTAAACGCCCCCGTGCAAACAATCGATCTGCTTTAATTAAAGCGTTAATGACCTCTTTATTAGCATCACCCATTTTTCCATTATCATCAATAACACGCGCAGGTCCTCCTTCACGATCTGGTCCTAAACCTGGAACATCTTTCGTATAGAACCCTGCATCATCAACAGGAAACGGTATAGACGAATCAATCCCCGTTTGCTCCAGTAAGGACTTATAATCATTCCAAATTTCAAAGTCCTCACGCCCATGGCTTGGTGCTGTATGGACAAAACCTGTACCAGCACTCTCTGTTACGTGCGAACCATCAAGCAATGGAATTTTAAAGTTATACCCCCCAGCCAAACCTTTGAGTGGATGAGAAAGAACAAGAGCTTTCAATTCTTCAGCAGAAATAACACGCAAACGCTTCAAAACAAGTTTGGCTTTTTCTGCACAAATCATTGCTAAAGCGTCTGCAAAGAGAAGCTTTTCTCCCACTTGAGGACCAAAATCATTTTCAGCACTTTCAACTTCGTAAATACCATAAGAAATCTGTGAAGAATAACTCACTGCACGATTGCTTGGAATTGTCCACGGCGTTGTTGTCCAAATGACGACATAAGCACCATATAAATCATCAGAATTTGCTTCAAAAACAGGAAACTTAACCCAAAGCACCTCTGATTCATGATCATGATATTCAATCTCAGCCTCTGCCAAAGCCGTACGCTCCACAACAGACCACATCACCGGCTTGGAACCACGATAAATCTGATCTGACATAGCAAATTTTATCAATTCACTGGCAATGCGTGCTTCTGCATGGAAAGCCATTGTAGTATAAGGCGTGTTAAAATCTCCCATGACACCAAGGCGTTTAAATTCTTCACTTTGAACGGTTACCCAATGCTGTGCAAATTCACGGCATTCTTGACGAAACTCGTTAAGCGGTACCTCATCCTTATTTTTTCCTTGTGCTCGATATTTTTCTTCAATTTTCCATTCAATTGGAAGCCCATGGCAATCCCAACCAGGTACATAATTTGCATTAAAACCACGCATTTGGAATGAACGGACAACCACATCCTTTAGAACTTTGTTTAAAGCATGCCCAATATGAATATGACCATTTGCATAAGGTGGACCATCATGAAGAATATAAAATGGACGATCTTTTGCTTGTTGGCGCAATTGCGCATAAAGCCCCATATTTTCCCAACGCGCCATCAATTCAAGCTCTTTTTGCGGAAGCCCTGCACGCATAGGAAAATTTGTATGTGGGAGATAAAGAGTTTTTGAATAATCTATTGTTTCATTTTTCACAGTCATTGTGAAATATTCCTGTCCACTTTTACGATTTCATTTTTGCATAACTTCCCTGAACCCTGCAACTCTGGTTTTTATCTATAGGGAAAGCCGAGCTTATCATTCGTATTAAGCAGCGATCAGGAAAATATATCATCACACTCTATGGGCTTTATCATGAAATTCACAAGAAAAGAAACCAAAAAGTGATCTTTTAAAAAATAAAGGCTCCACTAATAGTGGAGCCTTTTAGAAATTTACTCTTTAAAAAATTAGAATTTATAAGCTACACCAACACGGAAATCATTGGTTTTGTAGTTAACTTCAAGTTTTTCCTTTGCAAATTTCTTTTTACCAAAATCAGAGTAACGATATTCTGCACGTACAATCACATTATCCAGAAGCGAGAAATCAACGCCACCACCAAGTGTGTAACCAATCATGGTTTTTGTTTCATCAGCTAAGTTCTTAGAAGAAACGACTCTTCCATCGTCATCCTTAACGGATATTGATACAGTGTCTTGGAACTGCCCATAAGCAATACCCCCAGCAAGATAAGGCATAAAGCGATCAGCAGCAAAACCAATACGTACCCGTGTAGCACCACCCCAATTTTGTTTGAAAGTATGACTTAAAGTTTCAACTTCATCCTCTTGCTCAAGACCAAGTTCAGAAGCCATCTTTTTCATTTGTTCTATACCATATACACTGGAATCGTTCTTATCCACCGCTTGTGTACTTTGTGCACCATGAGAACGAGAAGCATGTGGATTAGCACCATGCGCATGAGCGCCAGAACCATGTCCACCTGCATGAGATGCACCATGCGGATTAGTACTTCCACTACCATGGACGCCATGATGACCTCCGTGTTGCGCTCCGCTTGTTCCATTGGAAGCTGTCGCTGATTCAGAGGATGATCCTGATCTCGCGAGTACAAGTGGTGCACTCGGTACTGTTTTTTCTACTGCTGATGGTTGTGATGATGATTGTACCGATGTAGACGCTTTTGCTACTGGCGTGCTTGCTGGTACAGTTACTGTAGGTTTTACTGGTGCAGGCACTACTGAGACAGTAGCTGATCGCGATGCTGACTGCACTGATGTTCCTGCTCCTGTTGTATGGGATGTCGGTTTAGGTGCAGCTGGCTGTGATCTACCTACCTGACCTACCGTTGCCCCTCCTGTATCTGATCTTCCCAATGAGGATGATACCGCTTGCACTGTTTTAGAGGGGGATGATTGTGCTACTGGCGATGCAGATGGTGTTTTTGATGCTGGTGTTGAAACTCCTGATGTTCCTTCCGCCGTCAATGTTTTTCCTGCTGTTTCATTAACATTGTTAGACTTTCCAGTTGCTGCTTGATTTGATTGTGCCGCTCCTGCTTGTGACGATTGAACTGTATTTACTGATCTATGTTGTGCTGGACTGGATTGCGTTGTAACAGATTTTCCTGACACGGATCCTGCTACTGGAGTCCCTACTGCTGTAGCTCCTGCACTAACAGGTGTTGCTGACGCAGGTTTTGCTGGTGTAGGTGTTCCTGCAACAGCAGATCCTCCTGAAGCGATTTGTTGTGCTTGTGTTGCTGGAGGCGTTTGTGGGTTTGCAGATCTGCGGGATCTTACGACTGCATTTTCTACTGTAGTGTTATCAGCCGCACCTATGGTAATGGTCTTTGTGTGTTTTTTACCAGATATCATTAAATCCGTATCGACACCAAAAACAAAGTTATCACCGAGGTCAATATTAGAACCAGCATAAAAACCACCTACAAAACCTGAAAGTTTAGGAGAGAACTCTTTATCTAGTGGAAAACTCTTTTCTTGACCAACAAGAGCCATATCAGCTTTGCTCGAAAAACCACCAGCTTGGACACCTAAATAAAGACCTGTCCATGAAAAAGTAGGTGCAACAATGGTAGAAGAAGTCGATGATGCTGGCTGATGAGGAATCATAACATCAGCAGCTAGCGCTGTAGACGCTGAAATTAAAGAAAAAATAGACGCTGTTATTAAACGTTTTGTATTCATAAAATCTCTCCAAATATCCAAAATGAAATGTATATAGAGCATCTTTTTTGAAAGATCTGTAGCAAAAATAACACACTCACAAAAAAATAAAGATTTTTTGAAAATAAAGCTTCTTAAACTTTTAATTTTGCATTCAATGAAAATTCGTAAACTAAATCACACTAGAATTATGTGTCTTAAAGTTGGATTCATTTTCATTAAATTTTTGCATAACTGTTAATGATAATATTCTTTATAAATTTCTTTTTACCGAAATCTGAATAACCGTATTCTGCATGTAATAAACTATCATCTGTTATTGCAAAATCAATGCCTGTGCAAACAGTGAAATCAAATGTTGCCTTTTTTAAAACCAAGCGCCATCAAAGTTTCATCTATTTATCAACATGATCTACTTTTGGTGCTTTAGCGATAGTATTTTGTATCTAAAATTAAGAAAAACAAAGGACTTATTCAAACACTCATAAAAAAAACTTTTAGATTCTTTGCGTAAATATCTTCATCATGACGCATCGGTTTAATTTATAAGGATAATTTATTGTTTTCATATTGAATGAAAAAACTAATACTGTAGGATTCTATCATTTAAAACCTGTTCCATGTTTTATTAATCAAAACCATATCTCTCGATAGCGGAAACAGTCTGCGGATAAAAACATTAAAAGAATTTTAAATGCCTCTTATGAACGCTTTTAACAGCCAAGGTCTGTCCACAACATTGGTGGCTGGCAAAGTTGTATGATGATGCTAGCTGGCTCTTTTGATTAAGAGTGTAAAGATAGTGGTGCTCTATAGATTTTATATTATTTCATTGGGAGGTTTTACCGTCTTATATCACTCACGGATACTGACATGAAGTGGGCTTGATGTACTTGGAAAAATATTTCTTTAAAACAAATGTGTGAATACACAACAACAAGTGTATTCCGTTTGGGGCGTTCTGTTTTGCATGAGGAGTGTGATCCCATAAAAAGAATGTAATAAACAAAAACGTAAGACAATGCGTCATCTTCATTTTCATTATTTAGAAGACATTGCTCTAAATACTTTTGAAAATCATAAAGCTAAATTAAAAGAAAATGGTAAAGTTGGAAACTGATTTCTATCTTTACATCTTCATATTCTTCCCCAATGAGACTGTATTTCCCAAAGCTTACTCCAACAGATATACACAATACGCTCGCTCTAATCTGGCATATGCAGAATAAAGTTAGTCACTGGTTATGATCTTTTCCTATTTCTGAGATTAATTGAATACTTTTCACTTAGGCGTAAAATGATAGCCATGATATAAGATTTTATGTAATCAGTCGCTATAAAATCCATATATACCACCAATTCGCCCTCTATAATATACAGATTTTTTCTTTAAAGTCTTATGACACAAAATGATGTCAATAAAAAATAGAAGGGATTAAGAGAGATAGAATAGTGAGCGAATAAAATAAAGGCCTCGTAAAACGAGGCCTTAGTATTTTTTATGCTTCTAATTTCATTTTTACGAAATTAGAATTTGTAAGCGACACCTACACGGAAGTCATTGGTTTTGTAATTGAATTCACGTGTATCGTTTGCGAATTTCTTTTTACCAAAATCAGAGTAACGGTATTCTGCACGTAAAAGAACATTGTCTGTCATTGCAAAGTCAACACCGCCGCCAATAGTAAAACCAACCATTGTCTTCGTTTCATCAGCCCAAGCACCACCAGTCAAATCTATATTTTGCTTATTTTCTACTGATGGCTCTTTTTCACCCCCATCAACTTTCTGCTCAACTTTAGCTCTCTTTCCTTTTCCTGCAACGGATTGAATGCCCTGCACCTGCGCATAGGCAATACCGCCAGCAACATAAGGCATAATACGGTCAACAGCAGCAAAACCGATACGGACGCGTGTAGCACCAGACCATTTTTCTTTGTAACTGTGCGTTTCTGTTACCTTGTCATCTTTTTGAAACTGTTGCTGACCTTTTAATTCAATCTTAGCTTTTTCAAGGGAAGCATTAAAATTTGCTGCATCTTTTTCAGTAAGAGTCAATTCACGGGCTTTTTTTGATTCTTCACGGCCTGCCCAAACTGCATCGGTTTCAACACCGAGAATGAGACCATTTCCGAGGTCTACGTTAGACCCTGCATAAATACCACCCATGAAACCAGAAGGACTAGGTGTGTTATCTTTTTTGAAAAGTTCTTTGTCTGCTCCTGGAATAGTTACTTTGGTTTTGCTCGAAAAGTTGCCAACTTGACCACCAAGATAAAAACCTGTCCAAGAAAATGAAGGGGCTGCTGCAATAACTGCAGGCGCAGCTTCATGAGGGATTATCACATCAGCAGCTTGTGCTGCAGAAGCTGAAATTAAAGTGGCAACAGACGTTGCTATTAAATATTTTGTATTCATAATTTTGCTCCTAAATTAACTATAAAATGACCTTACAAGATTATAGATAAAAAAGCTGTAGCAAAAATGTCACAGTCATACAAATAAAAACCCAGAAAACAGGGTTTTTTAAAAGTCAAGATCTCTTGAAAATTTAATTTTTTATTAATACTTTTTATTCATAATTGCGCTTTTGATAAAATTAAACCTTGTACGCGACACCTCTATGAAAGTCATTGCTTTTGTAGCCTAGTTTAAGATAACCCTTTTTTAATTCCTTCTTACCAAAGTCTAAATAACGGTATTCCGCACGAAGCAGAATATGATTTGTCATCGAAAAATCTATACCACCACCAAGAGTGAAAACCACCATCGCTGTTGTTTTATCAAATACCGTAGCAGAAACTGCTTTACTTGGTTTATCATTTGCCGATTTTTTTGTTCCTGAAATTTTACCAACACCCTGTATTTACGCATAAGCAATACTACCGGCAACATAAGGCATAATACGATCAGCGACGAAAAAGCCTACACGAACCCGTGTTTCACCAGACCTTTTTCCTTTTAAACCAATGCGACACACTGCTGTGTTACCCTTTTGAAACTTTTCATTTTCATCCAATGTAACACCAGCATCTTCAAATTCATCATTAAAATCATCAAATTTATCAATCGTAAGAATCTTTGAGACCGTCTTCGTCTCTCCTTGGTCTATCCAGACTACATCGGTTTTAACATCTAGAATGAGGACATTTCTAAGATCTACGTTGGAACCTAAATAAATACCACCTATGAAACCTGAAGGCTTAGGTAGTCCATCTTTATGAAGTTTTTTCTTTTGCTTCTAAATCAAATACATCAACTTTGACTTAAAAAGTTGCTAACTTGACTACCAAGATAAAAATCTATCCAAGAAAACGAAAGGGCTGTGATAACTGCTGGGGCTTTTTCACGAAGAACGATAATATCAGCAGCTTGTGCCGCAGAAGCTGCTATCATAGCGATAATAGAAGTTGTGACTAAAGATTTTGTATTCATAAACTTTGCTCCTAATTTATTTATGAGCACGGTGTTATAAGATTAAGCGAAGAAACACTGTAGTCAACATGATACAATCATAGGAAGCGAAAGATGACGCAAGATAAAATCATTTTATAACTTCACTTTTCGCAAGAAGTTGTAAGTTATAAGTACGTATAAGCCTTTGATTTTACTGCGTAATTATTTTCTGGCGTTTATAAAAATCTTTTTAAGGAAGTCTGAATAATATCTTTTCCAGCCCCAACAAATATAGGGTATGTAATATATAACAACAGAAAATAATAGAGGCTCTGTCTTTGACAGAGCCTCTTGGAAGTTTATTTCGTTTTTTACGAAATTAGAATTTGTATGCAACGCCAACGCGGAAATCATTGACTCTGTATTGAAGTTCAGCTGTGTCTTTAAAGTATTTCTTTTTACCGTAGTCTGAGTAACGGTATTCTGCACGCAACAGAACATTGTCTGTCATTGCGAAGTCAACACCAGCACCAAGGGTGAAACCAACAAGGGTCTTTGTTTCATCATATACGTTACCAGAAGCAACCAATTTACCAGAATCAGCAGAAGTATCAACAGCTTTTTTCACTTCAATTGCGGAAATTCCTTGCATTTGCGTATAAGCAACACCACCAGCGATATAAGGCATGATACGATCAGCAGCAAAACCAATGCGAACGCGTGTAGCACCAGACCACTTTTCTTTAATAGTAATACTTTCGGTGTATGCATCTCCGTTTGCAACTCTTAGACCATCTTTCACTGGAATCTTAGCGTCTGTAAGGATTTTAGTAATACCTTCAGCAGTTTTATTTTGTCCTCCAACCCTATGTTCACCGTAATTAACTGTGTCTTTTTTACCAACAAAAGAGACATCTGTATCCAAGCCAAAGACTACACCACTGCCGAGATCAATATTGTAACCTGTGTATAGACCACCGATCATACCTGAAAACTTAAAATCGTTTGAAAAGTTATCAGATTTTATTGAACGACCACCGATCTGAGCACCAAGATAAAAACCTGTCCAAGAATAGGCAGGGGCTGCTGTGATGACTGCTGGGGCTGTTTCACGAGGGATGACAACATCAGCAGCTTGTGCTGCAGAAGCTGCCGCTATAGCGATAACAGAAGTTGTTACTAAAGATTTTATATTCATAAACTTTGCTCCTAATTTATTTATGAGCACAGTGCTACAAGATTACAGAAAGAAAAGCTGTAGTAAAAATGATACAGTCACAGAAAATGGAGAACATACCCAAGACAAAATCGCTTTATAGCCTGGTTTTGCGCAAGAAATTACAAACTGTATATATAAATAACTTATTGATCTTAAATGTAATTATTGTTTATTGCTTATGAAAATCTTTTTTAATAAAATCTGAATAATATCTTTCCACATCCACAATAAATTATGTATTATGTGATAATATAACAACAAACAACAGAGGCTCTATCTTTGACAGAGCCTCTGTTATTTTACTTACCATCTTTTAAAATTTGTAAGCAACACCAACTCGGAAGTCATTGGTTTTGTAAGAAGTCTCATATTTATCATTTGAGAATTTCTTTTTTCCAAAATCAGAGTAACGATATTCCGCACGGACAATAACGTTATTGGTCATTGCTAAATCAACACCAGCACCAAGGGTGTAACCAACAAGGGTCTTTGTTTCATCAGACAAGGTACCAGAAGCTATTACTTTATCTGAATCTTTCCCTGTTATTGAAATCGATGCACTATCTTGAAGCTGTGTATAAGCGATACCACCAGCGACATAAGGCATAATGCGTTCAGCTGCAAAACCAATACGTACACGTGTCGCACCAGCCCACTTTTCTTTAAAAGTGAAACTGTGGGTTCGTTTAGCACCAGCTTCAAGCGCATCTTTACCAATATTAATTCCAGATTCTGTTAATATCTTCTTAATATAATTGATGTGATTTGGAGCAATAACATATGTGTTTCCTGTTTTCGTGTCATCTTTATTAGACCACATGAAATCTGTATCAACACCTAAAATAAGGCCATTACCGAGATCAATGTTGGAACCTGCGTAAAGACCACCCATGAAACCAGATAGTTTAGGCAAAAGATCATCAGGCGCTGGAATCTTTTTTCCGTTACTGAGGATATCCATTTTCGTTTTACCCGAAAAACCACCAATCTGGCCCCCAACATAAAAACCTGTCCAAGAAAAAGTTGGAGCAACAATAACGGGAGCAACAGGTGTTGGACTAGGGGGAACAATAACATCTGCTGCTTGTGCTGCTGAAGCTGAAACAAAAGCGAAAGCAGAAGCTGTTATTAACCATTTCATATTCATATTTTCTCTCCATAGCTGAATATTTATTTGAACACATCATTCCATATAGAGCCCAAACTTCAGATATCTGTAGCAAAAATGATACACTTATCAAAAAAACAAAAAAAACAATGAAAGCACCTTGGATTGCTTGATCTGTAATATCCGTAATAAATAAGACTTAAACTATGCCAATGCACAAATGATCTCTTTTCCCCACATTTGCTCTTCTTTATGAATTTTTCAAAAAAATCTGCGTCACAATACCCTTCGTGTAAAGCGCGTGCTATTAGCATGAAAATATAATGTATTGATTATAATGAAAAAATATCTTTTATATTCATTCATTTGCAATATTGAAGATGCTCTTATCTTAAGCCTTTTTATATTAAAGAAACCAAAACTGCCCCCTGCACCTCACAAACGAGTAAGTGTGTGTGGATAAATAAAACTATTTAAAAGCTGAAATGCTTCCTATCAATATTGAGAGTAACTAAATGTAACCGTTCTATTTAAATTCATACAAATAACGTTTTTACCTTTATTCTTAACATGCCCAAAAGTGAAAGCTATGTATTTGTTTTTTCATCATTGTAAAGAACGCTTGTACCACATAGAACAAGATCTCCACTACCCCATGGACTGCAACAAGATTACATGCAATTTCATCACGCTTGCTCTTTGTTTACAATTTAGGCATCTATGGTTTTTTGACATACTTACTATTTTTTTCTTCTCTCAACTTATAGTAAAATCTTTTTCAGAGCTTCAGCCTTATTTGTAGGTTATCATTTCATACCCCTTTACAAGACTAAATTGAAAAAATGCCTAAAGACAGACAACCGGTATGATAAACATTAAAACTTATATAGAAATCTCCTTAAAGCTGAAAAAATGAGAAATCTTTCTTAAAGTTTTCAAACCAAACTTTGCTTTGAAAGTCATTTTGAGCAAACAATTTGGCAGAAAAAATATCTGATATTTTGAATCATAGACAAATAAAGAATATTTTATAAATTCTGTAGTCGAACAATATATTAATGTATGACATAATTCATCATTTCGCATATTGGATAAGAAACCCGAATATCGTAAGATTCTCTCATTCCAAACCGGTTGCATGTTGCAATCAATCGAAACAATTCCCTTGCACATTACAAGCAGGAAAAGCCGTGTGGATAAAAACTGTACAAGAAAGGATTAAAAACGCCTCCTTATGAATCGTCTCACATACCAAAGTCTGTCACAAAATTGAGAGCTAGCAAAGTGTGTGATAAATGCTAGCTTTCCCTTTCATAAGCATAAAGATAGTATTACTCAATGAATTTACCATTATACCCTTCGTAAATGGCGTCACGAAATGGGCTGGGGAGCATTGAGAAATATTTCTTTAAAACAAGCGCACATAAGTATGCAACTCAATGACGTTTTATTTTTCGAAACACACTAAGGCCAAAAATTTCACATTAAAATAAATACCTGGTTTTCTCCTTAATTTGGATGAAGCATTCTATCAGACCCTGTCTGCAAATAGTCCAGATTTTTGTCGAGTGGATTTCATTTAGCTTCCCATTCATGTAATTCACTTAACTAAAGGCTCTCTCTGGACAAGCCCTACTCTAAAATACTTATCAAGATGTTTTATATGCCTTATATAATCATACTTAAAATGACGGTATTTACGGCATAACAAAATAGCCCCAAGTCTCTAGGCTATATTCATCTAAACCTATCAATTTTGTAATGACTGATTGCTATTATACAGTGTTACTCTTTCACTAAAATCTTCCTGCTTATATCTACAGTACTCTTCATTCTCACCGTACACAATTACAACACCCTTTTAACAAATGGCTCCACTCTGTTTTCAAGTGATAATACCTCCTTTCTTCAATTTTCAAGCATACGTTACAACTCTCAATGTTGTTTTCTCACTTTTTAAAAACTCATTGGACTTCGTGAAAATAGAGTTGGCCGTCCTCTTTTCCCTAGTCCTTTTTTAGGATTATATCCTCTTTTTTTACCAGAATGTGACACAGGTACTAACTTAGCTGCTGTTATGCATTCACTGTTATTTGTGCAAGAAAGTTCTATTTGAAAAACTTCAGATAAGACCCTGTGAAGCTGTTCACCAGAAAAAAGACCTCTTGAAGGAATAGCTGAAGATGCTCTCTGTATAAGGTTTTGAGCCGCTAAAAAACTCGCACCCTGAGTGATAGAGATTGAAGCAAAAGTAGCAAAAGCTGTAATAAAATATTTTATATTCATAAATTTAACCTCATTAATATCCATAATGGATTTTATCTAGTGCCTTCATTGCAAATTTCTAGAGAAAAATAATATGTTTATAGATAAAAAGCGAAAATCCTTAAAAATAAAGCTTTGGAGCATTTTTATTTTAAAATAAAAGCAAATTGCCCTGCGCTGCCAACATAAAAATCACTTATTGAGTAATAAATAAAGACACGAACTATCGTCTAAAAATAATAAACTATACGAACTTCACGACAACATATTGATTTATAAATATAATTTGTATTTCTTCACACAAAATGAGCCTCTCAAATATCAGAATATTCTCTCATTTCAAACTTTTTCATTATACATGAAGAAAATTTATTCGCTTCCACATCATAAATGAGATTTGTATATGGATAAGACTCTTAAAAAAAGGGGGGATTCTTACGAATCTGTTGAAATGCAAAAGCTATTGCGGCATTTTGACTTAGTAAAGAAAACTCTTGCTGACTTGTTTCTAACTCACTTTTCTAGGAGTTGCTCTTTGCATTATTCAGTACAATCGTAGTTATCTTTATACATTAATCATATAATATATTGATTTATAATGATCCTTTAACGTTATTCATATGGAATGAGAACCCTGAATACCGTAAGATTCTCTTATTCCAAATCTTTTTCATGTTGAATCGATCAAAATCATTTGTTTGCACATTACAAGTGTGGATAAAAAAGACTAAAAATGCCTTTTATAAACCGTCTCAAGTACCAAGGGGCTACCCAATATTGGGAGTTGGCACCAGTTGTGTGATAGTAGCGGCTTATTACTCCATAAGCGTAAAAATGGGAGTGCTCAACGAATTTTATATCATATTTTGTGGCTTTATCATTATACCATTCACTAAGCCCCACCGTAAAATGGGCTTGGGTGTTGGTTTCTTTAAAAAAGCACAGAATTAGCAGCACAAATATACTCCGTTTAGGGCGTTCTGTTTTACATGAAGAACGTAAATCCATTAAAAAACGTGAGAAACAAAAGCGTGAGGCAATGCATAATCTCTATTATTTAACAGACATTGCTTTATATACTTTTGAAAGTCGTAAAGCAGAATTAAAAATAATGGTAAAGATGAGGTTTGGTCTTTACATTTACGACTTCATATTCTCCCCTAATTAGGCTGCATACCGGTTTCAGAGATTTAAGTCTTCCAACCTACCGTATGTTTCCAGCCTCTCCTCAAATTTTTTTTTAAACAAAAGCTATTATGGAAATAAAAAATATGAATTCGCAAAAGTACTTTGATTACCTAAACTTCAAATGAAATAGCACTTAAGAAGTTATTATAACTCTTATCAAAAAATGAGAGGATAAAATGCCTATAATGTACAAGCATTTTGTCCTCTCACATCAATAATTAACTCCATTTAAAAGCCAATTTTTAAAGTTAGCTATGCGCAAAAATATCCACTTCCGCCCATCCTAAAAGGTCAAGCCTAGCTCTCATAGGCAAAAATTGAAAACACGCCTTGGCAACACTTTCTCGTTCTTCACGTCTCAAACGTTCTTCAAATATAACTTTTAAACGATGCAAATATAACACATCCGACGCAGCATATTCAATTTGTGCCTGTGATAACGTTTCTGCCGCCCAATCCGAAGATTGTTGCTGTTTAGAAATATTCACATTTAGCAATTCATTACAAATTTCTTTCAAGCCATGGCGATCCGTATAAGTACGCGTGAGTTTAGAAGCGATCTTTGTACAAAAAACAGCCTCTGGCATAATACCAAATGTATGCGCTAAAATAGCAAGATCAAAACGCCCAAAATGGAATATTTTTACGACTGCATTATTTTCAAGAAGCTTGACTAGATTAGGTGCATTCTTTTGTCCTTTAGCAATCTGTATAATATCGGCAGTACCATCTCCAGAAGAAAGCTGAACAACACATAAACGATCACGATGCGGTTGTAACCCTAAAGTTTCGGTATCAATCGCAATGGCATCAGTTTTATAATTGTCTAAGTTTGGTAAATCACCTTGATGAACGCGAATCTCAGCCATTTACCCTCCTACTTGCTAAAGCAGCAAGAATACGCGCCCAAGACCGCTGCCCCTTATGAAACGATTTTAAATTATACTTTTCATTAGGAGAATGAATACGGTCATCAGCCAATCCAAAACCAACCAAAAGAGTTTCCATACCAAGAATTGACCGAAAATCTGCTACAATTGGGATCGAGCCCCCCATGGCTGTCAAGACAGCAGGCACTTCCCACTCTTGTGATAAGGCATCCTTCGCCTCCTTGATAAAAGATGAATCATCAGAAATCTGAAGTGCCGGAGAAGAACCGTGATTCTTAAATTCAACCTTACAATCAGCAGGAATTGAACTACGTACATAATCACGCAACGCTTGGCGTATTTTCTCTGGATCTTGCTTATGCACCAAACGACACGATACTTTTGCACTCGCTTGAGAAGCAATAACCGTTTTCATCCCTTCCCCTTCATAGCCGCCACTAATACCATTAATTTCCATGGTAGGACGTGCCCATACAAGCTCTAAAATGCTCCGCCCTTTTTCACCAGCTGGAACGGAAAGTCCTATAGGATCAAGAAAATTTTCAGCAGTACAATTAAGAGCATTCCATGATTGTAAAATATGGGAAGGTGTTTCTTCTACACCATCATAAAAACCAGGAAGTGTTACCCTATTATTTTCATCGTGAAGTCCTGCTAAGATTTTCGTTAAAATACGAATGGGATTAGCTGCTACTCCTCCAAAATAACCAGAATGCAAATCACGATCAGCTGCTGTGATAATAATCTCTTCTGCCATAATTCCCCGAAGAGAAAGAGCAATAGATGGTGTATCCGCATCCCACATTGACGTGTCACAAACCAATGCATAATCTGCCTTAAGTTCATCTTTATTTTCTTTTAAAAAAGGAATAAGGGAAGGAGAAGCGCATTCTTCCTCACCTTCACATAAAATAGTAACCTTAACAGGAAGCTGCCCTGTTGCTTTCTTAAATGCACGACATGCTTCAATAAAAGTCATCAACTGACCTTTGTCATCTGAAGCTCCACGAGCACAAATAACTTTCTCTCCATCTCTCTCTTTTAATGAAGGTGTAAATGGATCATCCTCCCATAAACTCAATGGATCAACAGGTTGAACATCATAATGTCCGTAAAACAACACATGCAAACAATCATCTGAAGGTCCTGGATGATGCCCAACAACCATTGGATGACCCGGTGTATCACGTCGTGAAGCCTCAAAACCGATGCTTTTTAAATCCTCTACTAACCAATCAGCTGCTTTGCGACATGCATCCTTGTAGGCCGAATCTGTAGAAATCGATTGAAAACGTAAAAGAGAAAAAAGGCGTTCAAGGCTCTTTTCTATATTTCCATCAAGATGTGTTAGTACTTTATTCAGCATAAAAAACCCCTTAAGCCTTGTGTAATTATATTATAGATACGATGACTTTAAGCCTCTTGTAAGATTTTGCAAGACACCTTATTCATTTTTGGCATTGTGAGCAGTAAAAACTTGAACGTCCAGCCTGTAAAATACGCACAATAGGCGTTCCACATTCCAAACATTGCTTGCCTTCTCGTCCATAAACTGAAAAAGCATGTTGAAAATAACCAAGTGAACCATCTATATGCATATAATCACGTAGAGAAGAGCCACCAGATAAAATGGCTTCAGAAATCACATTGCGTATATTTTGTGCTAAAGAATCTGCAAATTCACATGCACGCACCGTTTTTGATGCCAATGTAAATGCACCACGTTGTGGAGACAAACGACTCCGCCAAAGTGCTTCACAAACATAAATATTCCCAAGACCTGCAACAATAGACTGATCAAGTAAAACGCTCTTAAGAGACATTCTTTTATTAACAAAAGCCTTTTGTAAATAACGACCAGAAAACGAATTACTCATAGGTTCAAGCCCTAGCTTATTTAAAAGTTGGTGTTCATAAAGCTTGTCCGTATTGACTAACAGCATAAATCCAAAGCGACGCACATCATTATAAATAAGATGATAAACTTCACCATCCCTTGTTTGAATACCCATGACAAAATGATCATGCTTAATCAATTTACTTGTCGTTCTTAAAAGATCGTTCTCTATACGCCATGAACCAGACATTCCTAAATGACTTAAAATCGTTTCATTCTGAGAAAGATGAAATAATAAATATTTCGCACGCCGACCAAGTTCTATAATTGTTCTGCCAATAAGGCGCTCAGAAAAAGCCTCAGGAAAAGGAAAGCGTAAATCTCTACGATTAAGTTTGACAGATACTATCTTTGCATCAGTTACAACAGGCTCAAGTCCACGACGAACTGTCTCTACTTCAGGAAGTTCAGGCATCTCTCTTCTTTAATAATTATACACTTTCCAATTGTATCAACAATAAATTGACTTCTTTTCTCCCCTCAAAGAACAAAGACTTTCTCTACATCTGTTCTATAAACGACTTAAATTCTTGATGAGTGGATTTCACTTAGCTTCTTACTCATGTGAGTCACTTAATTAAAGGCTTTATAACCAAACCCTGCCTTGAATATTCACTAGGCATTCTAAAATACTTAACGTATCAATGAGGCTTACACCCCATCCTACCTCAAATGACGATATTTGAGGGCATAGCAGGATTAAGCCCACTCACCCTTACGAAATACAGGAACTCTTACACTATCTTGGGTAATGCCATCTATATCAATTTCGCCAGAACCAATCATCCAATCAATATGAATGACACTTTTATTACCACCACGTGCTGCAATCTCTTCTGACGTCAATGATGCCCCATCTAAAAAACATTTGGAATAACACTGTCCTAAAGCAATATGACATGCAGCATTTTCATCAAATAAGGTATTATAAAAAAGGAGGTCACTCTTAGAAATTGGTGAAGAATGGGGCACAAGAGCAACTTCGCCCAATCGACTTGCACCCTCATCGCTTTGCAAAACCTGTTGCAAAACTTCCTGCCCCGTTGATGCACGGGATTCAACAATACGCCCTGCTGCAAAACGTACTTCAATATTATCAATCAGTGTTCCTTGATAGGAAAGTGGCTTTGTTGAGCGAACAAAACCTTCAACCTTATGAGCATGAGGAGTCGTGAAAACTTCTTCTGTCGGAATATTCGGATTGCAAATAACACCATTTTGAGCAACGGATGCACCACCATGCCATTCATGATCGTCTGCCAAACCAACAGTTAAATCAGTCCCTGGTCCTGTAAAGTGTAAAGCAGAAAAACGCTGCTCATTAAGCCAAGATGACCGTTTCTTTAAATTCTCGTTATGGACAAACCACGCATGTATCGGATTTTCTTCTGTAACACGTGAAGCAGAAAAAATTGCATCGGCTAATTTTTTAAGCGCCTCATTCAGTGGTAAAGAAGGAAATATTGCCTCAGCCCATCCTGCTGTTGGATAAGCAACAATTGACCAATTTATAGCAAAATTCGATATTTTTTTGAGAGCAGGCTGGTAAGCTAGTGAAGTCGCCTTATTCAAACGCGCAACCTTATCAAAATCTTGATTGGAAAGGAGCAAAGGATTATCACCAACAATCGCTAAACGCGCTGCCCCATTTTCAAAAGCCTTCGCCATTCCCTCATAAAGCCAAGAAGGAGCACAATCAAAACTAGTTGTATGAGCATTTTCAAAACGTGTAAGCGATAACATATCATCACTAAAAATTGGTGTAATGACACCAGCACCAACCTTATAAGCATGATATGCAATACGCCGAACAAAAGGTAATGCTGAAACTGGAGCAGTCAAAACAAGATCTTGCCCCTCTTGTAAATTCAACCCCACTTTTACTGTAATTTCTGCAAGACGATTAAGCATTTCAGGCGAAATTGTCTCATGAATATCAAAGTACATTACCAATACCCTTCTTTAAATAAAATGCGTTCTTTACGTCGTCATATTATAAATTGTTTTTCAGATCCTTTGAGTTCACTTTCTCTACGTATATTTATGCAGATCATTACCGCTAAAAGGTTCACTTAATTGATAAACCGCAATGGGTGTATAACCCTTTTGGTCGTAAAAAACTTACCAGTTTCTGTGTCGTTTTTCTAACATTGCAACAATTGCATTTAACTGATCTGATGAAGGCAAAGCCATAATCGTTGTATTTTCCTCTTTCCTAGCTAGATTTTGAGGTACAGAGGCAGGAATAGGAACTTTATCAAGCTGTACCATAGCAAAAGACGCAGGATGTGCCGTTTTGGACTGTGCTACTTCTATCGAAGGAGATGCTCTTTTCTCTGCCTTTTCTCCTCTACTTTCTAAGCCTTCATCTATAAAGCTTGGCGCATGACCAGAACGTTCTTGAGCAAAAGCATAAGCAACATCATAAGGGCGATTATTTGTAGGAACTTGAAGTTCCCCATCACGTGATCGTTTTTCATAAAAAGCATTTCCCCCTGCAACCTGAACATAATGCATGTTTTTATACGGAAAAGACAAACCAGCGGTATGAAAAAACTTAGCGTGTCTAACTTTTTTATCTCGCTCACCCCGTAAAACAGCATCAGCCGCCTCTCTTACACGAGCAACAGATGCTTTCTCCGTCATAGGACGCGTTAAAACACCAGGAGCAAATTGCCTATATTGACCAACAACACCACAAATCGTCTTAGGATAGGCGGTTGAATTAACACGATTCATAACAACCGTCCCAACGGCAATCATTCCTTCACGGCTTGTGCGATTTGATTCAAAATACATCGCTCGCATAAGACATTGACGCTCTGTCAATGGATACGTAATTGTTTTTGTCTTATCATTACTTACTTTGCCAGTCTCTAAATGATTTGAAGCACATCCCACAACAATTAACGGCGCTACACAACAGGTAACAAAAACATTCCAACGATTTTTTTTCATCTTATGCAACACATTCCTATAATCTCTGAGCTATTCAAGTTTTGAAATGAGCTTTAAATGTATCTCTCAATAAAGTACATAGTTAATTGTTACCACTTAGTAAAATTTTAATACAAGAGGTAATCAAAAAGTATTTATGCAAAATAAAAAATAAAAAACTCTTAATTTACAGATTAATATTGTTATTCTTCATGGTCCAATATAGGCCATAATAACCCACACATTCCAATGACAATAAAGTAACACTATCCACTTTTTCTACATACGAAAAAATTTGGATACCAAAACTCTTTGCATCGATATTAAAAAAAACAATACAGATATCCCCTTTAATATAAAATTTTCACAAAATGATCTGAAAGGAAATTCCCCTAAAAAACTCCCCTCCTGCCACAATACGGGTAATGATATCATCTAGTATACAAATATGTCAAACCAAGAGTTAGCAATCTGCCATGCTTCTCTGAAAAAACTCTTCGTTGCTTCTTTGTGCTTTTCCATAAGATGGTTATCTTATTCTTTCTATAGCTGCACTGTAGAAAATACTCATATATCTACAAACTGATTTTATATATATAAGAAAAATTTTAATCTATTTTCTTCTCACCTACCCCAACTTTATAAGTAAGGTCATCGCGAGGACGATCAGAAGACATATGGTAACCCGTTATGATATAATGCAGCATTTCAGCAATATTCGTAACATGATCACCAATTCGTTCAATATTCTTTAAACAAAACAGTAAGTGCGTACAAGCCGTAATATTGCGCATATCTTCCATCATATACGTCAAAAGTTCACGAAAAAGAGAAGTATACAAAGCGTCAATCTTCTCATCACGCTCACGCACAGCGTCAACACGCTCTAATAGGCGACTCGTATAAGCATTTAAGACTTCTTTTAATTGATTGAGCGCTAAAGCTGTAATTGTTTCAAGCCCATGATAAACAGAAGCAGATTGGCGTATTTCTGAAAGTGCAACAGTCCTTTTAGCAATGTTTTTGGCCATATCCCCAATCCGCTCCAGATCAGAAGAAATACGAATGGCTCCAATAATTTCACGCAAATCAACAGCCATCGGTTGGCGTTTGCAAATAATAGCAACCGCTTTTTCATCAATGTCACGTTCTGCTTCATCTAAAAACACATCATCGGCAATCACTGTCGTTGCAAGTTGAAGATCACTACACACAACCGATGCGACAGAACGTTCAATCATCCTTTCTGCATGGCTCCCCATTTCTGTAATCCTTGCTTTTAAATATTTTAGTTCTGCATCATAAGAACGGACAGTATGGTTCATAGACATATCTTACACTCCTCAATTCACCTATCCAAAACGCCCCGTAATATAATCTTGCGTCCGTTGCTCTTTTGGTGAGGTAAAGATCATTTCAGTCGCACCAACTTCTACTAAATGCCCTAAATGAAACATAGCCGTATATTGAGAAACACGTGCGGCCTGTTGCATGGAATGCGTTACGATAACAATTGTATAATTTTGCCGTAATGCATCGATAAGCTCTTCAATCCGTGCCGTCGCAATGGGATCAAGAGCTGAACAGGGCTCATCCATCAAAATAACTTCAGGACTAACTGCAATAGCACGCGCAATACACAAACGCTGTTGTTGCCCCCCTGATAAACTGGTTCCAAGATCATGAAGACGGTCTTTTACTTCTTCAAACAAACCTGCCTGCCTCAAACTCTTTTCAACTACATCATGCAATTCAGAGCGCGTTTTAACTAAACCATGAATGCGTGGGCCATACGCAACATTCTCAAATATAGATTTTGGAAAAGGACTGGGCTTTTGAAAAACCATTCCAACACGGGCGCGCAATTCTACAACATCAATCCTCTGGTCATAAATATTCTCCCCATCTAAGGTAATAAGACCGGTTGTTTTAGCGCCCTCAATCGTATCATTCATACGGTTAAAACAACGCAAAAAAGTCGACTTTCCGCATCCTGATGGACCAATCAGAGCTGTTACTTTATGTTCAGGAATATCAAGCGTAATACCATGGAGTGCTTCTTTGTCTCCATAAGAAACCTTCACATCCTGACCTCGCATTTTAATCTTCATTACAAAAATTCACCTTACAAAAATCTTATCAAAGCTGTTGTTTTATTAAAATTACTGGCGGCGTTCAAATCGTCGACGTAAAAAAACCGCAGAAATATTCATGATCGCAAGAAAAATCATTAATACAATAATAGCACCTGATGTCTTTTCAACAAAAGCACGCTCTGCTTCACCCGCCCACATAAAAATTTGAACAGGCAAAGCTGTTGCTGGATCCATGGGGGTTGTAGGAATATTAACAACAAAAGCAACCATTCCAATCAAAAGCAAAGGTGCTGTTTCACCCAAAGCCTGCGCGATTCCAATAATTGTGCCTGTCAAAATACCAGGCGCAGCTAAAGGAACAACATGATGAAAAATCATTTGTGTTTTTGATGCTCCCAGTCCTAAAGCTGCTGCACGAATAGAGAGAGGAACAGCACGCAGAGCAGAACGTGTTGCAATAATGATCGTGGGAAGAGTCATGAGCGCTAAAACAAGACCACCAACAAAAGAGGCTGAACGTGGTAATCCTAAAAAATTAACAAAAAAAGAGAGTCCTAAAAGACCAAACACAATTGAAGGAACAGCTGCAAGATTATTGATATTAACCTCTATAAAATCTGTAAATTTATTTTTGCGTGCATATTCTTCCAAATAAAGAGCCGTTGCTATGCCTATCGGAAGTGAAACTAATAAAACGATGCCTATCATATAAAGAGAACCAATGATCGCAACACCTAATCCCGCAGTCTCAGGACGACTTGAAGCGCCAAATGTAAAAAAACCAATATTAAATGTTTTATAAAGCGTACCATCACGCGCTAAACGCTTTATCCATTCTACTTGTCGATTAGAAACCTTACGGTTTTTTTCTGCTACGCGCAAATCAATCTGTCCCTTATAAGCAGAATCAATATCCGCAGATGCCAAAACTTTGATTTTTTGCGTTGTGCCAATCAGTTTTGGATTCTTTGTCACCATTTCACGCAGTTGAACACGGATACCATTTGAAAACATACGGTTAATGTCCCGCAGAGAGGCTCGATCATTTTGATCTATATTCAGTTTCTTTACTAAAGCATTGCGTACAAGAAGTGGATAATTCGCCGTCATGAGTACTTGCGGTTTTGTTTTACGTTGACCACTTGGATCAATGATCTTTTCATCCAAATAAATCGATAATGTCATTTCACTTTGAAAAAAAGCTGTATAGCCTTGACTAATGATAGACCATAAAAGCGCAAATAAAAAAAACAAACCAATAAAAATGGCAATCAAACCATAGGCGCGAAAACGACGTTCAGCCCAATACCGACGCTTGAGGCTAATATTGCGACGAGGAAAAAAATCTTCATTCATTCATATTGTTCCCGATATTTACGCACAATATAAAGAGCCAGAATATTCATCAAAAGTGTCATAACAAAGAGCGTCATCCCTAAGGCAAAAGCCACCAGAGTTTGTGGAGAATTAAACTCAAAATCACCGGTCAATTGATTAACAATCTTAACAGTCATCGTAGTCATTGCTTCGAACGGATTGAGTGTTAAGTTTGCTGCAACACCTGCTGCTAAAACCACAATCATTGTTTCTCCAATTGCACGCGATGCCGTCAACAAAATGGCCCCCATAATCCCTGGAAGCGCTGCTGGTATAACAACTTTTTTAATTGTTTCAGATTGCGTTGCTCCTAAACCATAAGAACCTTCACGTAAAATGCGTGGAACAGCCGTAATAACATCATCAGATAAAGAGGAAACAAAAGGTATCAACATAATTCCCATCACAATTCCAGCGGTCAAAACACTTTGTGCCATAATAAAACCACCTCCATCTGAGAGAGACGCAGAGAGATCACGTAAAAATGGTCCTACAACCTTCAAAGCAAAAAAACCATAAACAATGGTTGGGATTCCAGCAAGAACTTCCAACAATGGTTTTACAATTGCTCGCAATCGCGTAGAAGCATACTCAGCCATATAAAGAGCTGAAAATAACCCTATAGGTACAGCAAAAAGCATAGCGACAAATGCAATATAAAGCGTACCAGCAAGAAGCGGTATTAAACCAAACTGTCCACCTTCATCGCTCGAACCGCTCGCGGAAAAACGCGGATCCCAAACTGTTCCTAAAAAGAAACTTGAAAAGGATACAGACTGAAAAAAGCTTACTGTCTGAAAAAGCATAGAAAGCGCAATGGCTATTGTTGTTAAAACTGCAACAATAGATGCACAAATTAATCCAATAATAATAAAAGATTCAACCTTATTGCGCGCACGTTGATGAGGCGCAATTTGCATCATTCCACAGATAAAACCAAAGGACGCAATAGCAAAAAGGAAGCCATAACCTATAAACTTAAGCTTTTCAGAAGAGAATACCCACGACTGTGCTATTTTGAACACATCATCCGATGCTTCATGAGGTAAAATCAATCCCTTCGCGAGTAATTGTGCCTGCACTTCCTTATAGGAAGAGGTAGAAAGATTCCCCTCAAAGCGATAAATCTTTTTGACGAGACTTCGAAGTGTCTCCCAAAGTAGATCGTGATTTACAGTCCCTGTTACATGCGCACTATACGCCCCAAGTTCTCGAGAGGCATTATATTCTAAATAAATTGTACTCCCAGCATCCCAAAAAATTAAAAAAATAAAAGCTGGGATAACAGTAATCAAAAATGTCCACCAGCCATAATAATACGCACGAGAATGCATTTTATGCTGTCTGTATTCAAGAGTGCGTGCTCGCATATAAGAAATACAAAAGCCACAAAATCCAAAAATCAATAATAGCAAAACAATGAAGGAAATGCGCATTTTATCTTTCAGTTTTTATAAAAAATAGCACCAAAATTTCCTATCCCAGAAATCCAACAAATTATTCCCTGCAAATTATTTCAATGTCATTATTCGACCAGCAGAAAAATCAGAACGCTGTGCTTGACGCTCCTTTTCAGGAGAAACAATCAAACCATATTCAGCCAAAGGACCCTCTGGACCAATCATTTGATCAGAAAGAAAAAAGTCAACATATTCTCGCAAACCTGAAACAATACCTAAATGTGCTTTCTTAATATAGAAAAAAAGCGGACGAGAAACTGGATATTGTCCACTAGAAATTGTCTCAACTGTTGGCGCAAAACCGTTAATATCGGCAACCTTTAGCTTATCAGCATTATTTTGATAAAAAGACAAACCAAAAATACCAACCCCTGTTTTATTAGAAGTTAGACGCGCAAATGTTTCAGAATAATCACCATCAATATCAACCGCTTTTCCATCCTTACGTACCGCAATACAAGCAGTGTGTATCTCCTTATCATCCATTCCTAAAGACTTCATCACCTCAACTGCCCCACTCTCTTTACACCCCTCAGTAAGTAATTTTTCCTCAAAAACTTCACGCGTCCCATGCTTCTCTCCAGGAATATACGCTGCTATCGTCCAATCAGGAAGAGCACTATTAACTGCACTCCATTTCAAAACATTATTTGGTTGCAATTTTCCGTCTATAATAATTCGAGCAGCAAGGGCTTTATAAACATCTACTGGCTGTAATTTCCAATCAGGACCCTTAATATCTGTTGCAAAAACAATGCCATCATACCCAATACGTATTTCCTCAACATCTTTTACACCAGCATCAAAACAAGACTGTAATTCACTCGATTTCATTACTCGCGAAGCATTAACAATATCAACGGTGTTCTCCCCAATACCACGGCAGAATTCCTTAATGCCAGCTCCTGTTCCACCCGATTCGATAACAGGAACCTTAAAATGGGGATAAATTTCTCCAAATGTCTCAGCAACAATTTTTTGATAAGGTAAAACTGTAGATGAACCAGTAATCTGTATTTGATCGCGCGCATTGCCTCCATTTGCTGACAGCAGTAGCGTAAAAATCAATCCCACTCCAATTGATAACACTCTGTTCATCTATAAACTCCCTAAAAATTGAGGACAAAGCCTCTTAATTTATATCATACAGTCATTGTAGTTCACATTTGCAACATAACAAATATAAAAAAGCAACATGGATCATTTTTTTAAAACCATGTTTTGGTCCTCTGTCAAATAAATTAATTTGAACGCCTGAACTCAATAACATCCCAAAACAAATGAGCAACATCTGTACCGCAGAAGCGTTTAATTTCACGAATTCCCGTAGGAGACGTCACATTAATTTCTGTTATATAATCTCCGATCACATCAATCCCCACAAAAAGAAGACCACGTTGCTTTAAGGCTGGACCAATGCGTTCACAAATCTCATAATCACGTTTTGTTAACTCAACATTTTCCGCACGACCTCCAACATGCATATTAGAGCGCACATCTGTTTCAGTCGGAATTCGATTAATAGCTCCAACAGGTGTACCATCAAGCAAAATAATCCTTTTATCTCCTTTTCGTACTGCCTCTAAATAGCGCTGAACAATAAAAGGTTCGTGATAAATTTCTGTAAACATTTCCAACAATGATGCTAAATTGCGATCATCTTGTTTTAAATAAAAAATACCAGCGCCCCCATTTCCATAAAGTGGTTTAACAATAATATCGCCAAATGTCTCTCTAAAAGCTGTTATTTCTTCAATATCTTTGGTAATTAATGTTTCTGGCATCAGATCAGAAAATTCAGTAACAAAAATTTTTTCTGGACTGTTGCGTACCCATGCCGGATCATTCACAACAAGTGTTTTAGGATGAATACGTTCTAACAAATGTGTCGTTGTAATATAATTGAGATCAAAAGGTGGATCTTGTCGTAAAAGAACCACATCCATATCTGTTAATTCCGTGCGAACAGGCTTTTCTAATTGATAGTGGCTTCCCTCTTTATCATGTACAATCAATGGCTCTAATCGTGCAATCACACAACCATCGCACAGAGATAAACGATCTGGTGTATAATGAAAGAGAGAATGTCCACGTTCTTGTGCTGCTAAAGCGAGTGAAAATGTCGTATCTCCTTGAATCCGAACTGTTGAAATATGATCCATCTGAATAGCAATTTTCATAAATAAATCCTCCCTATCCTAAAAGCAGACTGGTCTATGCACCATAAACTTAGTAAACAATAAAAGAACTATGACAAGAGAAAATTTATGACACAAGAAACAGATATAAAATTAAATAACAAAGAAATCGAACGCTATGCACGTCACATCATTTTGCCTGAGATTGGTGGTGCAGGGCAACAAAAGCTAAAAAAAGCACGTGTTCTTGTTGTGGGTGCAGGTGGTCTTGGTGCTCCTGTCTTAACCTATTTGGCTGCTGCAGGTGTTGGAACCCTTGGAATTGTGGATAACGACATCGTTTCACTTTCCAATTTACAACGCCAAGTTATTCATAAAACAAATGCAATAAACAAAAGCAAAACAGACAGTGCTGAAACCACTATAAAAGCAATAAATCCCCATGTTGTAGTTGAAAAACACACTCTACGCTTAGATAAAAGTAATGTGGGTAAACTGCTCAATGCTTACCACATCATTGTTGATGGAAGTGATAATTTTACGACACGCTATCTTCTTGCTGATCACGCTGCCCAATGCAAAAAACCTTTAATAAGTGGTGCTGTAGAACGTTTTAATGGCTCATTAACCGTCCTTATGCCGTATAAAGACAATAATCCTCACTATCGCGACTTATTTCCCACCCCTCCGGCTCACGGAACTATCCCAACATGCGCTGAAACTGGAATCATCGGTGTTTTACCTGGTGTTATTGGAACCCTACAAGCAATGGAAGTTATTAAAATGATCACAAACATCGGAGAGCCATTAGTAGGAAAAATTCTTCTCTATAATGGATTATTAGCGCAATTTAATATTATTACTTATAAACGCTCAAATCATAAAGAAAATGCCATAGTTATTAAGAAGCCTGGAGAATCATGATTATGTCCCCTCTCCTAATAATTTTGGCACTCTTGCAATACGTGAAATACTGATGTTTTGTCATAAGTCATCGAAACGCTGTAACTAATGAAAATTATTTATCACAAATATGGAAAACCGTTTGTGAAAAAATAATTCTCTATAATGAATTATCAACATAATTTCATGTCATCGTCTATAAATGGACAGAGACTCGTGCAAACTTAGCTGCCATTAGTATTCTTGTGTAAAAAATTTTCGAAGTAGATAAAAATACAATCAGCAGAACTCTATTCAACTATTTTACTATTCACACATAAAAATTGCCTCACATGAAAGTACTTACTTCAAACCATAACCTATAAATAATTAATCTAAGTCATATTTTAGTGATCGATACTATAAAAGGTCAATGATTTGTATCTACACCTCTAACTTCAAGAGGAAACGTCTATTCATCAAGCATCATAAAATGCAGTTTAGGATTATTGCACGTATAAGAACAATCAATAGTCTCTGTTCATAAGAAAAATACATGGTGTATAGAAGGATTAAGATAAACCTCATGGAGAGCTTTAATTACATAATTATTGCGTTCAGAAACAGAAAGCTGCGGCTCATGAATTGATAATCCTTGAACAATAATTTCACAGACAAGCATATGTAGAAAAAGTGAAGCAAACAAATCTTAAAAACCAATCTGCAGATGACAGCATAAAGAGTACATTTTTATAAAAGATCTCTTTAAAACAAGCGCGTAAATATGCAACGTTAAATGTGTTCTGTTTTGCGTGAGGAGCGTTTCCCTAACAAAACATCAATGAGAGCTCTTTTGATAACCGTAAAACTAAAATTACAAAAAAAATCAGACTTCTTTCTAAAATTAACATCTATGATATAAGTTAATTTGGCTCTTTCGCTTTATTATTATCCATTGGTAAAGGAACAGGATGATCGGATAAACTGCGTAAATAAAGCAAAAGATCGGCACGATCTTGGTCATTTTTAATTCCACGAAAAGACATAATGGTCCCAGGAAAAGCTTCACGTGGAGAGTGTAAATAACGATCTAACGTTACAAAATCCCATTTTTGATCAAAATGAGCACGCAATGCCCGTGAATAAGCAAAACCTGCTGCTGATGCCAAAGGGCGGTTAACAATCTCCCAAAGAACTGGACCAACACGCCCTGCTTCATTGCGTCCAGAAGTATGGCATATGGCACATTGGCGAAAAATTTTACGGCCATTTTCAAAATTTCCTTGTTGAAGACGGCTATTTAGTGATAGGGAAAAATCAGGTGCTTTTTGTTTTTCTTTAAATGTATCATTCTTGGCAATTGTATGATAATATTGGACTGATGTAGGATGATCGTAAATGATATTGCTGAGTGTGAAAATCCCCACAATAATGACCAGTACACATAAACAAGCACAAATAAAATAAATAAATCTCAGGCGATTCATAAAAACTCAAATATTCACGGTTTCATTACCATTTTTAGTTTAAGCTTTTTCTTTATAACACACAACATCATAAATGCATCACAGATGACATTTGGAATCTTACAATGACTCTTGAACCAATTATTCTTATTCCTGCCCGTATAGGCTCAACCCGTCTTCCTCAAAAAGCTCTCGCTGAAATTGGCGGAAAACCGATGATTGTTCATGTCGCAGAACAAGCCAAAAAAGCTGCAATAGGGCGTACAATCGTTGCAACAGATCATAATGATATCGCTAAAGCTGTTGCAGATTATGGGCATGAATGTATCATAACACGAGGCGATCATAAATCTGGATCTGATCGTATTTATGAAGCTTTGATGCGTATTGATCCGGAACAACGTTACAATACCATTTTAAATATACAAGGTGACTTACCAACAATAATGCCTCGTGAAATCATTCATGCTTTACGCCCTTTAGAAAATAGCTTTACTGATATTGCAACCTTGGGTGCTCAAATCATTGAAGAAAATGAAAAAAGAGATCCCAATGTCGTCAAAATCATTGGTACACCGCTTTCTCAAAATCGCCTTCGTGCTCTTTATTTTACGCGCGCCACAGCACCTTATGGAGATGGTCCTCTTTATCACCATATTGGAATATACGCTTATCGGCGCGAAGCACTTGAGAAATTTGTATCATTCAAACCCTCTACACTTGAGATGCGTGAAAAACTTGAACAATTACGTGCATTAGAAAACAATATGCGTATCGATGTGGAAATAGTCGATACAATTCCCTTAGGCGTAGACACACAACATGATCTCGATAGAGTTCGTGGGATTTTAGCATGAAAATAATTCAACAAACCAATAAAATTTCTTTCCAAGGAGAATACGGCGCTAATTCCCATATTGCTTGCTCCAATATGTTCCCCAATATGGATGCTGTTCCCTCTGCTACTTTCGAAGACGCCCTTAATTTAGTGGAAAGTGGCCAAGCTGATCTTGCTATGATCCCTATTGAAAATACTCTTGCGGGACGCGTTGCAGACATTCATCATCTTTTACCGCAATCATCTCTTTATATTATTGATGAATATTTTTTACCTATCCATTTTCAATTAATGGTTTTGCCCAGCGTTACATATGACGAAATTAAAACCGTCCACAGCCATACGCATGCCCTTGCACAATGCCGAAAAATCATACGAAACAACGGTTGGAAACCCGTTGTTTCGGCTGACACTGCTGGAGCTGCAAAATTTATTAAAAAAAATGCTAAACGTTCACAGGCTGCCTTAGCTCCTCTGATCGCAGCAGAACTCTATGGACTTGATATTCTTGAAAGAGATGTTGAAGATAACCCTCATAATATTACCCGTTTTGTCATCCTTTCACGCTTCAAACGACATGTTCCCAAACCTCAAAATGGCGAAAAAATCATCACCAGCCTTCTTTTTCGAGTGCGCAATGTCCCCGCTGCTCTCTATAAAGCTATGGGAGGATTTGCAACGAATGGTATCAATATGACAAAATTAGAAAGCTATCAAATTGGTGGAAATTTCAATGCAACACAATTTTTTGTTGATATTGAAGGACATCCTGAAGACCCGATGATGAAACTTGCCTTAGAAGAATTATCTTTCTTTTCTGCAGAACTGCGTATTATCGGTACTTATCCAGCACAAAACGATCGAGCATCGTATATATAAAAGCAATTAAACTGCCATCATTCTTTGCTGATACCGAAGGATATCCTAAAATCCTATAATGCAATGTGTCTTGGAGAAACTCGTTTTCCTGTGCAAAACGCGCTTTATCATGAGGCTAAAACAGAAAAAGAATAATAATATCCGCTAACAGAATATATAAATTGCTTCGATAATGTTTTTTGACAATTTACATTATGGTAAACAGTAATTCAACACGTACAAAAACCTATATGAAGAAAAGCAATAATCGAAAATGAAAGCACTTGTATCATCCATTTCCCTTCATCTCAAAGAAAGATTCTTAAGAAAACATAATCATTTCCTCTAACAGTTTATCCTAATAAAGATAACGAACTTCTAAATTAGCTCATAAAAACAATTTAACTTATCATCAGAGTATATTGAGACAACAGGTCTTTAAATCTCTTGAATTTAAATAATTTTCAACGTGCTTTTTATAAAGCTAGAAAATGCTGTTTAACCCTGTTTTTTGAATTACGTTTGGATTTTCCTATTTATAAAATCTGATTTATGATTCATTTTGTTCAAAAAGGAGAAGATAATGAAAAAAATCTTCATGCAAGGATTATTAACTGCAAATATTCTCACCTACTCTACTGTTGTGTTTGCTGGATTTGGCGAGAGAGAATGGAATTTTGCGCCAAATGAAACCGTTACAATTGGTGCACCCGATACAATCGAGCAAGGTGCTGAATATGGTTGCGAAGCATTTAAACCTGAAAAAGTATCCTTTACTTTATCATACTCATCTCCTTCTGACGTAGAAAGACTACACATCGTTGCAGACGATGAAAAGAACATAATACATGATAAAGAATATAAGATCTTTACGCTCAAAGATGTAAAATCCCTCGATATAGGTTTCCCTTCATCAGGATATTATACTTTTAAAAATATTACTAAGGAAAACGTTACTGGAATAGATTGTGATGCTGGAGATTTCTAATAATATTTCTCATCAACATCTAAGCTTCAGTACAATTATCCTGTTTTTTGTTTTTTCAAAATCTGGCGTAATGAATTATTAAAGCTGGATTTGTGGGAAGGCTTTTTTATAGATATATAAAATCAATATTTAAAGAATTTTTTCAGCAATTTAAATTGTTCTGTATTCTCTACAATCAGACTCATTTTTAAATTAGTAAAACAAGTTCTGCCTCTATAATAGATTCAGCTTAAAGCGTTATAGAACGCATTTACATAAATCACTTAGATTAAGAAAAGAAGTAACATTTTTGTCTATAGGCATGTTTCTCATTTTGCCTAATAGAATAAATTAGAAAAATGAATAGAGCTATTCCAAATACAAGCGCGTCACTGCGATCCATACGAACAACCTTCAGTACATTTTTCAGTGCTCTTTGTGCTAGAAACTACATTCTATTTTAAATCATATTCATCCAAGTTTATAAAACCAGTATTGCCTTATTCTATAGCTCTTAGTGTTGCATCTTCTCTTGCATGAGTACAGCCCCTTGAAAAATATATGAAATCTTTTCTCAAATAAGAAGAGCCCATACGTTTATCCCTCTGGAATATACAACAAATCAATGTTTATTAATAATTAAGGGAATAAAAACTCAAGAAAAAAAGCGATAACATCTACTCAATATTTAATATATGTTAAAAGAAAAAATATTACGTATTTGATATTCTCATTCACTATAGCAACAAAGGGTAACTTTATAAGTTATTGAACCATCATGATAAATTATTTATTTTCATATTAAATCAATTAAAATCGTTTCCTTGAAAGTTACAAATGGGAATGGTGTGTGAGTAAAAACGATTAAAAAAAGGAATAAAATGCTTCTTATAAAGCCTCTCAAGTGCAAGGGATCACAACATTGGGGTTTGTTAAATAGTATGAGGGCTCAATGTCTACTTTTATTAAGCATAAAGAGGATAGTGCACAATGGATTTATACCTCAAGGGAAGGGATTTATACCTTAAGGGAAGCATGTATACTATTACGAGCGGGGTTTGAAATAGAGTATTGAGCAATAGCTCTTTAAAAAGCCTGTGAATGTACAACATTAAGTTATTCTGTTTGAGATGTTCTGTTTTTTTGTGAGAGAAGCAACACCATTAAAGCTATATTTATAATTATTTAAATAGCACTCTTCCCCCCTAATTTTCGAATGTTAGCCAATTACATGATCTATCTGCTTTATTTGCTTCTTTGACTGTTGTAAATTTTTGATGGTTCAATTTCGTAAGTTTTAGAACAAACGTATCTACCTTAAAACTCTTACATATTGCAGCGAATGAAAATAATTATACATTCAAATTATCCTAAGAGAGCAAATATCTTCATACCAAATAAATATAAAGAGCTACTGTTATGAAAACTGATAAATCCACAGTCTCTTTGTTGTTTATATGTCAATAAATTAAACACAAAAGAAAATTCTTCATCGTTCTTAAGATATTTTTCGTTTCTGAGCTTGATTTTTCATTCCAAATCGACAATATGAACTTGGGAGGTTGGTGGTGGACGAACTACTCGCCAACTGGGTCAGGTCTGGAAAGAAGCAGCTCCAACGAGTTCTGGTACGGGTCATCGTTCCAGCCTCCTATTTTGCTGAAGAAATTATTTTTTATGCTGTCTTTTAGCGAGGTATTTTTAATCTTCAGAGCGGCATTTGTATGCAGCAAATGAAGGGGTTTGATTATTTTTAATCAAATTATCCTATAAATAATTTGATTAAGAAAAAATCCTTTTATATGAGACTACAGTATTGATCTATGCTTTTGTATATCAAAATGTACGCATAAAAAACTTCGAAGTTGGAAATATTCATGGAAAATGTACCGGTAGAAACAGCCTATCGTGTTCTTGCTCGTAAATATCGACCTCAAAACTTCTCTGACCTCATTGGTCAGGAAGCTATGGTGCGTACTCTCACCAACGCCTTCGAAAAAGGTCGTATTGCACAAGCGTGGATGTTAACAGGGATTCGTGGCGTAGGTAAAACCACAACAGCACGTATTTTGGCACGTGCGCTTAATTATAAAACAAAAGATATTGACCAACCGACAACCGTATTGGACTCTCTTGGTGAACATTGCACACAAATTATCGAAGGACGCCATATTGATGTTATAGAAATGGATGCCGCTTCTCATACGGGCATTGATGATATTCGTGAAATTATTGAACAAATACGCTATCGTCCTGTTTCTGCACGTTATAAGGTTTATATTATTGATGAAGTACATATGCTCTCAACACAAGCCTTTAATGGTTTATTGAAAACTCTTGAAGAACCACCGTCCCATGTGAAATTTATTTTTGCCACAACAGAAATTCGCAAAGTTCCTATTACAATCCTTTCGCGTTGCCAACGTTTTGATTTGCGACGGATTGAATCAAAAACTTTAAGTGCACATTTGCACCAAATTGCGAAATATGAAAAGGTAGAAGTAGAAGATCAAGCACTCTCTATGATTGCCCGTGCTGCAGAAGGATCTGCACGTGATGCATTATCCATTTTTGATCAAGCGATCGCCCATAGCAATGGCAATGTCAATGCCATTGCGGTGCGTACAATGTTAGGATTAGCGGATCAAGCACGTATTATTGATCTTTTTGAATTTATCATGAAGGGCGATGTTGTCAATGCATTACATGAATTACGCAGTCAATATGAGGCAGGTGCTGATCCTCTTACTGTATTGACAGAACTAGCCGATTTTAATCATCTGGTTACACGTTTACGTTTTACACCAGAAATAGTGGAAGATTTCTCACTGACTGAAGAACAACGTTTAAGAAGCTTAAACTTTTCAAAAAAACTTTCCGTTCCTGTTTTATCCCGAAACTGGCAAATGTTACTCAAAGGTTTACAGGAAGTTAATCAAACTTCACGTCCGCTTCAAGCCGCTGAAATGCTTTTAATTCGTCTTACTCACACAGCTGACTTACCAACTCTTGATGAAGCTTTAAAAAAGCTTACGCAAGAAAAAACATCTCTCACACTGGTTAAAAACTCTTCTCATCAAGAATCTACAAATGCAAATAATATAACAAAAGAAACAATGGCCGAAGCCCATGCTTCCTCGAACATTTCAAATACATTACCAGATCAATCAGATTTAAAAAAACCATTAGATCATTCCTTACAACCGGAAAGTTTAGTTAAAAATAAAACGCCTGACAACACAAAAGCCCAAGAAGTAACAGAAAGTCTTGAAACTTCTCAATCTATTGATCTTTCTGAAAAGAGTGCAAATTTAACGCATTCTGTTACGCAAACAACAGAAAAGATTACTCAACCTAAAACTCTAGTGATTAATTCTTTGCACGATATTGTTCAATTAGCCGAACAGCATAATGACACTCCTTTCAAACTCCTTGTTAAAGAATTTATTCATCCTGTTTCTTTTGAAGCTGGGCATATTACCTTAAGACTTTCTGAAAATACCCCACAATTTCTTGCTCATGATATAGAAAAAAAGATATCTCAATGGACTGAAAAACGCTGGACAATAAGTTTTGTTAATGAAGGAGGTGGACCAACCTTACAGGAGGAAAGTATAGCGATTCAAAAGACTCTTTTTTCCAATGCAGAAACAGATCCCGATATTGCGAAAATCCTCAACCATTTCCCAGAAGCAAAAATTGTCGATATTCGACTGAATAAAGAAGAAAATGATCTTGATTTACTCCCCAATACCTCTAAAAATGCTGATATTTTTAAAAATAAAAATGATATCAATGATGAATAAGGATACCTATTCCTATGCGTGAAATGATGGGCATGATGAAAAAAGCCAAAGAAATGCAAGAAAAAATGCAGAAGATTCAGGAAGAAATAGCTAATCTGCAAGCTACCGGCACTGCAGGGGGTGGTCTTGTCAATATCACTTTAAGTGGCAAAAATATTATAACAGCAATTCAAATTGATCCTTCATTACTCAAACCTGAGGAAGCTGAAATTCTCGAAGATCTCATTATGGCAGCTTATAATGAAGCCAGAACAAAAATCGAAGTCGCAATAGAAGAAAAAACCAAAAGTATAACGGCAGGGCTACCGCTCCCTTCAGGTTTCAAGCTTCCATTTTCATGAAACGGATTTTTCCCCGTGGGACAAAAATATGTCTAAATACATTGCAGGACCTGAGATTGAACATCTCATTCAGATTTTATCACGTATACCAGGTCTTGGCCCACGTTCAGCACGTCGTGCTGCGCTTCATCTTATCAAAAAAAAAGAGACATTGCTGGAGCCATTAGGAGCAGCTATACAAGCAGCTATAGAAAAAGTCGGCATTTGTTCTGTTTGTGGAAATGTCGATACCATTGATCCTTGTTCGATATGCACAGATTTACGCCGCGATGATACAACAATTATTGTTGTTGAGGATATTGCTGATTTGTGGGCTCTTGAGCGTGCAAAAACTTTAGCCGCGCGTTATCATGTATTGGGTGGACGACTCTCCCCCTTAGATGGAATAGGTCCTGACGAACTCAACATTGCCACCTTAATACAACGTGTTGTACAAAACCCCATTACGGAAATTATTCTTGCTGTCAATGCGACCGTTGAAGGTCAAACAACTGCCCACTATATCACCGATCAGCTTTCCAATTTTTCAGTTAAAATTACGCGACTTGCTCATGGTGTTCCTGTAGGAGGCGAGCTTGATTATCTTGATGATGGAACTTTAGCAGCAGCTGTACAAGCACGAACAAATCTTTAAAACTTTTTCTTCTTAACCTTTAGCTCTTTAATGACGGAGGAATATTCAAATGCTAAAGAAAAAACTCTCATTTTTCAACAGCTTTGGTCCTGGTATTTTAGTATGTTTATTCATATCAGCTTTAGCGTATGGTTTAGAAGTCGTGGAAAAGCAGCTTTTTGGGCAAGCATGGCTTGAAAGTCTTGTTTTAGCAATCCTCTTAGGATCTGTTATCCGTAGTTGTTTTACTTTGCCAACATATTTTCAAAAAGGTATAACTTTTTGTGCTAAAACACTTCTTGAAATTGCTATCGTACTTCTAGGAGCAAGCATTAGCATTAACGCAGTGCTTTCAGCCGGTTGGAATTTGCTTGCAAGCATCATATTCGTTATATTCGTAACGATTATCCTTAGCTTTGCCATTGGTCGAATCTGCGGGCTCTCTAAACATTTAGCAATGCTCGTTGCTTGCGGAAATGCTATTTGTGGTAACTCAGCCATCGTTGCCGTTGCACCTGTTATTAAAGCAAAACACGAAGAAGTAGCTGCATCAATTGCTTTTACTGCTCTTTTAGGGGTTCTTATTATTTTATTTCTCCCTTTTTTATACCCACTTTTGAATTTATCATTTAACCAATACGGTGTGCTTGCAGGCATGGTTGTTTATGCCGTACCACAGGTCTTAGCAGCAACAGCGCCAATATCTTTTGTGAGCGTTCAAATTGCAACAATTGTCAAATTAGTACGTGTTCTCATGTTGGGCCCTGTTATTTTTACTCTATCAATCATTTATCGCCGATCAGCACAAACACGCCTGCGTCTACACACCCTTGTCCCATGGTTTATCATCGGTTTTATTATCATGATGCTTATTCGTTCAAGCGGACTTATTCCTGAAACAGCTATAAACCCGATTAGACTTATCGCTCAACTGTTCACGGTCATTTCAATGGCAGCTTTAGGGTTAGGTGTTGATATCCGCTCATTAAAAAAAGCAGGATGGCGCGTTATTTTAGCTTCAACGTCTTCCATACTCCTTCTTGGCGCTTGTAGCCTTATCATGATAGGATTGATTGATCTGAACCATATAACATTTTGAAATATGCATTTATTATTTTTTTCACCGAGGCATGCAATCAATCCAAGGACTCACTAA
Organism: Bartonella sp. AU18XJBT; assembly: GCF_028618595.1. Lineage (GTDB taxonomy): Bacteria > Pseudomonadota > Alphaproteobacteria > Rhizobiales > Rhizobiaceae > Bartonella. The sequence goes on along the minus strand of NZ_JAQITE010000002.1, from coordinate 94,869 downwards.
TATTAGAAGCAGTTTTTTCACAAAAGCAGCAAAAGTTCTAAAAACTGCTCATTATTCTATACAAAAAATTGAAAGAGCTGTGATATTAAGCGAAAATTATCAAATTTGCTTTTTCAATTAGCTTTTCAGTCTATAATGATTTGCAATGACGTAGTATTAAAATACGTAACCCATGCAAAACAATGCTATTTCTTTCATCTGCTCTCATTACTCTGAAGCTTTTATATAAAGACTGATAGAATATGCTCTTATTTGAAAAATAATGTGGATCATGGCTTCCCCCCATTTTTAAATTACTTTTACTTACTATGTAGTACAAGTGGCATCATCGTACTATTTGATAGCTTAAAATGTTGTGACAATCCTTACATTTAAACGATTCGTGAAAGGGGTTTTTATTCTTTTCTTCAACAATTTTTATTCACACGCTAACTCCACTTGTAATTTACAAGCCAATAACTTTAATTGTTTCATTATAGGTAGATTTAAAATAAGGGAATCTTACAATATTCAAACTAATCATTCAAAAAGTGAAAACAAATAAGAATCAAATCAACATCTCGTTCTATCCCATAAAAAATATTGCTGCTTATTGGCACTAGTAACTTTCTTACAAATAAAATATACAATAATAAAAAGAGTAAAAAAATGCAGCAGGCCTTTTGTTTATCATATTATTCAACTACAATATTTTTATGCTTATCCTTGCCATAGACACTGCTTCAATCTATTGCGCTGTTGCGCTTATTCGTCATAAATCTGTTATTGCGCGTATCGATGAGCGCATGAACAAAGGGCATGCTGAAAAACTTATTGGGCAGATTACACAAATAATGACACAAACCAATATGACTCTTGATCAAGTTGAGCGTATTGCTGTCAATATTGGACCTGGATCATTTACTGGTGTGCGTGTTGGTGTTGCAACAGCACGCGCTTTGGCATTAGCACTTGAAATACCAGCTGTTGGAGTGAGTGCCCTTGAAGCTTTAGCAGCACAAGTCATAAACAGTAAAAGTACAGCATCAGCAATTACTGTTGTTATTGAAGCAGGGAGAGAGATGTTCTATCATCAAAATTTTCATAATGATCTCACACCTTTGGAAGCGCCGAGATTAAAAACAATTGAAAATATCATCGAAGATTTGCCCCAAAAAACCCGACTGACTGGCCCAGCTGCTGATGTCGTTGTGGAGCATATTAAAAACCATAAAATAAACGAAAAAATTGTCCTAGAGAAAATCCCCTGCGAAGCGGCTGATATTGTAAGCTATGCTTATCTTGCTGCAAACAAACAATCAAAAAATTCGCCTCGTCCACTCTATCTACGCAGCGCTGATGCAAAAAAACAAACCAATTTTGCTTTACCACAAAAAAAATAATGTCCAAGTTTTCATTGACAAAAAAGAATTTTGGAATTGCTCCACTACAAGTTAATGATAGTGCTTCTCTTCATCAAATTCATCAACATTGTTTTACCCCTTCTTGGAAAAAACAAGCTTTTGATAATTTCTTAACAGATCACTCTATCTTCGGATACAAAGTTTTTCTCATTGAGAGCTCTGATCAAATTTTAGGCTTTTGCCTATGCCGTCTCATCCTTGATGAAGCAGAAATCATCACAATTGCTGTTCATCCTCATTATCGTCAACAAGGAATTGGTACCTTTCTTATCGATCGTACAGTTCACCATCTTCACGACAAGGGTGCTATAAAATTATTCTTGGAAGTAGAAGCTACAAACCTTTCTGCTTTGAACCTTTATCAACGCTTTGAATTTCAAAAAATTTCTAAACGTCTTGCCTATTACCCGTCAAAAAATGGTCGTGGTGATGCAATTATCATGCAAAAAACTTTTAAGTAAATAGATTGAGATTTGTGTAAAAAACATTTACACATGCGCTATGAATAAAGTAAATCCTAAAAATACGCCTCCTGTTGCTCCTAAAAAGGTTTTTATCAAAACCTATGGATGTCAAATGAATGTTTATGATAGCCAACGGATGACTGATAGTCTCAGTTCGCAAGGCTATGTGACAACACAAATTCCCAATGATGCCGATCTTATTCTTGTGAATACCTGTCATATTCGTGAAAAAGCAGCAGAAAAACTTTATTCTGATCTCGGTCGTTTGCGCGTTATGCGTCAAGAGCGCACACCTGATAAACCCCTGATGGTTGGTGTAACGGGTTGTGTTGCACAAGCTGAGGGAAGTGAAATTTTGCGCCGTGCTCCAACAGTGGATCTTGTTATTGGTCCGCAAATGTATCATCGCTTGCCAGAATTGTTAGAAAAAGCCAAACAAGGAAAAAAAATTATTGAAACAGACTATGCTGTTGAAGATAAATTTGCTCATTTGCCGCCCCATAATAAACATGCAGTAAGAAAACGAGGTGTGAGCGCATTTTTAACAGTACAGGAAGGTTGCGATAAATTTTGCACTTTTTGTGTTGTGCCCTATACACGCGGCGCAGAAATATCACGATCCGTTGAGCAAATTACTGAAGAAGCCCTTCAACTCATCGAAGCGGGCGTCAAAGAAATTACGCTGCTTGGACAAAATGTCAATGGTTGGCATGGACAAAGTGCTGATGGCAAAACTTGGCGTCTTGGCGATCTTCTTTATCATCTTGCAAAACTCGATGGTTTAAAGCGTTTGCGTTACACAACCAGCCACCCACGTGATATGGATGATAGCCTTATTGCCGCGCATCGAGATCTTGATATGTTAATGCCTTACCTCCATCTTCCTGTTCAATCAGGTTCAGATCGCATCTTAAAAGCTATGAACCGCCAACACCAAAGCTCTCATTACCTTCATCTTATCGAAAAAATTCGAACTGCACGACCAGATATTGCCTTTTCAGGCGATTTTATTGTAGGGTTTCCAGGTGAAACAGATGAAGATTTTGAAGAAACCATTAAACTTATTCAACAAGTACAGTACAGTTCAGCTTATTCTTTTAAATATTCCCCCCGTCCTGGAACAGTGGGAGCCACAATGAAAAATCATATTGATGAATCAGTAAAAGATGCTCGACTTCAACATTTACAAGCCCTTCTTCTTGAGCAACAAAATGCGTTTTTGCGTTCTAAAATTGATCAAAAAACAAATGTTCTCATCGAAAAACCTGGACGTCACTCAGGGCAAATGGTAGGGCGTTCCCCTTGGCTTTTACCTGTTGTCGTCGATACAGAAGCCTCTACAGGTAGCGTGATAGAAATTCATATTAAAAATGCAAGCTCAAACAGTTTTGTTGGTGAAGTGACAAATAGATAAACATGCCTCTAAGACCTTGTTAAAATAAATATTTTAGAAAACTCTTTTATTCTAAAAGAAAATGATTACATCTAAAGCATGCAGTTTTGTAAAAAATTGTCTTTTATAAAATTTACTTAACAAAATGTGCAATATTTATGTAGATATGGAGAATAGGCTGAAAGCTTCAACCGAAAAAATAAAGCGTATTGAAGAAAAAGTAAATATGTCCCTTGAAAAGGCTGATACCTTGAAACAAACAAGCGCTTCAGATCTGAGCCAAGTTGTTTTGATTTTCGAAAATAATAAATATGCAAAAGCAGTTTTTGGTAAATTTGACGAAAATCTCGCTTATATCGAAAAAAAACTCGAACTTAGTATTCATCCGCGTGGTAATGAAGTCTTAATCCGTGGAAATATTTCTGTTATAAAACGTGCGCAATATGTATTGCAGCAACTTTATGAACGTGCCAAAACACATCAAGAGCTCACTTTATCAGATATAAAAGGAGCGCTTGCTATGGCAAATATACCAAAGAAGCAGAAAGAAGACACACGAACACACAAATCTGCAACGAAACGTATACCAGCACGATTGAGTACCCATAAAAAAATAATTCATGCAAGAACTCCAACACAAGATGCTTACATACGCGCTATGGAGCATACTGAACTTGTGTTTGGTGTAGGACCAGCAGGAACAGGTAAAACATATCTTGCTGTTGCTCATGCTGCTATGCTTCTAGAACGTGGTATCATTGAGCGAATTATTCTCTCACGTCCAGCTGTTGAAGCTGGAGAACATCTTGGTTTTCTTCCTGGTGATCTCAAAGAAAAAGTCGACCCATATTTACGACCACTTTATGATGCTCTTTATGATATGATGCCTGCTGAAAAAGTCGATCGCATTTTAGCTTCTGGTGTCATCGAAATTGCTCCTCTTGCCTTTATGCGCGGACGAACACTTGCCCATGCTGCTGTTATTCTTGATGAGGCACAAAATACTACGCCCATGCAAATGAAGATGTTCCTCACACGTCTTGGAGAAGGAACACGTATGATTGTTACCGGTGACGTAAGCCAAATTGATTTGCCTACAGGGCAAAAGTCAGGTCTCATTGAAGCAATTCGCATTCTTTCAAATGTAGAAAATATTGCAATTGTACATTTTGATGAAAAAGATGTTATACGCCATCCACTTGTTGCTGCTATCGTTCGTGCTTATGATCGTAATTCCGAGATAAAAAATATAAAAAAATCATTCGCATGCGATGATGAACATGATGCATTAAAAAATGAGTTTGATTCATCATGATTATTATTGATATAATGGTTAAAAGCGCAGGGTGGAATGATGAGAAAATGCTTTATAATATTACTGAAAAAGCATTAATGACGACTATGCATCATGTTTCATTGGAAGATGTTGTAAGCGAGATTAGCCTGCTTTTTACGGATGATGAACATATGGCGCAAATCAATGCACAATGGCGCAACAAAAACAAATCTACTAATGTATTATCCTTTCCTGCTTTTCCACTTAAAGCTGGAAATCGACCTGGTCCCATGCTCGGTGATATTATTATTGCCCGAGAAACTGTTGTTTTCGAAGCAGAGAAAGAAGGAAAAACATTTCAAGATCATTTAACGCATATGATTGTTCATGGTATCTTGCATCTGCTTGGTTATGACCATGAAACTGATGATGAAGCATATAAAATGGAAAAGCTCGAAAGAGAAATTCTTCAAAAGCTTTCTATAAAAGATCCTTACGCAGAATTGTCTATCAATGATAAAATTTAACTTTTAAAATCAATATTACCAGCATACCATTTAAAGCCTCTTATTTATCTATTATAAAAAGAAAGTCTAGAAGATCTCAAAACCATGGCAAACAAAATAAATGCACAAAATAATAGTCAAGCATCTTCTAATAATGAAAAAGACCCCTCTCAACAGACGAATCATACAGAAAAATATTCCCTGATGAATCATTTATTTTCATTCTTACGTGGCCGTAATTGTGCATCTACATCACTGCGCGACGATCTTACCGTTGCACTCACGACTAACAATGAAAAAGATACCGACCTCTTCTCACCTGAAGAACGTACTATGCTGCATAACATTTTACGCTTACGTGAAGCACGCGTGGATGATGTTATGATACCTCGTTCTGAAATCGAAGCATTAGAAATAAACACCTCTCTTGGAGAAACTCTTAAATGTTTTGCAAAAATTGGTCATTCTCGTATACCCGTTTATGCTGAAACTTTAGATGATCCACGCGGCATGATCCATATCCGCGATATTCTTAACTACATGACTCGCTTTATTATCAACCCAACAAAAACCGAACAGAAATCCGATTTGCTTCAATTAAACCATACAGACTTGCATACTCCAATCGGTGAATTGGATTTGATCCGAACAGTTCTTTTTGTTCCAAGTTCCATGCTTGCAAGCAAATTATTAACACGGATGCAAACTACACGAACACAAATGGCTTTAGTTATTGATGAACATGGAGGAACAGATGGTCTCGTTTCAATGGAAGATATTGTTGAGTTAGTCGTTGGGGATATCGAAGATGAACATGATAATGTTGACAATGCTATCGTACGTGAACCAAATAATAAATGGCTCGTTGATGCAAGAACTGAACTAGAAGATGTGGAGAAAGCTCTTGGTCCTGATTTTATCGTAGGGGAATATGGTGATGAAGTTGATACTATTGGTGGTTTGATCGTCTCCATTCTTGATCGTATTCCTGCCAAAGGTGAAATTGTCGAAGCTGTACCTGGCTATAGATTTCGTATTTTAGAAGCTGATAAACGCCGGATTAAGCGATTGCGTATTTTTCGCATTCCAAGAAATGAGAATCTTGAAAACAATGCCATCCCTAAAGAATAGTCCAGCGTCTTTAAACCATTTCATCGTTTTTTTGTCCTCTGTTACCGGTTGGAAGCGCCAAGCATGGATATTTCTGTGCGGTGCTCTTACTTCTTTTGCACTTCCACCCTTTTATTTGACACCTCTTTGCTTTTTAACTTTCCCTCTCTTTATTGTTTTACTTGACTCAATACGGGCTACTAAAAACAATAAAAAACATTTTTTTACTTACGCTTTAAGCTGTGGAACCTTTGGTTTTAGTTATTTTATTTGCGGACTTTGGTGGCTATGCAATGCTTTGTTAACAGACCCAGATTCTTTTGGTTGGGCAGTCCCATTAGCCATTTTAGGCCCCCCACTCTACCTTTCTCTTTATTGGTTTTTTTCTGGTTTCATTGTCGGTTTATTATGGACAAAAGGAATAGCACGCTTTTTTGTTTTAGCCTTTGCATTAGGATTGGCCGAGTGGTTGCGTGCATTTTTATTCACAGGATTTCCATGGAATGCTCTTGGCTATACAGCCATGCCAACCCCAATGTTTATGCAATCTGATGCAATAGTGGGACTTTACGGAATAAATATTCTTGCTGTATTAGCCTACAGTTTGCCAACTGTTTTATTAACGGATGAAAAAAAGAAAGCAGCACTTTCTCTTTGCTTATCACTTATATTCATTCATAGTGGTTTTGGGTTTTATCGTCTTCATACTATAGAAAACACAGCTGAAAATCAAAAAAATGCTTATTGGGTGCGCATTGTTCAAGCTTCCATCCAACAAAATATAAAATTGCGTGATGATACACGAGAAGCTATGTTGGAAGCACATCTGAATCTAAGTGCAATACCAACAACCGATCAAAACTCAGAACCAGATTTTATCGTATGGCCCGAAGCTTCCATTCCTTACCTTCTCTATGATAACTCATCTATCACAATGCGCATTGCCTCTCTTTTAAAACCTAAGCAATGGGCTATTGTCGGAGCAATACGTGCCAGCAATGATCTACCTCATTCCCAAACACAATATTTTAATACAATTGCAGTCATTAATGCTCAAGGTAATATTTTAAACACTTCCGATAAACTTCATTTGGTTCCTTTTGGTGAGTATCTTCCGTATCAGAATCTATTGAAAAAAATTGGATTGCGTACCCTTGCCGATAATATTGGTGGATATAGTGCTGCAAGTGTGCGTAAAATTGTTACAATGCCAAACGGATTTTCTTATCTACCCTTGATTTGTTATGAAGCAATATTTCCCCATGAAATGACTTTTAAAGGCTCCCCGCCTCAAGCAATTATTAATATTACAAATGATGCATGGTTTGGTGTAACACCGGGCCCCTATCAACATCTTCAACAAGCACAGCTTCGTGCCGTTGAACTGGGAATCCCCCTCATACGGGCAGCCAATAATGGAATATCAGCTGTTATTGATTCTTATGGACGAATCGTTGTAGCTCTTCAACAAAATGCTGTGGGCATTATTGATTCGCAAGTTCCATCATCCATCACCCCTATAGGAAGCAATGAATACAGAACTTTCTCTACTTTTATCTTATTCATCCTTATGCTATTGTGTCGTGTTGGTTTTGGTTTTACAAAACAGCTTAAGTGATTCAAGTGCTCCTTGTACGGTATTATGTTGCGTGTACCAGTAATATTGGGAAAAAATATTACATATTATTTTAATTATATGATAAATCAGCTTCGTATAAATATGATGTTGGTTTAGAAGAAAAGTGCTGGAAATTAAAGAGTTGCATTATGACCGAAACTAGAAAAAAACCTGACCCTATAGATATCTATGTTGGAACTCGTATCCGTTTACGTCGTAATATTTTAGGACTCACTCAAGAGAAACTAGGCGAAAAATTAGGAATTACTTTTCAGCAAATCCAAAAATATGAAAAAGGAACAAACCGTATTGGTGCCAGTCGTCTTCAAGCGATAGCGGAAATTATGGATGTTCCTGTTTCTTACTTTTTTGATAAAGGTATTACCTCCCAGCAAGTAGAGGGGTTTGCTGAAAGTGATCACAATTTTATAGACTTTTGTTCTAGCAGCGAAGGGATTCAGCTCATGCGCGCTTTTACAAATATATCTGATGCTAAAGTGCGTCGAAAAATTATTGACTTGGCAAAAGCGCTTTCTGAAGAAGATTTGACAAATAAGCTATAAATTAAAATTATATTTTTCCCCTTTTATTCATATAAACTTTCATTGACGATTTGCTGTAGAATTAGCCAATCGTAACAACTTTAGTAAGCAATTAATTAAATCGTTGATTTTCTTTTTTGAAGGAGTTCCTATGCCGCATCAAGATTATCTTTTTACGAGCGAATCGGTATCGGAAGGACATCCTGATAAAATTTGTGATCGTATTTCTGATGAAATCGTTGATATGGTCTATAAAGAAGCTGAAAAAACGGGTACTGATCCATGGTTAATACGCATTGCCTGTGAAACTCTCGTCAGTGTCAACCGTGTTGTTATCGCTGGTGAAGTGCGTGTTCCCGATACGCTATTAAAAAAAGATAAAAATAAAGAATTTATCTATGATGAAACTGGCTTTCCACTCATTAATCCTACGCGTTTTCGTACAGCAGCGCGCCGTGCTATTCGTACCATTGGCTATGAACAAGCAGGATTCCATTGGAAAACTGTTAAAATTGATGTTCTTTTGCGCCCTCAATCAGCTGACATAGCAAGAGGGGTTGATAATGCTACGGATCGGCATGGTGAAGAAGGCGCAGGAGATCAAGGCATCATGTTTGGATATGCCTGCCGTGAAACACCTGATTTCATGCCTGCGCCAATTTATTATGCGCATAAAATTCTCAAACTTCTTGCCGCAGCCCGTCATAAAAGAGAGGGAGAAGCTGGAAAATTAGGACCTGATGCTAAAAGCCAAATAACCATACGCTATAAAAATGGAAAACCGATAGAGGTCACATCGATTGTTCTTTCAACGCAACACCTCGATGAAAGCTGGGATTCCAACAAGGTACGTACAGTGGTTGAACCTTACATTCGCCAAGCTTTACATGACATTCCCATTGCGGCTCAATGCAGTTGGTATATTAACCCAACAGGAAAATTTGTCATTGGTGGTCCTCAAAGCGATGCCGGATTAACAGGACGCAAAATTATTGTGGATACTTATGGAGGCGCAGCACCCCATGGAGGTGGTGCTTTCTCAGGAAAAGATACAACAAAAGTTGATCGTTCTGCAGCCTATGCGGCACGTTATCTGGCTAAAAATATTGTTGCTGCTCATTTAGCCGAGCGATGCACCATTCAACTCTCTTATGCAATTGGTATTGCACAACCTTTATCTATTTATCTTAATCTTCATGGAACAGGAAAAGTCGATGAAAAAGTTATTGAAGAAGCCATTCGCAAAATAATGGACCTTTCACCGACCGGTATTCGAAAACATCTCGACCTCAATAAACCTATTTATGCAAAAACAGCTGCCTATGGTCACTTTGGACGTAAACCAAAACACGATGGTTCGTTTTCATGGGAAAAAACTGATCTCGTGAAAACGCTTCAAAAAATGATCCAAATCCCATGATTAAATATAATACACGCAAGAGTGAAGCATTTTTTGGACGTCGACAAGGAAAACAGCTTCGAAACAGTCAGCTTACACGTATAAAAATGCTTTTTCCCAATTTTAATATTGATTTAAATGTCCCTCCTCCTTCAAACCTTATATCCTTATTTTCAAGTCAAGTAAGGGAAGTTCGACTTGAAATCGGCTTTGGTGGAGGTGAACATTTACTTCATGAAATGGAATATTTTCCAAAAACTGGTTTTATCGGCGTCGAGCCCTTTATCAATGGCATGGCAAAAATATTGTTGTCTCTTGAACAGCATCAAAACCATCAAAATCATCTTCGCCTCTATAATGATGATGCTACACGCCTCCTTGATTGGCTCCCTGATAACTCTCTTGATGGAATAGACCTCTTCTATCCTGATCCTTGGCCGAAAAAGAAACACTGGAAACGACGTTTCATCAACATAAAAAATCTTAACCGTTTTGCTCGTGTTCTTAAAATGGGGAAACTTTTTCGCTTTGCTAGCGATATAGACAGTTATGTAAACTGGACTTTGTACCATTGTGCACAACATGATCACTTTGAATGGAAAGCAGAGAGCCCTCAAGACTGGAAACTCCCTTATCCACTATGGAAAGGAACCCGCTATGAAGCAAAAGCTTTACGTGAAGGACGAACGCCTACCTATCTTACCTTTATCAAGAAATAAATGATCAAGCGCTTTTCTCATAAACAACTTGAAAAATTTTGAATTTAAGAGTATCAATAGTTAAATTCTTGGTCTTATGATGAAGGGTGGGCCGTTGGACCCGCTCTTTTTTAATATCATAAAACTGATGAAAACAACTTGGATAAAATGTATGAACGAAGCTGAAAAAATAAGCAATCTTGACGAACCACGCCTGTTTGAAGAAGATGGTATCGAAACACAGGTTGCTGCTCTTGTCATACCACTACTTAAACCTTTAGGTTTTCGTTTGGTTCGTGTGAAACTTCTTGGTCAAAATGGTTTAACACTTCAAATTATGGTTGAACGTGCCGATGGTTCTATGACCGTAGAAGATTGTGAAACTGTTAGTCGAACTGTTTCCCCCCTCCTTGATGTACAAAATATTATTGAACGCAAATATCATTTAGAAATCTCATCACCTGGAATTGATCGTCCATTGGTAAGGAAATCTGATTTTTTTCATTGGCAAGGGCATCTTGCAAAAATTGAAACCAAAATAACAATTGATGGGCGCCGAAAATTTCGCGGGACACTTACAAATATCACGCAAGATGGATTTATTTTAAATACTGATAAAGCTGCTTATGGAGAAGCCATGTATACCCCTATTTCCTATTGTGACATCATAAATGCACATTTAGTGCTTACCGATGAGCTTATTCGCGATGCATTGAAAAAAAATAAAGATTTAAGACAACAATTCATGGACGAAGAGACAGTTAACGACTCTATACAGACGTTCAATTTCAAAAAATAATATCACAGGGGATACCCATCGTGTGGCACAAAGAAGGAGAAAATTGATGGCTACAAGCGCTAACAGGCTTGAGATTCTGCAAATTGCAGATGCTGTTGCACGTGAAAAGTCAATCGACCGTGAAATTGTCATTTCTGCGATGGCTGATGCTATTCAAAAAGCAGCACGTTCTCGTTATGGTCAAGAAACCAATATCCGTGCTGAAATCAATTCTAAAACAGGTGAAATTAAATTACAGCGCCTGCTTAAAATCGTTGAAGTCGTTGAAGACTATACAACGGAAATTACTTTGTCTGATGCTCTCAAACATCAAACAGAAGCAAAAATCGGTGATTTTTTTGCTGATCTTTTACCTCCTATGGATTTTGGACGTATCGCAGCACAATCTGCTAAACAGGTTATTGTACAAAAAGTACGCGACGCAGAACGTGATCAGCAATATGAAGAATTCAAAAATAAAGTTGGTGAAATTATTTCTGGTACAGTTAAGCGTGTGGAATATGGTAACGTTATCGTTGATCTAGGGCGTGGTGAAGCTATTGTGCGCCGTGACGAATTAATACCTCGTGAGTCATTCCGCTATGGAGATCGTATTCGTGCTTTTGTCAATGATGTACACCGTGAAACGCGTGGACCGCAAATTTTCCTTTCACGCACACATCCTCAATTTATGGTAAAACTTTTCACTATGGAAGTGCCAGAAATTTATGATGGTATTATAGAAATCAAATCTGTTGCTCGTGATCCTGGTTCACGAGCTAAAATCGCCGTTGTTTCACGCGATGGTTCCATTGATCCTGTTGGAGCATGCGTTGGAATGCGAGGAAGTCGTGTACAAGCTGTTGTTGCTGAATTACAAGGCGAAAAAATTGATATTATTCCTTGGTCGCCTGATGCAGCAACATTTGTCGTTAATGCACTGCAACCTGCTGAAGTTTCAAAAATCATCCTTGATGAAGATGCTGAACGGATTGAAGTTATTGTGCCAGATGATCAACTTAGTCTTGCTATTGGACGACGTGGACAAAATGTTCGCTTGGCTTCGCAACTAACAGGATGGAACATTGATATTTTAACGGAAAAAGAAGAATCTGAAAATCGTCAAAAAGAATTTACTGAACGAAGTAAATTGTTTATGGAAGCCTTAGAGGTTGACGAAATGATCGGACAGGTTATGGCATCAGAGGGCTTTTCTTCTATTGAAGAAATTGCCTATATTGATCTTGGAGAAATCGCTTCTATTGATGGTTTTGACCATGATACCGCCGCTGAAATCCAAAGTCGTGCCCGCGAATATCTTGATCATAAAGAAAAAGAACTTGATGAAAAACGCAAAAAGCTCGGAGTTTCTGATGAATTGCGAACACTTCCTGGAATGACAAGTGCTATGTTGGTTGCTGTAGGTGAGGATGGTGTAAAAACAATAGAAGACTTTGCTGGCTATGCCGTTGATGATTTAGCTGGTTGGAGAGAACGCAAAGAAGGTCAAACACAGAATTTTCCTGGTATTTTAACCCCTTTTGACATTACACGCGCGGATGCAGAAGCTATGGTTTTAGCTGCACGTGTACAAGCAGGCTGGATAGACCAAGCTGATCTTGTTACAGAAAATCCTGTAGAAGATGACAATTCTCCAGAAAATGAAAAAACAGATGATTTGGATGTGGATACACTTTAAATGAATGAACGGACTTGCATTGTGACCAGAAAAAATGCTTCAGCACAAACGCTGATCCGTTTTGTTATTGGTCCCAATAACCAAATTGTTCCTGATCTTAAAGCGAAGTTACCAGGGCGAGGCGTTTGGATTTCTGCCCATCATACTGTTATCGAGAAAGCAATCAAACAAAAAGCTTTTCATAGAAATTTTAAAACAGATGTTGAGGTTGCGCCAAATCTTGTGCATGTTGTTGATACGCTTTTACTAAAAGCCGCTCTTTCAAGCCTTTCCATGGCACGAAAAGCGGGAGCAATTGTTATGGGAGCAACAAAGGTTGACGCTGCTATCCGCTCTGGTAAAGTTATTCTTGTACTTCATGCTAAAGAAACAACAGAAGATGGGAAACGAAAAATTGCACAGGCCATCCATTCAATACAACAACAAACAAATCGGACTATAAAAACCATATCTTTATTTACAAGTGATGAAATGAGAGTAGCTTTTGGCTCTAATCCTGTAATGCACGCGGCCTTATTGGACACAAAAGCTGCTGAAGGATTTCTCAAAACGACATATAAATTGATCAGCTATCGTGACGACAAGCATAGTAAGCCTAGTGAGATGACGGCACAAGCCGTGAAGGAAGTACAATGAGTGAAAATAACAACGACAAAACAACCGTCAAGAAGACACTAACTCTCAAGAGGTCTGTCTTGGAAACAAGCACGGTCAAACAAAATTTTAGCCATGGCCGTACGAAGGCTGTCGTTGTCGAAACCAAACGGCGTAAAATTACGCGACCTGATGAAAAAGCTGAAACCGCACAGCCCATTACAAAGCCGCATGTGGCCGCCCAGCGCTCTAAACCGCGTTTTGAGGGAAAAAAGCCTCAAGAATCTGTGGCCAAAAGTAATCTTTCATCAACTGAAATGGAAGCGAGACTTCGCGCGTTAGAAGAAGCACATATCCAAGAAAGAATAACGCGAGAACAAGCCGAAGAAGAAGCAAGACGCGCTAAAGAGCGTGAAGAAATTTTACAGCAAGAAATTAAAGAAAAAGAAATAAATCTCCAACAAGAAGAAGAAATATCGCCAGTCCAGACTCCACCTGTTCCCCCTCTCATTGAACAGACAGATATTTCTATTGCACCTAAAAATACAACCGTGGTTGAAAAACGCAAAATAGATGAAAATAAAGAGGAAGAACGGCATAGTCGACGTGCTAATCCTGCTAAATCAGAAATACGTGTACCAAAAGTTGTCAAAGGAGCTGATGAGCGGCGACGCGGAAAGCTAACTCTGAATAGTGCATTGGATGAAGAAGGAAGCGCACGTGGGCGCTCAATGGCTGCAATGCGGCGTAGACAAGAAAAGTTTAAGCGTGCACAAAATCAAGAACCAAGAGAAAAAATTTCTCGCGAAGTTGTTCTTCCTGAAACGATTACCATTCAAGAGCTCGCACAACGTATGACTGAGCGTTCTGTTGATGTGATTAAATTCTTGATGAAACAAGGACAAATGATGAAACCTGGCGATGTCATTGATGCAGATGTTGCCGAACTCATCGCTGTTGAATTTGGACACACTGTTAAACGTGTTTTAGAATCTGATGTAGAGGAAGGTATCTTTAATATAACAGATAATCCTCAAAACATGCAGCAGCGCCCCCCTGTTGTAACCATTATGGGCCATGTTGACCACGGAAAAACTTCTCTTTTGGATGCTATTCGTAAAGCAAATGTTGTTTCTGGCGAAGCAGGAGGTATTACGCAGCATATTGGTGCCTATCAAGTAGAACAAAACGGTCAAAAAATTACTTTTATTGATACACCAGGACATGCTGCTTTTACGGCTATGCGTGCACGTGGAGCTCGTGTTACAGATATTGCTGTTCTCGTTGTAGCTGCTGATGATAGTGTTATGCCTCAAACAATTGAATCAATCAATCATGCGAAAGCCGCCGGTGTACCTATCATTGTTGCTATCAACAAAATTGATAAACCAGCTGCAAATGCACAAAAAGTGCGTACAGAACTTCTACAACATGAAGTGTTTGTTGAAACTATGGGCGGAGAAACGTTGGACGTTGAAGTTTCTGCTAAAACTGGTCAAAACCTTGATAAACTTCTCGAAGCTATCCTTCTTCAGGCTGAAATGCTTGATCTGAAAGCAGATTCTCAACGAACTGCAGAGGGCGTTATCATTGAAGCCAAATTAGATCGTGGACGTGGATCTGTTGCAACAGTTCTTGTTCAAAAAGGTACATTACACCCTTCTGATATTATAGTTGCCGGAAATGAATGGGGTCGTGTGCGTGCTTTGATTGACGACCATGGACGCCATGTCAAAGAAGCCGTTCCCTCTACACCAATTGAAATTTTAGGCATGCAAGGAACACCACAAGCAGGAGACCGTTTTGCTGTTGTCACACATGAAGCAAAAGCACGTGAAATTTCTGAATACCGTCAACGATTAGCGCGCGATAAAGCTGTTGCGCGGCAAACTGGTTCGCGTGGTTCTCTTGAACAGATGATGACAAAATTGCAAACGACTGGTGTTAAGGAATTTTCCCTTATTATAAAAGGGGATGTGCAAGGATCAATTGAAGCAATCGCTTCAGCATTGGAAAAACTCGGAAATGATGAGGTTCGTGCGCGTATTGTACATGCTGGTGCTGGAGGAATTACCGAAAGTGATATTTCTCTTGCAGAAGCTTCCAACTCTGCTGTAATTGGTTTTAATGTTCGAGCCAATAAGCAGGCACGTGATTTTGCTAGAACACAAGGAATTGAAATTCGTTATTACAACATCATTTATGATCTTGTTGACGATATCAAGGCTGCCATGTCTGGATTACTTTCACCAGAACAGCGTGAAACTTTCCTTGGTAATGCTGAAATTCTAGAAGTCTTTAACATTACAAAAACTGGAAAAGTTGCAGGATGTCGTGTTACAGAAGGTAAAATAGAACGAGGAGCCGGTGTTCGCCTTATCCGCGATAATATCGTTATTCACGAAGGAAAGCTGAAAACACTCAAACGTTTTAAGGATGAAGTCAATGAAGTGCAAAGTGGCCAAGAATGTGGAATAGCCTTTGAAAATTATGAAGACATGCGTGCAGGAGACATCATTGAGACCTTCCGTATCGAACATATTAATCGCACATTATAAAATAATCCAATAACTTTACTTTGTTGTAAAATGAAAAAAGTTATTAGGTTTTATACACAATATCTTTTTTTCCTTATCTGAATGGTCAAAAAAGAGATCTTGTAGCAAGGATAAACTTTGATGAAAAATGCAGGGCCATCACAACGGCAACTTAGAGTAGCAGAGCAAGTGCGTCATGCAATAGCGCATATATTACAGCGTGATATTTTGCTTGATGATATCTTGAAAGATATTGTTATTTCTGTCTCTGAAGTACGCATGTCACCAGATTTAAAAATTGCTACTTGCTTTGTATCACCTCTCAGCACTCTTAAAAATGCTTCTCATACCGATATTGGTGATACCCTCAATAAACATAGTCGTTTTCTCCGTGGAGAAATCAGTCATGCGTTGCGACAAATGAAATATATGCCAGAACTGCGTTTCCGACTTGATAATAGTTTTGATAATTTTTCAAAAATTGATGCCCTCCTTCGCTCGCCTGAGGTTGCTCGCGATCTTCACCATAGTGATAAAGATGAGGATTAAAAATATGGCGCGGCAACACAAAAAAAAAGGGCGTCCTGTTTCTGGCTGGGTCATATTTGATAAACCAAAAGGAATGAAATCAACAGAAGCTGTCTCACAAATCAAATGGCTCTTTCATGCACAAAAAGCAGGACATGCGGGCACACTTGATCCTCTTGCTTCTGGTCTCCTTCCCATCGCATTGGGCGAAGCAACCAAAACCGTCCCTTACGTGATGCAAGGCAAAAAAACTTACCGTTTTCATATCGCTTGGGGAGAAGAGCGTTCAACAGATGATCTAGAGGGCGAAATAACGAAAACTTCTCTCAAACGTCCAACACAAGAAGAAATACTTGCTCTTCTTCCTCAATATACAGGTATTATTTTGCAAACGCCTCCACAATTTTCAGCAATAAAAATTGCCGGAAATCGTGCCTATGATTTAGCGCGTGAAGGGGAAGTTGTTGAAATTCCGCCTCGTGAAGTCGAAATAGAAACTTTCAAGTTATTAGAAATGCCTACCAAAGAGCACTCTGTCTTTGAGATAACCTGCGGAAAAGGAACTTATGTGCGGTCTTTAGCACGCGATATGGGACGTGATCTAGGTTGCTATGGGCATATTGCTGACTTAAGACGTGTTTCCGTCGCACCTTTTGATGAAGAAGATCTCATTACATGGGACGAACTAAAAGCGGCCATTCCGCTAAATAAAAACACTACAGATGAAAATAATCGTTCTTTTGAAAAAAACTTCACAACACTTGATGAGCTCTTAATTGAAACAAGCGCTGCATTGGATTGCCTCCCTCACTATATCCTTAATGAAACTCAAGCGCAGAGAGTTATAAGGGGTCATTCTATCCTCTTGAATCATCACAAAGTACCTCTTGATGAAGATGAGATTTTTGTCCTCTATAAAGAACAACTTCTTGCAATTGGCACCCTCGACAAAAGTTTATTTAAACCGAAGCGGATTTTCACAATTTAATCGATTCTTTTCCACCACCACCTTTTGCGGAAAGATATTTTTCTCTATCAATTAAGAAAAATATGGTGCTTTTCATTGTCTATATTTACCGTATTCATATCAAAATTTAAGTCCGTGCTATCAGCTAACACCACCACACACTTTTTCCTCTTAATGTCGTAATAATCCTTGCATTTGAAAGGATTCATAAGAGAATTTTTATTTCTTTTTCAATCGTTTTTTACTCACACTTTAGCCCTCGTTTGTAATGTGCAAGCGAAGATTTAGACTGATTTACTCTAAATATATTTGGAACGAAAAAACTTAAGATTTTCAGGACTATCATTCAACATGAAAAATGATAAATAATCATTAAAATCAATTTATTAACTATTTAAGCCGTAGTTTTTTGTTATGATTATGCTAACAAATTGATCGAAATAATATTAACATATTTAATATTTTACAAAAACTGTTTTAACCCTAAGGGAGATGATCAGAGGAGACTTTTAAAAGCATCTCATTGGCTTGGGGTATTGTTTGGCGTTCAATCATACGGTGCACTCTTATGCCGTTAGGAGCACAATTTAAATGACGCAAACGCTTATTAACTTCTGCATCCGCTTTTGTACGACGATGATTATGGCGTAAATAATCTACCCATGTTGGCATATGATAAGCCTCTGTCCAGTATTCAGGTCTTTCAAGATCTCGTAAAAGGACCCACTGACGCGCACCATCACGTAACCGGATATGGCGTCGACGCGTCATCACTTTGAGAAACTCTTCGAGATCATTTTCATGAATTTGATAATCAATCATTATCATGATCGGGCCACTTCTTGCTTTAAGGTCGAGTAATAATTCCGGCTCTCTAAAATGATCAAGAGGATTTAAATCTATCTGAGGAATTTCTTGAATTCTAAATTTTACTCCCGCAAGAGCACCAAAAATCAAGAATAGAGAACAAATACTTAAAGCAATTGTTGGAGAATAACCATCAGCTAAACCTCCCCAGATTGCACTTCCAATAGCCATCCCCCCATAAGACGCCGTTTGATAAAGTGCTAAAGAACGTGCTACAACCCAGCGTGGTGTAGAGAGTTGTACAGATGTATTAAACAATGATAATGCCAAAACCCAACATAAACCTGCAGGAAATAAAGCAATATGGCTTATAATCAGTGACCTGCTGATTCCCAATAAAAAGCAAGAAAAGGCGAAACCAATAAATGCACTTGCAATAATTGTTTCTGAACGAAAATGATGCCGTACAACTGCATTAATAATACCTGCTGTCATGGCTCCTAACCCAAAACAACCGAGCAGTGTACCATAAAGAAGGGCATTTCCTCCAAGAACTTTATGCACAACAATTGGCAAAAGTGCTAAAATCGAAATTGCTCCTACACCAAAAAGGAACGCTCGAACCATAATACTTAGAAGATTAGGTGACATCGCAACATAACGCAAACCATCTGAGACAGCTCCTAACAGCCTTTCTCGTGGCAATGGATTGTTTTTATAATTCGACTTCCAGAAAAATAACGCACCGATAAGAGGAATATAGCTTATAGCATTAAACAAAAAAGCAGCCGATGCCCCCAAAGTTGCAATAATAGCACCACCAATAGCAGGGCCAACACTCCGCATCAAATTAAAGCCGACACTATTCAAACTAACAGCAGCAGGAATATTTTCCCTGCTCACAATATCTCCTATCGTTGCTTGCCAAGAAGGATTATAAAAAGCTGTTCCACATCCAATCAAAAACGTAAAACATAACAAAAGCCAAGGTGTTAGAAATCCCATATAGGCTAAAACAGATAAACTCATGGATATGACCATCATCATAATCTGCGCACACAACATAATTTGACGCCGATTAAAATTATCAGCTAGTGCCCCTGCCATCAAAGAAAACATAACAAGTGGTAATGTTGTGGCACTTTGAACAAGCCCAACCATGGAATGCGAAGAACTAATCAACGCCATTAACCATCCTGCTCCAACAGCCTGTATCAGTCCCCCTAAATTAGAAATAAGAGTAGATGACCATAAATTTCGAAATACCGAATTACGAAAAAGTTTTAATGTTGAAATGCTCTGCATCTTTTCCCTCCAAATCGGTATTTATCATCTTTGTTACCACACACGCGCTCATAATCTTTGTATCAAAAGGATGCATAATTCTTTAAAAGACTTCTCATAAAACTCTATTTAAATCAATATTTCAAAACAAAAGCTTTTATTTAAAGAAAGACTTCAAAATGCTGTCAAGGACTAGTATTTTAACCTTCTTTCCTATATAAGGACGAAAATAGGTAAGAGTCTTCGACTCTTCTTGTTTCCTCACAGACCCTTGCTGAACGACATCTCGGCTATGGGTGACTTTATGTTTCTTCGTTTTTAGAAAGGATAATACGATGTCGATTACAGCTGAACGTAAACAAGCTCTTGTCGCAGAATACGCAAACAAAGTTGGTGATACAGGATCACCAGAAGTACAGATTGCTGTACTTTCTGAACGTATTTCTAATTTAACAAACCACTTTAAATCTCACAAAAAGGATAATCATTCTCGTCGTGGTCTTTTGAAGATGGTGTCTCAACGCCGGCGCCTTCTTGATTATCTTAAAGGAGTTGACCAAAATCGTTATCAGACACTTATCAAGAAGTTAGGTTTGCGTCGCTAAAAGAAAAATGGTGGTGGTGTTTTAAAAAACCACCCATTTTTTCAACGTGTTGCTTTTAATTAAGAATTTTAAAAACTGACAAGTTATTATGGGATAGGACTGCTCATCATCGTTTCGCATTTAAGGCAGTTTACTTCTCTTTTCTCGTAACAAAGATAAAAAGTATGTTGTCCACCCCAGAGCTTGGAAATATGCTACGCAAAACCAGAATGTGAGCAATCAAAGATTTAAACACTGGTCATTAAGGATAAAAAATGTTCAAAACGCACAAGATAGAAATTGAATGGGCCGGGCGTCCTCTCACCCTTGAGACAGGGAAAATAGCACGTCAAGCTGATGGTGCAGTGATTGCTACCTATGGAGAAACTATTGTCTTAGCAACCGTTGTATCAGCCAGAAGTCCAAAACCAGACCAGGATTTTTTTCCACTCACTGTTAATTATCAAGAAAAATCCTATGCTGTTGGTAGAATACCTGGGGGCTATTTAAAACGTGAAAGTCGACCAAGTGAAAATGAAACTTTGGTTTCACGTTTGATTGATCGTCCAATTCGTCCCCTTTTCGTTGAGGGATATAAAAATGATACACAAGTTATTGTTTCCGTTATACAGCATGATCTCGAAAATAATCCCGATATCCTTGCGATGATTGCATCTTCTGCCGCATTAACCCTGTCAGGTGTTCCTTTCATGGGCCCTATAGCAGGTGCCCGCGTTGGCTATTGTAATGGACAATATGTTCTCAATCCTCATATCGATGAAATGCCTGAAACAAAACTTGATCTTGTTGTTGCTGGAACAGAAAGTGCTGTTTTGATGGTTGAATCAGAAGCACAAGAATTACCGGAAGATATCATGTTGGGTGCCGTAATGTTTGGTCACAAAGGCCTTCAACCCGTCCTTGATGCCATTATAAAGCTTGCTGAAGTTGCTGCAAAAGATCCTCGTGATTTTGTTCCTGAAGATCTTTCTGAACTTGAAAAAGCAATGCAGAAAATGGCAGAACAGGATATACGAAAAGCTTACACAATTACTGATAAGCAAGAACGTTATGCTGCAATTGATGCACTAAAGACAGAAATCCTCAATAAATTTATGCCAGAAACAGAAGAAGACTGTAAGTTCAGTACCGATCAAATTGCAACCGTATTTAAACAGTTGCAAGCAAAAATTGTTCGCGGGAACATTCTTGATACCCAAAAGCGGATTGATGGACGCAATCTTTCTACCGTGCGCCCTATCCAATCAGAAGTAAGTATTTTACCCCGCACACATGGATCAGCACTCTTTACCCGCGGAGAAACACAAGCTATTGTCGTTGCAACACTAGGAACTGGTGAAGATGAACAATATGTTGATTCCTTAACGGGAATGTATAAGGAAACATTCCTTCTCCATTACAATTTCCCACCATTTTCAGTGGGTGAAACAGGACGCCTTGGTTCTCCTGGTCGTCGCGAAATTGGACATGGTAAATTGGCATGGCGGGCAATTCACCCCATGTTGCCAACGAAAGAATCTTTTCCCTATACCATTCGTGCTGTCTCAGAAATTACTGAATCCAATGGATCTTCTTCTATGGCAACGGTTTGTGGGACCTCACTTGCTCTCATGGATGCTGGTGTTCCTTTAGCACGCCCTGTTGCTGGTATTGCTATGGGCTTGATTAAAGAAGGAGAACGCTTTGCTGTTCTTTCTGATATTTTAGGGGATGAAGATCATCTTGGAGATATGGATTTTAAAGTCGCAGGAACAGAAAATGGTATTACTGCCTTGCAAATGGATATCAAAATTGATGGTATTACCGAAGAGATTATGAAAATCGCGCTTGAACAAGCTAAAGGTGGCAGAATCCATATCCTTAATGAGATGGCAAAAGCTTTAACCAGTGCACGTGCTGAGCTGAGTGAATTTTCTCCACGAATCGAAGTTATGAATATTTCTGTCGATAAAATCCGGGATGTTATCGGCTCTGGTGGTAAAGTTATTCGGGAAATCGTGGAACAAACTGGAGCAAAAATTAATATTGAAGATGATGGTACCATTAAAATTGCTTCTGCTGATGCTAAAACCATTGAAGCAGCAAAACGCTGGATCCATTCTATTGTTGATGAGCCTGAAGTTGGTACTATCTACCAAGGAACAGTTGTAAAAACCGCAGAATTTGGTGCATTTATAAACTTCTTTGGTTCTCGTGATGGACTCGTTCATATCTCTCAGCTTGCATCAGAACGCGTCACCAAAACAACCGATATTGTAAAAGAAGGTGACAAAGTTTGGGTTAAATTAATGGGCTTTGATGAGCGTGGAAAAGTTCGGTTATCAATGAAGGTTGTTGATCAAAAAACCGGAAAGGAAATCACCGGTGATAAAGCGATAAATGAAGAAACGTGCGTGGATGAAAAAAAACAACCTGAAAATAAGCGCCGCCGTAAGAAAAAAGAAGAGTAAGTTTTTCCTCTTAGCGTATCATGAAATGCCATCCCAACATTGGAGTGGCATTTTTCTTTGAAAGAGTCATATGTGTTATTATTTTTGCCTTTTGAAAATCATGAACTCCCGTATCCTGATCCAAACCAATGTTGGCTAAGTTTCGGTTTAACAGAAATTCCCGCTCCAGAATGGGCACAAAATTTAAAAGTTATTACGCCTTGGCGACCAGATTTTTTAAAATTTGTCGATACTCAATTTCACTGCTCTCCTCAAATAGACAAAACCTTCAGCTATGATGGTGCATTTTTACATTTGAGCAAATATCGTGGTTTTAACCAAAATTGTTTTCTTGATTTATTAGAATGCGTTAAACCCAATGGATGGATTGTAATCAGTGGGAATAAAACTGCTGGTGCTGCTTCAATGATGAAATGGGTCAAAACAATTGTGCCCATCACCAATAAATTATCTAAAAATCATGGTCTTGTATTTTGGTTGCAAGTTCCTCAACAAATTGAGAGACATAACATTGCGCAATTACGCTCACCACCGCTCAATTTTGATAAATTTCAAACCACTTCTGGTATGTTCTCACACGGACGTATTGATCCAGGATCTGCTGCGCTTGCTTCTTATATGCTCAAAGTTATTTCTGGAAAAACGGCTGATTTTGGTGCTGGATGGGGCTATCTTTCTCACGTTGCACTTGAAAGAAGTGAAAAACTCACCACTCTCGACCTTTATGAAGCAGACTACAACGCTTTGACAGCAGCAAAACAGCACCTGAAATCCATAACAGCTCCTTTTTCAATTCATTTTTATTGGCATGACCTTGTGCATGAACCTATCACAAATCTGTATGACACAATCATTTCAAATCCACCGTTTCACACACAACAAACGACAGATGTTTCATTAGGAAAAAATTTTATTATAAATGCTGCAAAGTGCTTAAAACCAGGCGGCCGTCTGCTTTTTGTTGCAAACCGCCACCTGCCTTATGAAACATTATTAAAAAACATTTTCCGCACAGTGTTGATACATGAACAAGCCCTTGGTTTCAAAATTATTGAAGCGCGTAGATAAAGAAAACAAGCGATAACTTTCAAAGAATAAAACGTGAAAGATCGATATCAGCAGCAAGCTCGCCAATAGATTTTCTCACATAATCGGCATCAATTGTAAACGATGTTCCAGCTTTATCAGGTGCCGTGAAAGAAATTTCATCCAAAACGCGCTCCATCACTGTTTGCAAACGACGTGCCCCTATATTTTCAATCCTTGCATTTAAATCTACAGCAATATCTGCTAAAGCATCAATTGCATCATCAGTAATTTCCAAATGAACCTCTTCTGTTGCCATAAGAGCAATATATTGCTTAATCAAACTAGCTTCTGGTTCTGTTAGAATGCGCCGTAAATCTTCTCTTGTTAAAGGGTTGAGCTCCACACGGATGGGCAAACGTCCTTGAAGTTCCGGTAATAAATCAGATGGCTTAGAAACATGAAATGCACCTGAAGCAATAAAAAGAATATGATCTGTTTTGATTTGCCCATATTTCGTACTAACTGTTGTTCCTTCAACCAAAGGCAAAAGATCACGCTGAACGCCCTCACGCGAAACCGCAGCACTAACTCCACCATCCCTAGTTGCAATTTTATCAATCTCATCAATAAAAACAATACCGTCATTTTCAGCAACACGAAGCGCTTCTTGAATAATTTGCTCCTGATCAAGGAGTTTTTCAGATTCATCATCAATGAGCGGCTTAAAAGCATCCCTTACTGTTGTCTTACGGACTTTTGTACGACTGCCCATTTTGCCCAAAATATCTGATAAATTCATAATACCCATTTGTGCCCCAGGCATACCAGGAATATCAAAGGTTGAAGCACTATTGCTATTATTATCGGCAACTTCAATTTCAATCTCTTTCTCATCCAATTCACCTTCACGCAATTTTTTGCGAAAACTATCACGGGTAGCGGGGCTGGCTGTTTTACCAACAAGGGCGTCTAAAACGCGCTCTTCAGCATTCACGTGAGCCTTTTCTTTTATTTCATCCCGTTTCTTTTCACGCACAAGAGAAATAGAAATTTCAACAAGGTCTCGAATAATTTGCTCAACATCACGTCCCACATAACCAACTTCAGTAAATTTAGTTGCTTCTACTTTAACGAAGGGTGCTCCAGAAAGTTTTGCTAAGCGACGTGCAATACCAGTTTTACCAACACCTGTTGGCCCTATCATTAAAATATTTTTTGGCATAACTTCTTCACGCATCGGCTCATCAAGTTGTTGTCTACGCCACCGATTGCGCAGTGCAATAGCTACAGAGCGTTTGGCATCATTTTGGCCAATAATAAAACGATCAAGTTCAGAAACAGTCTCACGAGGGGAAAATACAACACACATTTAAATAGCTTTCTCTAAAGAAGATAATTCTGCATCCAATGTTTCAATCGTAAAATGATCATTGGTGTAAACACAAATTTTAGCGGCAATAGCCATAGCTTTACGAGCAATAGTTTCTGCATCTAAATCCAAATCCATAAGTGAACGCGCTGCTGAAAGAGCAAAATTTCCTCCAGAGCCAATTGCCATAACCCCATCTTCTGGTTCTAAAACATCACCAAGCCCTGTTAGAGCCAAAGTTACTTTCTTATCAGCCACGAGCATCATTGCTTCGAGACGACGCAAATAGCGATCTGTTCGCCAATCTTTTGCAAGTTCGACACATGCACGCATAAGCTGATCAGGATACTGCTCAAGCTTTGTTTCCAATCTTTCCAGTAATGTGAAAGCATCTGCCGTAGCACCTGCAAAACCAGCAATAACCACTCCGTTCTTTCCAAGACGACGCACTTTACGTGCATTGCCTTTCATAATTGTCTGTCCAAGAGAGACCTGACCATCACCGGCCATCACGACTTTGCCACCTTTTCGTACCGTAATAATTGTTGTACCATACATTATGTCTGGCTTATGTTCTGTCATAAGGGAACTCCTTAATATTAACTTTACTTTTTAATATTGATTTCTTTTCATACAATGTAAAACTCAATTACTATTGTCCTATTTAAGAACATATACAACAAAACACAATGATTCAGCATAACTCAATTTGTTGAAAATGGAAAAATGATATCATTGTTGTCAATGTAAATTACTGCTAAATAGCTTTATATAAACAGTTTGTGCCTTTTAGAGGAAAATTATGAAAAAAATAGCCATAGGAACCTTAGGTGGAACAATTGCAATGACTGCTGATCGTTTTGGTCACATGCAACCGACTTTAACTTCAGATAACCTCATAAAAAGTGTTCCTGATTTAAATAACGTTGCTGATATTCATGCACAGACATTAATGCAAATACCAAGTGGATCTTTATCGTTTCAAATTCTTTTTGAAATAATCGAGTGGGCAAAACAACAAATAAATGCTGGTGCAGAAGGTATTGTTTTAACACAAGGGACTGATACTCTGGAAGAAACAGCTTTTTTTCTTTCTCTTTATTGGAAGGAAGCTGAACCACTCATCATAACCGGCGCTATGCGCATGCCTCATGAAGCAGGCGCAGACGGCCCCGCTAACATTTTAGCAGCCACTCGTGTCGCAGCAGCCACACAAAGTCGTAACAGGGGCGTTCTCGTTGTCATAAATGATGCAATTCATTCACCTTATTGGCTCTATAAAAGCCATACCGTCAAAGTCGAAACATTTCAATCAGGTCTTGCAGGTATTTTAGGAACTATTTTAGAGGGAAAACTTATTTATTTCAATGATCAAAAACTTTTTCCGACAACGTTTGATCTTCCCCAAAACCACGATCATCAAATTGCACTCCTCTATTCCTCTTTATCATCTGGTGCACAATTAATGAAACTATGCCTCGAAAGTGGGTATTATGCTGGTGTTGTTATTGCTGGTTTTGGTGCAGGACACTGTAGTTTTCAAGAAGCAGACCTTGTACAACAATATGCACAAAAAATACCAATCATTATTGCTAGTCGTTGTTGTAATGGCTCAACAACTCGTATAACTTATGGCTATAAAGGCTCAGAAATCGATATGATTGCTTCTGGTGCTCTCATGTCTGGTTATTTATCAGCCGTAAAAGCGCGTCTACTTTTATGGGCTTTTTTAGCGCAAGGGCACTCATTAGCACAAATCCGTGCGAACTGGAATGACTGGACTATAAGTTAATGAAAAATGATCTATTATCTTAAAGAAGAGAGTATGCAAAACAAAACTTATTTGAAAATCAAGCCGCTCATCTGTCTACTTTTAATCGATTGCTGCGGCAAAAAATTCTCGGCCAATACAAATGATTGATACGACTATACAAAAAATTAATCAGGAAGATAATCTGGTTAAATCCGTTTCTGACCGATATTCACCCTATCGTGTTTTTACTGCACAAGAATGGTCAGAGTTTCGTGCAGACACACCTCTTACTTTGACTTTTGATGAAATTAAGCGTTTACGCTCTATTGATGATCCTATCGATCTTAAAGAAGTCCAACGCATTTATCTTTCTTTATCGCGTCTGTTATCATGCCATGTTGAAGCAGTACAGGAACTTTTTCACAAACGTCAGCAGTTTCTCCATCAAGAAGAGAGTAGAAAAACGCCCTTTATTATTGGAATTGCTGGTTCTGTAGCAGTAGGAAAATCAACCACGGCTCGCATTCTTCAAGAACTGTTAAAACGATGGACATCGAGCCTTAAAGTTGATCTGATTACAACGGATGGTTTTCTCTATCCTAACACAATCTTACAGCAAAAAAATCGTATGAATCGTAAAGGATTTCCTGATTCCTATGACATTAAAAAATTGCTGTGCTTTCTTTCGGCTATAAAAGCAGGTATCGGAAATGTTCGTGCCCCGCTTTACTCACATATGACCTATGATGTTCTAGAAAATCAGACAATTACCATTGATCGTCCTGATATTTTAATTATTGAAGGTATTAATGTATTACAGGTCAGTGATCTTCCTAAAGATGGGAAAGCTATTCCTTTCGTATCAGATTTTTTTGATTTTTCAATCTATGTCGATGCTGAAACAGAAGTCATTCGTCACTGGTATTTGGAGCGCTTTAAACGTTTGCGTAAAACAGCTTTTCAAAACCCTGAATCCTATTTTCATCGTTATGCTCTGCTCAGTGAAAAAGAAGCCTCAAAAATCGCTGAGGATCTTTGGCAAACAATCAATTTAAAAAATTTACAAGAAAATATATTGCCAACACGACCACGATCCAATCTCATTCTACGAAAAGGAAAAAATCATTTGGTCGAGTATGTCGCACTTAGACGACTATAAGGAACTCATAACTATGCAGCACTATCACGTTCATTTTGCCTCAACGCGTATCGATAACAGTTGCCCTATCATCTTGGTAAACCAAAGAACTCTTGCCAACCTATCACTTGATGCGGCAACAACAGCATGGATAAAAGTTAATGACTTTACTGGTAAAGCAGGACAAATACTCTTTGTTCCTCACGAAACTGGGCATTTAAAAAAAGTTTTATTTGGAATTGGCAATGGTAACGATCCCTTTATCACAGGACGTCTTGCTCAAAAACTTCCTGCTGGTCAATGGCATTTAGAAGGTACAACCTCTGATGAAATAAATGCCTATCTTGGATTAGCATTCGGTAGTTATCAATTTAATCGCTATCGTCAAAATTCTTCTTTCAAATCATTATCCTTCCATGTCAATGAGGCCATTGATCTTAATGAACTCCAACGAATTTATGAAGCTGTCTTTTTCGTCCGTGATCTCATCAATATTCCAGCCAATGATATGACCCCTGATGCTCTCGAAAAAGAAGCACGAAAACTAGGAAAAACTTATGGTGCTCATGTCCAAAGTATTTGTGGAGATGATCTCTTAACCCATAACTTTCCAATGATTCATGCCGTAGGACGAGCAGGCAGTACTTCACCACGACTGATTGAATTATATTGGGGGCAAGAACATCATCCTAAAATAACATTGGTGGGCAAAGGGGTAACTTTTGATACGGGAGGGCTCAATATTAAATCAGCCAATAACATGTTGCTTATGAAAAAAGACATGGGGGGTGGAGCAAACGTTTTGGGATTGGCTAAGCTTATCATGGATGCCAAATTGCCTTTCCGTCTACGTGTTTTGATTCCAGCTGTAGAAAATGCAATTTCTGCCAATGCTTACCGACCAGGTGATATTCTCAAAAGTCGTAAAGGCTTAAGTGTTGAAGTAGGTAATACAGATGCTGAAGGGCGACTTGTCCTTGCCGATGCACTCGCCTATGGTGATGAAGAAAGTCCACAATTCATGCTTTGTATGGCTACTTTAACAGGGGCAGCGCGTATAGCATTAGGACCAGATCTTCCCGCATTTTATTGTAATGATTCAATATGGGCACAAAAAATTTCTGAATCTGCTCACACTGTTTTTGATCCTCTTTGGCAAATGCCCCTTTGGAAACCTTATCAAGAGATGTTATCATCACCAATTGCTGATCTTAACAATGTAACTGGAAATAGCTTTGCTGGCTCTATAACGGCTGCTTTATTTCTTAATTCTTTTGTTGAAAAAGCTGAACATTTTGCACATTTTGACCTTTATGGATGGGTTCCAAAAGAAAAACCAGGATATCCTATTGGTGGATCAGCACAAACTATTCGTGCCCTTTATAATATTTTTAAAAATGAAGTTTGACACACAATATCCACAAAGATAAACAATTTTGCAGCTTAAAGAACAATTGCTATCGTCTTAAACGGTGTTCTTAGTTTTATTTGATAATAAAAACCTTACTAATACAATTTTCATAAGTTTGGTTAAAAGGTAAGAAGTAACAAAATGAAAAGAAAAAAGATGATCTCTAAAGATCCAAGGCTTTACGCATTCAGAGATGATCTAGCGGACCAACGCCTTGAAACAGAAGTTACAGCTCAGCGCTTTGTTCAAGGTGAAAAAAGACGTGTTAATACAGCGGTTGCTGGACTTTTTAAAGAAAGTAGCAAAAAAAGTGAAAGACAAACAGAATGCTTATTGGGAGAAGAACTTCTCATTTTTGAAGAAGGCGAAACGATGTCGTGGGGGCAATCACTCAAAGATGGTTATGTTGGTTATATTGATACAACAGCCCTTTGTACATCAACTGTAAAACAAACGCATGTAGTTTCAGTACCACGTACATTTAAATATTTACACGCCGACTTACGTGGACCAATAGTGTCTCCGTTATCTATGGGAAGCAAAGTCAGTGTTGTTGATGAAATTGAAGTCCGTGACACAATGTATTCTATTCTTGAAAATGGAACAGCAATTATTACGAGCCATCTCAGCCCCATTGGACGTGTATATGAAGATTATGTCACAGTTGCAGAAACCTTTATCCGTACACCTTATCTTTGGGGTGGTGTCAGCGGTTTTGGAATTGATTGTTCGGGACTCATTCAGCTCTCTATGATGATGACCGATCAAATAGTTTTACGTGACACAGATATGCAGCAAGAAACTATAGGCAGTCCTCTTACAGATACTGATAAACTTCAACGAGGCGATTTAATTTTTTGGAAAGATCATGTTGCTATTATGGTTGATCACGCAAATATTATTCACGCAAATGGTTTTTCTATGGACGTTATGATCGAGCCCTTAGAAGAAGCAATTACCCGTATCGCTAAAAAAAATCAATATCCCATCGCAAAACGCCGTCCAATTCAAGAAACTTAATACATGCCTCCTATAAAAAATAATTAATTGAATATTTTTGTTATATAATAAATTGATTTATAAGGATAATTATCCATTATTCATTCTGTGTCAAGCATTCTAAATATCTTAAAATTCTCTCATTTCAAATCTGTTTTTCATATTGAAGCAATCAAATTTTCTTGCTTGTTCATCACAAACGAATTGATGTATAAGTAAAATGATTACGAAAAGAAAAAATATCCCATCTGAATGCTCTCAAATGCCAAGAACTATCGTAATAACATTGGGATCAGCTTACTCCTTCATAAGCGTAAAGACAGGGCTCTCAATAGATTTTACATTATTTCCATGGAGGCTCTAACGTTATACTGTTCACTAGTACCGGCACGAAATGGACTTTGGAGCGTTTCGAAATGCCTCTTTTAAATAAGCTCATGAATACGCAACACAATGCCATTCTATATTACGTAAAGAACGTACTTCTCTCAATCAAAAGCGACATTTTTTGATCTTTTCTCGTAAAGTTCATATTCATTTAGAAATCTTTATTAATATTCGCCTACCTTTAAATACTGAGAAAACTCTTCAACCGGCTTACTGAATAACATTCTAAAATATCATATAGCAATCATAAATCGTATTACATAATTTGAATCAGAATTCTTGATATTATCATATTTCACTGTTTCAAATACCTTTATTACAAACCAATAAAGAAATAAGCGTATTCTTTTCAAAAAAATAGAAATAGAAATTATTACGCAGCTTTATCATTTCTTTTCCATTCAGTTTTATATTTTTTTAATATAAAAAATAATATATTTCTCATTTATATACTTACTTAGGTAGCTTTTTTCTTCATCTCTCATACCATAGAATGTATAATACATAATTCCCTAAGAAGCCTCCGGTTCATGTTTTTCTTTTATATTTAATAATTCATTAACCGTATGTTTTATTTGTTTTAAAATTGTTGTTTAAATTACATACCACTCTTTCATTCGCACGTTATTGAACATTTTTTTGATTGACAAATCGTATACCATCAAGAAAAATAAAAGAAAATTTATGATTATGAAAACAATATGTTATTATATAATCATGTATTACAATGATGATTAAGCCTTTGATCAAGTAAAACAATCTCTAACAACAAACACAAAGCGTTTTTTTAAGAATTTTTTGAAATTTTTTCTATTATCGATATCTCAACAAAATAAATACTCCTGATATCTCTCAGTGCATCCAAACCCATCTCACAATGATACGCGTGAAAAGACATCATTACACACTTTGCCAATTCTCAATGTTGCGACAACTCTTGATTATTGGAAAGTGTTCTTTCAGCACGTATTTTATTTCTTTCTTAAATAATTTTTATCCACATAACTCTCCCCGCTTAGGAACGTGCAAAAGAATGGTTTTGGTTAATTTAACATAAAACAGATTTGAAATGAAAAAAATTACGACTTTAGGCTTTCCCATTCAACATAAAAATTATAAATTATCATTTTAAATCAATATATTGAATTATATTCAAACAATATTTCCTTCTTATAACACATTAAAGAAGATGATTTTTCAATACATGAACCAATGGTTTATCAGCATCAGGCATAGGATATTTATCAAGATCATTAATAAAAACCCATTCTAAATTTTGCCCTTCTCGTCCTTGCGCCCCCCCCTCATAATGATAACAAAGATACAACGGCATCAAGAGATGAAATGTTGTATAGCTATGGCTCGCAAACGTTAAAGGGTATAAATTATTTGCCTGAACATAAATACCAAGCTCTTCCTCTAGTTCACGAATCAATGATTCTTCCGGAGTTTCACCTTGCTCAACCTTGCCACCAGGAAACTCCCATAAACCAGCCAGTGATTTTCCTTCAGGACGCTGTGTAAGCAAAACACGATTATTCTGATCGAACAATGCGCATGCAACAACAAGAAGAATGGAACTTTTTATACACATATCACTCCCCAATAGGGAACATAAAAATAACTGTCTTTTCTATCATATCCCCTCTGCTCCTAAAAGAGCTCACATACCCCATTTTCTCTTTAAAAAATAATAAGCTGTTAAATATAGAAAGTGCATCCATTAACTCCTGTAATCGCTATTGATCATAACGTACTCTTTTGTTAAATCGCAAGACCAAACCGTTGCCGTGCTCTTACCCAAACCGATATCAACACGAATTGTGATATGTTTACCTTGCATATAAGTACCTATTGCCTCTTCACAATACTCAGGATCTCGTACGCCACTTACAGCCACACGATGCTCACCAAACCAAATCGTCAATAGATCACGATCGACTTCAACACCGGCCTTCCCAACTGCCATAACGACCCGCCCCCAATTCGCATCTTCACCAGCAATAGCTGTTTTTACAAGCGGTGAATTTGCAATTGATAAAGCAATCGTTTTCGCTGCATTGTGTGTTGTAGCGCCCATCACATTAACCTCAATTAAATGACGAGCACCTTCACCATCACAAACAATTTGTAGTGCAAGTTCATGCAGAAGTGCACTCAATTGTTTCATAAAAACCCCATAACGCGGATCAGATTTACTTGTAAGACATGGAAAATGTTCTTTTCCTGTCGCAAACAACATAAGCGTATCTGAAGTTGAGGTATCGCTATCAACAGTAATTGAATTGAAAGACCCCTCAACTGCCTCTGATAACATGGATTGGAGTGCATCCGAAGAAATAGTAGCATCACTAACCACAAATGACAGCATTGTCGCCATATCGGGTGCAATCATACCAGCACCTTTTGCAATTCCATTAATGGTAACACGCTCTCCCCCACAATCAAAAGTGCGCGTCGCAAGTTTTGGAAATGTGTCCGTTGTCATTATAGCTTTTGCAGCTTCCAACCAATTTTCCTCTTCTGCCGTCTCTGCCATACTTGGTAAAAGATTGACAATACCCGATGCATCCATTGGCTCACCAATAACACCCGTAGAAGCTATAAAAATTTCATCTTCTCTAACCTTTAAAGCGTTCGCTGCTGCACAAATGATTGCATTGGTTGTGTGCTTTCCTTTGCTTCCTGTAAAAGCATTTGCATTTCCAGAATTCACAACAACCCCCCTCGCAACCCCATGAGGAAGCGATGCACGACAATGCTCTACAGGAGCAGATGGACATTTGGAACGAGTAAAAACACCGGCCACACTCACTGGCTTATCGAATATGATGAAAAGAAGATCTGTACGATCTTTGTATTTAATCCCAGCTTCAGCTGTCGCTATCCGTACACCAGATAAAGGAGAAAGCTTCTGGATCTTTTGAGGCATCAAAGGAGAATTTTTTAAAACCACAATATGCTTTCTATAAAAACAAATGAAATGATTGCAGATTAATAACCTCTCATAGAAAACTGCTAGGCTTTTTGAACAAAACTAACCTAGCAAATTATCTATTAAAGAGGCTATCCACTTATTTTTCTTAGCTATTCCGTATCTTCTTCATCGGATGTCTCATCGGGAAGTAGCGTTCCATTTTGATGAAGTGACTCCATGATTTTTGCAACATTAGGATCAGGATATTTCACATCTATCTTGCTACGCAAATCAACAATCAGTTCTTGATAGCGCTTTTTTATAAGCTGTGTACGCAACATCTCTTTAACATCATCAAATGCAGGCGGTTGTTTTACACGACGATCTTCTAATTTAATAATATGCCAACCAAAAGGACTTTCAACGGGTTGTTTAGTGTATTCGCCAATTTTCAAACCAAATGCTGCATCTTCAAAAGGCTTGACCATTTGACCATGGCTAAAATAACCAAGATCACCCCCAACGGCAGCAGAACCATCTGTTGAACTTTTCTTTGCAATCTCTTCAAAATTTTCGCCTTTATTTAAATGCTTAATGATAGCTTCTGCTTCTTTTCTCGTTTTGACCAAAATATGACGCGCTTTAACCTCATCCTCTTTAGGTAAAGCAGCAACTTCTTGCTTATAAAGAGCTTCCAAATCAGTATCCGATATTTTGTCAACAATTGCCTGTTTAAAATAAAGCTGTTGAAGAACATTGTCACGCATGACTGCCATACGCTTATCGTAAGCTTCTGTCTTATCAAGACCTTTGCTTCTTGCTGCTTTTGCAAGTGCCTGCATATCTAAATAAGCTTTTAGAACCATCATACGGCGTTGTTCATCAGGAAAACGTGCTAAATTAGGATTTATTTCAAGCGCTAAATCATCCAATTGGCCTGCTGTAATATTTTTTCCATCAATGACCGCCATAACATGAGAAGGAGAAACGACTTTTTCAGAAGCTTTCTCCAAAGTCTTTAAATCATTCGACGATGAATTCAAACCTTCTTGGGCTCTCACCCCTAAACTTGTACTTGCCAATAAAGTTGATGCTAAAAAAAGCGTAATAAAGTTAAATTTCATAAATATACTCCTTAAAAATGAAGGCAGGTTCAAGATTCCAATTTTCTTTACCATAACACTTTAATCTTTAAACATAGAGAAATAAATTAGTAATTTATTTTAAAAAAGCATAAATTGTCCTTTTATCTCAGTCTCTCCAATCCTATCTAATGCAGATGAAAAACATAATAATAGAAAAAAATGACGTATTGTATCTTAAATTACTTTGTATTGTACCAGTTAAATAGCATACCTAAAGTTGACATAAGGCGCTTAGCCTCTTATCTCTACTTTACAATTAACGTGAAAAAATTGCACACTAGCAAGTATAATGGTACCATCTGCATTTCATGATATCTCTAATGATATTAGATAACTTGAAGAAAATGTAGAGTATGGGGAGAGCGTATGAATTACCCAACAAGAGTGACAACAATTAAAAGAAAGGGCCAGAGATGGTCAGTTTAGGTGTTTTTGCCCGTAAGTTTTTTGGTTCAGCTCATGAGCGACGTCTCAAAGCACTCCGCCAAAAAGTTGCACAAATTAATGCTTTGGAAGAACAATTCGTAAAATTAAGTGATGAGCAGCTTTGCCAAAAAACAGATGCCTTTCGTAAACGTCTTAGTGAAGGTGAAAGTGTTGATTTGCTCTTACCAGAAGCTTTCGCAATTGTTCGTGAAGCTGCAAAACGTGTTTATGACATGCGTCCTTTTGACGTACAACTTATTGGTGGAATGGTCCTTCACGACTGTGGCATAGCTGAAATGCGTACTGGTGAAGGTAAAACATTAATGGCAACTCTACCAATTTATCTCAATGCATTGGAAGGTAAAGGCGTTCATGTTGTGACAGTAAACGATTATCTCGCCAGTCGTGATGCTGAAACAATGGGAAAAATTTTTAGTTTTCTAGGGCTTACAACGGGTGTGATTCTTCATGATCTTGATAGCGATGCCCGCAGAGCAGCCTATGCATGTGATATCACCTATGCGACAAATAATGAACTAGGTTTTGATTATTTGCGTGATAATATGGCTTTCGATCATAGTCAAATGGTTCAACGAGGACATCATTACGCAATTGTCGATGAAGTGGATTCTATCCTCATTGATGAAGCGCGTACGCCCCTTATTATTTCTGGTCCTCTAGAAGATCGTACTGACTTTTATAACCTTATTGATACATTTATTCCTACCTTAATTCCAGAAGACTATGAAATAGATGAAAAACAAAAAACAACGACCTTTACCGAAGTTGGTACTGAAAAAATTGAAAAAATGCTCGAACAAGCTGGACATCTTAAAGGTGAAAGTCTTTATGACATAGAAAACGTCGCTATCGTTCATCATGTTAATAATGCTCTAAAAGCCCATAAACTGTTCGTTCGCGACAAAGATTACATTGTTCGCAATGATGAAATTGTTATCATTGACGAATTTACAGGCCGAATGATGCCTGGACGGCGTTATTCTGAAGGACTTCATCAAGCGTTAGAAGCTAAAGAGCATGTTGCTATTCAACCAGAAAATCAGACACTTGCTTCCATTACTTTCCAAAATTATTTCCGTATGTATAGGAAATTATCTGGAATGACTGGAACTGCAACAACAGAGGCCGAAGAATTCAGAAATATTTATGGTCTTGACGTTGTCGAAGTTCCTACCAATTTACCAGTACAACGTCTTGACGAAGATGATGAAATTTACCGAACAGCAGAAGAGAAATATCGGGCAATTGTGCGTGATATCCGTCAAGCACACGAAAAAAAACAGCCTATTCTTGTTGGAACAACCTCTATTGAAAAGTCAGAACAATTGGCAGAGCGTTTGCGAAAAGAGGGCATTACCGATTTTAGAGTCTTAAATGCTCGCTATCACGAGCAAGAAGCATACATCATTGCGCAAGCAGGCGTTCCTGGAGCTCTCACCATCGCAACCAACATGGCAGGACGCGGTACGGATATACAGCTTGGTGGTAATGTTGAAATGCGCATCCGACAAGAATTACAGGATACCACTGATGGACCAGAGCGGACGGCTAAAATTGAAGAAATCAAAAAAGATGTCAAACAACTTAAAGAAAAAGCTTTAGCGGCTGGGGGACTTTACGTTATCGCAACTGAACGTCATGAAAGCCGTCGTATTGATAACCAGCTTCGTGGGCGTTCTGGTCGCCAAGGCGATCCTGGTCGCTCAAAATTCTTTCTTTCTCTTCAAGATGATCTTATGCGTATCTTCGGCTCCGACCGTATGGATAGCATGCTGCAAAAACTTGGATTGAAAGAAAATGAAGCTATTATCCATCCGTGGATTAATAAAGCCCTTGAAAAAGCACAAAAAAAGGTCGAAGCACGGAACTTTGAAATTCGTAAAAATCTGCTAAAATATGATGATGTCATGAATGATCAACGCAAGGTTATTTTTGAACAGCGTATGGAGGTCATGAACGCAGATGATTTATCAGAAATGATTCATGAAATGCGCAATGAAGTCGTGGAAGATCTTGTAGAGACTTATATTCCTTCTGGGACATATTCTGAAAAATGGGATGTAAAAGCTCTCGAAGAAGAGCTTCAACAACTCTTTAATCTTGAGCTTCCTGTGGAAGAATGGGCAAAAGAAGATGGAATTGCCGAAGAACAAATTTTAGAGCGTATCTTGGATGCTGTTACAAAACTTGAAAATGAGTGCATTGAACGCTACTCTCCAGAGGTTATGGCTTATTTTCACAAAGCAGTGTTGCTCGAAACTATTGACACGTTATGGCGTGAACATCTGGTGAGTTTAGACCATTTGCGTTCTGTTGTTGGTTTTCGTGGTTATGCGCAGCGAGATCCACTCAATGAGTATAAAACAGAATCTTTTGAACTCTTTCAAAGTATGTTGAAAGATTTGCGCCGAATTGTCACTTCTAAACTTATGCGCTTTGAAATTATTCAACAACCTACCGAACCGACTATGCCTGAGCAAACTAGTTCTGATTCTTCTGTCTTTAATGATCAAAGTCAAGAAAATGCTCCCACCTTATGGGCACGATCACAAGAAAATAGATTTGTTAATCCACAAGATCGTGACCCTAACGATATAACCACATGGGGAAAAGTTGGACGTAATGAGCGTTGTCCTTGCGGTTCAGAGAAAAAATACAAACACTGTCATGGAGCCTTTGTTTGAAAAGCAAACTATGAAAATGAATAAAAAGCGAAATTATGAGCAAGAATTGCGCACAGCTGGTTTAAGAGTAACACGTCAACGACGAGTTATTCTTGATATTTTGACTGATACAAATGATCATCCCAATGCATTTGAAATTTTTCAGCGTGCAAACAAAATAGATTCGAATATTTCACTCTCAACTGTTTATCGAACCATGAAAATATTAGAAGGAAATGGAACAATTCATCGCCATAGCTTTAGCGGTGGTCCATCTCGTTTTGAGCAAGCAAATGGGCAACATCATGATCATCTCATTGATATAGAAACAGGACAAGTTATCGAGTTTCATTCGGATGTTATTGAAAAATTGCAAGAGGAAATTGCAAAATCCCTTGGCTACGATATTATTCATCATCGTCTTGAACTTTACGGGAAAAAAAACTCTTAAAGAGATGGTTATATACCATGAGATGAAGATATCTCAGACAAGTCGAATTTTATAAAAATTTACCTTGAAAATAGAATAGTTTTCATTGGCAAAAAAGCTTTTCTGCTTTATTACCCCTTTTTGTATGATGCTGTACGGTAATTCATTGCCAGTGTTGTAACAAAAAAACATTGCAATAAAATATTATAAAAATTGTATTATGAAAAATTAGGCTAATATTATCATGGTTTCTTTGCCACAAGATCGCATAAAACAGCTTGAAAAGCGCTTTGAAATAATTGAAAGCCAAATGACGACTAATCCAAATGCTGAAACATATGTCAAATTAGCTTCTGAATATGCAGAACTACAACCTGTTATTGCCTCTATACGCGCATTAAATGCTCTTTACAGAGAGATTACAGAATTAGAAACGATTATCAACGATAAACAAACAGATATAGAGATGCGTAATCTTGCCCAAGAAGAGCTACCATCGTTATATAAAAAAGTAGAGCAATTTGAAAAAGAACTCCAGATTTTGCTTTTGCCTAAAGATGTTGCTGATGAAAAAAACGCTATTGTTGAAATTCGAGCAGGAACGGGTGGATCAGAAGCAGCCCTTTTTTCCGGAGATCTTTTCCGCATGTATGAACGTTATGCCCATGCTCACCATTGGAAAGTAGAAGTTATTTCACTCAGTGAGGGGGAAGTTGGCGGATATAAAGAGATTATTGCTACCATCTCAGGAAAAGGTGTCTTTTCTAAATTGAAATATGAATCAGGGGTTCATCGTGTGCAACGCATCCCTGAAACAGAGACAGGTGGACGTATCCATACATCTGCTGCTACCGTTGCTGTGCTTCCAGAGGCTGAAGAAATCGATATTAATATTCGTCCTGAGGATATTCGTATTGACACAATGCGTGCATCTGGAGCAGGAGGACAGCATGTTAATACAACAGATTCAGCTGTTCGTATCACGCATATTCCAACAGGAATTATGGTCGTACAAGCAGAAAAATCACAACATCAAAACCGAGCGCGAGCCCTTCAAATTTTACGGGCACGCTTATTCGATATCGAACGACAAAAAGCGGAAAGTGAACGTTCAGCTTCTCGTAAAAGCCAAGTTGGTTCTGGCGATCGTTCAGAACGTATTCGTACCTATAATTTTCCACAAGGACGCGTCACGGATCACCGTATTAATCTAACCTTGTATAAGCTTGATCGCATTCTAGAGGGAGATCTTGATGAGCTTCTTCATGCACTCATCTCAGATTATCAAACAACACAGCTGATGGAAATAGATAATAATTGAGCAAATATTCTTTCAAGAATGTCATCCAACAAACGCGAGAAAAATTGCGTACGAAAGGAATTTTGGAAGCCGATCTCGATGCGAAAATACTCGTTGAATGGATAACAGGAATAAATGCTGCTGAACGAATTTCTAAACCAGATATGCATCTGTCTTCTGAGCATATTATACAAATAGAACAGGCTGTACAACGGCGTATTGCAGGCGAACCCGTCTACCGTATTATAGAGATGAGAGAATTTTATGGTATATCTTTTACATTGTCTCAAGAGACGTTAGAACCCCGTCAGGATACAGAAACACTCATCGATCTTGTTCTTCCTTTTCTCAAAAAACAGGTCGAAAATTCGAGAAAAACAACATTCCTTGATATGGGGACAGGAAGTGGTGCCATTGCCATTGCACTCCTTAAACAAATTCCCCAATCCTATGCGGTGGCGGTCGATATTTCTGAAGATGCCCTTAAAACAGCAAAAAAAAATGCAAAAAATGCTGAAGTAATACATCGCTTCACACCTCTTCTTAGCGATTGGTTTGATTCTGTCACAGGTCCCTTTGATTTCATTGTTTCCAATCCACCTTATATTCCCGCAAAAGACATCAAAAAACTTGCAAAAGAAGTGCGCTTACATGACCCATTGCGCGCTCTGATAGGAGGGGAAGATGGACTTGATTTTTATCGAAAACTCGCCCATGAAGCAGCCAACTACTTAAAAGAAAATGGCTATGTCGCTGTTGAAATTGGTTTCTCTCAAGAAAATGAAGTCTGTAATTTGTTTGAAAAAAATGGTTTTCAATGTTTAGAAATGCGCAAAGATCTGAGTGGAATACCCCGCGCACTTCTATTTGCATGCAAACATTAAAATTCCCAATCATCATCCGTGGTAGCAACCGCCTTGCCGATGACATAAGAAGAACCTGCCCCTGAAAAAAAGTCATGATTTTCGTCAGAGTTTGGTGATAAAGCTGCCAAAATAGCGGGATTAACACGACAAACCTCAGGGGGGAAAAGAGCTTCAAAACCTAAATTCATTAAAGCCTTGTTAGCATTATAATGAAGAAAAATTTTAACATCTTCTGTCAATCCAAGCGCATCATAAAGATCTTCAGTATATTTGCATTCGATGTTATAAAGGTCAAAGAGCAGGTTAAAAGCAAAATCTTTAATTTCTTGTCTTTTGGCTTCATCAAGCTTTGCAAAGCCCAATTGGAATTTATAACCTATATAATAACCATGGACTGCTTCATCACGAATGATTAATCGAATGAGATCTGCTGTATTGGTCAACTTAGCGCGACTGGCCCAATACATGGGCAAATAAAAACCAGAATAAAATAAAAAGCTTTCCAGTAAAGTCGAAGCAATTTTTTTCTTAAGTGGATCATTTGCTTCATAACGCTCAAGTACTAATCTAGCCTTTTTCTGCAAATGAATATTTTCTTCTGACCATCTAAACGCATCATCAACTTCTACCGTCGAACAAAGGGTTGAAAAAATAGAGGAATAAGAACGCGCATGAACCGCTTCCATGAAGGCAATATTCGTCAAAACTGCCTCCTCATGCTCTGTTATCGCATCAGCCAGAAGCGAAATGGCTCCTACAGTGTTTTGAATTGTATCTAGAAGCGTTAATCCTGTAAAAACACGAATTGTGAGTTTACGTTCCTCATCCGTTAAGCTTGACCATGAAGGAATATCATTGGAAAGTGGAACCTTCTCAGGTAACCAAAAGTTTCCAGTTAAGCGGTTCCATACTTCAAGATCTTTCTCATCATGTAATCTATTCCAATTAACAGCGCACACAACAGGATTTTTGGTTGTAATCTTTGTCATATGATGATCTCCTATAAACTACACGAAACACAGCCATCAACTTCTGTTCCACTTAATGCTACTTGCCGTAATCGTACATAGTAAATACTCTTTATACCCTTTTTCCAGGCATAAATTTGTGCGCGGTTAATATCACGTGTGGTAGCGGTATCAGGAAAAAATAATGTTAATGAAAGACCTTGATCAACATGCTGTGTTGCAGCAGCATAGGTATCTATAATTTTTTCAGGACCAATCTCATAAGCATCTTGGTAAAAATTCAAATTCGTATTATCCATATAAGGAGCCGGATAATAAACCCGCCCAATTTTTCCCTCTTTGCGAATTTCAATTTTTGAAGCAATTGGATGAATAGAAGAAGTAGCATGATTAATATAGGAAATAGATCCCGTAGGTGGAACTGCCTGCAAATTGCGGTTATAAAGCCCATACTCAATAACTAATTTTTTGAGTTCCTGCCAATCCTTTTGATCTGGGATAACAATATTGTTCCGTGCAAAAAGCTCTTGCACAAGCGCAAATTGTGGTTTCCATTCTTTTTCAATATATTTGTCGAAAAAACGTCCATCTGCATAAGCTGATTTTTCAAATCCTGCAAACATTTCTTGACGTTCACGTGCAATTAAATTGGAAGCACGTATTGCATGGTATGTCACAATATAAAAATAGATATTGGTAAAATCTATCGCTTCTGGAGACCCATAATAGATCTGCTCACGTGCTAGAAACCCATGCAAATTCATTTGTCCCAAACCAATCGCATGACTTTCAGCATTGCCTTTCGCAATGGAAGGCACACAGGAAATATTGCTCATATCTGAAACCGCAGTAAGAGCACGAACAGCAGATTCCACGGTCTGTCCGAAATCAGGACTTTCCATTGCTTTGGCAATATTCATGGATCCAAGATTACAGGATATATCACTTCCAATCGTGCGATAAGTTAAATCTGTCTCCAGTTCACTCGCCTCACTCACCTGCAAAATTTCTGAACATAAATTGCTCATACTTATGCGCCCAGCTATCGGATTCGATCCATTAGCAGTATCCTCAAATAAAATATAGGGATAACCCGACTCAAATTGAATTTCCGCTAATGTCTGGAAAAAAACGCGTGCACTTATTTTCTTTTTACGAATCTTTGCATTATCAACAAAAGAACGATAATGCTCCGTTAAAGAAATATCGCTAAAGGGCTTACCTGTCACACGCTCGATATCATAAGACGAGAAGAGATACATATCCTCATTATTCCGTGCAAGCTCAAAAGTAATATCAGGAATAACGACACCAAGAGAAAGCGTTTTGATTCTAACTTTTTCATCAGCATTTTCACGCTTTGTATCCAAAAACTTCATAATATCTAAATGATGGGCATGCAAATAAACAGCCCCCGCCCCCTGCCGTGCCCCAAGCTGATTGGCGTAAGAAAAAGAATCTTCTAAGAGTTTCATCACCGGTAAGACACCTGAGGACTGATTTTCTATTTGCTTAATTGGTGCCCCAGCTTCCCGCAAATTGGTTAAACAAAGCGCCACACCTCCACCACGTTTTGAAAGCTGCAAAGCCGAATTAACCGCACGACCTATCGATTCCATATTATCTTCAACACGTAGCAAAAAACACGAAACCAATTCACCACGTTGTTTTTTCCCAGCATTTAAAAATGTCGGGGTTGCCGGTTGAAAACGTCCTGTAATAATTTCATCCACAAAATTTTCAGCAAGAGCTTTATTCCCTTGTGCCAAATATAAAGCTACAAGACAGACACGATCTTCATAACGTTCAAGATAACGTTTCCCATCAAAAGTCTTTAACGTATAGCTGGTATAATACTTAAATGCGCCTAAAAAGGTAGGAAAACGAAACTTAAATGCATAAGCACGTTTAAAAAGTTTTTTTATAAAAGAAAAATCATAAAGCTCAAATAAAGCTTTTTCATAATAACCTTCTTCTATTAAGTAATCTATTTTTTCCTTCAGGTTATGAAAAAAAACTGTATTTTGATTAACATGCTGAAGGAAATACTGCCGTGCGGCAAGCCGATCCATATCAAATTGAATATGACCATTTTCATCATAAAGATTAAGCATTGCATTCAGCGCATGATAATCAGTAATCTGATCCGATTTCTGCGATTGTCCTATACCAATTGTTTCCAAAATCTTTCCAATCCCTTTTTTACATAAATAACGTCTTCATCAGTTCCACGCAGCTCAAAACGATAAAGGCAAGGTACACAACATTTTTCAGCAATGATTTTACTTGCTAAATTATAATAGCAACCAAAATTACGATTCCCACCGCCAATGACACCACGAATTAATTTTCGGTTCTCAACTTCATTAAGAAAATGGATAACGGCTTTCGGCACTGCCCCTCTTCCTTCACCATCTGCATATGTAGGAACGACCAGCACATAAGGTTTACCAACCAATGCAGAAGGCTTTCTTTTATCAATTTTGAAGAGTTGTTGACCAAGCTGCGAGACAAAATGTTCTGTATTACCCGTTGCACTCGAATAATAAACAATAAGCCCCATTAAGCACAAAGACCACTAATCATATCTGGTCTAAAACCAGACCAATGATTTTCACCACAAACAACGACAGGAACCTGACGATACCCCAGTGATTGAACAAAACTGTATGCTTGTTCATCACAAGAAATATCAACAACACGATAATGAATGCCTTTTGCATCAAAAGCGCGGCGTGTAGCATCACATTGGACACAAGATGGTTTACTATAAATAGTGATCGACATTTTCTTCAACTTTCACAATTCCAAACAATCAACCCTACAAGGTTAATCTAATAATTTTATAGGTACTCAAGAATAACAAAAAACAGAAATTGTACGCAAAACATGTGGTTATTTTCAATAGTACGCAACTTCCCGAACATAACAAAATTCCTCATCAAATAACGTCAAAGACTATGATGAGAATAAGCGATTATTCTACAACTTAAATGGCACCGCCCCCTAGTTATAAAACAATCTTTTGCTTGGCAAACAATTCCCTCCTGCTGTCTAAAAAACTTACGTTCTAAACTACCGTTTTTCAAGAGCTCTATTTGCTCTTTTACGGCAAGAATCGATTACAAAAACGAAAGGAAATCCTTCCAAAAGAGATCCTTCAGTAAAAATACTGCTATGCCCTTGGTCAATAAACTCTTTACAATAATGGAAATAACTTAGATACCAAACGAAACACACTAACACCCTCTCTTGTGCTTATTTAGAATCACCAATCATTTTGATACTATATATAGTATATACTCTCTCTCTTTCGTCAAGGTGAATTCAATTATTATTTTTAATTTTCCACGATCTTC
This sequence comes from Bartonella sp. AU18XJBT, assembly GCF_028618595.1. Taxonomy (GTDB): domain Bacteria; phylum Pseudomonadota; class Alphaproteobacteria; order Rhizobiales; family Rhizobiaceae; genus Bartonella. The sequence continues at coordinate 50,030 of NZ_JAQITE010000002.1, read as the reverse complement.
CCACTAAAATTTTCAGTCCTCAAAACTATGTAATAATATAACATTTTATTGACAAACGTTATATTATTACATAGTTTCCAAACTAATAAGCAACGATGGTAAAGAATATGGATCTGCACTTCAATAAGACAACATTAGGCTATGGGAATAGGGTAGCAATAAAGAACTTTTCAGCAAAGTTAAAAGCTGGTTCATTGGTCGCAATAACAGGTGATAATGGCGCAGGAAAATCAACATTGCTAAAAGCCATCGCCGGATTGCTTAAGCCTCTTAAGGGAAAAATTACAAAACCAAAAAAAAGCCGCATTGCTTATCTTGCTCAGCAATGTGATATAGATAAAACATTTCCAATTGATGTAAAAACGCTTGTAAAAACAGGACTGTGGTCTTTTTGTGGATTATGGAAAAACCAGCGCCCTTATGATTCTAAAGTTCAAAATGCGCTTGAAATGGTTGGACTTACAGAACTCGCACCCCGTTCGCTTGAAACATTATCAGGTGGGCAATTACAACGTGCTCTTTTTGCACGTGTTATTGTGCAAGATGCCAATATTATTTTACTTGATGAACCTTTCAATGGTGTAGATAATAATACCCAAAAAGACCTTCTTGCACTGATCACATACTGGCAACAGCAAGGACGCACAGTTCTCACCGCACTCCATAACCCTCTCATCGTGCAAGAATTTTTCCCCCAAATGATTCAAATTGATCAACAAAACGCCTTTTATGGAGAAACAACACAGTTTTTAAACAACACCATTCATCACGTTATGCCACTTCTCACATCCAATTCTTTCCCTATTAGCGCACAAAAACAAAATCTTCCCATCAATGATCCTCTCTTTCTTAGGTTATAAGACGTGTATGCATTTTTTCTTGCCCCCTTTGTTGATTTCCAATTTATGCAAAACGCCCTTATCGGTTCTATTTTTCTGTCTATTAGCGCTTGTCCTGTTGGTGTATTTTTGATGCTCCGTGGAATGAGCTTGACAGGAGATGCTATCTCTCATGCCATTCTTCCTGGTGTTGCAACTGCTTTTCTGATTTGTGGCTTTTCCCTCATATCTATGACACTTGGTGGCATCTTCGCTGGTATTATCGTGGCTTTAGCAACCATTTTGATTTCACGAAATAGCTTTCAGAAAGAAGATGCATCCATGACTGTTTTTTATCTTATTGCACTCGCGGCAGGTGTCATTATTATCTCACTAAAAGATTCAACAATTGAGCTGCTTCATCTCTTATTCGGATCGGTTCTTGCACTTGATGCACAAGCCCTCTGGTTAATTACTACTATAATGCTGATTACACTATGCAGTCTTTATATTTTTTGGCGTGCACTCGTTTTAGAAAGCTTTGACCCCCTCTTTTTTAAATCACTCTCTCCATTGAGTAAATATATTCATATTTCATTGCTTGGACTTGTGGTGTTGAATCTGGTTGGAGGCTTTCAGTCACTAGGAACATTACTTTCCGTTGGCATTATGATGATTCCAGCTATTACAGCCCGTTTTTGGTTTTCACGGCTAGGCCCTATTTGCGCGCTTTCCACTCTTTTTGGAATCATTTCTAGCGTATGTGGTCTCCTGCTTTCTTTTCATCTTTCACTTCCCTCCGGCCCTGCTATCATCATTGCCGCAGGATTTATTTATCTTGTTTCCTGCTTAATAAGTCCACGTAGCTTTATTGTAACATGGTTTCCCCACCTCTTTTATACCTCCTCACTTTAAGGAAAAAAATGTGCCTAAGTTTGCTCAAACAATTGTTTTTCTTGGAGCTTTATTGCTTGCCCTTTCTCCATTTTCTGCTTCTGCACACAATAAAATCAAAGTTGTTGCGAGCTTTTCTATTCTTGCAGATCTCGTAAAAAATGTAGGAGATAACCATATCTCTATGACCACTTTTGTCGGTCCCAATGCGAATACCCACACTTATGAACCTACCCCCCATGATGCTCAAGCTCTTAGAAATGCTCAAATTATTTTCATCAACGGACTTCATTTAGAAGGATTCATTGATCGCCTCATTACAGCAAGCGGTACAAAAGCACTTCTTGTCGAAGTTAGCGCTAACATTCCCTCCCTTAAAATGAAAAATCAAGAACATAATGCCTCTCACCACCACAGCGTTATTGATCCACACGCTTGGCAAACAATTCCCAATGTCAAAATCTATGTAAAGAATATCGCTGCTGCTTTCTGTAAAATCGATCCACAATCCTGCCCCAACTACAAAAAAAATGCCGAAACCTACATCAAAAAACTTGAAATAGCACAAGATACCCTGAAAACAAAAATTGCTACTATTCCTAAAGATAAACGTATCATTATCACATCTCATGATGCCTTTGGCTATTTTGCCGAGGAATATGGTTTTACTATCCTTGCCCCTCAAAGTGCTTCAACAGAAGCTGAAGCAACCGCAGCCGATGTTGCTAAACTTATCAAACAAATTAAAGCGAATAAAGCAGCTGCACTATTCGTTGAAAATATCTCTAATCCCCGTCTCATAAAACAGATTGCAAAAGAAACAGGTTTAAAAATTGGTGGGACACTTTATTCTGATGCATTGTCAAACAAAAATGGCCCTGCAGCAACTTATCTCGATATGATGGAACATAATGTGAATACCATCATTGATGCCATCACAAAACATTAAGATCTTCTACAAAAGAGATAAAAAAGAGTTCATAAAATCCTAAGTCTATGATTATGTTACTAATGATACCCAATATCTATAATTGATAACATTGATATGAAATAAAGTTACTTTTAAAGAGAAATTTATACTCAATAAATGCTAAGATAGATAAAGTAAGTGAATTTATTGCCTCATGGTGCCCAGATCGTCAGCGGCATCATTCTATTTCCAACGCTTCTTTTACAATAACTCTCAACACTTGAAACGATTCATAAGAAGCATTTGGGGTCTCTTTCTTAAAGTATTTTTATCTACCCAACTCCATTTATAACATGCAAGTAAAATTAATGTATGAATAAAAAAAACTTGAAAGAAATACCTCTTATGACGAGTCCAACACAATAATTGTTGCAATGTTGGAAACTGGCAGAGAGTACGATGATGACCCAAGCTTGCATTTTATAAGCATAAAGATGGAGATACACTATGGATTTTATATTATACTACTCATAAACGACTGCGTGAGAAAATAGTTGGAACAACCTTACAAGATATTTTTAAACAAGTGCGTGAATTGGCAACCTAATAGCCTTCTGTTTAGGTGTTCTGTTTTGTATGAGAGATGCAACTCTATTCAAAGAACGTAATAAAAAATGTGTTCGGCAATGCGTAATCTCCATTATGTAAGAGACATTAGCTCAGATGTTTTTGAGAATTGCAATACTAAATTAAAAGATGATGCTAAAGATAGGAACTATTTTTTATCTTTATGCTTCCATATTCCCCTAAATTAAGCAGTCCCCTCATTGTAGAAATTACACAAGCAGATAAGTTTATTCCACTCTGATATATAAAAACTGAATATAGCACTGAACCGTCTTCATATTTGTCTCAAACATACTGCTATATAAAGTTTAGGTTGATTTATAAGCAATAAAAAAGCCCGTGCTTTATAAGAAAGCAATATCATAAAACCATTAATAGACTGGCAATATATTTAAAAAATATACCAGCTTTTATAAAATGCTTTGCAAAACAACAATATAACTGTCTTTGTCCCTGCTGATTCTTATAGGTGTTCGCACCAATCCCTTATGTCATATTCATAAAGATCTGTTTGAAGATGATCTATAGGCAATTTTAAACTCAAGAATATAGAAAAATCGATGGGATGTTACAGATGTGTTTCATCTGCTTTTATCATTAAAAGTAATGAAAATTCTAAAACAAGCGCGTCTTCTATCTCTCAGTGATTTCTTTTGCAACTGATCGGATATCCTCGCGGAGAATTGCATAGTGATTTACATGAGAAAAAATAAACTTGCAGCATGCGCACATAGGTTTCTCTCTAATCTATGTGATTGCTAGAAAAAACAAATGCTTCTTATAGGAGCTCTGAAACCATTTTATATCACATAGTCAGTGGTAAAATAGAATGTGCCTATTCTCGTAAAGGATATTTAGAACAGCGTCGTATTTTGGGGAATCAAATAGACTTCTTATGTTAGGGATTAAAGCTAAGATATGGAGCACATCTCCTCTCAACTGTGAATTATTGTTTCCCTCATTTCTCTCATTTACTTTTTATAAGTTACATAAATTATTACATCAAGAAACATATGATAATATATTGTTTTTTATGAAAAAAAATTATAAATGAGCAAAATATGGTTAATAAATGGTTATTTTATATTGATATTTTTTCATAATGAAAATGATTTTATTATGTTTGAGGTTTGAAAATAATATTCTTCTCACAGACCGTGAAAATACACATTTTGTTCATATAAATGTTTTGACATTCTCAGCGCCATGGGACAATGGATCATTACCAAAACTTTTAAAATTTTATTTTTAATCCCATCGGTTACAATCTGATTTTGTAAATGTAATCGAGAAAATCGAAACGCAACATTATCATGACGCAACATAAAAGAAAGTCGTGTCACATCAATTAATGCTTACTTATTATTTGTGCGCTTTCCAGTGTTTTTGTTAAAAGTATGAAAATTCTGATGAGCGACAGTGAAACTTAGTTTTTGCCCATAGTCGTGTGTCAAGCGTTCTTTTATTTCAATCGTAAAGATGATATTATTCCAACGCGTTAAAACATGGCAACCTGTTCCAATAGGCTTGATAAGCTCAATTTTTGTGTGAAAGACAGGTCCTTTATCTGGATGTTCGCCCAATAAGATTATTTCAGGTCTGAATGCTAAAAGATCAGTTTCTTCGCCGTAAGAAAATGAATGCCCTAAATGTTGTTCTAAGACATGGCGATCAAGAAAATTCATAGGAGGAGAACCAATAAAATCAGCAACAAATGTTGTTGCTGGAGTGTCGTAAATTTCCATTGGTGTTCCAATTTGCTCGATAGCTCCTTTATTCAAAACGACTATTCTATCAGCTAATGTCATAGCTTCTAGTTGATCATGGGTAACATAGAGGCTCGTTGTTCCTAATGAACGCTGTAGTGTTTTTATTTCAATACACATTTGCGCCCGTAATTTTGCATCAAGATTTGAAAGTGGTTCATCAAAGAGAAAAACACGGGGTTGACGTACAATCACACGCCCCATTGCAACACGCTGACGTTGTCCTCCTGATAATTGTCGTGGTTTACGATCCAGAAATGATTCTATCTCCAAAAGTTTTGCAGCATGTGCGATGCGTTTTTTAATTTCTTCTTTAGGGGTTTTACGATTTTTAAGACCATATTCTAAGTTTCCACGAACTGTCATATGGGGATAAAGAGCATAATTTTGAAAAACCATTGCAATATCACGATCAGCTGGTTCACGATCATTGATACGTTCGTTATCAATACATAATTCACCTGAGGTAACTTGTTCAAGTCCTGCTATAATACGCAATAAGGTTGATTTTCCGCATCCTGAAGGACCGACAAGAACAAGAAGTTCTTTATCAGCAACAGTTAAGTTTAAATCATCAATGACCAGAATGCCGTTGTCATACCGTTTTTTTATATTTGATAACTGGATTATGGCCATAATTACTTCTCCGTTTCAATAAGGCCTTTGATAAAAAGCCGCTGCATGAAGATAACAACAAGAACAGGAGGAACCATAGCAACAACCGATACTGCCATGAGTATATTCCATTGAGGATCATGTTGAAGAGATTCGACAACAAGCTGCTTTAAAATAATAAGGATTGTTTGATGATTTTGATCCGTTGTGATGATAAGAGGCCAGAGATATTGTATCCATCCATAAATGAACATAATGATAAATAAAGCAGCGATATTGCTTTTACTAAGAGGAAGAAGAATATCCTTAAAAAATTTAACTGGACCAGCACCATCAACACGCGCCGCCTCTAAGAGTTCATCTGGAATAGTCAAAAAAAACTGGCGAAATAAAAATGTAGCGGTTGCAGATGCAATAAGTGGAATAATCATTCCACCATAGGTGTCGACCATCCCCAATTTCGCAACAACCTCATAGGTTGGAAGAATACGAACTTCGACAGGGAGCATCAATGTAACAAAAATAAGAACAAAAGCAGTTTTTCGGAAGGGAAAACGCATGTAAACAATTGCATAAGCAGACAAAAGTGAAATAATAATTTTTCCTATACTAATCCCAAGCGCCATAATGAGTGAATTCATTAAGAGTGGCCAGAGGTTGGGCAGACCGAGTTGTGCAAGGCCATCACCAAAGATTGTTTTATAATTTTCCAAAGCATATTTCCCAGGTAAGAGAGGAAGTGTTCCTGAGTTGAATGCTGCTGAACTATGGGTTGATGCAATGATAGCAACATAAACTGGAAAGCAAATAATGATAATGCCAACAATGAGAGTAATATGGGTTAGAAATTTCAAAACAGGGCGATTTTCAACCATAATTTACTTCCTAATATTGTACACGGCGCTCAATCCAGCGAAACTGGATAAAGGTTAAGACAATAACCATCAACATCAATATTGTTGATTGTGCTGCGGATGCACCGATTATTTGATTTTTAAAGCCATCGTCATATACTTTATAGACAAGGATGCTCGTTGCACGCGCAGGACCTCCAGAAGTTGTATTATCAATAATACCAAAAGTATCAAACATAACATAATTGACATTGACAATAAGAAGGAAAAACGTCGTTGGTGAAATTTGCGGGAAGACCACAGTCCAAAATCGTTTAAAGGGACCAGCACCATCAATGGCGGCTGCTTCTATTTGAGAACGCGGAACAGACTGAAGACCTGTAAGAAAAAAGAGAAAATTGTAAGAAATTTGTTTCCAACTAGCCGCAATGACAATAAGAATCATTGCTTGAGTGCCATTAATACGATAATTCCATAGCACCCCTATTTTCTCGAGAAGAAAAGGAATAATTCCGATAGTGGGATGAAAGATAAACAGCCATAATATACCTGCCAACACTGGAGCAACAGCATAGGGCCAGAGCAAAAGCATTGTATAAGCCTTTTTTGCACGGATGACACGATCAACACAGACAGCTAAGAGAAGTGATATTGTCATTGAAGCGACAGTAACGGAGATGGAAAATACTGCGGTTGTAAGAAGCGATTGCCGATAAGTAGGATCAGAAAGAACGGTTAGATAATTTTCAAAACCAATAAAGGTTGTTGTAAAACCAAAAGGGTCTTCACGCTCAAAAGATGATTTTATTGCCTGAGCAGCAGGCCAAAAGAAAAACAAAAAAGTCACAAGAAGCTGAGGAAAAAGCAGTCCGTAAGAAAGTAGACTATTTTTAAAATATGCATGTTTTTCTTGCATTCGTAGGGCTCTTTAAATGTAGAGACTTTAAAAAGATAAACAAAAAGGACTCAACTGTTTTTGTTGAGTCTTTGAATGTTTAACAATAAAACGAAATTAATGATTAGACTTTTCAAATTCACGCAAAAGTTTATTTCCACGTTCAACGGTCTCATCTAAACCATCTTTCGGTGTTTTTGAACCACTAAGAACAGCTTCCAACTCTTGATCAAGAATGGCACGGATTTGTGGTAAATTACCAAATCTTATCCCCTTCGAATTAACTGTTGGTGGATTAAGATTAATCTGTTTGATAGCTATATCCGCACCTGGCGTTTTTTCATAGAAATGTTGTTTTTTGCTCAATTCATAAGTCGCTTTTGTGGTTGGAAGATAACCTGTTTCCTGATGCCATTTTGCTTGATTTTCTGTTTTTGAAAGAAATTTAAGAAAAGCGGCTGCCCCTGCATATTCCTTTGGGGTATGACCCTTAAATGCCCAAATAGAAGCGCCCCCAATAACTGAATTTTGGGGTGTTTCTTCTGTATCCTTATAGTACGGTAGCATACCAACCCCCACATTAAACTGAGCTTCAGAAACAATTCCAGCATGTGATCCTGAAGATTGCATAAAAATTGCACAATTTTGTGCCATAAACATTGGTGTTGAATCTAATGCACCTGCTGGACCACCATAACGGAAAATACCTTGATCAGACCACTTTTTCAGGTCAGTCCACATACGCACTTGTAAAGGTCCATTAAATGTAAGTTCTGAATCAAGTCCTTTAAAGCCATTTTCCTTCGTTCCAAAAGGAACATTATGCAATGCTGAAAAATTTTCTATACCAATCCATTGAGCGGCATAAGCCATTGTAAAACCACAAGTTGCCGCTTTAGTCTCAAGAATTTTTTTGGAAAAGTCTTCTATATCTTGCCACGTTTTAGGAGGCTGTTCTGGATCAAGCCCGGCTTTTTTAAAGATATCTTTGTTATAATAAAGGATGGGTGTTGAAATATTGAATGGCATAGAGACGATACGTCCCTGTTCATCGGAGTAATAACCACTAATAGCAGGGAAGTAATCTGTAGGATCAAATTCTTGTTTTGTATCAGCCATAAGTTGATAAAATGGGTAGATTGCACCTTTTGCAGCCATCATAGTTCCCGTACCAACGTCATAAATTTGAGCAAGCACTGGCTGTTTCTTTCCACGAAATGCTGCAATGAGTGAAATCAACCCCTCTTCATATTCGCCACGAAATGAAGGAACAACCTTATACTCAGATTGACTTGCATTAAAATCGTTAATGAGACTTTCAGTTTGCTTTCCTAATTCACCACTCATAGAATGCCAAAAGCTGATTTTTGTCTGCGCAAAACTTGCTGTTATTCCCGCTGTGGACATTATGATAGCAACCGTGGCCGCTATGGAAAGATAAAAACGACTCATGGTTCACCCTTTCTGAAGTGATGGAATACAAAATACCCCTAAATTTATAGTATTACACATGAACATGCTATGACAGTTTTATTTCAGAAATATATTCTCTCATTTAAACAGGAACCACCAAAAGGTCAAATGAATTTGTTTAAATTTATTCGTTTTCTTTTATAAGCTTTCTTATGTATTAACGAGATAAGCGTTTGTAACTATCTGAAAAAATGAAATGGCTTAAATAAGCAAAGTCACTTGGTAAACAGATATAGATCGTAAATGTCATTCAATGACTATTTTAATATCTGCATTTACTTTTTTAAAAAGAATTGTTTATTCTTTTGTTATTTGTCTTATAATTTTCGGCTTATAACTTTAACACGATGTTGCTATTGAAGCTAACGAAGAGGCAAATAGAATTTTTCTTAAAACTACGAAAATCATTTTGAAGCGCTTAATAGGCCCCTTCCCTGTAGTGAGATCACGCCCCTCACGCAAAACAGAATGACATTGTATGACCAATTTTCATGCTGTTAAAAAATCTTTCAATACATCTACATTTCATGATAGCGCCTATAAAATAAGCCATAAAGCCTCTCCACTAAAGTATATAAAACTTTTTGTATGCCATCATTTTTATACTTCATAAAAGTGCAAAATGACACCATTATATGAGCCCCTAATGCTTCAACAAGTCTTGCATTTGAAATACGTTAAATGAATATTTTTATTCTTTTCTCAATAACTTTTATCCACACACCAACCCTGCTTGTAATGTGCAAACGAATGATTTTGATTAATTCATTGGAAAAAGATCTGAAATAAGAGAATCTTACGTATTAATGTCTCTTGTTTGCATAAATAAACTATTAATTATCATTATAAATCAACGTATTATTGTTATATATTAGATAATTTTTCTTCTTTCATTACGCTAGCTTTATGAGGATATATAGTTCCTTTTGTATTGATGTATTTTTTACCTTTGTGCACGCAATTGCAATGCGAGATCAGGTTGATCTGTCGTAATGTAATGTACAGGCATATCAAGCCAATGTGATAACTGAGCTTTTCCATTAATTGTCCATACCCCTACAGTAAAACCAGCCTCAAGAGCTGATTCAATAAAGTTCCGTGAAACAATAGAGCCATCTAAACTTAGATCAGAATAACCTAATTGCTTCCATTCAGAAAAATGACGGTACATATCACCTTCAAAATTATCAACACATGGACCAGATGGTATTCCCGCTTCAATAAAAGGACGAAGGATAAAAGGATCAAAACTAATTGCAGAAACCCGTTCTGATAAATTTCGGTTTTTTATTAGCGCAAGCGCTTTTTGGGATAATATTGTTTCACGCTCCACTTCACCACATGTCTTGATTTCAAGATGCAATGCAACATTCGTTGGTGCTAAAAGATCAAGCACCTCTTCTAATAAAGGGGGGGCTTCTTGGCTTCCTTTTACGCAGAGCTGTTTGCGTGTTTCATTATCAATGTCGTGAATATACCCCTTTTTTCCAACCAATTGGTCTAGACGGAAATCGTGAAAGACAACCACTTCACCGCTTTTCAGCAAATGAACGTCACATTCAACTTCATCGACACCTAACGCTATAGCATTATTAAATGCCGAAAGGGTATTTTCAGGATAAAGATGCGCTCCACCACGGTGTGCAACAATTTTTTTCTCAGACATGCAAGATTCCACACTTCTCAATTTTAAACGATATTGACGCACAGATTGCCAGATACCGGCTTATATCATATGAAAATACACAATCATTTTTAAATGATTTTTTCTACACTTTTCGAATATCAAATACTCAGTCATATTTTATTCTTAAAAAGACTTACCCTTCATCTTTAATTATTCCCATTCAATAGTACTAGGAGGCTTTGAGGTTACATCATATACAACACGATTAATCCCTCTAACTTCGTTAATAATACGTGCTGCCGTCTTACTTAAAAACGCCATATCATAGGGATAAAAATCAGCAGTCATTCCATCTACAGATGTGACGGCGCGAAGAGCACAAACAAATTCATAAGTGCGACCATCGCCCATCACGCCAACAGTTTGAACAGGAAGAAGAACAGCAAAAGCCTGCCAAATTTCGTCATAAAGACCGGCTTTACGGATTTCCTCAAGATAGATAGCATCTGCTTCACGTAAAATTTCTAATTTTTCACGGGTCACAGTACCTGGACAACGAATTGCAAGACCGGGACCTGGAAAAGGATGGCGACCAATAAACTGCTCTGGTAATCCTAACTCTCGCCCCAGTAAGCGAACCTCATCCTTAAAGAGCTCACGCAACGGTTCTACAAGTTTCATATTCATCTTTTCTGGTAGCCCACCCACATTATGATGGCTTTTAATGGTTACCGTTTCACCAATAGCAGACACACTCTCAATAACATCTGGATAAAGTGTTCCTTGTGCTAAAAACTCTGCACCTCCTATTTTTTTAGTTTCTTCTTCAAAAACTTCAATAAAAAGACGACCTATCGTTTTGCGCTTTTTTTCTGGATCTGTCTCACCTTCTAAAGCATTAAGAAACATATCGGCAGCATTAACGTGAATAAGCTCTATATTATAATGATCACGAAAGAGCGTGAGAACTTCTTCAGCTTCATTCTTGCGCATCAGCCCATGGTCTACCAAAATGCATGTCAATTGATCTCCTATGGCTTCATGAAGGAGTACCGCTACAACAGATGAATCCACTCCCCCTGAAAGACCACAAATTACACGACTTTTCCCAACTTTTTGTCGTATCGTAGCAATTGCCTGCTCACGATAAGAAGCCATTGACCAACTACCTTTAATAGCAGAAATTTTATGAATAAAATTTTGTAAAAGTTTTGTACCATCTGGTGTATGGATAACTTCAGGATGAAACTGTACCGCATAAAAATGTCTTTTTTCATCAGCAATAGCCGCATAAGGAGCTCCTTTTGAAGTTCCTATGACACGAAAACCTTCTGGTAAAGATGCTACACGGTCACCATGGCTCATCCATACTTGATAACGAGAACCTTTTTCCCACACTCCATCAAAAAGGGCACTCTCTTCTTGCACTTCCAAAAAAGCACGCCCAAATTCACGCTCATGTCCAGCTTCAACCTTTCCTCCAAGCTGAACACACATGACTTGTTCACCATAGCAAATACCCAGAATCGGAATACCCGCCTCAAAAATTTCCATTGGAGCACGCGGAGAGCCCTCATCAATAACGGAATAAGGACTCCCTGATAAAATAATAGCTTTAGGATTTATGCGGCGCACAACTTCTAAAGCCAATTGAAAAGGAGCAATTTCACAATATACCCCCATTGCTCGTACCCGTCGTGCAATAAGTTGTGTAACTTGTGAACCAAAGTCAATAATAAGAACAGTGTCTGGATGTGATATGCTCATAGAAAACCAATCAATAATTGTAAAAGAAAACTCATGAGAGTTATGATTCAATCTTTCTCTTTTCACAAGCCTGTTTTCTTAAGAAAAAAATTATTCTCGTAAAATTTATGATAAAAAATGCAAAAATATGGATCAATGTTTTTTTTGCAACACAGATAAAAAGAAACCATCTGTTTGTGTTGTTGCGGGCGATAATGTCAGTCCATAATTTGAAAAAACTGGTTGCACCGGAGAAAAACTAAAATGTTGTTGCCAAAGTGCTGGCATATCTATTGGAGAAAAATGAGTATGTTGTTGAAGGAAATGGGCAATTTGTTCCTCATTTTCATCTGCAAAAAGAGAACAAGTAATATAGACTAGGCGCCCATTTGGCTTAAGATAAGCTATCGCTTCATTCAAAATAGCTCTCTGTTCTGTTTGGCGTTGTTTTACCTGCTCTAATGTTAAACGCCATTTCGCATCTGGACGACGACGCCATGTTCCTGTCCCACTACAGGGTGCATCCAGTAGAACTCTATCCATCTGACCCATTAATGATTTTAATTCTTCTTTTTGTGCTCGTATTTGTACATTACGAACACCAGCGCGTCGAAGACGATCAAAAATAGGAGCCAAACGAGCTTTGTCTGAATCATAAGCATAAATTTGCCCACGATTATTCATATCGGCAGCTAAAGCTAATGTTTTACCCCCAGCACCTGCGCAATAATCTAATACCTGCATGCTTTCTCGCGCTTCCACAAGGTGAGCAACAATTTGAGATCCTAAATCCTGTATTTCAAAGTGTCCTTTTTGAAAAGCTGGTTCCACTTGAACATTAGGGTGACGATTAAACTTTTCAATTGGTGCAATTCTTAAAGCTTTCCCAAACCATGGAAAAGATTTAAGTCTAATTTTTGCTAATTCTTTCAGCACCTTCTCTGGTGTTGCTTTTAAGCTATTTACCCGCAAATCTAAAGAAGGACGCGTTGCTAGCGCAGCCGCTTCAATGATCCAATTATCGCCAAATAAAGGACGCAGATGCGCTTGACACCATTGCGGAATATCACCACGAATATAATCTGGAGCATCCACTAATTGCTGACCTTGCCACGATTTACGCTGTTTAGCCCCTAATAACTGCGGCGCAAACCGATCTTCGGCCAACTCACCGTCAATTTGCTCCAGCGTCATTTGTCCAGCATCTAATAAGGTAGCGAAAACAATATCTCGGATATCATCACTTTCTATACGCCATTGTAAAGAATAACGTCGTCTTAAAACATCATAAACGATTGTACCAATGGCTGCGCGATCACCTGCTCCAGCAAAGCGATGAGAAAGCCCCCAATCCTTTAAAGCTTCTCCTACTGGGCGATGCCTTATTTCTATCTCTTTGAGAACATCTATTGCTGCTTGCAAACGCCCACCTAATCGCATTCATTTCTCCCATTGAAATAATAAAATTTTAAATCGTCTAAAAAAATAATATTATCGTCTTCTTGCCAATGAAGCCTTCTTAAAGCCATAAAAAAATTTACATTCAACATTAAAATGATCTGATCATACTTTTTTATAAGATCCAATTTAGAGTATCTAGATTTTTCCTTTCATCTTCTGCCCATTCGCTATTCGCTTTTTATCCTTCTACCTCTCATACTAAAAGACACGCAGCCATCCATAAAGAACTTATCTCCGCCATGCCTTACGAAAAAACTAAACTCTTTGATTTTTGCGTAAAATAAAATTTACAAAGATTATCTGAATAACAGAAAAAATCAAATATCTCCCATCTTTTGATGGCGATCCTTCTGAAAAAATAGAAAAAATCTTCTCATAAAGTTAAACAAGTTCATCTTACGCTCACCAAAAAATTAACTTTTTAGAAAATGCTTGGAACCACTATTTGGCATGACCGTTTTTACTCTAATGGCAACTGCCAGACAATTTAAAAGGAGAAAATAATGACTTATAATAATGGAAAAACAACTTCATCTAAAAGCCGTCATAACACAATGCCCTCAAACAACGGAAAGAAATCCGTCCAAAGTGATCAGACAAACACTCGCCAACGTGCGTCAAAGACAGGACGGAAGACAACAAAAAGTTAATTCTAATTTTATATAACTTATTTCATATAGTCTTAACAGAAAGAATTAGAGTTTTGACCTCTAATTCTTTCCTTTTTGGGATTATTACACCAAATCACAAACAGAAAAAAGCGCAGTCTCTCATTCTTGTTCGCGGAAGATTTTATATTTATGCAATATGACATTAGGCTCTTGTATCTTCAAACTGGCCCGCGATAGTTTGGACTCTCCCGTGTGATAGAAACATCATGCGTATGACTTTCATGGAGTCCCGCATTCGTAATACGTACAAACGTTGCTTTTTCACGAAACTCTCCGAGATCTTTTGCTCCAACATACCCCATTGAAGCACGAAGTCCACCAGCAAGCTGGTGTAGAACTGATGCTATAGGACCTTTATAAGCCACCTGCCCCTCCACACCTTCAGGAACCAGCTTCAGTTCATCACGAACATTATCTTGAAAGTAGCGATCTGCCGATCCTCGTGCCATAGCACCAACAGATCCCATACCGCGATAGGCTTTAAAAGATCGTCCTTGATAAAGATAAACTTCACCGGGACTTTCTTCTGTACCCGCTAAAAGAGATCCAATCATCGCTGCACAAGCCCCACCAGCTAAAGCTTTAGCAAAATCACCCGACGCTTTGATTCCACCATCTGCAATGATGGGAATGCCCGCTTTTTCAGCAACTTCTGCAGCATTCATAATGGCTGCAAGTTGAGGAACACCGACACCAGCAACAATACGCGTTGTGCAAATAGAGCCCGGACCAATACCAACTTTTACCGCATCTGCACCACTGTCAATCAATGCCTGTGTTGCTTGAGCGGTTGCTACGTTCCCAGCAATAACAGCTGGAGAGGAAGCTATCTTTTTAATTCTTTCAACAGTTTCTAGCACACGTTGAGAATGTCCATGCGCTGTATCAATGACCAACACATCAACACCTGCATCAATTAATCGTTCAGCCCGCTCAAACCCATCGTTCCCAACACTACTGGCCGCCGCAACACGTAAGCGCCCTTGAGAATCTTTAGCAGCGTTTGGATTTAATTTTGCTTTTTCAATATCCTTAACTGTTATCAGTCCAACACAACGATTTTGTTCATCCACAACTAATAATTTTTCAATACGATGATGATGTAAAAGATATTTTGCTTCATTAAGTTGGACATTTTCACGCACTGTGATCAAATTTTCATGCGTCATTAATTCATAAATTTTTTGTTTTGGATCCGATGCAAAACGGACATCTCTATTGGTTAAAATGCCAACAAGTCGTCCCGCTGTCTCACCTTCAATACTATTTTCAACAACCGGAATACCTGAAATGCCATGAGAGCGCATCAAAGATTTTGCTTTTTCAAGTGTTGCATCTGGTCCAATGGTGACTGGGTTAACAACCATACCAGATTCAAACTTTTTTACTTGTCGGACTTCTTCTGCCTGCTCTGCAGGAGACATATTACGATGAATAACCCCAAGACCACCAGCTTGAGCCATCGCAATTGCCAAACGCGATTCTGTTACCGTATCCATTGCCGCAGAAAGCAATGGCAAATTAAGCTTAATATCCGCTGCAATGCGCGTACTGAGATCCACTTGACTAGGCATAACAAGAGAATGACCGGGTTGTAAAAGTACATCATCAAAAGTCAGTGCCAATGCACCTGTACCCGTTTCAACAATCTTTGCCATAGAAAAATTCCTTTTATAATAAAACACCGCAAGGAGCTTTAAAGTACAACTGCGGTTCTCATACATGGTAGATTGGCAAAAAATTATGCCATGCTACAAACAAAATGAAAAGAAAAATAAATATTTTTTTTAAGTGTGGTTTATAAAAATTTACAATTGTGATTCAATAGGTAACCAACTTATTATTTTTGCAAATGCGCGACGCCAAAATTTGCTTTCTGGCTCATAGTCAATGCTATATTTTTTTTCATTTTCAATAAAATCCCAATAAATACGATTATTATCACCAAGACGCAGATGATAGCTCATTTCCCCTGTGGTTTCTTCAGAAAACAACAAATCTAGCCTTGCTGTAATAGGAGCACATTCAAAAAGAATGCCCATTTCTGTATTTAATGATGCTGACCTGGGATCAAAATTTAAGGATCCAATAAAAGCTGTTTTACGATCAATTAAAAAAGCTTTGGCATGTAAACTTGCCTTACTCGATCGAAACAATCGTAACCCATGGGTGTCACCCTCCGCTTTTAATTCATAAAGATTAACACCACTTTTCAACAATGCCTTACGATAAGGTACATAACCACCATGCACCAATGCTACATCAGTAGCCGCTAAAGAATTTGTCAGAATTTTGACATCAACACCCTTTGAAACCAAATTACTAAAATTCTGCGTGCCAACCTTACCAGGAACAAAATAAGGTGACGTAATCTGAACCGTTTTTTGGGCATTTCCAATAACCTTTGAAAGTGCCTTCATAAGCCAATTGCTTGCTTTTTTACGCAATGCTTTTTCTGGAGGGTCAGAAAGAACAACAACTTTGTCTGCTAAAAATAACCGCTTTCCTGTTTGGATAAAACAATTGAAGTTAATGTGCTCTTTGACATAATCTAAATAAACTTTTGCAACCTTGGAATCACGAAATTTTCGTAATTTATCCTTCCAATAGCTAAGATCACTTGCGCTTTTAGGAACAACCAAAGTATGAATTGGCAAAACAACAGCACTATTCCAAAAATCATCAAAAATACTTTCCACCTTTTTAACTGAGGGACCAATTAACATCAAATCTAAATCTCGAAAATGAGATTCTTTACCAGCATCAAAATAAGAATCTGCAAGATTACGTCCTCCTACAAAAGCGACCCTGCCATCAACAATAAAAGCTTTATTATGCATTCTACGTGTTACAGTAATTGCCCGTAATATAATTTCTAAACCACGGCGTAAACCACCTTTACGCGATCGCCCTGGATTAAACATTCTCACTTCAATATGCGGATGTTTATCTAGCGCAATATAAGCTGGATCACGTGCCTGAGCATTAATATCATCCAAAAGAAGCCGTACCCGAACACCCCGATCAGCTGCCTCAACTATTTCACTTAATAATAGGCGCCCCGTTAAATCATCGTCCCAAATATAGTACATCAGATCAAGGCTACGCCCAGCCTCTGCAGCTCCTATTGCACGAACACAAAACGCATCCAAATTGCTGATAATGAGGGAAAGGGCATCTTTATCCATCCCCAACCCATTTTCTTCCTCAGCTAATTGACTGACGATACGATCAAGCTTAGTTTCATCTTTCTGAATAGGTAACGCATAAGAACATTGCCCCCTAGCATTTTTCATAAAACGCCCATAGGTGTAGATTGCCAACATAGATGCAATAAAAAAAAAGAGGACAAAACCAACAACAATCTGTAAAAGAGTCAAAGAGGGCAAACTTTCTATTTTAAACTATCGCATCATCAGCAATGCAAACGATAACATTCATCACTTTATCTTAATCGTGTAGAAGATAAAATGCCACTTCTTGCTTAAGAGAGTATAAATTTAATATCGATGATACAAAAATTTTAGCGGTAGTATTTAAAAGTTTTTAAAAATGCCTCTCTGCTTTAATAAATGTAAAATTAACTAAAATTGTATAAATTGAAACAAACGATTAAAATATTCACATAAAATTTATATTTGATTTAAATCTACAAAATAATCCTCTATAGATAAATTTTATAATAAATGATTGTTTTCTAAGCCTCCCACGAACTTTAGCAAAATCCACTCTATTTTTTTGAATCTCATGCTTGCCATGAAGAGAGATTTGTTATGAATTTTACTTTCGTTCTTGATTTCTTATTGCTCGCAATTCTTCCATTTTTCTATAAAGTGTAGAGCGACCAATATGAAGGCGGCGCGCAATCTCACTCATATGTCCTTTATAATGTTTAACCGCTTTCTCGATAATATCATGTTCCATCTCTGCAAAAGTACGCACATGCCCATCAGTATTCAAAAATTGTATCGATTCTTGTTCATTATTTTCTTGCATATTACCCTCAATGATATTTGGAACACTCATTAATGCATTTCCCATTAATTGCGGAAAATCTCGAACAGTTAATAACGGTCCTTCACTGAGTAAAATCGCACGAAATAAAAAATTTTCAAGCTCATTTCTATTGCCAGGCCAATCATACTGCATAAGTAAGGAAAGAGCAGACCCTGCTAAACCATGGACATGTGATCGCCCTGTTTCTGTGATAATGCGATCAATCAAACGTTGTGTGATCTCTGGAAAATCATCCCTTAATTCTCGTAAAGCAGGAACACTGATAGACAAGTTAGAAAATTGTTCAAACAAACTATGCAAAAAAAAGTTCTCTTTAACCAAGTCCTTTAAACGCGATGTTGAAATAGCAATGATCCGAAAAGGAAAAAATTCTCCTTTTGTATCCCTTTCTCTTTCTTTAAGATAATGAGCAAGTCGTTTTTGCTGTATAGGCTCAAGTCGATCAATATCACAAAGGCAAAGTGTCCCTTTTTCAAGAGAAGAAACCAATGGTAGGAATTCTTTAAACCACTGCTGATTTTCTTCTTCTGGATCAACGATGGCTGAACATTGAAAGCGAATAAAAACACCCTCCGAAAATAATCCCTCATGATGAATCATCCGAGCTAATGTCTCACGTCCTGTTCCAACTTCCCCCTCTATCAAAAGATTCTGTAAAGAAGTTGCCGCTTGTCTCGATTGTTCTAACACTATCTGCATAGCTCTACTTTTTATGCAAAGATCAGAAAACCGTAAATGATTCTCTTTTTTCCGCCGAATATCTCGAACCTCATGCTCCAAGGCAGAAATAAGAGCAAGAATATCCAAAGTAACCCTTACGCGTAATAATGTTACTGGATGGATCCAATAATCAATAGCTCCAGCTGTTAAAGCTTTCTGGAGTAAAGGCTGATTCTCTTGTTGTGCTATAACGACAATAGGAACAGAAACACCAGCAACTCTAATCATTTTTATCAAATCACTCACACTCAAATCACTCATAACGACATCAAGGAGCGCAAGCACAATGTTTTTACGCCTGTGTAAAAGATCAATCGTACGGAGACCATTTTCTGCTTCAATGACACGATAACCAAAACCTCGCAGCATAGCAGAAAGTTCTATACGTCTTCCATAATCTTCACTCGCAACAAGAATGGGACCAACCATAATGTTAATAATCTCCTTTGAGACCACTCAGCGGCTTAATATAAAAATTGTTGTAAACCATAAGAAATATTTCACCTCTTGTGTTTCACTTACAAACTTCATCAAGCTATCAATTAAATACAACATTAAGGCATTTTTTTCCATTTTTTTGCTTTTTCATTGATTTTCATCAAATTTTTCATATTGACTCATGGGATAATTTAATAATGTTATAGAAACTAGAGAGCAAAATAATCTAAATAGAGTGCAATAAATGAAACATACCTATCATATTTTATGTCTTACAATCACCGCCTTGCTATTAAGCGCCTGTAACTTTTCGCAATATTATAACTCGAATATGCCAACTGGAATTGATGGAAAATGGGTTGATGAGAATGGTATTATTTCTTCTTTCCACAATGGTGTTTTTGAAACACGTGCAGCAGATACAGAAGAAAAACTATCAGAAGGGGCATATAATTATCTCAATGCCCAAAATATAGAAATTGAAATACGTTCTATTCTCCGTGGAACAATTTCTAGAGTCAATTGTACAATGTCATATGACGCCACACAACTTCTCTGCACCTCACATACAGGAGCACAGTTTTTCCTTAAGCGGAAATCTTAAACAAAGTACAAGGGAAGCCTCTCTTAAGAACAGAGCAGAGGGAGCGCATACATTAAGCAGGAGGCGATCCTTTCTCCTCCTGATAGAAAATCCTCTCTAAAATACGCAAAGAGGCTGGTATAATCTTTATTCTGAGAATTTTCTAAACATTATGAAATGCGTAAAATAATCGTTTTCTTCCACCAAACATCAGTAAAGCCCCCTCACAATAAAATTGTTACTTTGTACCATTCAATCTATTTAAACCTAAAATAACATTTTATTTGATAGAGAACTTTAATCTAAGCAGCACCAATGCGCAAAAGATCATGAAAATGAACAATTCCTATCGGTTTTTTATCTTCAACCACGAAAAATGCACCAATATGATGATCATTAATAAAAGCTGTTGCTGCACCAACGAGTGTATTTGGTTTTACAACTTTAGGAGCTTTGGTCATCACCTCGTCAACATTAAATTTTGATAAATTAAAATGCATGTTACGTGCAAGATCGCCATCGGTTACAATTCCGATTAGTTCGCCTTCTTGGTTCACAACACCAACACAACCAAAATGCTTTTCCACCAAAACATTCATCGCTTCAGTCATAGCTGTTCCCTGCATAACCAAAGGAATATTATCACCTTCATGCATAATATCACATACGTATTTAAGTCTTGCACCAAGAGAACCACCAGGATGATATATTTTGAAATCCGTTGCGGTAAAACCACGCATTTCTAAAAGAGAAACCGCTAATGCATCTCCCATTGCCAATTGCATAATTGTTGAAGTTGTAGGGGCTAAACCATGGGGGCAAGCCTCTTCTATCTTTGGTAATAATAGCACAATATCAGCTTGTCGTCCTAATACAGAGTGCTTACTTGATGTCATCGCAATAAGGGGGATACGAAAACGCGCCGCATAACTCATAATACCACTTAACTCTTGAGTTTCACCAGACCATGATAAAGCAAGAATAACATCACCAGATCCAATCATACCAAGATCACCATGATTGGCTTCTGCAGCGTGAACAAAAAAGGCAGGTGTTCCAGTTGAGGCTAAGGTTGCTGCAATTTTTGTCCCTATATGACCACTTTTTCCAAGACCCGTAATGACCACATGTCCACGAGCATTTCGAATAGTTTGAACAGCTGCTTCAAAAGAAGAAGAAAGACTTCCCAGAAGAGCTTTTTCAAGGGCTTCAAGCCCCTGCTTTTCACTGGCCAGTGTTTTAAGCGCTGATGCAACAGCACCTTGCAAAGCCATATGAGGAGACGGTGTTATCATAATAAAATTCGATCAATAAAATTAAACGAGAGACCTATATCATTTTTCAACAGTAATGGTTTCCAGTAAATTTTTCAATGAAGCAGAAACGTGGCTGTGCATATCAGCGCACGCCAAAGAAAACGCAACGTTGGCTTCAATGAAACCAGCTTTAGAACCGCAATCAAAAGTGCGCCCTTCTACTTGCAAACCCCAAAAATCCTGTTCGTTTGAAAGCCTTATCATCGCATCCGTTAGTTGAATTTCATTTCCTGCTCCTCGTTCTTGAGTGGAAAGAATATTAAAAATTTCTGGCTGCAAAATATAACGCCCATTGATGTACAAATTTGATGGTGCCGTTCCAAGCGCTGGTTTTTCTACCATTTTTGTGATTTCAAAACCATTTGCAATCTGTTTGCCTTTCCCTACAATACCATATTTATGGGTTTCTCTAGGATCGCATTCTTGAACTGCTACAATATTTCCTCCACCCACCTTTTCATAAAGACTAATCATCTCAGAAAGACATCCCTTTTTGGCTTGAATCAGCATATCGGGTAATAACAAAGCAAAAGGTTCACCTGCAACTAATTCACGCGCACACCAAAGAGCATGCCCTAATCCCAAAGGTTGCTGTTGCCGAGTGAAAGAAGTTGATCCTGGTAATGGCTGTAAACGGTATAAATGTGCAAGATCTTCTTTCTTTCCACATTCAGCAAGTGTCGTGTATAATTCAACTTGCGCATCAAAATAATCCTCA
Organism: Bartonella sp. AU18XJBT; assembly: GCF_028618595.1. Classification (GTDB taxonomy): domain Bacteria; phylum Pseudomonadota; class Alphaproteobacteria; order Rhizobiales; family Rhizobiaceae; genus Bartonella. The sequence goes on along the minus strand of NZ_JAQITE010000002.1, from coordinate 27,881 downwards.
ATAACTGCTTTGTTACGTCCAGTCACAAAAATAAAATGCTCAATACCAGCTTCCCTCGCCTCATCCACAACATATTGAATAACAGGTTTATCAACAACTGTTAGCATTTCTTTAGGAATCGTTTTGGTCGCAGGAAGAAACCGCGTACCAAGACCTGCTACTGGGAATACTGCTTTCCGGATTTTACGCACACTCACCCTCCTCAATGAATTCATATAACTTTTTTGTTTTATTTATCATATGTTTTTACGAAATGGTAAAAAAGATATCTTATTGTTTTGATTATCATTATAATGGGCAATAAAAAATGTAAAAAGAGTATGAGAATTTATTGAAAGGATTAAAACGAATTATTTATTTCAGTTTTCTCCCCTTCTTGATCATATTATCGATTAAACTAAATACAAAATAAAGTTATTGCACATCTAATAAATTGAATATTAATGGGGATTTCAAAATGCAAAAACCAGAATTGAAGACTTTCTCTTTTTTAGAGAAGTCCATAAATTGGAGAACTCTTCTCCCTGGCTCTGCCGTTATTTTTTCTGCTTTTTTAATGTTTTTTGTATCCCTTTCATATGCTGATAGCGGATTTAAACACTGGATTAAAGAATTTAAAAAAATAGCTATTGCTCACAATATTACCCCTTCTACGTTTCATATGGCGTTTAAAGGTGTTAATGCCATTGATCCAGAAGTTCTAAAAAGCGCCGCATACCAACCGGAATTTGTTGCTCCTTCATGGAACTATTTCGATAATCGTGTCCATGATATTGCAATTGAGGAAGGACGGCGCCAAACTCAAAAATGGAACAAATGGCTTCTTCAAATTGAAAAGCGTTTTGGTGTTGACCGCAATATTCTGCTTGCTATTTGGTCAATGGAAAGCAACTATGGGAAAGTTTTAGCTAATAAAAGTGTAATGCGTGACACCATTCGCTCTCTTGCAACTTTAGCCTATGCTGATAAAAAACGTACAAAATATGCATATACACAGCTGATTGCTGCTATGAAAATTCTACAAAGTGGCGAAATTAAACGCTCTCAACTCACTGGATCTTGGGCCGGTGCATTGGGGCATACACAATTTATCCCAAGCAGTTATCTTGCCTATGCAGTTGACATGGACCAAGATGGACGGCGTGATATCTGGAACTCTGTTCCAGATGCTCTGGCTACTGCTGCTAACCTTCTCCACAAAAATGGCTGGCAACCTAATCTTATTTGGGGAGTAGAGGTAAAAGTGCCGCAGGGGAAAAACCTTCCTGAAGGGTGGTATTCCTTTGAACAATGGAAAAAATTAGGTGTAAAACACGCAAATGGGCATCCTCTTCCTACATTAGCTGAACAAGCAATATTAAAATATCCAGACGGATCAAAAGGACCCGTATTTTTAGTCACAAAAAATTTCTTTGTTCTGAAACATTATAATAATGCAGATCGTTATGCATTTGCTGTTGCCCTTCTTGCTGATCGCATCGCTGGACATCCTGGATTGGTGCATGATTGGCAAAGACCTTTTCAACCTCTCACTTTCCAAGAATGTAAAGAACTGCAATCTCGCTTAAGTGCACTGGGCTATTATAAAGGGAATGTTGACGGAAAAATCGGAACATCTTCTCGCCAAGCAATTAAAGCTTTTCAATTGCGTCACGGTCTAAAAGCAAATGGATACCCATCATCTCAAGTGCTTTTTCTCCTTCGCAAACAATAAAGGAGACGAAGGTTTTGTCTTCTTTTCGCCTGATATACTTGACATTATTGCTATTTTCACTTTCTATTGTGGGGATCTTACAGCCATCCCCAAGTAAAGCAACAAACTTCTTCAAATGGCTATCACAACATAACAAACAGACACAACAACTACCGCAAATTATAGAACAAAAAATAGATAAGCCGCAAAAAAAGATCGTAACACAAAAAAACATACAAAAACTAAAAAATGAGAATGCAAAGCGCATTCTTGTCATAGGGGATTTTACAGCTTCTGCTGTTGCCGATGCACTTAAGAAGTTTTTTATAAATAATAGCGATATCGTTATCATGAACAACACAATACCAGCTTCCGGCTTAGTTCGAACGGATTATTATTCTTGGCAAAGCAATATTTCTACACTCCTTGATCAAAATAACCCCGATGTTATTATCATGATGATCGGTGCAAATGATAATCAACCAATCACAGAATCTTATAGCGCAATTAACACAGATCAATCAGAATGGCTGCACATCTACAAACAAAGAATTATCGAAATTGCTGAAAGTCTTCATGCCTCTGGAAAATCATGGATATGGATAGGTCAGCCTTCTTTTGGAAATGACCTTTTGACACAAAAAATGAAAATTTTTAATGCGCTCTACAAACAAGAAACAGAAACAGCAGGAGGATATTTTCTCGATATCTGGAGCGGCTTTAGTGATGAGGCAGGAAATTTTTCTTTTTCAGGCTATGATATTAATGGAAAAATAACCAAATTACGCACCAATAATGGCATGCATTTCACCTCTGAAGGAAAGAAAAAACTTGCCTCTTATTTAGAAAAACCATTGAAAAATATTTTAAATTTTTATGCTTTTTCCCATGAAAATCCTTACTCAACCGATCAAGCTATTCAAAAACTTACACAAGAGTCAGAGAATCAAAAGCGGAGCAATAGTATGCGCCAGCCTCCGATGAGCCTCGATGATATAGCACAACAAAACACTCACCTTTTAGGCAAAAGAACGACAAGTTTTATAAAAAAATCATGGTTTCCACCAAATGGCTATCAAAAAGATCGAGCTGATAATTTTTCTTTCCCATATTAAAATACAAAATTTAATTTCCTCTGTAAACAAAAAGCGAACAAGATAAAAAAACTCTGTTTACAGAGCTAATGAAAAGAGCTTTTACATAAATCGCAACTACATCTTTCGAATAATATGAAAACGGCATGGTGTTAACCATACCGTTACATCTTATACTTATAGTCCACGTTTGTTAATCATTGCCTCTGGTAAAGGCATCCGTCCTCGAAAAGCTTTATAAAGCTCCTCTGGATCACGACTTCCTCCAGCGGAGTAAATAAAACGTTTCAACTTATCAGCAAGCTCTGAATTAAAAACATCTCCTGTTTCTTCAAAAGCTTGAAAAGCATCAGCATCAAGGACTTCCGACCACATATAAGAATAATAACCAGCGGCGTAACCATCCCCTGCAAACACATGCATAAAATGTGGGGGACGATGACGCATAATAATTGTGTCAGGCATTTGCAGCTTTTCTAATTCTTGGCGTTCAAACACTGTTGGATCAGTGACTGTTACGCCTTGATGAAAAGCCATATCCACGAGAGCTGATGACGTAAATTCAACTGCAGCAAAACCAGCATTAAATGTCTGTGCTGACAAAACCTTATCCATTAATGCTTTCGGCATAGGATGTCCTGTTTTTGCATGCGTAGCATAAGTCTGTAAAATCTCTGGTACAGTTAACCAATGTTCATAAAGTTGAGAAGGCAGCTCAACAAAATCACGCGAAACCGATGTTCCCGATACAGATGGCCATGTGACATCAGAAAGCAAACCATGCAATGCATGCCCAAATTCGTGGAAAAGCGTACGCGTATCATCAAGTGATAAAAAAGCAACTTCCCCTTTGGGTGGTTTAGCAAAATTACAAACATTGTAGATAATAGGCTTTTGTCCGCCATCCAATTTATGTTGTGATTGCAAACTACTCATCCACGCACCGGACCGTTTTGAAGAGCGTGCAAAATAATCACCAATGAAAAGCCCAAGTAAACTTCCATCAGATTGCTTTACTTCCCACAAACGTGCATCAGAATGCCAAAGTGCAACAGTGTTTTTTTCTTCAAATGTAATGCCAAAGAGTTTTTCTGCTACCCCAAAAGCTGCTTTAATCATACGATCAAGCTGAAAATAATATTTAATCTCAGCACTATCGAAAGAAAGTTTTTCAGTGCGAAGTTTTTCAGCATAATAACGCCAATCCCAAGCAGCTAAAGATTCATTGCTGCCCTGCTTGTTGGCAAAATTTTGTAATTCAATTTGCTCAGTAGAAGCCTTCGCTCTTGCGCGCTCCCATACAGGCATAAGCAAATCCATAACGGAATCAACACTTTTAGCCATGGTATTATCGAGTTTCAAATCTGCGAAAGATTTATATCCCAATAATTTAGCCTGCTCATCTCGAAGCGCAACAATCTCTACAATAATTGTTTTATTATCATTCTTGTTATTATTTTCACCACGTTTAGCCCAAGCTTGGAATGCAACCTCACGCAAATCACGACGATCAGAGAATTTTAAAAAAGGTTCAACAATCGAACGTGCTAGTGTTAATGCATACGCTTCTTCATTGCTTCTTTCACACGCAATTTCCTTCATTGAAGCAATGAGATCTTGCGGTAAACCAGATAAGTCTGCTTGTTTTAAAAACAAAATCCATTCAGCTTCATCATTTAAGACATTTTGTCCAAAAGTAGCATTTAAGAAAGCAAGTCTTTCATTAATTTCCAAAAGCCGTTTCTTAGCTTTTTCATCGAGTTTTGCCCCATGACAAACGAACTTTTTCCACCATAATTCAAGAACACGTGTTGTTTCACTCTCAAATATGCCCAGCTGCGACTGTTTATAAAGCACATCTATTTTCGCAAATATCCGCGCATCCATCATCATTTTTGAAGAATAACGAGAAAGTTTTACAACAAACTCTTGTTCTAGCTGTTGAATTAGTACATTCGTATGAGCACTGGAGCGCAAGAAAAATATTGAACAGACACGATCAAGTGCTTTGCCACAAAGCTCAAAAGGCTGCAAAAAATTCTCAAGCGTTGGTGGTTCTTGCACCATAGCAATCGCCTCTAGTTCTTCTTCGGCTTCTTGAAGTGCTTGTTCAAAAGCAGGTTTAAAATCTTCATCACTTATAGAAGAAAAATCAGGAAGACCTGAAAATCCTTTCCAATCCAGCACTGCTGCTTTTGTCATAATACTTTATGTCTCCATTATAAATTTAAGTTGTAACAATTATCTTTATGACACAAATTGATAATATACTAAAATTATTTCGTGAGTTTCAAAACTACCTTTCAAAACGCTATTGAATAAAAAACCTGAAAATTGTAAAATTCTTTCATTTCAAACCATATTATATTGAAGAAATAAAGATTATTCGCTCTCACATCACAATAGAATTGCATATTAATAAAAACACTCAAAGAAAGGCATAATCTTCACTCTTTATAAAAGATTGCTGTAGATTCTTTTGAAAATCGCAAAATTACATTAAAGAAATGATGATAAAAATCAGAACTGATTTTTACATTTATGCTTTTATATTATCCTCAAATTAAGCTGTATTCTCGTTTTAGTGATTTAGAAACTTGTTTATAACTTATAATTTACCCTTGACTTTACTTGAAATATTAACAATTGGGAATATAGCTGGGGAGATTTTTTAAAAAATCTTTCATAAACTTTTGTTTTTATCTCATCTATTATCTAGATTTACAATTCTCCAACTCTTCAGGAGGTACTTTATCATGACTGAAATCAAAACGGCCTTCGACTTCAAAAATTTTTCTCCTGAAGCTCTCGCTGAAAAGTTAAAAAATCAGCATTTTGCAGACTCTATTGATATCATCAATGACCTCGATATCATGGAGCGTGTAACTATTCTTAGTCTTCTGCCTCTTGATTATGTTATCGAACTTTTTGATAAACCAGAGCTTGAGCAACCTGCTTCTATCCTAGAACTTCTTCCTATAAATCGTGCTGTTGAAATTCTTGATGGCATGTCTGCCGATGCTGCTGCAGACGTCTTTCAAGAAATGGATAAAGAAACCCGCACACGACTTTATGTCTTGCTTAAACCCTTAACGCGCGCTGAACTTAAAAAACTCACCAGTTATCCTGATCATACAGCAGGGGCACTGATGACAACAGAATTTATAGCTGTTCCTTCAAACTGGACCATACAAAAAACTTTGGACCACATTCGTGAAGTCGAGCGAACACGTGAAACAGTTTATACCAGCTATGTAATTGACCCTAAAACAGGGACTCTTCTCAAAGCTGTTTCACTGCGTAACCTTATTCTTGCCTCACCTGAAGAACAAATTCTTAATGTCCCTACCCATGACTCACCCATTACAATATCGCCCTTCACGCATCATGAAGATATCGCACGTCTTTTCCAGCGCCATGATCTTCTCTCTGTGCCTGTCGTTGATGAAAGTAACCATGTCATTGGCATTGTAACCGTCGATGACGTGCTTGATACTATGGTTGATGAGATGAATGAAGATGCCTATAAATTTGGGGGTATGGAAGCGCTTAATAAGCCCTATATGCAAATTAAGTTTCCTGAAATGATGAAAAAACGTGGAGGATGGCTCGCTTTACTTTTTATCGGTGAAATGTTGACAGCAAGCGCTATGCAACATTTCGAAACAGAACTCGAAAAAGCGATTATTCTTACACTGTTCATACCTCTCATTATGAGCTCAGGAGGAAATTCTGGCTCACAGGCTACATCCCTTATTATCCGTGCATTGGCTTTACGTGAACTCACGTTGAAAGACTGGTGGAAAGTGTTCATTCGTGAAATTCCAACAGGACTATCTCTTGGTCTCTTACTCGGAATTATTGGCATTACGCGCATTGCTCTTTGGCAACAATTCGGTATCTACGACTATGGGCAACATTGGATTGCTGTTTCGACAACAGTAGGTACAGCTTTAGTCGGAATCGTTACCTTTGGTTCTCTTTCTGGATCTATGCTGCCTTTTATTCTTAAAGGTTTAAAATTTGATCCAGCAAGTGCTTCTGCGCCTTTTGTGGCAACTTTAGTAGATGTCATGGGCATTATAATCTATTTTTCTGTAGCTTCCATCATTTTGTCAGGAACTCTTCTTTAAACATGTAAAGTAAAAACTCTTTCTTCTGGAAAGACTTTGTCATGTAACCTAAGATCTTTCCAGAAGAGAATAAGCTCCATTAATTTATTTTCTAGTGCACCGCTCCATAGACAATTTATTATTTTATTGAATAACAGCTCTGAATATCGTAAATTTATCTCTTCATAAAGCGTCTCACATTAAATCAATTAAAGTCGTCTTCTTGCCTATCACAAACGAGATTGGTATATGGCTAAAAACTATTCAAGAAAAAATTTAAATACTTCTTATATCCTCTCTCTCGTATCAAAAACTGTCACAATATTGACAGCTGAGAAAGAATAATAATGATATGCTCAATAGGCTTTATATTTCTTCATAAAGGCGTTGATCGTATACTATTCGCGTATATTATATTATTTATGATCCCTATCATGGAATGGATGTAGTGTACGTTAAGAAATCTCTCTTAAGTACATGTATATGCAACAGCAAATGTATTCTGTTTAAAGCGTTCTGTTTGGCATAAAAAACATACTCTAGAGAACGCGATAAACAAAAGTTGTGAAGGCAATACACTATCTCTATAGTTTAAAAGATATCGCTTAAATGCTTTTGAAAGCATAAATTTGGCTTAACAGCAAAGATAAGAATTTTCTTTTGATGCCTTCATATTCTTTCTAAATAAGACTGTATTCCGGTTTCATAAATAAATAAAACAGATATAACGCTTGCCACAATCTGGCATACAAAAGTGAGAGCTTCTTATAAAATTCTTAATCGTCTCAATATTTACCTCAAATACACGGTTGCATTAGATCTGGATTTGGGTTGACAAGTTATAGAATAAGAAAAAGCTTTATTTAGAATAAAAATGTTGTACAGTTATCAATAAATTGGCTATGGACTGAGAGATATTCAGGATTTTTATCAATCTCTTTGTAAAACAACAACAATAATACGGTTAGCTTTATACTTACTCTTACAAGCGTTCATATAAATTCCTTGCGTCATATTGATAAAAATCAAATTGACGGTGATTTTTATGGACAATTCTTAGCTCGAGAATAGAACACACACGAACGATAAAGTTCTTTTACGAAACTCCAGCAATTAAGGCTTCATAGAGCATTAAAGACTTGGATGAATCGTTTTGCCATAAAAATATGGTCTCCATCTTCCAAAATTATAAAAAAACATGTAAAAGGTTTTTTAATAGTCAGGCAAAGAATGTAAAGACTTTGCCTCAAATGAAATTTCATTAAACGAAAAGAAGAAAATTTATGCAATTGCGTAACATTGCCATCATTGCCCACGTTGACCATGGGAAAACAACGCTTGTAGACGAACTTCTCAAGCAATCAGGAAACTTCCGTGATAATCAGCGTACAAGCGAACGTATGATGGATTCAAACGATATTGAAAAAGAACGTGGAATTACAATCCTAGCGAAAGTGACATCTGTTGTTTGGAAAGATACTCGAATTAATATTGTTGATACACCAGGACACGCCGACTTTGGTGGAGAAGTTGAGCGCATTCTAAATATGGTTGATGGAGCCATTGTACTTGTTGATGCTGCTGAAGGACCAATGCCACAAACAAAATTTGTCGTTGGCAAAGCCTTGAAAGTGGGCTTGCGTCCTATTGTTGCTATTAATAAAATTGACCGCCCTGATGCACGCGTTGATGAAGTCATTAATGAGGTTTTTGACCTTTTCGCTGCTCTTGATGCAACCGATGAACAGCTTGATTTTCCTATTCTTTATGGATCTGGACGCGATGGATGGATGGCTGAAGCCCCTGAAGGACCAAAAGATCAGGGATTAGGACCTTTATTTGATCTTGTAACGCAGCATGTCCCTTCTCCTAGTGTAGCAGAAGGACCGTTTCGCATGATTGGAACTATTCTTGAAGCGGATCCGTTTTTGGGACGAATTATTACAGGGCGGATTCATTCTGGCTCTCTAAAACCCAATCAAAATGTCAAGGTTCTTGGACAAGATGGAAAACTTTTAGAAACTGGGCGTATTTCAAAAATTTTAGCATTTCGTGGCCTGGAACGGCAACCTATTGAAGAAGGAAATGCTGGTGATATTGTTGCGATTGCAGGTCTACAAAAAGGTACCGTTGCTGATACTTTCTGTGATCCTACTGTTAATGAGCCCCTTACTGCCCAACCAATTGATCCTCCTACTGTTACTATGAGTTTTCTCGTCAACGATAGTCCCCTTGCTGGAACTGAAGGCGATAAAGTAACAAGTCGCGTCATTCGTGACCGACTGTTAAAAGAAGCAGAAGGCAATGTCGCTCTTAAAATTGAAGAATCAGCCGATAAAGATTCTTTCTACGTTTCAGGACGAGGAGAATTACAGCTTGCAGTTCTCATTGAAAATATGCGCCGTGAAGGATTTGAGCTTAGTGTTTCACGTCCACGTGTTGTTATGCAAAAAGATGAAAATGGAATAACTCTTGAGCCAATCGAAGAAGTTGTTATTGATGTTGATGAAGAATATTCCGGTACTGTTGTACAAAAAATGTCTGAACGTAAAGGCGAAATGGTGGAATTACGTCCTTCTGGAGGTAATCGTGTCCGCCTTGTTTTTTATGCACCAACCCGAGGACTCATTGGTTATCAATCTGAACTTTTAACGGACACACGTGGTACAGCAATTATGAATCGCCTTTTCCATGCTTATGAACCTTATAAAGGAGACATTTCTGGTCGTGTTAATGGCGTTATGATTTCAAATGACAACGGTGAATCTGTCGCTTATGCTCTTTTTAATCTTGAAGATCGTGGACCTATGATCATCGATGCGGGTGTGAAAGTCTATCAAGGTATGATTATTGGCATCCACTCACGAGATAATGATTTAGAAGTCAATGTGTTAAAAGGAAAAAAACTCACCAATATGCGTGCTTCCGGAAAAGATGAAGCCGTTAAGCTAACGCCCCCCATTAAAATGACACTAGAACGTGCCTTATCGTGGATACAAGATGATGAACTTGTGGAGGTAACCCCTAAAAATATTCGTCTCCGCAAACTCTATCTTGATCCTAATGAACGTAAACGTTTTGAAAAAACACGTGCTTCAATTTCAAGTTAATTTCATAATCTCTTTGGTAAAATATTTAATTGTATTGAGCCTCACTATATTCCAGAAAGGATGTCTCTATGAATATTAAGGAAATACCCGTAGGCAAAAATCCACCAGAAGATATTAACGTTATTGTGGAAGTCTCCCTTGGTGGTCAACCAATAAAATATGAGATGGATAAAAAGTCTGGTGCATTATTTGTTGACCGTTTTCTTCATACATCAATGGTTTATCCTGGAAATTACGGTTTTGTCCCTCATACGCTTTCAGATGATGGTGATCCTATTGATGTCCTTATCTGTAATACCCGTCCACTTATGCCTGGTTGTGTTATCAATGTTCGCCCCATCGGAGCTCTGATGATGGAAGATGATGGTGGTAAAGATGAAAAAATTATTGCCATTCCCACTACAAAATTAACAAAACGCTATATTAATATTCATGACTATACAGATCTGCCCGAAATTACACTCAAACAAATTGAACATTTCTTCAAGCATTACAAAGATCTAGAACCTGGAAAATGGGCTAAAATTGAAGGATGGCGAGATAAAAACTTTGCTCATGAATTAATTACGCAAGCTGTTGAGCGCAATAAAAAATTATAACGATTTTAATAAAATAAAGCCTGTTTTTTAATAGGCTTTATTATTTTTTTTCTACGAGATGCAATCTCTAAAGGATTGCCATATCTGCTTTAGATCTTCTAAATGTGTTGAAAAGTAAAGTTGTTTGTAGCGAGATACTGCGCCGTTTTTCAGAGAAATAGAAGAAGATGGTATTTTCCACTGCTTCGCAAGAAATTTAATGAGAGCTTTATTCGCTTTTCCATTTTCAGGAACAGCACGAAGGCGTATAACTAAATATTGCTTTTCACCATCCCTACATTCAACCCCTATTATTTTGTCAACGGATGATTTAGGAATGAGATATACAAACAAAATCAAGTTATTTTTATCAACTTGATAAAACATGTATTCGCCTCAAGTAATATTTTTATATATACATGTTTGCGTAAGCGCGCCACATGAAAGTACGAATAAAATAAATAATAATGAAAACTACAATAGGTGAAATATCAATTGTTCCCAAATTTGGTAAAATTCGCCGGACACGGCTTAGAACAGGATTTGTAAGACAGTTTAGAAAGCTTCCTATCAAAATAACAAAGCGATTGCGCGGATTTACGATATTAAAGACATAAAGCCAAGAAAAAATGACACTAGCGATTAAAATATCAATATAAATATTAAAAATCAAATCAATCGTTCGAAGCAATGCATAAGTCATGCGTCATCCCTTTCAATCAAGGAAACAGAAGAGTGTATTGAAAACCTTCATTGTTTTAATTTAATATACGAACAAACTAAAAACGGCCTTAAAAAGGCCGCTTTTATTTTGAAATTATTTCTGCAAAGCAGTCAAACGGTTGAGAGCATTGCTAAAACCATTGAGCTGAACAAATAAATCATTCAAAGCTGGTTCACCTGCAGCAGCGATTGTCATTGCCAACTTTAACTGTTTTCCAGAACGTAAAGCTGCTACGTGATTTTTGTCAAAAACGACAGGAACCATACAACCTGCTGGTACACAAGTCCGAATACCGGTTTCGATAACAGCTTTTCCCTCATCAACTTGTAAACGAACAGGCTTAGAAACCAAAATGCCAAAAGGAACTGTTAAATTACCAGATACAACACCCTCAGCATCAAGAGTAAGTCCCATAGCCACAACAACACGCCCCTGATCATTCACTTCTTGACGGTGCATAAAACAAATTCTTTTCCCTTCTTGTATACCACAGTTAATAGTCCACAAACCGTAGGTTTCAGTCAAAGAAGAAGCTCCATTTGGCAATGTCGCTGCAGCATCTTTTGATGCAGGAGGCTTTGAATTTGTTGCAAATGCAACAGATGAAATACTCAAGAGAGTAAAAACTATAAGTAAATTAAATAACTTTTTCATTTTATATTCCTGTTCTTTACATAAAAGAGAAACATGTTTATTATTTATAAATAATATAAAGCATCTTAATAAAAAAAGCTCTCTCATAATCATATAGCTTTTATAATGGTCTAAAGCTACCTCGAAATTCGCTGACAACTTTCATATAAACATGCTTTTTGAAAGAAACCGCAATCAACGGAAGGGTTTTTAGATCGATCCATTTCCATTGATCGAATTCCGCTTTATTGCCATCTGGTGGCGGATTAATCGCAATTTCAGAAAGCTTTCCTGTAAACTGGAAAGCAAACCACTTTTGTATTTGCCCACGATATTTATTGGTTAATGTGCACCCAATAAGTTCTTGTGGAAAATCATAATGGAACCAATTTTCTGCTTCTTTAATTAACTTTACAGATCGAATACCCGTTTCTTCATAAAGTTCACGATATGCTGCATCCAATGGTTTTTCATCTTCATCAATCCCTCCTTGAGGAAGCTGCCAACGATGAGATATTTCAGTATCTGCATGAATGGGCATCTTTAAACGACGCCCAACCCACACTTGACCCTCATGGTTAAAGACAACAATCCCAACACATTTGCGATATGGAAGAATCTTCAAATCAATACCTGCATCCATTTAATATTCCTCAAAATCGCAAACTATAGATATCAATTCTCACTTTAACACATCCTTATTGGGATCTGGTGGAAATGCTGCATTTGCCATTTCACCTCGTAACAATTTATAAGCCTCATTCAATTGAATATCATCTTTAGGGTCTTTGGGAACAAAAGCAGCTGAACCAGATCCTTTATTACTCTCTCTTTTTCCTTTGATATGTCCTTTTAATGCAGACTCACCAATTTTTACATCATAACCCTTATATTTTTCAGGGAGTGGTTGCTCTACAATAATATCAGGCGTAATCCCTGTTCCTTGAATAGACGTGCCAGATGGCGTGTAATAAAGTGCTGTTGTTAAGCGTAAAGCTCCATTTTCACCCAAAGGAATAATTGTTTGAACGGATCCTTTACCAAAAGACTGCGTTCCTAAAATTGTTGCACGACGATGATCTTGTAATGCACCAGCAACAATTTCAGAAGCACTTGCCGAACCACCATTAATAAGGACAATGAGCGGTTTTCCATTGATGACATCACCTGGCTTCGCGTCAAATCTTGTCACATCACTCTTTTTGCGCCCACGAGTCGACACAATTTCACCTTTATTGAGAAAAGCACTCGAAACATTAACAGCTTGATCTAAAAGCCCACCCGGATTAAGCCGCAAATCAAGGACATAACCTTTTAGCTTATCTTCAGGAATTTTAGATTGGATATCTTTAATTGCCGCCAGAAGATTATTCAATGTCTGCTCAGAAAACTGGATAACTCTTAAATATCCAATGTCACCCTCAACCCTATATTTCACCGCTTTTACTTTGATAATATCACGAACAATCTTCACTTCAAATGGCTTATCAACGCCAGAACGAATAATTGTTAAGGTAATTGGTGTTCCAGGAGCACCTCGCATCTTATTAACAGCTTCATTCAATGTTTGACCATTCGTTTGTACATCATCAATTTTTGAAATAAGGTCTCCTGCTAGAATACCTGCTTTTGAAGCGGGAGTATCATCCATTGGTGAAACAACTTTAATTAAGTTTTTTTCCATAGTGACCTCAATACCAAGACCTCCGAACTCTCCTTTCGTAGAATCCCGCATATCTTTAGCTTCTTCAGCATTCAAATAAGATGAATGAGGGTCCAGTGATGTGAGCATGCCATTGATAGCATTTTCAATAAGCTTTTTATCATCTGGAACTGTAACGTATTGCATACGCACGCGCTCAAAAACATCGCCAAATATAGCTAGCTTTTTATATGCATTATCTTCATTATTTGCAGCAACAGACTGCACCATAATCATTGAACAGGCGCCGAGAAATACCCCAGCGACCAAAAGAATAACTTTACGAATCATTTTGGCTCCTTCTTATTTTTTCAGTCTGCCACCAAGGAGTTGGATTTACAGGTTTTCCCTGCTTTCTAAACTCAATGTAAAGCATTGGAGAAGTTTTTCCTATATCCAATGCAACACTGTTTGAAATAAATTGCATCTCCATTATACCCAGAGGCTCACCTGAAAGAACAAACTGCCCCTGTTTTACATTAATTCTCGACATTCCAGTAAGAATGATATGATAACCATTTCCAACATTGAGAATAATTAAGTGCCCGTAAGAACGAAATGGCCCAGCAAAAGCAACAAAAGCATCCACAGGTGATATAACAACAGCTCCTGACTCTGTTTCTATCATTTCACCAAAGCGCGTAATCTGCGAACTTTTGTTAGAGCGATGTATTCTTTTTCCTGAAACAGGAAAAAGTAAAGAACCTTTTCGGCTTTCAAAATTGGACTGTTCTAACAATTGCAAACTCTTCCGTATCTGTACTGATGCATCAGAGCTAAGTTTTGACTGACGGTCGAGCTCTAAAATCAATTCTTCCAAAGACTGCGCTTTTTTAACAAGAGCAATATTTTTTTGTTGCTGTTCTGTAAGTTCTTTTTCTGATTTTTTTTGTAGTTTGTTTTTTTGGTCTAATAAAAGCTCTAGACGTTTTCGCTGCTCTGCTTGATTTTGCAGTTTTGTCTTTAATGCCTTATATTCCGTAGTAATGGAATTACTCAAATTGGTCAACTCCTTGAGTTTTTCTGTTAAATCTCGTGTTTTCTCCTGCATCTGAGGAATAACAGTACCTAATAAAACAGAACTACGTATAGAAGCCAACGCATCCTCTGGCTGTATCATAAGAGCAGGAGGTGAATTCAATCCCATACGTTCTAAAATTGCAAGAACTTCCGCAAATTCAGCGCGACGATTTTTTAAACTTTGATAGACTTGTACCCGCTTTTCTATCATTTTTTTAAGCTTTTCTTCCCTTTTAGCAATATCATCTGCTACTGTACGTTCTTCTTTAGCCGCCTTTATGAGTGCATCACTCAAAACACGTTGATCTTTTTTTAAATGCTCAACTTGATGCATAAGAAAAACAACACGCTCACGCGAAAGTGAAATATTTTGGCGAATTTCTCCCAATTCTTTATGTACTTCCGTACTTCCCATGGTATCTTCCGCATGCGATACAGGGGAGCAAAAAAACATACTCAAGAGCAAAATGACAAATATCACGTACTCCCCATATAAATATAGCATCTTTCTATGAAGAAGCTTTTTCATTTGCCCAACCATGACACCTCATCGTATACATTAGAGATGCTTTAAATGGTGTCAGCTAAAACAATATTAATAAATATATAAATAAGTGCTAAAAATTGCACAAAAATATTAAAAACGATGATACGGATGATTGTTTTCAATTGTTACAGCTCGGTAAAGTTGTTCTGTAAGAAGAATACGTGCAATTTGATGTGGCCACGTCATCAAACCAAACGATAAAAGAAAATCAGCACGCTTCCTTATTTGTTCATTATGCCCATCAGGTCCTCCCAAAGCAATGACGACATCTCGAATGCCCCCATCACGATAACACCTCAATTTTTCAGAAAAAGAAGTTGAAGAAATCGATTCTCCACGCTCATCTAACACAATTAATCGACATTTTTCAGGTAAAAATTCAATAAGTTTTCTCCCCTCTTCCTCCGCACGTTGACAAGCTGTTTGAGCACGACTTTCTGGTATCTCGCGTAACTTTTTTAAATGAAAGCCTACATCTCCAGAAATTTTAGAAAAACGATCCAAATAATGCTGAACTAATTTTTGCTCCGACCCACTTTTCATACGACCAACCGCAAAAATAGAAATTTGCATTTTAATGCTCTCCGAAGAGAAGCAAAGCTGTATCGTTTAAATCCGGAGTCATCCATATTTTTTCTAAATTATAAAAAAGACGAATTTCTGGACGAAAAAGATGAATGACAATATCACCTGTATCAATCAATACCCAGTCGCCTCCAGCAAGTCCTTCTACACGTGCAAGCCCCTGCCCACTATCTTTCCAAGTACGTAATAAATGATCAGCAACAGAAGATACATGACGCTGCGAATTTGCTGAAGCTATGACCATATAATCAGCCAAAGATGACTTCCCCCGAATATCAATAGCAACAATATCTTCTGCTTTTGTATCTTCTAAGCTCTTGAGAATAACTTCAAGACTCTCACTAACAGAAAAAACTTTTTTTTCTTTTGAAGGCATAATATCGTAAGAGTGTTTGTGTGCAATATTTTTCAGATCAATATCCTTTCTTATCGTTGTGGAATCTAAAAAGAGATTTCTCTAAAGAGAAGCAGAATCTTATGAAATGTTCAAGAAAAATCATTTTTTTTCAAACGCAGCTTTGTTGAAGATTGAAAAGATAAAGGTCCATGCAAATAAGTCCAAACTGGTGGCTTGATAAAAGGTAATCGCTTACTTTCTCTCTCATCCAAACGAAACCGACGATAAATATGTGCCATGGGGCAAGAAAGTGCCGACAGATTGCCTAAAGGACGATCAATAATCGCAATAGGCAGCATTGAGACGATATCATGCCATCGATACCAATGATGTATCGTCGTAAAACTATCTGCCCCCATAATCCATACAAAATTCACGCCACTGTAATGGGTAAGAATATGAAAAATCGTATCTACTGATACTTTGCTCCCTATAGCCTGTTCAAAACCTGTTAAGCGAATTTTTGGATGATCAATCAGTTTAAAACTTAATTGCATTCTCTCCTCTAAAGAGAGCAACTGTGTACAATCCTTTAAAGGATTTCCTGGAGTGATCATCCACCATAACTGATCAAGATGCAAACGCCGAATGGCAATTTTTGCAACAAGAAGATGCCCCGCATGCGGTGGATTAAAGGAACCACCAAAAAGACCCACAACATTGGATCTTTCAACATGTGGCATACAATTTTTCCATGGAAAAAATGGCGTTTTCAAGCTCTAACCTGACCATTTCCTTTAACATGATATTGAAATGAAGTTAGCTGTTCAACACCTATCGGGCCACGTGCATGCATTTTTCCTGTTGCGATACCAATTTCCATTCCAAAACCAAATTCACCTCCATCAGCAAATTGTGTGGACGCATTGTGCAACAAAATAGCTGAATCTAAATGATTAAAAAATTTCTTTACCACTTCCAAATCCTCAGCAATAATCGATTCCGTATGTCCTGATGAATAACGCTTGATATGAGAAATGGCTCCCTCAACACCCTCAACCGTTTTAACAGAAAGAATAGCATCAAGATATTCATGCGACCAATCTTCTTCAGAAGCTAATTTGACATCTGTCATAAGAAAAACAATATCTTCTGTAGCACGAATTTCACACCCCTTCTCCTGTAAAGCAGTTAAAACAGGAAGAAACTTTTCTAATGCTTGGCTGTCAATGAGAACTGTCTCAACAGCACCGCATATCCCTGTCCGTCGCAACTTTGCATTTAAAACAATATTGCGTGCCATATCTAGATCTGCCGATTTATCAATATAAATATGACAAAGTCCCTCCAGATGAGCAAAAATTGGAACACGTGCATCAGACTGAACGCGGGAAACAAGGCTCTTTCCACCACGTGGTACGATCACATCAATCGCCCCATCCAATCCTTTGAGCATTTCCCCAACGGCAGCGCGATCTGTCGTTCCAACCATTTGGATAGCATCTTTAGGTAAACCAGAGCGTTCTAAACCTTGTACCAAAGCTAAATGAAGAGCATGAGAAGAATGAAAGCTATCCGAACCACCGCGCAAAATCGCAGCATTACCTGCTTTTAAACACAAAGCACTCGCATCAACTGTAACATTTGGACGACTTTCATAAATAATACCAATCACACCAAGAGGTGTTCGTACACGACTTATATGAAGCCCATTTGGACGTTGCCACGCACTCATGACCTGTCCAACAGGATCAGATAAACGAACAACTTGGCGAACACTGTCTATCATTGCACGTAAACGCAAGTCATCTAATTTTAGCCGATCAATCATTGCAGCTTTCAAATTATTCTGAGCAGCATTCTCTAAATCTTGACAATTCGCTCGTAAAATTTCATCTGATTGAGCCTCTAGACTTAAAGCGATCATTTCCAATGCATTATTCTTTTGCTCAGAAGAAGCAACGGCCAACGCTGCAGCGGCATAGCGTGCTTTTTGTCCCATATCTTTCATTTGTTCTTCTAAAGTCATCGTATTATCCACTCTGCGAAAACAATAAAAACAAAAGTAACTTTTTTAAACAGAATTGGTCAAGCAACGTACAATCATATCATTACGATGCACCATAGCAGAACGCGCCTCATACCCAAGAATAGCTTCAATTTCTTCACTTTTATGTCCTATAATGCGTACAGCCTCATCTTTGTCATAGCTTACAAGTCCACGTGCAATCTCAACTCCATCTGTACCAACAATTGCAACCGTATCCCCACGCTGGAAATTTCCCTCAACGCCAATAACCCCTGCTGCTAATAATGATTTTCCTGATTCAAGAGCCCTAATGGCTCCTTGATCAATCATCAAAACACCAGATGGATCTAAATGACCAGAAATCCATGTTTTCCAAGCATTGACAGATTTCTTACTTGCCGCAAAAAAACTCTTGCGTTCACCTTTGTCAATTGCAGCAAGGGGATTCATACGCTTGCCTGAGGTGATAATCATCGCCGTTCCAGCAGCATTAGCTATTTTTCCGGCATCAAGCTTGGTTTTCATTCCACCCCGTGAAAACTCTGAAGCAGCAACATCTGCCATTTTTTCGATATCATGCGTAATGGATGCAACAAAAGGTATAAATTCAGCCGTAGGATCACCATGGGGAGACTTTGTATAAAGACCATCAATATCGGATAAAAGTATTAAAAGATCTGCCCCCATCATTGTTGCCACACGTGCAGCTAAACGATCATTATCACCATAACGAATTTCATTTGTCGCAACAGTATCATTCTCATTAATAACAGGTACTGCTCTAAAACGTAAAAGCACATTAATTGTCGCACGTGCATTGAGGTAACGCCTTCGCTCTTCCGTATCAAAGAGAGTAAGCAAAATTTGACCTGTTTTGAGCCCATGTTGTGCAAGCGCATCCCCATAGGTTTTTGCTAACTCAATTTGCCCCAAAGCAGCACATGCCTGACTTTCTTCCAATTTCAAAACCCCCTTAGGAAGCTGTAGCAATGTCCTTCCTAAAGCAATAGCGCCTGAAGACACCAACAATATCTCTACGCCTCCTTTGTGCAATTCAACAACATCATTGATCAAGCTTTTAAGCCATTCAACCCGTAAACCTGTCTGAGGATCAACCAAAAGGGCAGATCCAATCTTGACCACAATACGTTTATAGTGTGTAAGTTTTTGCGATCCAACAGCCATCTCAATCAACCTTGCTATCCCTACTAATCTCCTTTTTGCGTGACATTTCAATAATATGTGCACCAGCACGCAGCACATTTTCTAAACCTTCGCGACTAACCGCAGAAAACATCATAACAGGTTGATCCGTTACACTTTGCAAAGCTTCCCGTTTAGCTTCACGCTCTTCAATTGTCAGAGTATCTATCTGGCTTAAAGCAACAATTTCAGTTTTATTACTTAGATTATTTCCATATGCCTCAAGTTCATGACGCACAATTTGATATGCTTTTGCTACATCTTCTTCTTGAGAAGAAATCAGATGAAGCAGTACACGACAACGCTCCACATGTCCTAAAAAGCGGTCTCCAATTCCCACACCTTCATGCGCTCCTTCAATTAACCCTGGAATATCAGCCAAAACAAATTCACGACCATCAATACGTACAACACCAAGATGGGGATATAGAGTGGTAAAAGGATAATCTGCAACTTTTGGTTTTGCAGCCGTTACAGAAGCTAAAAAAGTTGATTTTCCAGCATTGGGTAAACCAATAAGCCCAGCATCAGCAATTAACTTCAAACGAAGCCATACTGCACGCTCTTCTCCAGCCAAACCTGGATTTGCACGACGCGGTGCCCGATTTGTCGATGTTGTAAAATGAAGATTACCAAAACCGCCATTCCCTCCTTTTGCAAGACGATAGCGCTGTCCCACCTCCGTTAAATCACAGATTAACGTTGTATTATCTTCTTCAAAAATTTGCGTCCCAACCGGAACTTTAAGGATGACATCATCACCCTTTTCACCCGTCATATTACGCCCCTTGCCATGTCCCCCTGTTTTTGCTTTAAAATGCTGTTGGTAGCGATAATCAATCAGCGTGTTAAGCCCATCAACAACAAGAGCCCAAACATCACCACCCCGTCCTCCATTCCCCCCATCAGGTCCCCCAAATTCTATGAATTTTTCACGACGAAATGATACTGCTCCAGAACCTCCATTACCAGAACGAATATAAACTTTAGCTTGATCAAGAAATTTCATTGGAAGCACTCACTGAGGAATCAATCTCTCTACCTCTATAGGCAATACATTAGTTTTACCAGTTTTTCATCATTGATAACAGAAAAACTGTCAATATTGCCGATAACTCTTTGAGAAAAAATCATCACATCTAAATAGGTTAAGTAAAGTTAAGGCTTCTTAAAAGAAGGCGCTATTCTTGTATTTTTGTTTTTCCCTTAAATTCAAGAGCTAGAAGATAAAGCTCTACTGATTCTGATCGGCTTGCGGGTGGTTTAACATGATAGACTTTTTTAAAATGCTGTTTTAGTATCGTGAGAAGAGTATTTTCTGCTCCTCCTTGAAAAGCCTTTGCTAAAAAATGTCCCCCAGGCTTAAGAACCGAAAGAGCAAAATCAGCCGCAACTTCACATAAATAAATCGTTCTTAAATGATCCGTCTGACGATGACCTGTTGTTGGTGCTGCCATATCAGAAAGAACCACATCCGGGTTTGTCCCTAAAGTTTCAATTAATTTCTGCGGTGCATCTGTATGTAAAAAATCCATTTCCAACATGGCGACTCTAGGCAATGGATCAACATGTAAATAATCAATACCAACAACGCTAGGATTTTCATTACTTGACCCTACTATACGCTCAGCCACCTGACACCAGCCCCCAGGTGCTGCTCCTAGATCAATAACCTTTTGGCCTTTTTTCAAAAACCTATAACGCTCATTAATTTCTATGAGTTTATAAGCCGCACGCGAACGATAACCATCTACTTTTGATTGATGTACATAAGGATCATTCAGATGCCTCTCTAACCATCGTCTTGATGAAGCTTTAATGGTTCCTGCTTTCTTTTTTACGCGCTGATATAATTCATGTGACCCTGAACCTCCATAGCCACCCCTCGGTGTTTTTGTTGTTTTTTTCATCGTTATTCATTGTCTCCATATTTAATTCTCTAACGCTTGAAATTTCTGCTCTTTCTACGACGACACCATACCCCATCGCGTAACATCAGCTCTATCAAAATTCCTTCCCTTAATCCACGATCAGCAACTCTTAAACGCTGACTTGGCCAAACTTCCCGAATAACATCTAAAATTGCACAACCAGCCAAAACTAAATCTGCTCTCTCGCGCCCAATAAAAGGACTTATGATACGCTTTTCTATGTCCCATGATAATAGGCGTTGTGTCATAAGAGTAATGTCTGCATCATTCATCCAGATACCATCTACTTTTTTCCTATCATAACGCTCTAAATTAAGATACATTCCTGCTAAAGTCGTAACCGTACCGGAAGTTCCCAAAAGATGAAACTTCGAACCTTGCGCTAACTCTCCTAATTTATGACGATCTGAAAAATTATTTAATAACCCTCGCACATAGCTTTTCATTTTTTCAAAATCGTCTAAGCTAATATCATTTCCTCCAAAACATTCAGCAAGCGTAACAACGCCAACAGGAAGAGAAGTCCAAGCAATAATTTGTCTCGCTAAACGAAAAGAACGCCTTTGAGAAACATCAAGTAGCACAATTTCTGATGATCCTCCTCCAATATCAAAAAGTACAATTGCGTCAGTATTTGGTTCAACAAGTGTACTACACCCTGTAACAGCAAAACGCGCTTCTGTTTGCCGATCAACAATTTCCAATTCAAGACTTGTCTCCTCCAAAACACGCTGAATAAAATGTCTACCATTTTCTGCAGAACGACAAGCTTCTGTTGCAATCAAGCGATAACGCTTAATATGCCTTTGTTTTAGCTTTAAATGACAAATCTTTAATGCTTCAATCGCACGATCCATAGCTTGTGTATTAAGAAAACCGTTATTTATTAAACCTTCTCCCAATCGTACAATACGAGAAAAAGCATCAACAACACGAAAACATCCAGGTCTACTGGGAGATGCGATAAGAAGACGACAATTATTCGTTCCAAGATCAAGTGCCGCGTAAAGAGGTGGAGATTTTACTGGAGGGAAGCGCCGAAGAAAAGGGGCTTTGAGTTTTTTTGTTTTTTGAGCACCTATCATTATCTGATTATGAAACTCAAAATCTGTCTCAGATTGAACAAAACCCTGTTTCTGTTCACAATGTTTTTTCCTCTGTTGCCTCTTTATATCAACAAAAACAGAGTATGCCTCTGTTCATGGCAATACAGAACGATTATTTGTATTACTACCGCACTGATCATACAACTGATCTGCTTTGGTATCGTATACTTCTCCTCGCTTTAACTCTTTTGAACCATCATTTAACGGGGGCATTTCTCTTATCCCTTGAGCGTTTCCCCCAATAAATAAACGCAAAAATTCTTCTGCTCATTCTTAAATAAAGCAATAACGCAGCATCAAATGATAAATACAAGAAATCATTCTTTCTTTGCCTATCATTAAAATTTTCTACACTAGCATCATTCAGATTTTTGTATAATCTTTTGGTTGTTTCCGTGAAATCATGCTTCTCTTTATGAACTTAAAACTATAAATTAATCGTTTACGTTCGCATCAATTTTTATAAATTTTGCTCTTTTCTTTATACCATTTACACGGAGCACACCTCTATTGTAACAAACCTACATTATCGTACTATTTGCTGACTCTTAAGGTCACAACAACCTGTACATTAGTACGGTTTATAAAAATTTTTTTCAATCTCGTTATCCACACAGGATCCTCGTTTGTTGTATGCAATGAAATAGTTTTGATTATGCTGGGAATAAAAGTTCCGTAGTACTACAAAATGCAATTACAATAGCGTTATTTTGTGAATAATAATAAAAACTATTGTTCAAAAAAATCTCTAGGATTATAAATTTATCTGAAAAATATTAGTGCTTAATCAGACCGCTCTAAAAATCCATTTAAAGCTTAAAAAAAGAATTTAGATTACTTATTATTGTAAGGAAGCCATCTTTTTAATTATTTTAAATCGAGTATTTCTAATCTTTTTTACTTTTAATAACTAACGAAATTACTATTTAAACTTTATGGAAAATACTAACTTGATTTTCTATTACATGTAAAGAACTTATTATGACTTTACATTCATATAACTCTCAATTTTTCCAATAAATCTCCTCGATATCATATTATATAAAAATTCTTACTTATTTGACTTTATAATTTAAACTCAAAAATATAATATAACGATTTATGAAAAAATGACTCTTATTGAAAATACTCGATGGATTCTAAGGACGTAAAGAATTAAGTGCTGCATTTAACCCTTTAAACGGTACAGTGAAAGAAAATACCTTTCCTTCTTTAATTTTATAGGAAATACGTACTTTATTGTCCTGCTCTATTTGTTTAGTCAAAACCGGACCTACAGGCGATTGTGCCAAACAAACGGTTTCATTACATTGCGTATAATGAATAAGAACAGGTTTTTTAACACCTTTTACAAACATTTGAATCGGAACATTTATATCAGAATTTGGCAATGTTCGAAAAAGCATCACTGCTTGACCACTTGTCGTAGAAACAAGAGACCAACTAAAAATGGTATTTCCTTCTTGATCATGAACAGTCTGTGTCACATTACATATACCTTGCTTATGTTTAAGCTTTTGTTTTTCATCACAAATCAAAGTCCAATCATAAAACTGCATAATAATTCGACGTGTTTCGCCAGGTTCTCCCTTAGGTATCGATAAGTGCGGTGGATGCACTGTATAAATATTATTGTTCTCGTTAGCAAAGCTTTCGCTCTTGCCTATTAAGGCAAGAGCAAACAGAACCTTTATTAACATACTTCTCTTTTTTACAATAACAGCCATTTTTTCTATTATCATCTCAACCTCAGAGTAATTCCAGCACCTATCCCCCAGTGCCCTCCAGCACTTGTCACTGATACATTCGAGCGAATATTTCCATCTTCAGATGTATAACCAGCTCCAATAGCAAATGCAGACTGACTGCGCCATAAACCACTCCCAAATGAAACACTTAAAGATCCTGGTATATCATA
>NZ_JAQITE010000002.1:0-3549 GCF_028618595.1 Bartonella sp. AU18XJBT | reverse complement strand
ATATAATAATATGTGCGCGGTTCTGTGATGTGCCTTTTATCTTGACGCATTGCTTATCCCCCCTTTGAAAGTTATTTTATCAAAATGAGTCTTACTGATGTACATTTTCGTAGCACTATAGACTGTTCAAGAAAATAGCAACATAAAAATGTAACTTTTTAGCAATATGGATTCTATTGTGATATTTTTGCAATAAAAGCATATAAAGATTTTCTACAACCTAAAAGTTTATAACGTCATCAAATATTATGCTTATCTCTAGATAAATACTGTGCGTCTGTAAAAAAAATCACCCTCATTTCAATAAATGAGGGCGAATGTTTTGTTCAGTTTTCGTTGTTCGTATTATTTTATTTTCAGAGTGATTGCACCACCTATTCCCCAATGACCACCAGCGCTCGTGGCAGAGAGATTAGAGCGGATTTTTCCGTTTTCAGATGTATAACCAGCACCAATAGCAAATGCGGATTGTCCACGCCATGCCCCGCTACCAAATGAGACACTCAAAGAGCCTGGATCGTCAAAGTAACGTAGGTTAGATACTGCTAGACCAACGGCGGCTGCTTGTCTTGCCTCTTTGTGTACGCTCTTAATGTCATAACTAAACGTTTCAAATTTTATATCGGTGTGGGATTTCGACTCGTTAACACCATTACTCATCGCATTATCCTTGGATTCAGAAAAATATTTATCTACATATTTTTTCGCATCATCAAAAACTGTCTTAATCTGCTGCTCATTGTCATGTAACAACTACCAACCAACCCCCTCTACGACTTCTGTCAAATTTGTGTAAAACACACCACTCTTCAGACATTTTCTCTTTTTATTTTCAACATTAATGCTGGCATTGTTATTTGCTTATTTGTGGGAACCGTTCTTTTTTGTGGGAACCGTTCTTTTAATCGTGCAACTCTTTCTACCCCTGTCTTGTATAGACAGGAGCGTTTTTGAAAATAATAGTAGTGAATTTTATTAATTTAGAGTTAAACTTAATCCAACACCTACACCCCAGCGCCCTCCGGCATTTGTCACAGATAGACTAGAGCGAATATTTCCATCTTCAGATGTATAACCAGCACCAAGAGCAAATGCAGACTGATTGAGCCATATACCACTACCAAGTGCAACACTTAACTTTCCTGGTGCATCATTGTAACGTAAGTTGGACACCGCTAGACCAATGGCAGCTGCTTGTCTTGCTTCCTTGCGAACATCCTCAATAGCATAATTCAACGTCTCAAACTTCATATCCGTATAGGATTTCGACTCGTTAACACCATCACTGACAAGACTACTAACTTTCTCATCCGTATACTTTTTGGCATCTTCAAGAACTATCTTCATCTGCTCTTCAGTATAATCATGCAACTGACCACCATTAACAGCTTGCTGAGACCCTGTTTCAATCTTGCCAGCCGCCACATTGTCTATCATAACAGGTTCGCTGTCATTGCCACCTACTAACGTAATACTATTGGTCTTTTTCCCCTTACTATCTTTGTCATAGTTAACAACGCCATCTGTGACGGCTACTTCAATATCTTTCACATGTTGATCTATCGTATCTACTTTGTCTTCAACCTCTTTTACCCTCTCATTCGTGCTCCAAAGCTGACCACCATTCACAACTTCTTGCGAGCCTTCTTCTATCTTACCATCCAACACATTCGTAATCTTACTCGACTTGCCATCATGCTTCCCATCATACGCACCTTCTTCTTCATTCCAATTCAAACCATTGGTCGCCACATTCTTCTCAACATCATGAATACGGTCGTTGATACTCGTCATACCTTCACTGACACCATCAAAGGCTCCTGCTACATCATGATAAATCTTCTTTTCAGGCGAAATACCATCAGAATTGAATTGTGCAACCTTGAATTCTGGGGACCTCCATTCACCTCCTTCATAGCTAGCCCCTCCTCCTAAATACATCGCTAGCGTCTGATGCAATGAATAAAGCTGATTGCCCGTAATCGCCTCTGTCGAACCTTCAGAAATATCCCCATCTAAAAGTGACTTCAGTTTGCTCCTACTTCTTTTATCCCCCTTCCCATGAAGCGCTACAAACGCACTATCTTCATCACTCCACAACAACGCATTCTGCTCAATATTATTTGAAATCTCATTATGAAGCTTTGTGAATGAATTGCTTACACCAGCAAATGCGTCCGCAATATTGGGATAGCTATGCTCTTCTGGACTGCCATCATCATTAAAAGTCGTAACTTTGAAAGTAGGCGCTACCCATTGACCATCTTCATAGTGAGCGCCACCACCAAAATAAGTCGCTAGCGTCTGATGCAATGAATAAAGCTGAGAACCATTCACTGCTTCCGTCGAGCCTTCAGAGAGTGTTCCAGCTTTCACACCAGAGAGACTACGTGTATCACCATTCATGTTTGAAATTGTGAGTGCACTACCCTCTTTTTCACCACCTATCTTAATCACCTTCGTAGCATCATCCTGCTTAACAAGACTATCTCCTACAACTTTATTAATCTCATTCTTAAGCTCTTTGTGAATATTCGTGAATGAATTCCCTACACCAGCAAATGCTTTAGCAACATCATCATAGCTCTGCTCTTCAACGACACTGCCATCTTCTTTGACGATCTTAACCTTGAAGCTTGGAGAACTCCATTCGCCATTCATATATCCAGCACCGCCACCAAAAAATTTAGCTATATTCGTAGCTGTTGTTTCAAGATTGTTTGATACACTGTTTACATTTTGATTGGTCGAAAAAAGCTGAGAACCATTAACCGCATCACTCGATGCTTCCGAAAGAACTCCGGCTTTCACGCCTGACAGTGTCCGAGAGGCATCTCCACTATTAGCAATACTGATACTGCTGCCGCCTTTTTCTGCTCCTATCTTGATTACCTTCGTAGCATCATCCTGCTTAACAAGACTATCCCCTACAACTTTATTAATCTCATTCTTAAGCTCTTTGTGAATATTCGTGAATGAATTCCCCACACCAGCAAACGCTTTGGCAACATCATCATAGCTTTGCTCTTCAACAGCACTACCATCTTCTTTGACAATCTTAACCTTGAAGCTTGGAGCACTCCATTGACCTTCCTTATATTCAGCGCCACCACCTAAATAAGTTGCGACTGTCTTATTCGTATCAAATAGCTGAGAACCATTAACCGCATCACTCGAGCCTGAAGAAACCTCGCCATTGGAAAGAAACTTAATTTTACTGTTGACTTTCCCATCACCCTCTCCATGTGTCGCTACAAACGCCTCTGCGTCCTCATTCCACAACAACGCATTCTGCTTAATATTTTCAGTAACCTCCGTGTTGTTTTGGGTAAGCTCTTTTTGAAGATTCTCAAAAGATGTTCCTACACCCTCAAAAGCTTCCGATACAGTATCATACTTCTTCTCTTCAACTTTAGTACCATCCTCATTAACGGTCTTAACCGTGAAGGTAGGAGTGGTCCATGTGCCATTCTCATAATTAGCGCCACCGCCTAAATACTTCGCAACCTCGGTGCCTAATGTATGAAGCTGTGAACCATTCACCGCATC
>NZ_JAQITE010000019.1 GCF_028618595.1 Bartonella sp. AU18XJBT | reverse complement strand
CGTATTGTATGAGCAGATTCTTTTACGTGTGCTTTAATGGCTTCAAGATTGGTAAAACTTTCAATAAGGCGCGATTTATGGACAGCTTGCAGAGTGAAAGCACGGCGTAATTGGCGGCGCAAGAAGGGACCGACCAGCGCTAAAGAACCCATTTGTAAAGGTAAAATGATAAGGACAATAAAGGTCAGTTTTGGACTAATGGAAAAGAGTGCAGCAATATAAATAATGGCAAAGAGAACATTTAGCACAGTTGTGGCGATGGTTCCTGTTAAAAAACCGCGAATTGTATCAACTTCTCCAATACGTGAAAACAATTCTCCCACTTGCCAACGGCGTAAAGTGGGCAAGGAGAGACTTAAAAGATGGGTGTAAATGCGCCGTCCAAATTCTAGCGTAAGCCGATTGGCTAAATAAGCTCCTAAGTAGCCTGAAAGAGTGCTAAGAGCTGTGCTAAACAGCATGATAGCAACCATCAAGACAACGATAGCATAGAGACTTTCAATACGCTGAAAAGGGAGAATACGGTCGATAATCGCTTGAAAAATAAAAGGATTCACCAAGCCCAGCAAACGCAAAACAACAG
The DNA here is from genome assembly GCF_028618595.1 of Bartonella sp. AU18XJBT. GTDB lineage: Bacteria > Pseudomonadota > Alphaproteobacteria > Rhizobiales > Rhizobiaceae > Bartonella. The sequence continues at coordinate 37,879 of NZ_JAQITE010000019.1, read as the reverse complement.
CAACGTAACTGAGTTCGATGACATAATAGATATATTTCTTTGTTGTTCTTGTAAACCAAGAGAAGGATACTGGTTTTTCTTGTGAATGACTCATTTGAATTTATGATTTTATTTAAGAGAAAGAGCGATTGATGTCGCATATTTAAACAGTATTGTAAATAGTATTATATTTATAAAAAATATACATTTTGTAGATTATAATATAAACACAATATATTTATTGTTTATACAGTATTTTTATTATTATTTTTACAAATTATGTTTGACTTATTATAAAATTAACAGTAAAGAATTGCCCACTGCATCATTATGATACAGTTATTTTTAATAATAAAAGGAGGATTTAAATGGGTAGTTCAAGCTCATCAAATGATTCAAATAGTAACTCACATCCAAAAAGTTGGCTTTTTCCAGAAGATGATTATAGTACAGACGCTTATGCCCAAGCAGCAGGTACAGGTGGCATTGTAGGAACAATATTAGGAGGTGGTGCTGGTGCAGCTGGAGGTTCTATTGCTAGACCAGGAGGTGCAGGTACTGGCTTACTCGGTGGAGCAGTAAGCGGCGGAATAGGAGGAGCTGGTGATTCAAGTAGTAACTCACATCCAAAAAGTTGGCTTTTTCCAGAAAAAGATGATTGTAGCGCAGGCGCTCATGCCCAAGCAGCAGGTGCAGGCGGCATCATAGGAGACGTAATAGGAGGTATTGCTGGTGCAGTCGGAGGTATTTTTTCTGGATCGGGAGGTGTCGGTTCTGGCTTTGTCAATGGAGCAATAGGAGGTGGACTAGCAGGAGCTGGTGACGCCTTGGCAGATAAATACAATGCATGCTATACGGCACCAAGTTGTGAAGTAAGCGATTATGCTGAAGCAGCTGCCATACACGGAGGCATAGGAGCAGCAGCTGGTTTAGTAACTGGTGCAGGTGTAGTAGTAAGCGGATTAGGAGGAGCTGCTAACGGTTTTATAGATAAGTACAATGAACGCCATCCGAATCCAAGTTGTGAAACAAGCGATTATGTTGAAGCAGCTGTCATAAAGGGAGGCGTAGGAGCATTAATTGGTGCATTAAGGGGGCCAGGTGGAATAGCCGCAGGCGGATTAGGAGGAGTTGCTACAGGTTTAATAGATAAGTACAATGAATGCCATTCGTAAAGTGGAAGAACACTGTTTCTAATTTATTTAGAAAATAACAATAAAGATATTTCTGAGATCAGTGATATTATAAACATACTTTAAAGCTATGGCTAAACTGATTTCAGGGATATTTTTGTATATGATAATAGATATTTTATTTTGGATTTTTTTGTTATGAATACTTTTACTAGCTCCTTAATGGCAACGTTTATATACGAATTTTTAATGATTCTTTATAATATGCTTAAAGGTGGGAATTGGAGTATAAAAATGGAAATATTATCAACAATTAGGTTTTTTATACTATATTATGCTGCAAATTTATTAATTGAATATACGGGAATTTTAAAATAATATAGAATTACGTTATTATCAGCATTTTATTATTTATCATAATTTATACATTTTACAAATTATATTTGATTTTTTTACTAAATAGCATGCATCATCAGATGATTAAAGTAGTAACTCACATCCCAAAAGTTGGCTTTTTCCAGAATAAGATGGTTGTAGCGCAGGCTCTTATGCTCAAACAGTAGGCACAGGCGGTCTCGTGGGAGCCTTATTAGGAGGAGGGGCTGGGTGCAGTAGCTGGTCTACCTAGAGTAGTAGGAGGCGGATTATTAGGAGCTGCTATCGGTTTGATAGATAAGTACAATCAATGCCATCCGTAAAGTGGAAGAACACTGTTTCTAATTTATTTAGAAAATAACGATAAAGATATTTCTGAGATCAGTGATATTGTAAACATACTTTAAAGCTATGGTAATTGATTTCAGGAATATTTTTGTTTAAGACAATAGATATTTTATTTTGGATTTTTTTGTTATGAATAATTTTACTGGCGCCTTATTGGTAACGTTTATATATGGATTTTCAATTTTTTTTTACAATAGATCTAAAGGTAAGAACTGGAGTATAAAAAGGAAGATATTATCGACAATTACGTTTTTTATATTATATTACTCTGGAATTTTATTAGCTAAATATATGGGAATTTTAAAATAACATAAAATAAAGTTATTATCAGTATTTTATTATTTATTATAATTTATATATTTTTACAGATTATAGTTTATTTCTTGCTAAATAGCATGCTCATCACATGATTCAATTATTAACTCACATCTAAAAATTTTGCTTTTTCCAGAAAAAGATGATTGTAGCGCAGGCGCTCATTCCTAAGCAGAAGGTGCAGGCGGACTCATAGGAGAAGTAATAGGAGGTATTGCTGGTGCGTTATTGGGTCCGGAAGGAGCGCTAACAGGCAGATTAGGAGGAGCAGCTAACGGTTTGATAGATAAGTACAATAAATGCCATTCATAAAGTGGAAGAACACTGTTTCTAATTTATTTAGAAAATAACGATAAAGATATTTCTGAGATCAGTGATATTGTAAACATACTTTAAAGCTATGGTTAAACTGATTTCAGGGATATTTTTGTTTATGACAATAGATGTTTTATTTTTGATTTTTTATTATGCATACTTTTACTAGCTCCTTAATGACAGCAATTGCATTTGGATTTTGCATGTTTTTTTACAATAGATTTAAAGGTGAGAACTGGAGTATAAAAAGGACAATATTATCAACAATTATGTTTTTTATATTATATTATGCTGGAAATTTATTAGTTAAATATATGGGAATTTTATAAAGATTGTTTATATATAAAATTATATTTAATTAAGTTAAGTTTATTATTTATAGCATTCTCAATTTCTATCTATATCTCTCTATATATAAAATCATTCATAAAGTAGATGAAATTTCAGTCTGGATTTTTTGTTATGCATACTTTTACTAGCTCCTTAATGACAGCAATTGGATTTGGACTTTGCATGTTTTTTTACAATAGATTTAAAGGTGAGAACTGGAGTATAAAAAGGACAATATTAACAACAATTAGGTTTTTTATATTATACTATGCTGCAAATTTATTAATTGAATATATGGGAATTTTATAAAAATTATTTATATAAATTATAATTATTTTAGTTAATCTTGTTATTTATATATACATATATTAAATCAATAGTGAAATAGCTAAAACTTTTGATATATATAATATAAACATAATGTATTTATTATTTATAAAGTATTTTTATTGTTATTTATACAAATTATATTTGAAATTTGCTAAAATGAATAATAACATAATTCCCACCGTATCGTTGTAATACAGTTATTTTTAATAATTAAAAAATTATTTATTATGTTTCGTTCATTTGGTTCTAATTTTTCTAGGTTGGTCTAATTTTACATCAATGAATTTTTCAAGCAGTGGGTCACGACCTGGGGGTACTGTTGGAGATTATCTCTCTGCAGGATTTTCAATGGGACATAGGGGACATAATATGGGAGTGGTAATTGGTGGAGTTATGGGGGGGGGTAACTGGAGGATCAATAGGCGCTGCGGAAGGTCTATGGTTAGGAGGAAGAGTTGGTTCTGCAGTAGGATTTGGTACAGGTTTGGGATATACAGGCTATAAATGTTATCGCTAATATAAAAATCAGCAGATATTTCTAAAATGAACAAGCTTGTAGGCATAATTATGTGTCTACAAACTTGACAAGAAGGTTTAGGTGCATAATTTACAAAATTATATATTTAATTTGGATTTTTTTTATGAATGAGCTTATTAGTATTATTGTAGAATTATTATTTTCTATAGGTGCTTTATTTATATTTTTCTATACATTGTTTTCATATTATAAATCTAAAGGTTATAGTAAAAAAGAAATTTGGAAAAAAATTTTGTTAAGAATATTTTTGTTCTTTATATTATTTTCTATGACATTTTTTATTTATATACGTTATTTCTATGAACAATGATTATTCATTATTAATTTGTAATTATAAATTAATTTGGAAATTTTATTTGTTATCTATATTTTTAATATATTTTATGAATTGTTTTTTGCATTTTTTGTTTAATTATATTTATTTAAATTGTATTATGTATCTAAGGTATGTAATGAAAAAAATATTAACATTAAATCATTAATTAAGAATAAATTAGTTTTTTATATATATTTAATTTAGATTTTTTTATGAGTGATATTATTCGTATTATTGCAGAATTATTATCTTCTACATGTTTTTTCTTTATATTTTTCTATGCCATGTTTTTACATTATAAATTTAAAGGTTATAGTAACAAAGAAATTGTGAAAAAAATGTTATTAAGCACATTTTTGTTCATTATATTTATTATATTACTTTCTATAACATTTTTTATTTGTATACGTTATTTATATGAAAAATAATTATTTATTATCTTTATATAATAATGTTTTTGATATTTTATTTTCAATATTTATTTTTATATTTTCATTAATTTATAGATACAGTGGTGACAATTGGAAAAATAGCATAAATGAAGCAATTAATACATTTAGTAGGTTATTTTTGTTATTTTTGGCGTTTTATTTTATTTATATGGCGTTTAAATATATTAGATATTATTATTTATATTTAAATTATGTTTGATGAAAAATGATTTTCATTTAAATAAGTTTATATTATTTGTAATTATATATAATTTTTGTTTTATTATTATGAAGTTTCTTTATGAAATTGCAATAATCATTTATTGTAAAATACAGATGAATTTATGTGTATTTTATTGTTGATTTTTTCTGTAACTATATTACATATGCATCATATTTTATGATAAATGTATTTAATCTTTCTTGATGAGGGTATATTTTTCTATTTTCATTGGAAAAATACGCCTGTACAAAATGCTTAATTTCCTTATTAGAGAAGTCTTCTTGACTACTCTCATGATGAGATTTCTGAGCATAAAAAATATATGTAAAATCAATTATAGTATTTAAGTTTAGAATTTGAATTCAAATATTTTATCTATATGTCACGCGCTAAAAAGAGGCTATAAGTTGCCTTGGGGTGGTCAAAGAACTTGTCAGTAATGCTTATAGCCGTTGAGAGTCGATAACTGTTTTGTGCATTTCTGCACGTCTCAAAATTTATTTTTGAAATAAGCTAATTTAGTAAATGTAACTTACTATACTTCTAGCCTCTACTCATTATCTTCAGAAAGAGGAAGTGAGGCGATTTCTGTATCAAGTGCATCCATAAAATCGATAATAAAAGCAGCATTCGTTCCCAAATCTCTTGGCAAATAACGAGAAGCAGAGCGCATATCAACAAAAGTTGTATCCCCTTCATCAGTTAAACGAATGATAATGTCTGAAATGAAACCAAGGTAAAAAGTTTTTGCCATTGTTTCAATATACAGTTCATTCTCTTCACCTTTAAACTTTTTTTGAGCCACAACAGGCCAATCATAGGCTGCTAAAACATTGAGAACAGATTCGCGAATACGATCAGGTGAACCATCATAACGGCGCCCCGATATTTCTGGCCATTGTGACATCTGTAATGCTGCTTGTTCAGTCAAAACACTTTTAAGTGGCAAAGCATCGCTGGGACGTATTGTGCGAAAAAAAGCGGGTGGGCTTTGTGTGTCGGTAGAAATATCGTAAAGAGCTGGTAAGGTCAACCAAAGTCCAAAAAATAACATCAATGGTGTAGTAGTTATGAGTGAATAAATGATCCCTTTTAAAGCTTTCATTCCCCCTAGGGCTCCATAGACCCATAAGCTATGAAGTGCTTTTAAAGCAAGAAAAAGAGAAATAATCACACAGCCGCTAGAGATTCCGATCAAAATTATGAAATCAATTACGTTAATGACGGAAAAACGTTGTAAAATGACTGAAAATAATAAAATAAAGAACGCTAATCCACCAAATCGAGGGGACCATACTGCTGCTCTTGAAACGAACCGAACATATCTCTTCTTCATGAAGTTTTTTCCCCTCAATTGTAAACTATAAGCCAAGTTTTTTCAGAGTGCCTATTTTACAAAAAACTTCTGCTTATAAGAGAAAAATAAAGCACTTATTTTTGAGATCAAGGATGCATAATGTCTTATAAGTTTCCAGCGATTATTTTCGCACTTTATTGAAGGTATCAGAATTTCCTCTATAGTTTATCATGTCATTGATGCAAACTTTATGGAAACGTTTGTAAATAAAAAGAAAAAACTCAAATAGCAAGTTTTACGGTTGTTAGCAGCATATTTTTCTAGAACTTTACTCTTGATTTTTCTCTTCTGATTGCGGGGAGTTTTTTCTGTCAGATAATGCGTATCAAATAGGATATGATGATGTGCAATAGAGATTTCATTCTATCTCAATAAAAATTGAGGGATCTACAATCAGACAAACTTGAATTCGCGTATTCGATTAATAGAGAAAAAAGATAACCATTTTGAGAGGCTTTGTTTATTTTGTATAGAAAGTAAGGTGTTGTCCAAATGAGAGGTTAGTCTGTTTTTATTCATAAAATATGCGGCAGGTTGCAGATGAAAGGAAAGATTCACTTTCCTTTTTTGCAAGTGAAGAAGGGGCAAAAATACGTAAAATGACAAAACCTTCATTCAAATTTTTAGCAACCAAAACTGAATTAGCATTTATTTTAGGTTTTGATTTTTTGAGTTCTATTATTTGTATTGTTTTTCCAATGATAAGATCGAGAGTATTATCAGGGGCTGTTCGGTCATTAAGGCTATAAAAAATAATTCCGTTGTGTGTGTAAGCAGTGAGTGACCAAAATTGTCGTGTTTTCAAAGCTTTCAAATGAACAGGTCCATTTTCAAGATTAAATCTGCAGACTTTAAGAAGAAAGAGTGGATCAGCAGATTGTTGAATAGGATTATCGGGAGTAAAAGCAACAAATTGATAAGGGGCGCCGGATTTTTTAAGTGCTGTCCATATATTATTTTGTGCCCAAGTGGGGATGAGAAAGAGAACGCAAATATGAACGATAATAGCGCCAATGATTGCAAGAAGTGCGGTATGAATAAATCTAGTCACAATTTATTTGTCCTGATGGGATTTGTTCTATTGAGGGCATTGTGAGCTTTTGTAATGCCGTTGCTGAGATGATTGGGGTATCGTATAAAGTGAGAATAAGCCCGAATTCTTTTTGACTAATTGTTGCAAGCCAATTGCCGGCTTGCGGTGTAGGTGAAATATTGATGCGCAATGAGCCGTCATGCTCATAAGTAATAGCGTTCGTGTGGAGTTCAAAAGGTATTTCTTTGGATGAAGTATAGGGTTTTAGGGATTTGTCAGCTGTATAAAGGGTAAAAAGACGAGTTTCAGGGATGGTGCCTTTGAGCAAATAATGACAGTGAGGGTGGAGTGGGCGCCCTTGGTTATCTCGCCAAATCTGGAATTGAATACCTTCAGTGCGTCCGAATGAAACAATGCCTTGTTTAGCGGTGCGAGCGCGGGTATAGGGATCCATATTGGCGGTTCCCATTTGTGGATAAGCACTCCATTTTCCAATTCTAAAGAGTCCAAAATGATGAAAGGAATTGAGCACATAATCGACACTCCATTTTCCACATAAAATAGAAAAAGCGAAGATAAAAAAGAAAATGGTGATATTAAAAAACATCAGTGGATATCTTGAATTCAAAATGTTGAATCTCCAGTTGTTTTCATCTTCAACGAAATTTCAGATGGTTTTTTCAGATCTTTGTTAATCAATCGCACAATATTCAATGTTTCAGGAGAAAGCGTAGAAGGCGTTGGGGAGAAGAATTCAGAATCTGCATGGGAGGAAAGTATTGGGGGATGATAAGGAAGAAGAGAATCTTTAACACCATAGAGTTGTTTGAGCATAATATTTTGGTGTGCAGCAAGCATGATGCGTTGCCATATCATGGCAGGGACTCCACCCCCAAAAGCACGATTCATCGGTGAAAAGTTATCATTTCCCATCCATACCGCTCCAGTATAATTGCCTGTAAAGCCAACAAACCAAGCATCACGATAGGATTGTGATGTTCCAGTTTTCCCAGCGACAAGAGTCATGGGTAGAGCAGCACGCTTACCAGATCCTCGTGTTGTGACACCCACCATCATTTGGTTCATATAAGCAGCTGATTGTCTGCTGAGAACTCTGTGTAACTTATTTCCGCTATGCTCGAAATCCCATACCACATGTCCATCGATTGTTCTGATTTGCATGAACCCATGCCGATTACCAGCTATCCCGCCATTCGCAAAGACATTAAAGCCAGTTGCTTGATCCATAGGGGTCATGTTGGAAGTGCCAAGAACCATCGTTTTGTGTGATAAAATATGCGCATTAATCCCCATATTCTTGATGAGATCTATGATGGGTTGGGTATCGCGGTGAAGATATTGATAGGTGAGATACACAGGGACTGTATTAATGGAAAAAGCTAAAGCTGTTGCTAAATCAATTTTTCCCAAATAACGACCAGAATTATTTTTTGGTGTCCAACCTCCCCAATTAATAGGAGCATCTAAAACGATTGTTGATGGAGAAAGTCCGTGTTCCAGTGCGGTTGCGTAAACATAAGGTTTGAATGAAGAACCAGTTTGCCGTCCGCCTTGTGTCGCTCTGTTAAATTGGCTCTTTTTATAATCTAGACCTCCAACAATTGCGCATACGGCACCGTTATTATCGAGTATAACAGTGGCAGCTTGTGTTACGCGATATTGTTGACCATACTGATGTAAATGATATGCAATTGATTCTTCTGCTGCTTTTTGAATATTCGGATCAAGGGTCGTTTGAATAATTAAACTATGGCTTGGAAGTTGATTACGCATTTTTTTGACTTCCTCGAATGCCCAATCAAGAAAATAATCAGGCTGATTATTTTCTATTTGGGGAAGTGCCCTAGCAGGGTGGCGATGCGCATTGATAATCTGGCTCTTCGTCATAAAGCCACTATTAACAAGATTAGAAAGGACGACATTGGCACGTGTTTGAGCCGCAAAGAGATGACTATGAGGAGCATATTTTGTTGGAGCTTTAAAGAGTCCTGCTAACATAGCAGATTCACTTAAAGAGACATGACGTATGTTTTTTCCAAAATAAAATTTTGCCGCTGCGGCAATACCAAAATTGTTTCCTCCCATATAGGCTCGGTCAAGATAAAGTTGTAAAATCTGTTTTTTGCTAAAATTTGCTTCTAGCCAAAGAGCAAGATAAGCTTCTTTGATTTTACGTGTTATGGTTCTCTCGTTTGTTAAGAATAAATTTTTAGCCAATTGTTGTGTGAGAGTTGAGCCACCTTGCACCACACCGTTAGCTTGCATATTTTGTGAAACTGCCCGTGTAAGCCCTTGAAAATCAATACCCCAATGATCAAAAAAACGACGGTCTTCTGTAGCAAGAACTGCTTTAATGACAGTGTCAGGCATTTCTTCAACGGGGACAGAGATCGTTGGCAATGCACCACGGTGCCCAATGGAATTTCCATAGCGATCTAGAAAAAGAATGGAAAAGTTTTTAGGAGAAGACCAATCTGTTTTGGTCAGTTGAAAAACAGAAATGCCTAAAATAGTGAAAAGAGTAAATCCCATCAACCCTAATGTCAGTATTTCATCGAGAACTTCAACGATAAAACGTTTCCATCCTTGAAGATGAAAATTTTGTGAGACGATTTTTGCCTTTTTCCAGAAAAAACTGTTAGCAGAACGAATGTGATAAAGCGCTGTATCTAATCGTGCGTCTAATTCAATGAGAGCAGGACTGTGAAATGGCTTACGGTGTCGCCTTTTCTTTTTTTTAAAAAAATCAAACATTTAAAGAGAGCCTATGGCAAAGAAATACAACCAAACAAATCTAAAATAATTATATGGAGTAGAAGTATTTTTTTGCTATAGTGCTAAAAGAGAAAGAGTTTATTTTAGAATTATTCATTTTTCGTAAGATAGTGTATTGAGATTTTATTCTCATTATTAAAAATATTTTTATTTTGAGTTTTTAAAAATTTAGAGTAATATTAATATGTTTTTCTGTAAGATAGAGGATAAATTATTTCCATTTGTGATTTTTAAATCGACTGAAAAAAACCATTATTTCTTTTATCCTTTATCAAGGAAGAGAAGAGGTGGGTTATTGAAATATTTATGATGAAAAAAAAATTCTTGTTCGTAATAATAGCAGCTTTTTTAGGAGCGGATTCTGTTCTAGCTTCTGGGTGTGCTGAAGTAGGTAAGAAGGCTGCCGCGCAAGAGAGCGGGGTTCTCGTCCGTTCAAAACCGGTAGTTCAGGACGGAAAGGACATGTGTGCAATTGTGGTTGTTGTACCAGCCCGTAATGGTGAAAAGTTACGTCGTGTTGAGTTTTTTGTTCCTGCTGATTAGTTTTTGGCAGATGGTGTTGTGATGCGTATCTTAATCGTTGAAGATGATCGGAATCTTCACCATCAATTAGTAGAAGCTGTAAGACGTGCAGGATATGTTTCCGATAGTGCTTTCGATGGTGAAGAGGCTTATTTCTTAGGGAGCACAGAGTCTTACGACGCGGTGATACTTGATATCGGTTTACCGCAGATTGATGGTATTTATGTCGTTGAAAAGTGGCGTCAAGAAGGGCTCTCCATGCCTGTTTTAATGCTAACGGCGCGAGACCGTTGGTCTGATAAGGTTCACGGTATTGATGCTGGGGCTGACGATTATGTTGTGAAGCCATTTCATTTGGAGGAAGTGATGGCGCGCTTGCGAGCATTAATTCGTCGGGCTACGGGACATGCGACAAGTGCATTATGTTGCGGAAATGTTTTGTTGGATACGAAGACGTCTCGTGTTTTTGTGGATGGTCAATTGATTAAACTAACATCTTATGAATTCAGACTGCTTTCCTATCTCATGCATCATTGTGATAGGGTCATTTCAAGAACAGAGCTTACTGAACATCTTTATGATCAGGATTTTGATAAAGACTCGAATACGGTGGAAGTTTTTGTAGGTCGGTTACGGAAAAAGCTTGGAGTGGATTTGATTGAAACTATTCGAGGAATGGGATATCGCGTGAGAACGCTAGGTGATTAATGAATGTTGTCGAAGAGAATAATTGGTATAGGAGGTTCTTTTTTGTAATTACTCGATCTCTCAGTTTACGTGTTATGATCTTATCAACATTATGGGTTGTTATTTCTCTTTTATCGATTTCTGCAGTCAGTATTTTATTTTATAAGCGTTCAACTGAACAAAGCCTAGAGCGTATCCTTTCTGCTCAACTCTACAGTCTTATTGCAACAGTGACGGTGTCATCGGAAGGTACTTTGAGAGGTGGGGCTGGGATTGATGATATTCGTTATTCTGATCCAACAACAGGATGGTATTGGGAAGTTGTTGCGATATCCCATAATTTAAAAGGAAGATTGACATCCCCCTCATTGGGAACAGGCGAGATATTTGCACCAAGTGATGTTGATATACCTTTTGACAATAAATTCTTTCGCTCCTATCGGATAACGGGGAACAATGGTCAAAAGCTACAAGTGATTGAGAGTGATGTTGTTCTTGATAATAAAAATCATATTGCACGTTTTCGGCTTGTTGGGAATATCGATGAAGCTCATGCCCAGGTAAAGGAATTTAAGCGAACTTTGCAAATTTTTCTTTGGAGTTTCGGTATCGGGAGTGTCCTTATTAATATTGCTATTATTTTCTTTAGTTTTCAACCGTTGAAGCTTATTCGACGCGCATTGAATGATATTCGCGAAGGAAAAGTTCATTATGTGAATACGGATTTAGTAAGCGAAGTAATGCCGCTTGTACAAGAGATGAATGCTCTCATTAATAATAATCAGCGTATTATTGAGCGATTTCGCACACAGGTTGGTAATCTCGCGCATTCATTGAAGACGTCTCTATCCGTTATTATGAATGAGACAGATAAGATGCGCGGAGAAAAGGCTAGTTTGTTGAGAGAACAAACGCAAATAATGCAAGCTCAAATCAATCATTATCTTCAGCGTGCACGGATTGCAGCACAATGCGATAGTATTGTCTATCATACGTCTGTTCGCAGTGTGCTTGAACGTTTAGTGCGGGTCATGAAAAAGCTTAATCCTGAAAAACAAATTCAATTTATTATGGATGTTGATGATATTGTTTTTTCTGGAGAGAAGGAAGATTTAGAAGAAATTATAGGGAATTTGATTGAAAATGCTACTCAGTGGTCTCGAGCAAAGGTTTTGATCTCTTGTTGTTTAGAAGAAAATATTGAAGAAACAGAATATTTTAGTATCTTTGTAGAAGATGATGGTCCTGGTTTGACAGAAGACAAAATGGAGGAAGCATTAAAAAGAGGGCGGCGGTTTGATGAAAGTAAACTAGGGGCAGGCTTAGGGTTAGCAATTGTTTCAGATATGGTCAGTGAATATGGTGGTAAGCTCTTTTTATCACGTTCTGATTTGGGTGGGTTATATGCAAAAGTTTTATTACCTAAGACGGGAGAATAACATATTTTCTCCTTAAGTAAGAAATGTCTATAAAGTTTGTAAAGCAGTATTTTCAGACAATACATAACGAGTAGGGAAACATTGTTTTTAGTTTCTTTGTTTAATTGATATATATATAAGAAAAATGGACAATAGATTTTATAATATTTTCCATGAAAAAATGAATTTTTATCAATTCACATCACTCTTCTCATGAAGAGGGTAAAATGTAAGCGAGTTATTTTCTGTTCGTATTGGAAAAAAATGATATGCTCTTATTAATTTTTGCAGCATTTTTTCTGACTTTTCTGGCAAGTATTCTTTTTCTTTCACTACGTTTTGACGATGAGATAAAGAAAGAATGGAAATTTGAAACCGTAGATGGTTATAGAAGTCATAAGCATACGATTGAGTTTAACAAGCTTTATATGCATTATAAAAAAAGAAATTTTCTTAAGGCTTTGAGTATTTTGTTTGTTCTTCTGATGACATGGAGTATTTATGGGCTGACAGGCAATCCAGAAGTGAAAAGTTATTTTTTTAGCGAATTGATGGATAAAAATCCTCAAACTCTCAGTAAGCAAGAAAAGCTTATTCGTTTACAAGTGCTTTTTTTCCGTGCACCTCATGATGGCAAGCTAGCAGATGCGTTAGCGGTAGGGTATCTCGAAGAAAGCCTGTTTCAAGAAGCTGTAAATACTTATTTAGATGCACTTCGTTTGAATGGAGAAACAGCTCCAAGGCTTGTAGGATACGGTTTAGCATTGGTTGGTTATGAAGGGGGAGTGATAACGCAAGAAGCGCAAAATGCTTTTCAAAAAGCAGCAGATTTAGCGCCAACAGATTTTTATCCACGTTTATTGTTGGCCGATGCATTTCATCAAGCAGGAAAAACTGCGCAGGCAGTGCAATTTTTACAAAGCTTTCTTGATACAATGCCTGAAAATTTTTCAGGACAATCACGTGTTAAAAAAATGATGATTCAGTTACGTGATTTATCGAGTGAGCATACAGAGAAAAGAAATCTTGCACCTATGTAGAAGATGTGCAAAGCTCTTAAAAAATAAAATATTGATACTTAATTATAACGTATTTAAATTTTTTTCGTAGAGTATCTATGAACAGTCAATCTTTAAAGAATTCTGCCTCATGGAAGGTTGTTTTAGAGCAGCGAAAAAAAAAGCGCTTACTGATCATATTATTATGTTGTTTGATTATGACAATTGTAGCAAGTCTCATAGTGTATGCAATGCGTCATGCGGTTAGTTTTTTTAGAATGCCCTCTGAAATTACAAGAGAAGATATTTTAACGGGGCGTCCTTTGCGTTTGGGTGGTTTTGTTGAAAAGGGAACGGTTCAATATGTTGGAGAGAGAGGCGTTATTTTTTTTGTAACGGATAACAAAAAACATGAAAAAGTGGTTTTCAACGGTGCCTTACCGGATCTTTTTCGTGAAGGTCAGGGGGTGATTGTAGAAGGGCATTTCGATAAACAGGGCTTTTTTATAGGGATGCGCATTTTAGCAAAACATGACGAAACTTATATGCCTAAAGAAACAGCTGATCGTTTGAAAAAACATTACAGTATGGAGAAATAATTCGATTGTGCTTGTCGAACTGGGTCATATTTTTTTAGCTGCAGCATTTTCAGTAAGCTTATTAGGGGCGTTTTTACCTGCTTTAGGTTTTTGGTGGAAAGAGCGTTTGTTAATGCAAACGGCTATTCCTCTAACATATATCACTTTTACGTTACTGCTTTTATCTTTTTTAGTGATAATTTATGCTTATATCGTATCTGATTTTTCTGTTTTGAACGTTGTTGAGAATTCTCATTCAGAAAAACCGATGCTCTATAAAATTACAGGTGTTTGGGGCAACCACGAAGGCTCTATGTTGTTATGGGTTTTAAGTCTTACTTTTTTTAGTACATTGATGGCCTTTTTTAGACAACATTTGCCAGAAGATTTTAAGACGCTTGTTTTAATTTGCCAAAGTTGGATTACAAGTGCTTTTCTTTTATTTATTCTTTTTGTATCCAATCCATTTTTACGTGTGAATCCACCAGCATTGCAGGGAAATGGTCTCAATCCTCTTTTACAAGATATTGCATTAGCAATTCATCCACCGCTACTTTATTTAGGTTATGTTGGTTTTTCACTTTGTTTTTCTTTTGCCGTTGCGGCATTGATTATGGGACATGTTGATAGAATTTGGGCGCGTGGGATTCGTCCGTGGCTTTTACTTTCTTGGTGTTTTTTGACATTGGGTATTATGGTTGGCTCCTATTGGGCTTATTATGAGCTAGGATGGGGGGGCTATTGGTTTTGGGATCCTGTTGAAAATGTTTCGTTTATGCCTTGGCTTTCAGGAACGGCTCTTTTACATTCTGCTCTTGTTCTTGAAAAACGAGAAATATTGAAAAGTTGGACTTTGTTTTTAGCGCTGCTTACTTTTTCTCTTTCTCTGATGGGAACTTTTCTTGTGCGTTCGGGGCTTTTAGTTTCTGTTCATAGTTTTGCTGTTGACCCAGCACGAGGGCAAGCAATTCTTGCGCTTTTATTTTTTTTTACGGGAGCGGCGTTTCTTCTTTTTGCTTTGCGCACCCCTATTTTAAAAATAGAAAGATTTTTTCAACCAATTTCACGTGAAGGGTTTATTGTTTTAAATAATTTGTTACTTACAACAATAACAGCAACAGTATTGATTGGTACGCTTTATCCTTATTTTATTGAGGTATTAACAGGACAAAAAATTTCTGTAGGGGCTGCTTTTTTTAACCTTACCTGTGGACCGCTAATGGTTTTGTTGTTGTTGTTTGTTCCGTTGGGGACAATGATGGCATGGAAACGCGGTGATTTTCTTGCAGTTTTTGAACGGTTATGGTTTGTTTTTGTATTGGTTGGTATCGTCTGTTTTATAATATTTTATGCGACATCTTTGCGTGATATTTTTGCAGTTTTAGGGATTGGGCTTTCAGCGTTTGTTTTTTTAGGCAGTTTAGCGGATCTATGGGGAAAGAGTGGATATGGCAAGAGAGCTTTTTCAGTACGCGTTAAGAGATTTCTTGGATTGCCATGGTCTACTTTTGGTGCAGCAATAGCACATATGGGATTAGGTGTTACATTATTTGGTATTGTTTGTGTGGCAAGTTTTGGGCAAGAACGTATTTTAATTATGAACATAGGGGATAAGGTAACGATAGCGGATAAAACGCTTCATTTTGATGGAGTGTATGATGGTGTTGGTTCGAATTATTCGGCAATGGAGTTTTATTTTAAAATATATGAAAATAAAAACATTGTGGGTCATGTAACAGCCTCAAAGCGATTTTATTCAAACCAAAATACATCAACAACAGAAGTTGGTCTTCAAAATTATGGCTTATCGCAGCTATATATTGTACCAGGGCATACCGATCATCGGGGTCTTGTTGTACACATATGGTGGAAACCTTATGTAATATGTATTTGGTTAGGGGCATTCATGATGGCTATGGGGGGATGTCTTTCTCTTCTGGGGTATTGGTTTCGCATTGGCATTTACAGTAGGGTACTGTTTGCTTTAAGTTTTTGGAAAAGAGTTTGAGATGAAAAAAAATCTTTGGATTGTATTTTTTTTAATTGCAGCGTTTCCTTTTCGATTAGCGATAGCAGTAGAGCCGGATGAGATTTTAAAGGATAAGATTCTTGAAGCGCGAGCACGCCATATTTCATCGCATTTACGTTGTCCGGTTTGTCAAAATCAATCAATTGATGATTCAGATGCTGCTCTAGCACGTGATTTACGGCTTTTAATTCGGGAAAGGCTAAAAATGGGCTATAGTAATCAGCAAGTCACAGACTTTCTTGTTGAGCGATATGGTGAATTTATTCTCTTGAAACCACCATTGAATAAAATAACTTGGTTTTTATGGTTTTCGCCTTTGATCATTATCATCATTGGCGCAAGTATCGTATTTTTCCACTTTAAACGAAATAATCATGAGAAAATAATGAGTTATCTAAATGAAAAAGAATAGTCAAAAATGCTGTTGCATTAAAAAAGATGTTATATAAAAGAAAAAAATCAGATCATCTGCGAATGAGCATACAATCTTATTGTAATTATATTAGGGAATACCGAAACCTTACAAAACTTTAATAATTTAGACAGAAAATGGTAAGGTCTGGTATTTTATAAGTGATCGGAATTGGAATAAAAGTGTGATTGAATAGGAGCATAGAGTAAATGGTTAAAAAGGCTTTCTTTAAAACATTTGTCGCAGTGAGTTTTTCTGCGATATTAGAAAGTGCACTGTTTTTTAGTGGATGTACATCAAGCTTGTGGATGACAAAGGCTCATGCAAGTTCTGTATTTACCTCGTTAATTCAACAACAGGGATTTGCCGATATTGTTGCTCAAGTGAAACCTGCCGTTGTAGCAGTACAAGTAAAAAGCAATAAAAAGAAAGAAGATAGGTTCTTTAGCAACTTTTTTAGTGGTCCAGGGTTTGATCAACTACCAGATCAGCATCCTTTGAAAAGATTTTTTAAAGAGTTTTATGATTTTGATAAACCTAAAAATAAATTTTCCCACCAATCGCAAAGACTCCGTCCTGTTGCTTTTGGATCAGGTTTTTTTATTTCGTCTGATGGTTACATTGTGACCAATGATCATGTGATTTCTGACGGAACAAGTTATACTGTTGTTCTTGATGATGGTACAGAATTGAACGCAAAGCTCATTGGGAAAGACCCCAAAACCGATCTTGCTGTACTAAAAGTGAATGATAAAAGAAAATTTTCTTATGTTGATTTTGGCGATGATTCAAAGCTTCGTGTTGGGGATTGGGTTGTTGCCATTGGGAATCCATTTGGCCTTGGTGGAACTGTGACAGCAGGTATTGTTTCTGCACGTGGACGTGATATTGGCACTGGTGTGTACGATGATTTTATTCAGATTGATGCTGCTGTTAATAGAGGGAACTCTGGTGGTCCAACGTTTGATCTTAATGGAAAGGTTGTTGGGGTTAATACAGCAATTTTTTCTCCTTCTGGAGGAAATGTTGGGATTGCTTTTGCTATTCCGGCAGCAACTGTAAAACAGGTTGTACAACAACTTATTGAAAAAGGTTCAGTTCAACGTGGTTGGTTAGGTGTTCAGATTCAGCCGGTCACAAAGGAGATTTCCGATTCAATAGGTTTGAAAGAAGCCAAAGGTGCTTTGGTTACTGATCCGTTAAAAGGACCGGCAGAAAAGGCTGGTATTAAAGCGGGTGATGTAATTATTTCAGTGAATAATGAAAAGGTTGCTGATGCGCGTGAGCTGGCCAAACGTATTGCAAATATTAAACCAGGAGAAACGGTAACTATAGGGATTTGGAGATCAGGTAAGGAGGAGAGTATCAAGGTTAAACTCGCTTCAATGTCTGAAGATGAAAGTAAGAAAGAGGCTTCAAAATATTCAAATGGAGAGGGTGATGTAGATGAAACATTGGAAGATTATGGTCTGATTGTTATGCCTTCTGATGATGGTATAGGGGTTGTCGTAACGGATGTTGATACCGATTCAGATGCTGCAGATAAAGGGATACGCCCTGGTGATATCATTGTGACGGTAAATAATAAACCGGTTAAACGAGTCTCTGATATTATTAGTACAATCAAAAATGCTCAGCAGTTAGGACGAAAGGCTATACTCTTACAAGTGCGAACAAATGATCAAAATCGTTTTGTCGCTCTTCCCATTTTCAAAAAATAAGGCTTTAGTTGTAGGACAAATGTTTATTAAATATTTGTCCTACAACATAGTAAAATAATGGAGATACGTTTTATGAAGATACTCGTTATTGAAGATGATCATGAGACGGGGCATTATCTCGAAAAAGCTTTTTTGGAAGTAGGGCATTCTGTTGATGTTGCTTATGATGGGGATACGGGATATACTTTAGCGACCACGGAAAATTATGACGTTATGGTTATTGACCGAATGCTTTTGCATCGTGATGGTCTTTCTATTATTACTGAATTGCGCGCTAAAGGCAATGAAACACCGGTTCTTATTCTGTCTGCTTTAGGGCAAGTCAATGATCGTGTAACGGGGTTACGTGCAGGCGGAGATGATTATTTGACAAAGCCTTATGCTTTTTCTGAACTTCTTGCGCGTGTTGAAGTTTTACAACGGCGGAAAAATCCTAAAGAAGCAGAAACTGTTTATTGTGTAGGTAATCTTGAGCTTGATCGGCTAGCACATACGGTAAAACGGGGTGATAGAAACATTCTATTGCAACCACGAGAGTTTCGTTTACTTGAATATTTGATGCGCTATGCGGGGCAGGTTGTTACACGCACTATGCTTTTGGAAAACGTTTGGGATTACCATTTTGATCCACAAACGAATGTTATTGATGTCCATATCTCCCGTTTGAGAGCCAAAATTGAAAAAGATTTTGATGTTCCCCTTCTCCATACCGTGCGTGGAGCTGGGTATATGCTGAAAGCACCAGATAGCAAAGCATGAGTCGTTTGATTAATATAATGCGCACGACGGCGCTAAGGCTTTCAGCACTTTACATTTTATTGTTTGGGTTGGTGGCAACAGGACTTTCTATTTATATGACGGAATTTTCTGCTTCATTGTTAACAGAGCAAACTGAACAAGCTTTACATGAAGAATTAAAGTATATTGAAAATGCTTATAATTATGGGGGATTATCCTTATTAATGCGCACTATTGATTATCGTTCAAGACAACCAGGAGCATTTCTTTATCTTGTTACGGATTCTATGGGGCGTATTTTAGCAGGAAATGTAGCACGTATTGAATTAGGTCTTTTGAATCAGAGTGGTTTTATTTCTACCTCTTTTTTGTATTCTCGTTTTGGAGAACATGGCAAAACAAGTGAACATCGCGCTTTGGCGGTTATTGTTGATTTACCTAATGCTATGAAGATTCTTATAGGACGCGATTTGGATGAGCCAGAACGTTTTGCAATTGTTATTCGTAAAGCTGTGATCATTGCACTTGCTGCAATGGTTGGAGGTGCTTTACTCATATGGTTTTTTGTTGGCAGGAGAGCTTTACAAAGGATTGATCATGTAACAGCTGCATCACAGCGCTTGATGGATGGTGATTTCAGTGGGCGGTTACCTGTTTCTGGAGTAGGGGATGAGTTTGATCGATTGTCAACTAATCTTAATGTTATGTTAGACCGCATTGAAGAGTTAAATATTGGTCTACGTCAAGTATCAGATAATATTGCTCATGATCTGAAAACGCCGTTAACGCGTCTTAGAAATCGCGCTGAAGAAGCGCTTTCAGGAAATAAGACAAAGCTTGAATATCGTCAGGTCCTTGATAGGGTTATTGCAGAGTCAGATCAACTTATTTGTACGTTCAATGCGATTTTAATGATTTCACGTATTGAGGCCAGCAGTGCAATTGAGCATCTTGAAATGATGAATATGAAACTGATCCTTGAAGATGCTGTTGAGATTTACGAACCTTTTGCTGAAGAGTCAGGTGTTTTACTTCGGTTGGGCAATATATTTGATAAAGAGCTTAAGTTGAATCGTGAGCTTGTTGCACAATCAATTTTTAACCTTATAGATAATGCCATTAAATATGCGTCTAAAGGTGAAAGGAAAGCAGGAGTTTGCTTATCAATGGAATATCGTGATGAACATTTATTAGTTGTTGTGAGCGATAATGGACCAGGAATAGCAGAGGATAAACGTGAAAAAGTGACAGAACGCTTTGTTCGTCTTGAAGAAAGCCGCACACAACCTGGGTTTGGAATTGGTTTAAGTATAGCAAAAGCAGTTATGAAGCTTCACGGGGGTGAGTTGTTACTTGAAAATGCAAATCCAGGGCTTAGAGCTGTTTTGTTATTTCCTTAAAGATATTTTTCTTCACTTTTCTCTTTTCATACGTAACAACTGTTTTAAAAGTATAAAGCAATAGAAAGGAAAGCAAAATGCTTTTCAAGGGAGCGCAGACGAAACAAGCTTTTTTAAAAACACAGCTTCTCCCTTTATGCCCTCTCGATAAAAGTGGTTCCCAATGGTTAAAAGACTTGGAAGAACAAGCAAGAAAAGAAGGTTTAGAATCGCTTGTTTCCCTTATTTCAGAGAGTGGAACGCAGATTGATTTTATCCGTTCGGTTATGACCTTATCTCCTTTTTTGCGTGAGGTTTTAATTGCCAATCCATCATATCTTAGTGCTTTATTAAATGTTGATATAGAAACAAGGCTGAACGAAATTATAGATGATATTACGGCTATTGATAAGGATAAATCTATAAATGAAACTTCATTGATGGCTGCTTTGAGGCGCAAAAAACGAGAAGCGCATGTTCTCATCGCTTTAGCTGATTTGAGTGGTGTTTTTACTTACGAAGTTTCATGTGCTTGGTTGACATGTTTGGGCGAAGCAGCATTAAGTGTAGCGCTGCGTTTTCTATTAAGAGAAGCGCATGATCATGGTAAGATCAATTTATTAAGCCGTGAGAATCCAGAAAAAGACTGTGGTTTAATTATTTTAGGAATGGGAAAGTTAGGAGCAGGGGAACTTAATTATTCTTCTGATATTGATCTTATTGTTTTCATTGATGAAGCATCACCTCATATTGGTAATCTTTCTGAAAGTGTTGACGTATTTTCTAAAATGGTACGCCGATTAATCCGTATCATTCAAGAACGCACTGCGGAAGGATATGTTTTTCGTCTTGATTTTCGGCTTCGTCCAGATCCAGGATCAACCCCTTTAGCCTTACCAGTAAGGACTGCCTTACGGTATTACGAAGGGCGTGGACAAAATTGGGAACGAGCAGCCATGATTAAAGCACGTCCAGTTGCTGGCGATAAGAGGGCAGGTTTTAACTTTCTTAAAGAGCTTTTTCCCTATATGTGGCGGAAATATTTAGATTACGCTGCTATTGCTGATATTCATTCGATCAAACGTCAAATTCATGCGCATAAAAATTACGGTCAAATTGCAGCTTATGGGCATAATATAAAGTTAGGTCGTGGTGGTATTCGTGAGATTGAGTTTTTTGTTCAGACACAACAGCTCATTGCTGGTGGGCGTTTCCCTCAATTACGTGGACGTCAAACAGTTGCAATGTTAGCAGAACTTCACACGCTTGGTTGGATCAGTGAGAAAACGAAAAATAGCCTTATAAAAAGTTATGCGTTTCTTCGAAATGTGGAGCATCGTATTCAAATGCTTTTCGATGAACAAACACATCTTCTTCCAAATGATATTGCTCAATTTACGAGTGTTGCCTATTTAATGGGTTATCAAGACAGTAGCAGCTTTATCCGTGATTTATTAAAAACACTTCATGTTATTGAAAAGCATTATGCAGCACTGTTTGAGAATGAGCAAGAGCTTGGTTTAGAAATTGGTAATTTAGTTTTTACAGGTGAAGAGGATGATCCGGAGACATTAATAACGTTAAGCCGTTTAGGCTTTGAAAGAGCAAGTGATATTTGTCGCATTATGCGCACCCTCCATTGTGGTCGTTATAAAGCAACGCAATCAGCCGAAGCACGCGAGAGATTAACGGAATTAACACCAGCTCTTTTGAAAGCTTTTGGTGGGACAAAACGAGCTGATGAGGCGATGTTGCGTTTTGATAGTTTTTTACAGGGCTTACCTTCAGGAATTCAGCTTTTTAGTCTTTTGCAGTCTAATCCCTCTCTTTTGGATATGCTTGTCCTGATCATGGGTGCTGCTCCACGTCTTGCAGAAATTATTACACGCAGATCCCATGTTTTTGATGGAATGTTAGATCCGAATATTCTTTCAGAATTACCAACAAAAACGTATTTAGAAAAACGGCTTGAATATTTTCTTGAAAATGTTCTTCCTTATGAGGAAATTCTCGACCATTTAAGAATTTTTGCAGATGAACAACGTTTTTTGATTGGCATTCGAATTTTGAATGGTGCAATTACAGGAGAAAGAGCGGGTTTTGCTTTTACTGCGCTTGCTGATCTTATGATTAAAAAAACACTTGCTGCCGTTCAAGAGGAATTTTCTCGTCTTCATGGTAGTGTTAAAGGGGGGCGTGTTGGCATATTGGGTATGGGGAAGCTTGGAAGTCGCGAATTAACGGCAGATTCCGATGTTGACCTCGTTTTTCTTTATGAGCACGATGATGACGCAGAAATATCTGATGGAGAAAAGCCTCTTTATATCTCTCAATATTATACGCGTTTAGCACAGCGCCTCGTTTCTGCTTTATCCACTCTTACAAGCCAAGGTGTTCTTTATGTTGTTGATTTAAGGTTACGGCCGTTAGGCAATAAAGGACCTGTTGCTGTTTCTTTTCCATTTTTTAAAAAATATTATCGCCAAGAAGCATGGATATGGGAATATCTTGCTTTAACAAGGGCTCGAGGCATTGTAGGAGATCCTGATTTTTTACAAAAGCTAGAAAATGAAGTGTGTGCAATTATTGCTATTTCTCGTGATAAGAAGGAAGTTGCAAAAGAAGTATGTGAAATGCGTTCCTTGATTGCAAAAGAAAAGCCGCCAAAAAATCAATGGGATTTAAAAACGATGTCTGGTGGCATTATGGATTTGGAGTTTATTGCTCAATTTTCTCTTATTACGCATGTCATTGAGTTTCAAATTGGAGCGACGACAGCGGATATTTTAGATCACTTACCAAACAGTTTTCTTAATCAGTCATGTATTGCTGATTTACGTTATGCTTATTATCTTTATACAAATTTGAGTCAAATTATACGGCTTTGCTTAAATGATTCTCTTGATCCCAATGACATGCCACCTGGATTAAGTGACCTTTTGTTAAATAGTGTTGGGGAACCTGATTTGCTTCGAGTTGAAAAATTAATTGCAGAAACTGGGCAATTGGTCTGTTCAGTTTTTACAAAAATCATGGAACATTAAAATAATTTTATAAGAATAATAAAAATTATTAATTCCATTTTTATATATTAATTTTTGTCTTTTATTTCATTACACGTTTGAGAGAGTTAGAGTGAAGTTCTCTACGAGTTTTTCAAGTGTGATAAAAAATCTCTATTCTAGGTGTCATTCTTTATATAAAAAGCGATGAGTGATTAATTTTGTGAATCATATTCTTTATGAGCCTTATCTCATTTTTTCAAAAAAAACTGACATTATAATTATTTATATAATTCTAGATAATAATGATCAATATGAAGCTATAAAAGCTAGTATAGATTAATATTTTTAGGAGATTGTAAATAATATTTAAATAATTTATTTAAAACTAATTTAAATTTTTAAACTGTATCATTTTTTCTATAGATTTTTTGAAAAAAGTGTGAAACGATTTATTATTATTTATGTATCACATTAGCTTTAGGGGAGCAATTATGATTACAAAGTATTTAGTCTCAACATCTATATTTTCTTTAATTTCAATTTCTGTAGTACAGGCGTCAGATATTGTTATTCCTGAACAGCCTGTTCCTGTTATTGCAGGGCATGCTTTTTCTTGGACAGGATTTTATCTTGGAGGACAGATTGGTAACTTTTCAGGTAAAACAACTGCAAGTTATTTAAAAGATGAGACAAGGATATGGAATCCAGTTGGAAAGGAGAATTTACCTAAACTTTCTGGTTTTATTGGGGGAGTTTACGCAGGTTCCAATATTGATATCGATAATAGTTTTATTATAGGTATTGATACAGATATTATGTGGTCTGGGAAAAAGGATTCTAAAGATGTCACTCTACCGAAAAAAAGTCCAACGGAAGAAAAACCAAAACCTATAGAAGAAAAAAGTCTAACAAGAGATTTGCATGAGGAGGATCCGACAACACCTATTAAAGCTGTACGTCATACTTTAAAACAAAAATGGGCTGGTGCTACGCGGGTGAGAGTTGGTTTTGCGATTGAGCGTGTGATGCCGTATGTTTCTGGAGGAATTGCTTATACGCAGCTTCAGAATATTTTTGGGTTAGTTTCTGATAGCAAAAATGGAGAGGTTGATTCTTCTGATTGGTTGCATGATGAGAAAAAGACTATGATTGGTTATACCCTTGGAGGTGGTGTTGATTTTGCAATGACTGATAATATTATTGTGCGTGCAGAATATCGTTATTCAGATTTTGGCAAGAAGAAGTTCGTGCATGATAAATTTGAAATGAGCTACAAGACAAACGATTTCCGGGTGGGTGTAGCTTATAAATTTTAATTTTTTGCAGAATTAAAAATTCAAAAGTCTCATTTTCGAGTGAGGCTTTTATTTTTCAGATATATGCTGGAAAATATTCTTCACTCAAAAGAGCTACTGTTTTATTCGAACAACACTTTGATTTATAAATATAATTTACTTTTTTCATGTTGAGTGAGAGCCCCAAGTATTATAAGATTTCTTCATTTTAAACCTATACCATGATTGAATCAATCAAAACCGCGTCTTTTGCACGTCAAAAGGATGGAGAGTCGTGAGATAAAAAACATTAAAGAAAAAATAAAATGCTTCTTATGAATCATCTCAAATGCCAAAGGCTGTCGCTACTTGGGGATTGGCACAGTATGAGATTTGATATTAGCTTGCTTTTTCATAAACGTAAAGATGGTGCTGCTAAATGAACTTATCATTACATCATTTATAGGTGCCGTCGGGAAATGGGTTTGGTGCTGTAAAAGATGCTTTTTAAAATCAACACATGAATTGGCAATTTAATGGCGTTTTGTTTTATTTGAAAGACCTCTCATACAATCGACTTTTCTGTTTTTCGTTATCATAAAATATTTTATTTAATAACAAAAAAACTCTAAAGCACGTAAAACCACCTCCGCAATATAACTCAATAATAATAATTCATATTATAATTTTCATTACTAGATATTTTGTGTGATATTATAAAGTGATTTATAGGAAAAAATAGATAGAAAATTATGAATTTATCGAGACATAAAAACATTATTACCTATGACAGTTATCGAAATAGAATCTATTATTTTTATAAATATTTTAAATGTATGATAATAAATGTCGAGTGAAATAGTCGTGGATCATTTCAAATCTATTTACGATAAATCAATCAACATCATTTGTTTATGAATCACAAGTAGATTGGGTTATTGAAATTATATACTTTAGTTATTATTGGGCTGTTTTAGTCATCTATTTTCAGGTATAGAAGCTGAATGAGCTTCTCTATTATTCTATAAAATATCATCACTGTAGTGGTATAAGCATTTTACGCATTAGATGCTTTTGGAGGAGTGTATGATGAAATTCAAAGCAGGGTTTATTTGTAGAGCTTTGTGAAGTAAATCACATGCGCAATTAGCAGCTGGAACCCGTGCGACAAGAATCCGGATTATTTATAAATCAGATGTGGTAGAAATTTTCGGACTTCAGGACGGGAAGGAAGTAAACCGATGAGTTTGTAAAGCCAGTTACATAAGTGAGGTAGCAGATGGAACTCTCTGAGAAAAATTGATTTATCGACAGAGAAGGTAAAACTTTGTCTTTTAAGGAGAAAAAGGGAAATAAGAATTATGATTTCCAAAGGGATGTGAAATAAAAATATTTTCGTTTTTGTTTTTTTTTGGCAACTATGAAGGTGTTTAAAGATTGATTGTTTCAGTACATGCAATCTCGTTTTTGGGGTTGATAATGCTATAACGTTGCAATTGGCAGTGCCATTGATTTTGTAAGCGTTCAATGGAAAATAAATTAAAGCCTGCGGGTGGTTTTTTATCACCAAAAGCTTGTGATGCGGAAGGAACACCAACAATAGGAATTTTTTTAATTGGTCCTTCAATGTAATTCAATGTGGGTAAATGAGTATGTCCGTGAAGAATAAGTTCGCAACCGTGATATTTGATAATGTCTAGAAAACGTTTTATATCCCATAGTTTTTTATGCCAAGACGTTGCCTTGGGAAAGGGGGGGTGGTGAATCATGACGACACGAAAAAGGTTGCGCTGTGCTGCTTCCTTTAAAAAGAGCGGTAAAGTTTGCGCTTGCATTTTACCAAAATAACCAGAAGCTTGAAAAGGTGGTGTTGCAATGGCTGAAGAAGCTGCTATGATGGCAACATCTTTGCGAATGCGCATATAAGGAAAGGCTCTTTTTTGAGGGACGTCACCTGTGATCCAAGGTTTAAAGAAAGTGCATGCTTTTTGGAAAGCGCCGCGGACATAAGCGTCATGATTTCCAAATGTCAAGGAAATATCTTGGGGTTTTCCTAAGTTAAGTAGCCAACGATGAGCTTGTACAAATTCCTTATCGAGAGCAAGATTCACAAGATCACCGGAGATCACAAGATGATCAGGTTTTGTTTTGTTCAAGGCATCTATTAAAGTTTCTAGGACATTTGTTGCCATTTGACTCTTACGTTTTTTTTGCCAATTCAGATAACCGGTAAGACGTTTTCCAGAAAGTTCAAAAAGGGAAGGTTGCGGGAGAGGTGAAAGATGTACATCCGATATATGGGCAAGATAAAACATAGAATCTCGTAGAGTATTAAAACGATTTAAAGAATAAACATAAGATAAGTTAGTGCTTAAAAGCAAGAAAGATTGTGAAATGAAAATTAGCTTGCAAAACAGAATGTCTCAAGCTGAATGTTCCAAATAGAATATCCCCAATAAAGTATCATTGTATTGCACATTCACATATTTGTAAAAAAACATTTCTCAATGTGTTTGAGCTAATTTCACGACGCGGTATTTGATGCTATAATGGAAAAGCTTCTGTGAAGTATATAGGGCTTACTGTACACTGTCATCTCTACGCTTATACAAGGC
Organism: Bartonella sp. AU18XJBT; assembly: GCF_028618595.1. Classification (GTDB taxonomy): domain Bacteria; phylum Pseudomonadota; class Alphaproteobacteria; order Rhizobiales; family Rhizobiaceae; genus Bartonella. Next base: position 10,684 of record NZ_JAQITE010000019.1, on the reverse strand, counting down.
ACAAATAAAAAACATCATACTATTCCCTCAATTTTATGAAAATTCTTGCTTTAAGAGGATTCATAAGAGGTATTTCACTCTTTTCTTCAATGGTGTTTATTCATGCAGACCTCTTTTAATGATGTGCAAGAGAGCGATTTTAATTGATTTAATATGGAAAGTATTACAAAGAAGCAAAATTCTACAGGGAATAATGACTCAATATGAAATAATGATAAATTATCATTATAGATCAATGTTTTTATCTAATTGTAAAAGACAAGAAAATACACAAAAAGATAAGCTGAATTTTAAGATTATTATATGGAATTTCAGATTTTTCAACGGCTTTCACGATACCACATGCTACTCAACAGTAAAAGGCAAGCAAGTAGTGCCAAAAAACCAGAAAATATCGAAAAATAAAAGGTATTAATTAAACGGGTTTCTGTCGCTTCTTTTAGAACAATTGAATGTGCTGGGGAAGAAGACGGGCTTATTTTTGATTGAATCAACTTGAATGGAGGAAGATGAATGTTTTCTTTTCCCTCAGGGTGTAACCGTCCGATGTAACCACCGGTTTGCTTAATAATGGGGGCTAGTTTTTCTTGCGTTGAAATTAAGTCAAACAATTCAAGATTATCGAGCATCCCTACAGAAGAAAGTATTGCTAAATCGCCATTTTTAATGGTAAAAATCCCTGTTTCATCAGTGGTCACAGTTGTGCTGAAGAGACCTTCTTGCTCTTTGGAGAGAGTGATATTTTCTTTTTTTCCAGACGGAAAGATTATTTCAGCGGGTTCTGGATGGTCTTTTAGAGTTTGGCGGCGAATTGTTAAATGACGATGGCTGCTGATTGCACTTAATTTTTCTTCCTCAAGTTCTGGTTCTTTCATGAGCCAATGGGCAATACGACGATAAAGAGCTGCATAAGGACCGCCGCCTTCGAAACCTCGTGCCCAAAGCCAACTTTCATCGGAGAGCAACATGCCTACACGTCCTTTATCAACATGCGAAAGAAGTAAAAGTGGTTGTTCATCGGCTCCTTTCATGAGGGCGATTCCGTTATTTATGTTTTGAATAGCAATTTGTCGCAACCATTGTCCCCATTGAGAAGCGGGAAGGTTACGTGTTGCAAGACCTTTTGTGACAGGATGGCGCTCACCTTCTTTGGTTAATGTGGGGCGAAAAGGTTTTTCAATAATAGTCCCATTGGGCAATGCCGGTAGAATGCTTATTAAAGGTGTTTTCGCAAGTGAGTTTTTTTTGGTAAATTCAGGTCCTGTTATCATCAACAATGCACCACCCTTTTGTACATATTGGGCTATATAATCATAATAGATTAAGGGGAGAACAGTAGAGTGCTGGTAGCCATCAAGGATGATGAGATCAAAGTTATTAATTTCTTCAACAAAGAGTTTTCTTGTGGGAAAGACCACTAAGGATAATTGGCTTGAGGGCGTATTATCTGCTTTGGTGGGGGGACGCAAAATAGTAAAGTGAACAAGATCAATATTAGAGTCACCTTTCAAAAGGTCTCGCCATGTCCGTTCTCCATTATAAGGAGCACCTGAAATAAGAAGAACGCGTAAATTTTCTCTGATTCCTTCAATGATTGTTATGGCGCGGTTGTTTTCAAAGCTTAGTTCACCTTTGTGTGGATCGGTTATCACTTGGATAATATTTTTTTCAGCATGAGGAAGGGTAATTTCAGTTTGAAAAATCACGCCAGGAGTCACAGAATAATGGCCAATGTCTTGTCCATTGACGCTTAGTGTAATATTTGCTTTCTGCGGTATTGTTTTTTTGGCAGGGACTTTATCTTCTACCAAAATGGAGAGCGTTTGTGGTTTGTTGACAAGGGCAAAGCGTGGAGGAGAAATAAACTTGATTTGGCGATCAAATTCATCGGAGTGTCCTGTAATAAGAGCATTGAGAGGTGCTTCATGATGAAGGTCTGATAGGTCCGGAATGTCATGTACTTGTCCATCGGTGATAAAAATGGTTCCTGCATAACGAGAGGGTGGCACATCAGATACTGCTTGTGTTAAAGCATCAAACAAATTCGTTGAGGGCGCATACTGATTATCAGCAAGTTTTCCAGCTTCAATAAAGCGTGGTTCAAATTGTGGATAGTGTGCCAATGCTTGAGTTAATCGCGCGCGCGCTACATCACTGTCGTTTGTACGTGTTCCAAATGTTTGGCTTTTGCTGCGATCAATGACAATTCCTACAGTGCTTTTAAGTGGTTCGCGCTGCTCTCTTATGACCATTGGATTGAGCAAAGCAAGGATGAGGGCGCTTAATGTCATCAGACGAAACAAAGAACCTTGACGTTGCGTAACAAGACCAACAACGACAAAAATAATCGATATTCCACTTAAGAATAGAATCCAAATGAGTGGTAAAAAAGGCTGAAAAGTGAAAAATGATATCATTGCCTTCTTTCTCTTTTAAAACGTTCCAAGAGTGCTGGAACATGAACTTGATCCGCTTTATAGTTTCCTGTAAGAACATAAAGGACAATATTTAAACCTGCACGAAATGCCCATAGACGTTGCATTGGATCATTGGGCACAAGGGGATATTTCCATGTTCCTTTTTCATCGAGTGCCCACGCACCGGCAAAGTTATTGGCAGTGATGAGAAGAGAACTTACATTATCACCGCTGGCAAGAGAGTTTTTATTTTTTTTGTTTGTTGATGAGGATTCAATCCATAAAGGTGAACCACGATAGAGACCAGGAAAATCTGGAATAATATAAAAAGAACGTGCAACAACATGATCCGTTGATGCGGGCTCAATAGATGGAATATTTAACTCTTTTAAGATATCCCGTAATCTTTGCGTTTCAGGAGTTGCATCTCCTTCAAGATTAAGATTGCTCTTTATCTGATCGCGCGTATCAAATAAAATTGTTCCCCCATGTTTCATAAAGTTATTTATTTTTTCAAGGCTTTTGGGGGTTGGTATAGGACTTTTAACATCAATTGGCCAGTAAATAAGAGGATAAAAAGAGAGTTCATCTTTATCGAGATCAAGTGCTGTAACAGAGCCTGGGGTAAGCATTGTGCGCTCTGCGATAAATTGACTTAACGCTTCTAGACCACTTTTACTTGTTGTATCAATTTCATGATTATTGGTTATAACATAGGCAAGATGTGTTGCACCAGCAGCTTGTACACTATCATGATGATTTTCTTTCGTTTGTGCATGAAGAGTTGGATCATATGAAAACAAGGCAATAAGACTTATAAAAGGGAGAAGAAACATATTACGCCGTTTCATGAAAGAAAAAATATCTCCCATCCATAAAATGAGAAAATTGTCAAAGGCGAATAATAAGACGGCTAATCCTAAAAGTAGACCGATAAGATTTTTTTCTTTTGTATCATAAGATAAAGGACTTTTATTAAGAGAAGTTGGCAATGATGATTGTTTCATCAAGTGCGACGAATAAGTTAAGAGATTGAGTGCATAAAAATCGTTTTTGACACCATAAAGTCCTGGAGGAGTATGATAGGAAGGATGGGGTGGATTTTGAGAGTCAAAGACCAGTGGAATAACATCAGAAGGCGGTATTTGTAATTGTCCGTCAGCAGCTATGGTTCGCCATGGGTTTTGTACCATTGTTCTTTTTTCTCTATGTGTTAGGTTTGTGTTTTTGTTAGCCCCTAATGTGATGAGTTTTTGCAACATTTGTGCAAAAAAGCCAGAAAGAGGAAGATTAGACCATGTTGGGTCAGGAGCAACATGAATGAGAATGAGGGTTCCTTTACCACGTTTTGCTGCGGTAATAAGAGGGGTGCCATCCGCAAGGCTAAGCCACGTTTTTTCAAAAAGATCTGGGGTTGGTTCTGCGAGGATTTGGCGCGAGACAGAGACATCTTCTGGAAAAGGAAGATCGAAGAAAAAACTATTTTTTGCAAAAGGGGCAAGCTTTTGTGGTTTTGTCCAAGACATAATACTTCCAAGGAAACGTTGACCCTGACGCAGCGGTATCGGAAGGAGATTATCATAATGTTTTGCACTACTGAGTTTTTCTCCTGCAAAGCGGATGAGTGTTCCCCCTTTATTCACAAAATCAGAAAGTTTTTTTTCTGCTTTTTCAGGCATGTTAACCATGTCGCTCATAATGAAAACAGATGGATTTTGTTTAAGCAAATATTCAATATCTGTTGAAAGCTCTCTTCCTCCGGCTGTTATAAGCTGTGTATATCCCTGTAATGCTTTGATAATGTAATAAAATGGAGAAAGTAAAGGCTGTGCCATTTCATTGGTATCGGGTGATAGAAGAGCAACACGGCTTATCCTGTTATGGCTGTCTACCAAGAAGGTTGCAGCAGCATGGTTTTGATTATTTATTTTTATCCAAGCGATATCATTGCGTAGTTCAAGTGGTACATCAAAAGGGACAAGAGCTGTTGTTTCTCCTTCAGAGAAATGTTTCGTAAATTGACCGAGAAGTTGATTGTTTGAATCGTAGAGGTTGAGTGTAGCGGAAGTTTTGCCGTGTGTTGTTGAGCGGATAATACGCGCGACCATGCTTCCATCATTATTTTCTACGGATGTTATGCCGATTAAATCGGAAATATCCGCCAAATACCATAAGAATTTTTCAGGTTTTAATTCTTCAAGCAAAGCAAAAGTTTGCTCATCTTCATTTGTTTGTAATCCATCACTTAAATAAGCAATATCAAGAGGTTTTCCTTTGGTTATTTTTCTGAGCTTTTTTAAGACATGCACACGGTTGACAGGCCAAGGACGTGGTTGCAAATGCATTAAATGCTGTTTTATAATCTTGGCTGGTTGGGGCTCTATATTAGAGATATCATTTTCAGCTGTTGCAACAAGATAAATATTTTTTTGCTGTTTTTCTGCCTGTGTAAGGAGCATTTCAGCGATAGAGATGCGCTTTTTCCATTCTTTTACAGAAGCCCAACCATTATCAATAATGAGTGCAAGGGGTTGAGATCCGGAAAAGCTGATTGTTTTTTGATTCCAAGTGGGGCGTGCTAAAGCTATGATAACAAGTGCTGCTATGGTTAAACGCAACAAGAGCAACCACCAAGGTGTATATTTTGCTGTTTCTTGCTGATGAGTTGGTTTGGGTAAGAAGCGTAACGGAGGAAAAAGCTCTTTACGCGGAGATGGAGGGGTTATCCGCAACAGCCACCAAATAACCGGTAGGAACAAAAGCCCTAGTAAAAGAAAGGGAGCAGCAAAACTCAAAGCGCCCTCCTTTTTTGCAATGGAGAGCCGCCCATTGTATTTGCAAGATGAAAAATGGTCTCTGTTAAAGGTTGATCCGTTGTACTAACATGATAAGACCATCCTTGGCGTGCGCAAAAATTTACCAACTCTTGTCGCCTTGCTTGATATAGTTTGCAATAGCTCTTACGAAGATCTTCTGCTTTTGTGGAAACATATTTCTCTTTTGTTTCAGGATCAAAAAATTCTGTGTGGCCTGCGTAGGGAAAGCTTTCTTCTGCGGGATCAGAAATTTCAATTAAATGAGCTGTCACCTGTTTTGTAGTTAAAACGGTTAAATGTTGGATGATTTTTTCAGGAGAGTCGAGAAAATCACTCATTATAATAACATGCGCAAAGCGTGTAACCGTTGAAAAATCCGGAAATGAATTTTCATCTGAATGATTTTCTAAAGCAAAGGCTATTCGTTCTACAACATTGGATGTTATCGTGGGGGGCATTAAGTTGGGAATAGCAATATGTTCGCCACTGCGTGCAAGAAGGGATGCTAGGGTAAGGGTAAGAATAATGGCATGATTACCTTTAGAGATTTTAGAAAAGCGCGAACAGTAATGCATTGACGCGCTCTGATCGGGGCAGAGCCAAACGATTTGTGTCATTTGCCATTCGTGTTCGCGGAGATACGTATTTTCATCACGCGCTGAGCGACGCCAATCAATGCGGGCAATGGATTCTCCTTCCATATAGGGACGAAATTGCCAAAAGTTTTCCCCATTACCACGTTTACGTTGTCCATGCCATCCGGTTATCAGTGTATTAGCGATATGACGCGCTTGTAAAAGGAAATATGGCATTTTGCCAGTATCCTTATGCAGCTCATTTGTCAGCGACAATGGAGGCTTTTGTAAAACTTTTTTGCCAATAGCCATTCAAAGAGCATCTTTCACAAGGTTATTGATAATATCTTTTACGGTTATATCTTCAGCACGAGCAGAAAAATTAAGAGCCATGCGATGTTGTAATACGGGATAGGCCAATGCTTCAACATCATCAAGTGAGGGGGCTAAGCGTCCATAATAAAGAGCACGGGCGCGAACACAAAGTGAAAGGGCTTGTGATGCCCGTGGACCAGGTCCCCAAGAAACATAAGTATTAGCAAGGCTATTGTCTTTATGAGGACGAGTTGAGCGGACAATTTTTAAAATAGCTTCGAGCACATTTTCTGAAAGAGGCATTTTGCGAACGATATTTTGAATTTTTTGCAATTTTTTGGCGGATAAAATTGGTTTTGCATTTAATTTCTTTTCTTTTGTTGTTTCTAAAATGATCCGTCGCTCTGTTGTGAGGTCAGGATAGTCAATATCGATTTGCATCAAAAAGCGATCCAGTTGTGCTTCAGGAAGTGGATAGGTCCCTTCTTGTTCGAGAGGATTTTGCGTTGCAAGAACATGAAAAGGTTGTGGCAAATCATAACGATTACCTGCAACAGTAACATGATATTCTTGCATAGCTTGTAAAAGGGCTGACTGTGTCCGTGGAGAAGCACGGTTGATTTCATCGGCCATGAGAAGTTGCGTGAAAATAGGACCTTGAATGTATCGAAAAGAACGTTTACCGTCTTTATCAGAATCCATAATTTCAGAACCAATAATATCCGACGGCATTAAGTCAGGGGTAAATTGGATGCGTTTTTCATCAAGCCCTAAGACTGTTCCTAATGTTTCAACAAGACGTGTTTTTGCAAGTCCAGGAGCACCGACAAGAAGGGCGTGACCACCAGCAAAAATAGCGATTAAAGCATATTCGATGACCTGATTTTGCCCAAAAATAACTTTGTCAATTTCTTGTTGTAAAATGTCCAATTCTTTGTGTGCCGTATCAATATCATCAATAATGACTTGAGCTTCATGATTGATATTGACCTTTTTTACAGAATTGGATGATGGATCATGTTGACTCATATTTCTTCCTTAAGGCGTTTGTCGCAAAAATGGTAATTTTCTCTGCATGATAATGGATATCTTATTGTTTGTAACAGAAAATGAGAAGAAATGAAGTATCATATGCCGTTTTTTTATATTCGTATATAAGAAGAGAAAAGTTTCTTTGGACGGAATGGATGTGTTTTATAAGGGATGTCTTAAAAATTTTGTTTTATGAAGGGAATTCTTTAAAGAAATGAAGACAACTTTTTTGAAAGGTTAAAGGGTGAATATAAGACAGAACTTCAAACAGGTTTCGTGGTTACAACAAAGAGATGTCCAAACACTTCTTCATGTTTTGTCTTTGGAGGGAGAGGAGGCGCGTATTGTAGGGGGCGCAGTGCGCAATCAACTGCTAGGGCAGCCTATTAGTGATATTGATATTGCAACAACTTGTTTGCCGCAACAGGTTATTGCACGTGTAGAAGAAGCAGGATTTAAAGCTATTCCTACAGGGATTGCTTTTGGTACAATAACAGTAGTTGCTCATTCATGTTCTTATGAGGTTACAACGCTTCGCTGCGATATTGAAACAGATGGTCGTCATGCAAAAGTGGCATTTGGTCGTGATTGGAAAAAAGATGCTGAACGGCGAGATTTTACGATAAATGCGCTTTATTGTGATGCTGCTGGCAATCTTTATGATGATGTGGGAGGTTTGAGTGATATTGCTAGCCGAACAGTTCGTTTTATTGGGGTTGCAGAAGATCGTATTTGCGAAGATTATTTGCGTATTTTACGTTTTTTTCGCTTTTTTGCGTGGTATGGAGCAGAGCGACCTGATGTGCAGGGATTGAAGGCATGTGTTCGTCTAAAACACGGCTTAAAAAAACTTTCTTCTGAACGGATTTGGGCAGAAATGAAAAAGCTTCTTGCAGCGTTTGATCCAACGCGTGCTCTTTTATGGATGCGACAAAGCAGAATTTTGACACTCATTTTTCCTGAAACAGAAAGATGGGGTATTGATGCAATTCACGCATTGGTAAAGACAGAGCAGGCTCTTGGTTGGAATGTTGATCCATTGTTACGGCTAGAAAGCCTTCTTCCTCCTGACCTCATACGTCTTCATGAAATGGCTCAGCGCTTGCATTTTTCCCATAAAGAAACAACACGATTAAAAGAATGGGCAGAGTTAGAAATAATAAACCAAAATTGTTCTGATCATTTTGTGCAAAAACTGATTTATTTTCATGGACGACAGCCAGTTTTAGATCAATTATCGTTGTCTGTCGCTGCATCACATCTCGATAATCTGGAAAAAAGTGATGCTTTGCAAAGAGCAGAGGATTATGTCAAGCTTCATCAACTTGCCAAAAAATGGCAGATTCCAACTTTTCCCATTAATGGTAACGATTTAATAAAGAAAGGTTTTGCTAAAGGTGTGCTTTTAGGAAAAAAGCTTAAAGAGTTAGAAATGATATGGGTTGAAAGCGGATTTTTAATGGACCGCCATGCATTATTAGAAAAAATTGATTTATAATATTTCTGTTTATATTTTTAAAGTCAACATATTAATTTATAATAATAATTTATTATTCTTCATGTGAAATAAGAGCTCTAAATATTGTAAGGTTATTTCAAACCTGTTCATATTACATTAATCAAAATTATTGCCTTACACGGTCACAAGTAGAGGAAATCGTGTGAGGAAAAATGATTACGAGGAAAAATGTCTCTTAAAAACCATCTCAAAAATAAGGATTCTTGAAAGTGAGAACGGATAAGAGAATAATGATAGAGGTTTGCACTTTGTATGGGCATAAAAAGGGGGATATCTAATGGATTTTTACTATCAGGAGTATTTAATCATTTATAGGTGGTGATATGAAATTGATGTGATGGGCACTAAGAAATATTTATTTTATCAGCAATTTATTGTTGAAAAATGATAGGCGTTATATGCTCTAACTGTTCTTTATATGTTGTATATTGTTTTTCGTGTTTAATCACTCATTATATTTTATAAAAAATATTTTTTAATTATTTAAAACCATATATCATGTATTTTTGTTATTCTATTAAATATTTTAATGGAATTGGTTTGTTTTTATAGATTACAGTTTCTTTCATGATAACCAATTTGGCGCAATGCTTCTCCTGTTGTTATGGCTACGCACATGGCGAGATTTAGAGAGCGTGCTTGTGGTTGCATGGGAATTTTCAATGTGTAATCGGCCGCTTCATAAACATAATCGGGAACGCCAGCTGTTTCACGACCAAAAAGTAAAACATCATTTTTTTGATAGCATATCTGCGTATAGCATGTTGTTGCTTTTGTACTTAAAAGCAACAGACGGCGGTTAAAGTGTTTCATGGAGCTTATAAAATGTTGCCAATCAATGTGCCGTTCTAAGGAAGCATATTCGAGATAATCCAATCCTGCGCGTTTGAGATTACGATCCGACAGATTAAAGCCTGCAGGTTCAATAATGTGCACATGTAAACCAAAACAAGCGCTAAGACGTAAAATCGTTCCAGTATTACCAGCAATATCAGGTTGGAAAAGAGCTATATGAAGTGTCATGTTCTCTGTAATATGATTTTTCTTTCGACTTTGTAAAGAAGCGTTACAATTTATTCGAAAAATATGCTTTGAGAAATACATGTTTTTTTACGTTTAATTTTTATTCACTTTAAATTTCAGGGAAAAAGTTATGTACACAGCTTTGTTTAGGATAAGAGAGAATCTCTCTATTAGGGACTTCCTTTTATTGAGCGATCCATGAAATGGATTGGCTCATTATGTTGATATTCGATATCATATCAAAAAACACAATAAAGTCAATAGGTTGTGTGAAATTATTTTACATGAATCCACTTAAGAATCCACATTTTTATACGTGATTCATTTGACCATTTTTTATATAAGATTAGCACGTATAAATAGACCATAAAAAGCAAATCATGATGCAAATATTATAACGCATGTGTGTATTCAAATGAAATGAAAAGCAGATATCATTCATAACAGTTCATAAATTTTATGATATGTTTTTATCACAGCAGAAATCGCATTGTTTAAAATTTAGTTGTTTGGAATTATCGATAACATAAATTGTATACGTTTAAAGAATGGTATGAGTTTTGCTCTTTTTTGAGCGAAACCTTAAAAAGGAATAATCGTTTGAAACTGTCATAAGCTTATAGGTTTAATTCATAAAGATTGCACAAAGGATTTAAAGACAAGATTGATTTTATAACCACGGTATTTTTTTACCGAGGTAGGAAATAAAGGTAATGAAATTCAAAAAGTTATATCTTATGAAATCAAAAGCCTTTTTAATGAATAAAAGCAAGCTATCAAAAAACGTTTAAAAGTTACATTTAAAGCACAGAGCCCAAATATGGGCTGAGTGAATTTAGTCACCCCAAATTTGGGGGCACCTATTGAAACAAAGATAAGCAGGTAAACTTCAAAATCGTTGTAACATCATAAAGGCATGGGATTTTACTCAATTTTGGAGTCAAAAGCGATATTGTTTAAAGAATGCTCTATTCTAAAGTTAACGTC
>NZ_JAQITE010000018.1 GCF_028618595.1 Bartonella sp. AU18XJBT | reverse complement strand
TCTCTCCAATCCATGGCTGGTCTATTAATGGTTTTATGACGTTGTTTACCTAAAAGAGCGCGTGCTTTTGTTGTTGCTTGTAAATCAACATCCAAACCCAAGGCAGCTGCATGTTTGAGACAGAGATTAAGACGTATCAATGCTGTTTGGGCAGTTCTCGCTTTTGAATGCCAAATAGGAGCAAGGGTATCGCGTATCTCTGTTTGTGTAATCTCTGAAACGGGCATACAGCCTAATTTAGGGAGAATATGAAGGCGTAAATGTAAAAACCAATTTCCATCTTTCCCATCTCCTTTTAGTTCAGCTTTACGACTTTCAAAAGCATCCACGGCAATATCTTTTAAGTAATGGAGATTGCGCATTGCCTCACGCTTTTGTTTATTACGTTCTTGAATAGGGTCACGCCCTTCACGTAAAACAGAACGCCATTGCATTGCACATTCACGGGCTTGTTTTAAAGAGACATCTCTTAAAGCACCCAAGCCCATTTCGCGACGACGCCCATGAATGGTATAACGATAAAGCCATTGAGCACCTCCATCTTTACGTTTGTGAAGAAGCAAGCCAGCACCATCATTATATTTGCCAGCCCCCAATGTTGCGACAGACCTTGCATTAAGACGGTTCATAAGAGCCATTTTTAGTCCTTTCTTGTATAAATTTTACCCACACACCAGCCCCGCTTTTGACGTGCAAGCAAGTGATTTTAATTGATTCAATATGAGAGGGTTTGTGATGAGAAAATCTTACTATATTCGGAGGTCTAATTCAATATGAATAACGACAAATTATCTATATAAATCAATGTATTGAATTCTTTCTTTAAAAATTTTTATCCATATGCTGGTCTCGCTTATAATGTGCAAGAGAATGATTTTGATTGATTCAATATAAACAGATTTGAAATGGGTGAATCATGCGATATTAGGGGCTCTCATGCAACATGAAAAAACAATGAATTATTATTATAAATCAGTGTGATGTTTCTGTAATGACAAGGAATCAACAATGCGAAAAGGTTATAATCTTTCGGCATCCAAGTCATTAAAGCGAGTTAAAAATGCGTTTTCAGTTTGTTGGGTAGAATAGGGGTATAAACTAAGATCATCGGGTAAAATATTATTGGGAGAGCCAAAATAGCGAAGGGCTTCTTCTGTATTAAATCCAGCAAGCGTAATTGCTTCATAATATGCAGCGATACGGTCGGCTTGTTTGATTTTTTTTAAAAGTTTTTGAGAAAGATCAACGGGAAGAGAAAAGCGCATGTGGATAGCATCTTGAATGCCTTTTTCAATGCGTTCATATTGTTTTCCTATGACAGCTTTAAAGGGGGAAATCATATCGCCGATGACATATTCTGGAGCATCATGAAGAAGAGCATAAAGACATTCGTTGCTTCCTGATTGTGGAAAAAGTTTTTGAAATATTTGTTCAACCAAAAGTGAATGTTGTGCAACAGAATAGGCATGCTCCCCTCGTGTTTGACCGTTCCAACGTGCCACGCGAGAAAGTCCATGGGCAATATCTTCAATTTCAACATCAAAAGGAGAAGGGTTGAGAAGATCAAGTCTGCGTCCAGAGAGCATTCTTTGCCAAGCGCGTGCTTCTCCATTTTTTAATAATTCAGCTTTAGCCATGCGTATTTTCTATAGTATTTTCAGGAAAGGTAAAATTCATATTTTCAGCAATGTTTATAGTGACAGGAATGTTTTTTACAGTAAAGGGGATATTATGGTCCATAGAATCTTTGACATGGTCCATACGCATTAAAGCGAGAGCCTCATTTTCTACACACGTTCCCAAGTAGCCAAGCACTTTTGTTCCTGCTTCAATGCTAGATTGAGGGGGCAATTCACACTGGCCTTTTACAATAAAAATACGGCGACGTGCTGCACGGTGGTGGTGCATTCGTGAAACAATTTCTTGTCCAATATAACATCCTTTATTGAATGAGAGTCCATTGATTTGATCGTAATTAATATCATGAGGAAAGACTTTACCAATTTCATAGTCTTGATCGCTTTCCGCAATTGCATAACGGATACGCAATTGATTCCATGTGTCATGATATTCTGAAGTCAAAAAAGGTTTTTTGCCATAGATTCGTATTATTTTTTCTTGTTGTGGGAAGCGTTTATCAACAAAACTTGAATCAAAATTTAAAGCTTCTGATTCTTTATTCAAAGAAACTGTAACAAGCTCTTGTAATGGTTGTGTAATTTCTACTTTTTTACGCAGCTTATAGAGCAACAGACGTTGGTGAAGGGTATCAGCTAAAGGCATTCTGATATCAATCAGATAACCATCTTCTTTTTTTCCGATAAGAAAATCAGCAAGAACCTTTCCTTGTGGGGATAAAAGGGCCCCGGGGAAAAGTTCCTGTGGGCTGATTTTTTTTACATCTGTCGTGATAAGGGATTGTAGAAAATCTGTTGCTTCTTCGCCTGTAATTTGAATAAGCCTGCGGTTTTTTAAGCAAATGGCATTTTGTTTTTCAATCATGGTTCTTGCCTTTCTGCTCAAAGTTACATAATCGATAAGTGAGCAATATGTAAGGAGCGTGGCTATGTTTAAAACATTTGATACAATTTTTAAAGGTGCAACACTTGTGAATCATGATGGAAGAAGCAAGCGTGATATTGGTATTACAAATGGTCGTATTGCTGAAATAGGCGACCTTACATGTGCATCGGCTAGTGAGGTCATTGATTGTACGGGACTTCATATTTTACCAGGAATTATTGATAGCCAAGTGCATTTTCGTGAGCCAGGAAATGAATATAAGGAGGATTTGGAAAGTGGCTCGTATTCTGCTGTGTTAGGGGGTGTTACGGCAGTTTTTGACATGCCTAATACCAATCCATTGACAACATCAGAAGAAACATTAAGCGATAAGGTTAAACGCGGATTTCATCGAATGCATTGTGATTTTGCATTTTGGGTTGGAGGAACGCGTGAAAATGCCCATGAACTCTCTGAGTTAGAAAGACTTCCTGGTGCGGCTGGAATTAAAGTCTTTATGGGGTCCTCTACTGGTAATCTTTTGGTTGATGATGATGAAAGTGTACGCCTTATTTTGAAGAATACACGTCGTCGTGCAGCTTTTCATTCTGAAGATGAGGCGAGGCTCAAAGAGCGTAAAATATTGCGTATTGAAGGGGATGCATCGTCACATCCGATTTGGCGTGATGAAGTTGCGGCATTAAAATGTACACAGCGTTTGGTAAAAATTGCCCATGAGACGAAGGCACGGATTCATGTGCTCCATCTTTCGACAGAAGAAGAAATTGATTTTTTAAAAAAACATAAGGATGTTGCAACAATTGAAGTGACACAACATCATTTGACTCTCACGGCTGATGATTATAAGAAGCTCGGTACACTCATTCAGATGAATCCGCCTATTCGTGAGTCGCGCCACCGTGAAGCTCTTTGGTACGGTGTTCAACAAGGAATTATTGATGTCTTAGGCTCAGATCATGCGCCTCATACTCTTGAAGAAAAGCTTAAACCTTATCCCTCTTCACCTTCAGGAATGACAGGGGTGCAAACAACAGCAGCACTTATGTTAACACATGTGAATGCAGAGAAAATATCTCTTGAACGTTTTGTTGATCTTACTTCACATGGCCCTAGTCGTATTTTTGGTATAAGCTGCAAAGGGCGTATTGCTGTTGGGTACGATGCTGATTTAACCATTGTTGATCTTAAGAGAGAAGAAATTATCACGAATAGCTTAATTGGTTCGCGTGCCGGTTGGACACCTTATGATGGTCAAAAAGTTAAAGGTTGGCCTGTTGGGACTATTATCCGTGGTATGCGCGTTATGTGGGAAGGTGAAATTGTCACACCGTCACAAGGAGAGCCTGTTAAATTTATAGAAACTTTGGTGTAAACAGATTAAAATTATAAGTATGCTGTAAAATATCATCTTTTAGAGTGTTGATATAGGGTATGTCAGCCTCTTTTGCACATAAGTGTTTTTTTATGCGTGGTGAATATTCTTAGGATTGTTTGTAGGAACTATGAAGCAAATTACATACGTTAGAAGCCAAGAGGAATCTTGTTCAACAAGAACCTAGATTATTTACAGAGCAAATTTAGTTAAAAATCTTCGTTCTTTGAGGTATGGGGGGAAGCCAAAGAGCGATTTTGTATGGGAAAAGGCGCTCATACGAATAAAAGCGTATTGAGACATTATTCTTTAAAAATCTCTCTATTTTCAGAGCTGGTTTATTGTTCCTCGCATTTGTGAGAGGAGTATCACTGATATCGCTAAAATTAAGGGAGATACTTTTTGTATAGATTAATTATTTATAATGCATGAGGAGATTTTCAGATAAAATTCTTCCTTCCTCAATGTATCTTTGATTGGCTTCAATGGCTGCTTGTGTACAATGATGATAATTTTCTGAGAAAGCACGATAAGCTTCATTAAACGCTTCATAAAAATAAGCACGTCTTTGTGGAATGAGGTGTTCTGCTTCAATCAGTGCATTCATATAATCATACCATTGGTTTGTTGGAGGCTCGCAAAGATTTTGGAGAGAATGCAATGATCCCAAAATTTCTGCTAATCGGAGTAATTTTTTTTCATAAGGTGGAGATTGTTGCGCAAAGGCTGGCGTTGAAATGACAAGAAATATTAAAATAATGATGTTCATCAATCTATTAAGCATTATTTTGATCGCTTTCTTTGAATAAAACTCTGTACAGATAAAATAATTTTGTCATGAGAACGATGTAAAAAAATAGAGTTAATTGCTGCATTATTCTCAATTGTTGATTTAAAATATAGGGCGTAAGAGGCAGTAAGGAACCCGTTGTGGAATTATTGAAAATACTGACAAAGCTTTGTGTAGTTTAAAATTTAAGATTTGCTTCCTGCAAACGATCTATTTTTCACATAGATTTTTGCCTATAGAATTTTTTCTAAGTTCGTTTTGTTTAAAGAGGGAAAGCATCTCTAATGATAGAATGCTTTTGTTCAATCAAATAAAATAGATTGTTTTTATGATAAATGATGAATACAGCCGTGAATACAATGGAAAATGGTAAGAAGAATTTACTATAGGATAAAATTTTTGAGCCTAAACCGCGTAATAGGATAAGTTGAGATAAGATACATCTAAAAGGAGCGGTGCATAATATCGTCCATGGAGTTAATAATGAAAGAGTTGCGATTTTATAATACGCTGACACGTAAAAAAGAAAATTTTACACCAATAGATGCGACAAGAGTACGTCTTTATGTTTGTGGCCCGACAGTTTATGATTATGCGCATATAGGAAATGCACGCCCTGTCATTGTTTTTGATGTTTTATTTCGTTTATTGCGTCATGTTTATGGCAATGAGCATGTTCTATATGCACGTAATATTACAGATGTTGATGATAAAATTAATGCGCGAGCAGCTTGCGAATATCCAAACTTGTCACTGAATGACGCTATTCGTCAATTAACAGAACGTACATATTTCCAGTTTCAACAAGATACAATAGCACTTGGTTGTCTATTGCCAACTAGCCAGCCACGCGCAACCGAGCATTTAGAGGAGATGCGCTCTTTAATTGAAAGATTACTTGAAAAGGGGCACGCTTATAAAGCGGAAAATCATATATTATTTTCTGTAAGTAGCATAAAAAATCCTCCCCATTATGGGGCATTTGCAAATCGTTCTTTAGATGAAATGAGGGCGGGGGCACGTATTGATGTTGCTGCTTATAAAAGGGAAGAGATGGATTTTGTTTTATGGAAGCCTTCTGTGGAAGGGGAGCCGGGTTGGGAATCGCCGGCCGGAATTCCTGTTTTAGGTCGTCCAGGTTGGCATATTGAATGTTCTGCGATGTCAATGGCAAAGTTATTAGCACCCTATGGCGGTGGTTTAACCTGTGATGATCCGACCGCGAATGTTTTTGATATCCATGGTGGTGGACTTGATTTAATTTTTCCTCATCATGAAAATGAGATTGCACAAAGTTGTTCAGCTTTTGGGACGGAGAGAATGGCTAATTTTTGGATGCATAATGGTTTTTTACAAGTTGAAGGCAAAAAGATGTCGAAAAGCTTTGGCAATTTCATAACTATTCGTTCTGTTTTAGAGAGTAATTTTGGGGAGTTTAATGGTATTTTAACCGATGAAATGAAGCAAAATTGGGCTGGTTTGTCTGCACGTTTTTCTATGTTGCAAACGCATTATCGTGAACCATTAAATTGGACAGCACAGCGTTTAATACAATCGAGCAGCGAACTGTATCGTTGGTATGAATTGCTTCGCAGCAAAAAAAGTGAGATGGAAAACAATGAAGCGATTGATGATACTTTGATAGATGCACTCAGTGATGATCTTAATACTCCAAAAGCACTGACTCTTTTACGAGAGTTTTATAAAAAAGGGAATGCTTTGGCTCTTGCTAATGGGATGAATTTATTAGGACTGTTACGACAAGAATGGATTAAAGAAATAGACTGCCTATTATTTATGAGAAAAACTTTCCTTGATACAAAATTTATTGATCAGCGCATTGCCGAAAGACTACGACTTATCCATAATAAAGAGTGGGAAGCTGCGGATACAATTCGTGATGAGCTTGCAGCCGAGGGGGTTCTTTTAAAAGACAGTAAGGATCCGCAGAGTGGTGAGCGCATAACTTTGTGGGAAATAAAACGATTCTAATTTTCCTATCCCAGCAGCTTACATAAATAAAGGGAGAAAGTTTGATGGAATTTTTATATCATTATGGATATATCGCGCTTAAGCTGGTTGTAGGTCTTGTTGCCTTCTTATTTATTTTAAGAACGACGGGGCGGGGGAGTCTTAGTCAGATGACACCAGTTGATTTGGTCAGTAATTTTGTTATGGGAGGTATTATTGGAGGCGTTATCTATAATCAGAATATTAGTAGCCTTCAATTATTGCTTGTTTTATTCATCTGGCAAACCTTGATTACATCTTTTAATTTTTTTGCACGCTATTCAGTTTTTTTTCGTCGTCTTATTGCAGGGCGGAATGTCACATTAGTTTTAGATGGAGTTTTCCAAATGGATAAGATTAAGAATTTAGGGATCAATATTAATGATCTCATTACGATGTTACGTCTTAAAGGGTGTCACTTACATGAAGCTGCTTTTGTTCGTTTGGAAACCAATGGTGATTGCACTGTCATTAAAAAGGACGAGGGAAAGAAATCGACGATTTTAATAGAAAATGGTGAAGTTATTGATGATGGACTTAAAGAGATTGGTAAAACAAAAAAGTGGCTTCAGGCAGAATTGAGAAAAAAGCATGTAAAAGTTGAAAATTTGTTTGCAGCAGAGTGGTATGAAAATACAGATCAAAATAATAAATTGTATAGTGGATTATTTCTTGTTCCTTTTTCAAAAACAGTCTAACTTCAAATAACAAGTGGGGATAGCTTATTGGAAGCATAATGAAGAGATGAGCCTATAAACAACCGCAAGGGGTATTTTGCCTGTTTGTGCGGATGATAGAGAAGTAAGGACTTTATGAAACGCAATGAAATGACAAAAACTGTATCATCAGATACAGGGAAAACTCTGCACACACTTTACAATTTATGGCCCTATATGTGGCCAGTAGGTCGGCGTGATCTAAAAATGCGTGTGCTATGGGCAATATTTTATCTTGTTTTGGCTAAGCTTGTTCTCATATCTGTACCGTATTTCTTTAAATATTCTACGAATGTGCTTGATTCAAGCTTTCAGCCACCTGAATGGTTTCCATCCAGTTGGATTATTCCCATCATGCTCGTTTTGGCATACAACGTCGCGCGTATTATGCAGGCTGGATTAAATCAATTACGCGATTCCCTTTTTGCTACTGTTGGTCAATACGCTGTTCGTCAATTAGCTTATAAAACCTTTGTACATATGCATGAGTTATCCTTGCGCTTTCATTTGGAACGCCGAACAGGCGGTCTTTCTCGTGTGATTGAGCGTGGAACAAAAGGAATTGAAGCGATCGTAAGATTTTCAATTCTTAGTACAGTACCGACAGTTTTAGAATTTATATTAACGGCACTGGTATTTTACATAAGTTATGGGTGGCATTATCTTCTCATCGTTGTTGCAACGGTTGGATTATATATCTTGTTTACCATTAAGGCGAGTGATTGGCGTATTCGTATTCGGCAAAAAATGAATACAGCGGATACTGAGGCGAATACTCGCGCTGTTGATTCTCTTTTGAATTTTGAAACGGTCAAATATTTTGGTAATGAAACTCTAGAAGCCGATCGATTTGATGCTTCTATGGTAGGTTATGAAAAAGCCGCAACAAAGATTTGGACATCGTTAAGTTGGCTTAATTTTGGTCAGACTCTTATCTTTGGTCTTGGAATGACGATCATGATGCTGATGTCAGCTTATGAAGTTTTTTATAAGACACAAACTTTAGGAGATTTTGTTTTTATTAATGCACTTTTAATGCAACTTTCCATTCCACTGAATTTTATTGGTTCAATGTATCGTGATATTCGACAAGGTTTAACGGATATTGAAGCAATGTTTGATCTTTTAGATGTTCAGAAGGAGATCGTTGATAAATCGGATGCTAAACCGTTAGAGATAAGCGATGGGACCATTTGTTTTCATCAGGTGAAGTTTTCCTATGATTCGAGACGTCAGATTCTCAGAGATATTGATTTTAAAGTTCCTGGAGGAAAAACAGTCGCCATTGTCGGTCCATCTGGTGCAGGTAAATCAACTATTTCTCGGTTGCTTTTTCGGTTTTATGATGTTGACGCGGGTTCTATCACAATTGACGGGCAGGATATTCGTGACGTAACACAAAAGAGTTTGCGTAAAGCGATTGGCATGGTCCCACAAGATACAGTGTTATTTAATGATACAATTGCCTATAATATTTGCTATGGGCGTCCAAGTGCTACAGATGAAGAAATGCGCAAAGCTGCTGAAATGGCACAAATATCAAAATTTATTGAAATTTTACCGGAAGGTTTTCAGTCTATGGTAGGAGAGCGAGGTCTCAAATTATCAGGTGGTGAAAAACAACGTGTGGCTATTGCACGGACACTTTTAAAAGCTCCCCCACTTCTTATTCTAGATGAAGCAACATCGGCTCTTGATACGGCAACGGAACAGGAAATTCAACAAGCATTGGATATTGTAAGCCGTGGACGTACAACATTGATTATTGCTCACCGTCTTTCTACTGTTATCAATGCTGATGAAATTTTAGTTCTTAAAAGTGGTCGTATTATTGAAAATGGGACGCATACAGAGCTTTTACGTAAGAAAGGTTTATATGCTTCAATGTGGAATAAGCAGCTTGAAGCATCGAAAGCTGAAGAAAAATTACGTAAAATGCGTGAAGAAGATGAGACGAGTGCTGTTAATCGTAAAAAATAAATAGAGCAAAATGTAATCTATATCTTTATATGGAGTGATTGATTAAATACATAAAAAGACACAAGAGGAACAAAAAGATTTGTTGCTTGTTTAAGTTTACGATGAATAGGAAATTATATGAGTATTCTGCAATCTTTCCATAATAGCTTTGTATCGGTTCATAAAGAAGGTTATCCTTTTATTGTAGCGTTTTTTGTTGTTTCGCTCATTCTTGGTTGGATATGGAGTCCGTTGTTTTGGTTTGGTCTCATTCTCACTGTGTGGTGTATATACTTTTTCCGTGATCCAGATCGTGTGATTCCTTTGAATTCAAATTGGGTTATGTCTCCTGCAGATGGGCGTATTTCATTTGTGGAATCATGTGTTCCACCTGAAGAATTAGGATTAGGGAAAGATGAAATGATCCGTATTTCCATTTTTATGGATGTTTTTTCATGCCATATTAATCGTATTCCTATCAGTGGTACAGTAGAGTCTATCGTTTATCATCCAGGTCGATTTACCAATGCTGACTTTGATAAAGCGAGTCAGTTTAATGAGCGTAATGGGGTAGTGATTGATAGCAAACATGGTAAAATTGGTATCGTACAAATAGCAGGAATGGTTGCACGCCGGATTGTTTGCTGGTCAAAAGAAAACGATGCCGTTATAACTGGTGAGCGATTTGGATTGATTCGTTTTGGTTCTCGCCTTGATATTTATATACCAACTGAAATGAAATTGCGTGTTGCAGTTGGACAGACAGCAATTGCTGGAGAGACAGTTTTGGGTTCTTTTGATGATAAGAGTGCCACAACGGATTTCAGATACGATTAGGATTCACAATGAAAAATTTTTCGCCATTTTCTTCATTCAATCCTGAGGGGCAGCATGATGATGTTGCAAATCGGCGGCGTTCACCTACATCAATGCGGTATGTCATTCCCAATATCATTACTATTTTAGCAATTTGTGCAGGAATGAGCAGCATTCGTTTAGCTTTTGAACATCGCTATGAAGCTGCTATTTTAATGGTGCTTTTGGCCGCAGTTTTAGACGGCGCTGATGGTCGCATTGCCCGTTTAATAGATGGTAGTTCATCTTTTGGGGCACAGATGGATTCTCTTGCTGATGTTGTAAATTTTGGTGTTACCCCTGCACTTATTGTTTATTCCTTTATCTTGAATCAAGCAAATCACATTGGTTGGGTTGCTGCCCTTGTTTATTGTGTTGCTTGTTGTTTGCGGTTAGCACGTTTTAATGTGATGTTGGATAACACCAATATACCTAAGTGGCAGAAAAGTTATTTTGTTGGTGTTCCAGCACCAGCAGGAGCATTACTCCTTTTATTGCCTACCTATTTAGGCACTCTTGGTTTGGTTCCCAGTTGGGGGTGGGCATTGTTTTTTAGTCTTTATACTGTAATTATTGCTTTTCTTTTGATTAGTCGTTTACCAGTATGGAATGCAAAAACAATTGATCAAAATTTAAGGCGCGATATTGTTATACCATGCATGTTGGTGATTGTTATTTATGTCGGTTTTCTTGCGACGTACACATGGAAAACTTTATTGATTACAGCAGTTAGCTATATGATTTTTCTCCCCTGTAGTTTTATCGCTTATAATAAACGTGCTACTTTAGAAGAGAAAAAAGCTGATGCTAAAGCTATCCAAGAATCATAAAGTGCTTCATTCTTCTGCTGAGAAGTACAGGAAAAAGAGATAATCAAACGATTTATTTCTCATATGATGATCAATCAGGTACGTGATAATCTACAAACCGATTTTTACGGACATTAAAGAGTTTTCCAGTTTCCTTTAAATCAGGTGATAACAGATGTACTATCTTTTTTGCAACCTCTTGTGGTGAAGGGAGAGTTTGTGGATCTTCACCGGGCATAGCTTCAGCGCGCATGGCAGTGCGTGTGGCACCAGGGTTGACACAATTAATCTTTATAGGGGTTTGTTTGAGTTCTTCTGCCCAACAGCGGGCAATCATCTCTAAAGCCGCTTTCGAGGCTGCATAAGCTCCCCAGAAAGGGCGCGCAGCATGCGCAACGCTTGAGGATAACAGGATGGCCCGTCCAGCATCAGATTTACGTAATAAAGGCTCAACGGCTTTCATTAAGCGCCATTGGCTGAAAAAGTTTATTTGAAAAACATCTTCAAATACCGTGTTTTCTATATGCGCTATTGGTGAAAGTGTTCCAAGAATTCCTGCGTTTGCAACGATAATATCAAGTTTTTTCCAGCGTTTGGCAATTGAGATAGCGAGAGTATCGATGTTTTCCATATGATGCAAGTCAAGGGGAACAAGGGTTGCATGAGCCCCTTTTTCTCGTATTTGATTATCTAATTCAGTAAGTCCACTGACTGTGCGTGCAAGAGCAATAATATGAGCGCCGCGTGCAGCAAGCTCGAGTGCTAAATAATAGCCAATTCCTCTTGATGCGCCAGTAACAAGTGCAACACGCCCATGGAGACTAAAGTCAAGTTTTGTCATCATTAATCTCTTGTTTTAAGAACAGATGATTGATGAATTTTGGAGAGATTTTCTTGATCAACCAGTTGCGTAGGATAATATCCAGTAAAATAATGGTCAGTAAATTGTGGATCGGCGTTATTCCGTTTTTCCCCTGCTACAGCAAGATATAATCCATCCGTTGAAAGAAATTCTAATGAATCCGCTCCAATAAAATCACACATAGATTTTAAATCTGGATATTGATTTGCTAAAAGGTTTTCAGCTTTAGGTGTATCAATACCATAAAAGTCAGGATAAAAAATCATAGGGCTAGAAATGCGCATATGAACTTCTTTTGCTCCTGCATCGCGAAGCATTCGTACAATTTTAAGGGATGTTGTTCCACGTACAATAGAGTCATCAACCAGAATAACACGTTTTCCTTCAATCACAGAACGGTTTGCCGAATGTTTTAACTTGACACCAAAAGCGCGAATTTGTTGTGTTGGTTCGATAAAAGTGCGACCAACATAGTGATTACGAATAATACCAAGCTCGAAGGGAATTCCAATTTCTTGTGCATAGCCAATTGCGGCAGGCGTTCCTCCATCAGGAACAGGAACCACAACATCACCCTCACAAGGGGCTTCCTGTGCTAAATGAATTCCCATATTTTTGCGTGTTGTATAAACACTCCGCCCTCCAACGATTGAGTCTGGGCGGGCAAAATAAACATATTCAAACAAGCAAAGTTTTTCTGGTTTTTCATTTTCTGGTTTTATAATTTTTTTCGTAATTTCCCCATTTTTTTGTATTTCACATATGATGATCTCTCCATTTTTAACATCACGGACATATTTTGCTCCAATAATATCAAGAGCACAAGTTTCAGAACAAAAGATAGGCTTACCATCAAGTTCCCCCATCACGAGAGGTCTAATCCCTGTTGGATCGCGTGCCGCAATAAGTTTTGTACGTGTGAGTGCTAACATAGCATACCCACCTTCTACTTGCCGAATTGCATCAACAAAACGATCAGAGGACGATTCATAACGTGAGCGGGCAATAAGATGGAGAAAAACTTCTGAATCTGACGTTGATTGACAGATAGCACCAGAAGCGATGAGTTCACGGCGTAATGTGAGACCATTGGTAAGATTACCATTATGCGCAATAGCAATACCTCCAACTTTCAATTCAGCAAAAAGGGGCTGAACATTGCGTAATGCCACTTCTCCAGTTGTTGAATAACGGGTATGTCCGATAGCACGATTTCCTGGTAAGCGTGCAAGTGTTGTAGGGTTTGTATAGTGATCACCAACAAGACCTAAATGCTTTTCTTGATGAAATATTTTATTATGGTAAGAAACAATCCCAGCCGCTTCTTGCCCACGATGCTGAAGTGCGTGGAGTCCAAGAGCTGTTAATGTTGCGGCATCTTCATGCCCAAGAATACCAAAAACGCCACATTCTTCATGAAGGGTATCATCATCTAATGAAAATTCTTGACAGAAAACATCACTTTTTATCATCATATTCTTTCAGTTGTGATACGGAGGAATCGTTAATATCACATTTTACATCATTTAGTTCTCTCTCCTCATGAAAAACTATTCTCTATTTTTAAAAATTATCTTTTCATGAGAGTGTTTCTCATACGTATGTTTATTGCTGTCTTTAAACAAATTTTCTGCCTTTTCAAGAACAGATCCAATATCTTTTGGGAGTATTTCCCAAACTTTTTGTCCCAATGAATCTAAAATAGGCCTTGTTTTTGCATTTTTTAACCAATTCGCTTGAAGCTCAGGTTTAATCAGTGCATTAATCAGCAACATACCGATGACCATGATAAGTAAACCACGAAGTGCTCCAAAAATAAAACCAATAGCACGGTCAAGGATACCAATTCGACTATCAATAATAAAATCAGAGATCTTCATTGTAATAATTGAAGTAATAATGAGAACAATAATAAAAATAGTGACTAATGTTGTGATCAATGCAACCATTTTATTAGAGAGATAGTGTTCAAAGAAAGGTAAGACAGGTTTGAATAAAAACAGTGTCGTAACAGCTGCAACTGCCCAAG
The DNA here is from genome assembly GCF_028618595.1 of Bartonella sp. AU18XJBT. GTDB lineage: Bacteria > Pseudomonadota > Alphaproteobacteria > Rhizobiales > Rhizobiaceae > Bartonella. The sequence goes on along the minus strand of NZ_JAQITE010000018.1, from coordinate 26,485 downwards.
AAATCAACGATAACACTTCACGTGAAAATCCTCTAAGCATAGCAAGAAAAGCGGACAACAGGATGATTACTACGACAATTCCATCAAGGATTGTTATGATCATTTGTTTGTTCCTTATACATAAAGTTGTGTTCTTTTAAGTCTGTGTGCAAATATATTTTTTGTTATGCCATTTTTTGTTCTTATAGCAAGGATCTTTTGTATTTTATAGAGTTTTTTCTATATTATCATATCTGTGGTGCAGATTATTTTTTACTTACGGTAAGAGTAGCAACGAGTTCGGGAAGGTCGGAGAAAGTTTTTTGTTGAAAATTGAGCGACTTCATCATTTCGGTTGTTGTTGTGGGGTGAAAGGCTCCTTGAAAGCCGAGTTTTTTTGCTTCATTGATGCGCTGTGCTGAGTGTGAAACAGCGCGGGTAGCTCCTGAAAGACTGACTTCACCAAAATATACATAATCCGTTGGCAATGCGATATTGGCAAGAGAGGATACCAAAGCAGCGGCTACAGCTAAATCAGCAGCGGGTTCTGATATGCGATATCCACCTGCCACGTTCAGATAGACATCATGTTGTCCAAAACGAATGCCACAATGAGCTTCTAAAACGGCAAGAATCATAGAAAGACGATTTCCATCCCATCCGACAACCGCACGTCTTGGTGTTCCAAGGGAAGAAGGAGCAACAAGCGCTTGAATTTCTACGAGTATCGGGCGTGTCCCTTCCATTCCTGCAAAAACAGCAGCGCCTGGCGCTTTTTCATTACGTTCCCCTAAAAATAATTCAGATGGATTTATTACTTCGCGCAATCCTTTATCAGACATTTCAAAGACACCAATTTCATCTGTTGGTCCGAAGCGATTTTTTACAGTTCTAAGAATGCGATAATGATGTCCTCCTTCACCCTCAAAATAAAGAACGCCATCAACCATATGTTCAACGACCCGAGGACCAGCAATTTGTCCATCTTTTGTAACATGCCCAACAAGAACAACGGCAGCACCTGTTTTCTTGGCAAAGCGGATCATTGCCTGAGCACCAATACGTACTTGTGTAACAGTGCCAGGTGCTGAATCTGCTGTATCTGACCATAGGGTTTGAATCGAATCGATAATCACCATATCAAGGTTTTTATGTTCGCTTAAGGTTGCCAGAATATCTTCAACATTGGTTTCAGCAGCAAGTTTCACCTCTGTATTGTTAGCTTCAAGCCTTTGCGCGCGCAGACAAATTTGCGCAATAGCCTCTTCACCTGAAACATAGATAACATTATATCCTTTGCGTGATAAAGCAGCAGCTGTTTGTGTCAGCAATGTTGATTTACCAATACCCGGATCACCTCCAACAAGGAGTGCTGATCCACGAACAAAGCCCCCACCGGTAACACGATCAAGTTCAGCAATACCAGAGTGAATACGTGGAGCATCTTCGATATTTCCAGAAAGAGATGTGAGTGTGACAATGCGTCCTTTACGAACATTTTGCTTAGGACCGCTTCCGATGCCGCCATTTATAGTTTCTTCGATAAGGGAATTCCATTCTCCACAAGCACTACATTTTCCTGCCCAACGAGAATGGACAGTTCCACAATTTTGACAGATAAACTGAACACGATTACGCACCATGTTGATTTAACCAATTTGCTCTGGAAGATAATCAATATCTTCCAGGTCGCTGAATCGTGTGAAATCAGATTGAAAGGCAAGGGGCAAGATTCCTGTCCGCCCATGGCGCTGTTTTGCAATAATAACATCAGCTTTTCCAAAAGCTTTGTCCATTATTTCTTGCCATTTTGTATGTTCCAAAGTGCCTAGCTTTGGTTCTTCATTTTTGAGATAATATTCTTCACGATAGACAAATAAAACGATGTCGGCATCTTGCTCAATAGAACCAAATCCACCTAAATCTAAAAGTTTTGGGCGTTTATCTGTTCTGTTTTCAACTTGATGTGAAAGTTGTGAAAGAGCAATAATAGGGATATTTAATTCTTTGGCTAATGCTTTTAATTCTGCAGTGATTTCTTGAATGCGATATTCAGATGTGTATTTTAAATCACTTGTCATGAGTTGGATATAATCAATAATTAAGACATCTAAACCATGTTTTTGCTTGAGACGCCGAGCACGGGCAGCCAGTTGTGAAATTGATATTCCTCCAGTTTGATCAATATAAAGTGGTGCCGTTTGTAGTTGGTTCACGGCACGAATAATTTTTGAAAATTGTTCATCTGAAATATTACCACGCCGAATATCAGAAGAAGAGATTTCTGTTTGTTCAGAAATAATACGTGTTGCAAGCTGTTCGGAGGACATTTCAAGTGAAAAGAACCCTACAATGCCACCTTCATTTTCTTGGATATTGGCATTACGATTATAAGCATTGGCAATATTAAAGGCAATATTGGTAGCTAGTGAGGTTTTACCCATACCAGGGCGGCCTGCAAGGATAATTAAGTCAGATGCTTGTAATCCTCCCATTTTTTCATCAAGTGTTTGAATGTGAGTGGCTATCCCTGATATTTGCGAAGAGCGTTTTTTTGCAGCACTTGCTATATCAATAACTCTTTTGATTGCATTATCAAGACTGTTAAATCCACTATCACAGTCTTCTTTTTTTTCTAGCATAATTATATACCTTTTCTTTGTTAGATATCAGTTTTTATGCAATTTTATATCAAAAATATTTTGCATGTTGTAAATTTTTCTTTGTACTGTAGTATTTAAAACACAGCTTGTTTTTTTATATGCGGTAATTAGGGTAGTTTTTTTTCAGATAGATTAGAAAATATTTTTGTTTAAAAATTAGGGATTTTTCTATGAAGAGGAAATCTTCTGATATTTTCATAATAGCTTGCCGTACACAATAGCAGCAATTATTTTTAAATTTAATAACGAGAAAATGGGTGTCTTGCAAGAAGGAGACTTTGTAAAAGAAGGAACAATATAGCAAGGTTTAAATTAGCTATGGATTTTAATATATGTACCCCACTTATAACATTGTTAAGAGATGTGTTATCATTTCATTCAAGAGGAATGTTATTAAATAGCAAATAACGGAGGCTAGAATCATTGAAAATAATTCTTTGTAAGAAATTTCATTCTTGATAAGAGCTACATTTTTTTCTAATGAGAAGAATGGTTTAACAATTTTGGCAGATAAATTGAATACGATTACGCGCCATGTTGATTTAACCAATTTGCTCTGGAAGATAATTGCTATCTGCCAGATCACTAAAGCGTGTGAAATCAGATTGAAAGGCAAGGGGCACGATCCCTGTTGGTCCATGACGCTGTTTCGCAATAATAACATCAGCTTTTCCCATAATTTTATCCATCTCATCCTGCCATTTTGTATGTTCCAAAGTGCCTAATTTTGGTTCTTCGTTTTTGAAATAATATTCTTCACGATAGACAAACAGAACGATGTCGGCATCTTGCTCAATTGAACCAGACTCACGTAAATCTGAGAGTTGTGGACGTTTATCTGTTCTATTTTCTACTTGGCGTGAAAGTTGAGAGAGAGCGATAATAGGAATATTCAATTCTTTCGCTAATGCTTTTAATCCTGTGGTAATTTCTGTGATCTCTTGAACACGATTCTCTGATGAACGCTTTGAACTGCTTGTCATGAGTTGGATATAGTCAATAAACAAGATATCTAAACCGTGTTGCCGCTTGAGACGCCGCGCACGGGCAGCTAATTGCGTAATTGATATTCCCCCAGTTTGATCAATATAAAGTGGTGCCTTTTGTAGTTGGTTCACCGCACGAATAATTTTTGAAAATTGTTCATCTGAAATATTACCACGCCGAATATCAGAAGAAGAGACTTCTGTTTGTTCAGAAATAATACGCGTTGCAAGCTGTTCTGAGGACATTTCAAGTGAAAAGAACCCTACAATGCCCCCTTCATTTTCTTGGATATTGGCATTACGATTATAAGCATTAGCAATATTAAAGGCAATATTGGTAGCCAGTGAGGTTTTACCCATACCAGGGCGTCCCGCAAGGATAATTAAGTCAGATGCTTGTAATCCTCCCATTTTTTCATCAAGTGTTTTAATATGGGTGGCTATCCCTGATAATTGTGAAGAGCGCTTTTTCGCAGCACTTGCCATATCGATAGCTTTTTTGATAGCCTCATTAAAATTTTCAAATCCACCTCCATATTTCCCTTTTTCTGCTAGCTCAAATAACTGATTTTCAACAGTTTCAATTTGTTGGGTAGGCGTGAGCTCCACAGGAGCATCAAAGGCTGTATTGACAACTTGAGTTCCAAGGTTAATCAAAGACCGTCGGATAAAAAGATCGTAAATGACGCGTCCATAATCTTCAGCGTTAATAATAGTGACTGCCTCTGTGGCTAAGCGAACAACATATTGGTATACAGTAATATCTCCAATTTTTTCTTCCATTTGGATATAGGGCTTGATTGTAACTGGATCTACACATTTTCCTGTTTTAATAAGGTGAGATAAAACATGATAAATTTTTTGATGCAATGGTTCAAAAAAATGTTCTGGTTTTAGAAAATCTGAAACGCGGTCAAGAGAATCATTGTTGATAAAGATAGCACCAAGCAATGCCTGTTCAGCTTCAATATTATACGGAAGTTGCCGAAAAGAAGGAGAATCTTCTTTTTTTGAAGAGCCTACATTAACAACGTTAGTTTCTTCCATAATATTTTTCCACTAAAAATCTAAGTCTAGCTACTTTAGGCGATAAATTGAAAATCGTATAATTAAAAGAATAGAGCGACAAATCTTCATTTTAAGTTAAGATTATATAATTTTTCAAACCCCTCGTTTCGTTGCTCATTGATCATTTGTGTATTATTTATGTTACGTCTATCTATTTTATTTTATAATACGTGATTTTAAAGTGGAAGTTTTGGTACTCTAAATTTAAGTATTTTGAAGTTACATGACCTTAAAATTTCAATATCTGTGTAAGCAGAATTACTTTTTTATAACTGAAATTATTTCAGATCATGTGAGGATACAATCAACTTACCGTTCATACAAGCCTTACCCTTAAGGGGAGAGCTTTAAATTATTTTTGCTTTATATACTGGAAAAAAAGATATTTCCTCTTAGTGATATTATTTATTCTCAGCATGTAATGCCTTTAAATAATATATTTCTAATTCTTTCATAAAAATTAGGTTCTTTATGTGTGATAGCCATAAAATACTCAGTTTTAAAGTGTGAGTATTTTATGAGCAATATTTAAAACAGAAAGCAAAAATAGCAATTAAGCTTCTTGATGAGAACTGTTTATATCGTTGTCATTAATTTCTTCTTCTAATAATTCTTCTTGAATATTATATATTTCTTTAGCCGAAGTGAGAGTTTCACCTTCTGCTTGGCGTTGTGCTTCACTGGTAGAACGTGCAACATTAATAATCACAGAAATTTGAACCTCAGGATGTAAGCTAAGAGTGATAGTGTGAAGACCGATCATTTTTATTGGATGGTTAAGTTCTATTTGATTTCTTCCAATAGAAAAGCCTTCATCTATTATAATTTCAGCAATATCACGTGTTGACACAGAACCATAAAGTTGTCCTGTTTCACCAGCAGAACGAACAACAATGAATGATTGGCCATCAAGTTTTTCAGCAATTTTTTGCGCTTCGCTTTTGCGTTCAAGATTACGTGCTTCAAGTTGTGCACGTTGTATCTCAAAATGTTTTTTATTGGTTTCATTCGCGCGTAAAGCTTTACCTTGAGGCAAGAGAAAATTACGTGCATAACCATCTTTAACTGAGACAATATCACCCATCTGACCAAGACGAGGAATGCGCTCAAGTAAAATAATATCCATAGTTTTTCCTTTCGAACAAATAAATTTAGTGGAGTTTTTTGCGTGATTGAAAATTGTATTGAATAGCAGCCCAAATTCCCATCAAAATCATCATGAAAGAAATAGGTGGAGTAAAAACAACTGTTAAAATAGCAATATAAACAAGAGAAAGTATAATAATCCGACCGTTTACCCCTTTTGTAATATTGTGAAGATATGCTAGACCGCTAATTAATATGATAACAGTGTATGCAGTACTAAAGACACAGGCACTCAAGTTAAGAGAAGCGCTCAACTCAACCATCGATGCTATGCAAACAATAATGAAAATAACAATTCCAGAAATTGGAAGGCGGAGAGTTTGGCTCCAATCATCACGGGGTCTTTTCAGCCATTTCATGTGTTGTGCTGCTATCATGGAAAAGTAAAGGTTACCAATGAGAAAAACCAAGCTATAAATAGTCAAAGAAACAGCAGTAAAAGTTGCTGTATGCGTTATTAAAAACTCACTAAAAGGGCGTATATCGGCTTCTTTTATTGTCTGTGATTGTTGCAGAGTTTGTACTATGTTTTCGATGATTTTTTTTGCAATGAAGGGTGTGGAAGGACGGGTTTGAACATAGAGCCCAATGAAAGTTGCTATAAGAGCGATAAAATTAGTTAAATGAAAAATAACCGATGATAATGGATACCATATTAGTTCGTTTTCTTTTTGCGCTGGACGTGCAAGCCCAAGAAGCCAAGAAGTATAGACAGCAGGAAGGAAAAATAACAACATAAAACCAAGAGCAATATAGGTATTAGTGGTCACGATAAGAACAACAGTGGCACTTATGAGGGCAATGAGACTGGCTAATGTTCCTTGACCGAACGCAACAATAGAAATTGGCAATGAAAGAAAGCAGCCAAGAAGAAGAGAAAAAGGGGGTACGACATTTGCAACACTGATGATTGCCATTCCTATCACAACAGCAAATAATCCTGCCAAAATACCGGTTAATATCTCATAGGTGCGATCTTTTTTCATTTATTGCTGTCCTGCTTTCTGCAGTTAGGGGCATGTCAATACCCCAACTTTAACATTCAATAGCTTAACATAGGATATAACAAGCTATTTTAAATCATATAAGAAAAGCAACTGGAGAAACTCTCCAGTTGCATAGCGCATTATCGTTTACTTTATAACGTACGGAAGTAAGCCTAAAAAGCGAGCACGTTTGATAGCATTAGCTAATTCACGCTGTTTTTTCTGACTAACAGCAGTAATCCGTGAAGGAACAATTTTCCCACGTTCGGAAATATAACGCTGTAACAACTTGATGTCTTTATAATCAATTTTGGGAGCATTGGTCCCTGAAAAAGGACATGTTTTACGACGACGATGAAAGGGGCGACGTGCAGAGTTTTGATTAGTATCAGTCATCATTCTACCCCTTCTATAGCATTTTCACGTTGACGACGTGGAAAACGAGGACGCTCTTCATCGTGTCCAATATGACTATTGCGATCAAGGTGTGAGAGCATAGCAGATTTTTCTTTTTCGTGTTTTTCTACGCGAATAGTCATATAACGCAAAATATCCTCATTGATGCGCATCTGACGCTCCACTTCAGCAATTGCTGAAGCTGGTGCATCAATATTGACCAAGACATAATAAGCTTTACGGTTTTTACGAATACGGTAAGCAAGAGGACGAAGTCCCCAATTTTCTATACGCCCAACTTTTCCACCATGCGCTTCAATGACACCTTTGTAGAGACTCAAAAGTTCATCAACTTGCTGCGGTGCAATGTCTTGTCGGGCAAGGAACATATGTTCATAAAGAGCCATTGTTTTGCCTTTCTTCAATTAAATCTTACCGGTTTTAGCGCAAAGCCCCTGCGACTTGTCTTTTTGGGAAATCCAAAGAAGAAAGGACGCGTTTACAATTTGAGACATCCGAGAGCGGAGACACGGGAGGCCGGAAACATTGTATTTCCTACTGATATTTTACAGCCCTCCGTTCAACCTCCAGCTAAAGTGCCGGCAACGAATATTTCATATCTACAGGTTATCTTTTAAAATAGCAAGTTTATGCACATAAAAAAATTGATTTGTTAAATCTTGATATATTTCCCTCTTCTATAAAAAGATAGTACTGTAACATAAAGGAGAGAAAAATGGACTTTTTAAACCAGATTGATGTTACACTCTTTAAAATGTTTGTCGGCAATCATCAAGCTTGGTCGATTGTGGTTTCGTTTAGTATTTTTTGTGCAAAGTTTTTAATTTATATTATTCCTCTCCATCTTTGTGCGTTGTGGTTTTGTGGTGGGAAGAGGGAACGAGGTGTCGTGCTAAGCATTTGCATGAGTATTTGTGCGGCTCTTTTCACAGGTTATCTCATTTCTCTTTTTTATTTTCGTCCTCGCCCATTCGTGGTAGGGTTGACGACATCGCTTATTCAACATCGTGCAACAGCTTCTTTTCCTAGTAATCATGCTTTGACTATTGCGTCTTATGCAGCTAGCTTTTATTTTTACCGATACAAAGTTGCTTTTAAATTTGCCACGGTGTTTTTGTGCTTAATCTGTTGGGCGCGCATCTTTGTGGGTGTACATTATCCCTTTGATATTTTAGCAGGTGCAATTTTAGGAAGTCTCATAAGTTTGGGTGTTATTCAGTTTATAGCCCCCTATTTTCCTAAGTTTTTATATCAAATTCCGCCCTTAAAATATAATTTTAAGTGTGGTATTCGTTTTAAGTAAAGGGCTTTATCTTGATTTGTGCGGATGAATAAGGTCAAAAGAAAATAATTTAATTGTACAATTTTAGGAGTTGATAAATGGGTGCAGCTTTTATTTTTCCAGGGCAGGGGAGTCAACTTGTTGGTATGGGAAAGGCGCTTACAGAGCAATTTATTGCCGCACGGATGGTTTTCGAGGAAGTTGATGATGCTTTGGGTGAGAAATTATCAAAGATCATTTTTGAAGGACCAGCAGATGTTTTAACGTTAACAGCAAATGCACAACCGGCATTAATGGCTGTATCCATGGCGGTCATTCGTGTGATGAAACAATTAGGGCTTCGTATAGAAGAAAAGGTAAGGTTTGTTGCTGGACATTCTTTAGGCGAATATTCGGCTCTTTGTGCTGCTGGTACATTTACTCTCACAGATACGGCAAGACTTTTGCGTATTCGTGGCAATGCTATGCAGGCTGCTGTCGCGGTTGGTGAAGGTTCTATGGCAGCACTGATTGGTTTGGAAGAGCACATTGTGGAAGAAATTTGCGAAACTGTTTCTGGAGAAGGACTATGTCAGATTGCCAATGATAATGGTGGTGGGCAAATTGTTATTTCAGGTAAAGCAAAAGCAGTGGAGGCAGCGGTAGAGATTGCATCAACAAAAGGTGCAAAACGTGCACTTCTTCTTCCAGTTTCTGCACCTTTTCATTCATCTTTAATGCAACCTGCTGCTGATGCCATGAAGAAAGCACTTTTGACTGTTAACAAAATGCCCCCTATTGTTCCTTTGATTGCCAATGTTTCTGTTGCACCTGAGAGCAATCCAGAGCGTATTACTACTCTTCTTGTTCAACAAGTGACTGGGAGGGTGCGGTGGCGTGAAACGATAGAATGGATCGCTGCTAATGGGGTTGATACGCTTTTTGAAGTTGGTTCTGGAAAAGTATTAACAGGTTTAACGCGCCGTATTAACAAGGATATAAAGGGAGTAACAATTGGAACAGTTGATGAAATAGAATCAGCGCTAGGCATACTTGGCGTTTAATCTATAAGGAGTAAAAAAATGTTTAGATTAACAGGGCGTAAAGCTCTTGTAACGGGGGCTTCGGGAGAAATTGGTGAGGCAATTGCACGCTGCTTTCATGCACAAGGAGCCATTGTTGGACTTCATGGAACACGTGAAGAAAAGCTTAGAGAAGTGGCAGAAGAATTAGGGCAGAATGTTTTTGTATTTCCCGCTAATCTTTCTGAACGCCAATCGATTAAACAGTTGGCTGAAGTTGCAGAGAGAGAAATGGATGGCGTCGATATTCTGGTTAACAATGCGGGAATCACTAAGGATGGTCTTTTTGTGCGTATGCAAGATAAAGACTGGGATGATGTTTTAGAAATTAACCTAACAGCAGCTTCTCTTTTGACGCGTGAATTAATACATTCTATGATGCGCCGCCGTTATGGAAGAATTATTAACATTACATCTGTTGTTGGTGTTGTGGGAAATCCTGGACAAACGAACTATTGTGCTGCAAAAGCAGGCTTGATAGGTTTTTCTAAAGCATTGGCACAGGAAATTGCTTCGCGAAACATCACTGTCAATTGTATTGCTCCAGGATTTATTAAATCTGCAATGACAGACAAGCTCAATGAAAAGCAAAAAGAAGTCATTATGGCTGCGATTCCAATGAAGCGTATGGGAAGTGGGCAAGAAATAGCTGCTGCTGCTGTTTATTTAGCAAGCGATGAAGCAGCTTATACGACAGGTCAAACATGCCATATCAATGGTGGAATGGCAATGATTTGAGTAATTTATTTTATTCCACATTGATTTATCAGTTGTATTATTTTAGATAGTAACGATTGAAATGGATAGATGCATCTATTTCTTTAACATGGTCGTTGATCAATTGATGTCGGAATGTCAGATTGGTTCATTTTGTAGGGGATATCCACAGGATGTTTTAAATCATTGCTAAAATCTTTTAAAGCAATGCATCTATTGCTTGATTAGATGAACCGATATAGTTAACCAAATTATAGGAAAATATAAATTCGAGGATTTCAACATGAGTGATACAGTAGAGCGCGTTAAGAAAATTATTGTGGAACATCTTGGAGTTAATGCTGATAAAGTTGTAGAAAATGCAAGCTTTATCGATGATCTAGGGGCTGATAGCCTTGATACGGTTGAACTCGTTATGGCTTTTGAAGAAGAGTTTGGGGTAGAAATTCCAGATGAAGCCGCTGAAACGATTTTCACAGTTGGTGATGCAGTCAAGTTCATTGATAAGGCTTCTGCGTGATTACTAAAGGGCAAAGGCATAAATTGCTTTTGCCTATATTCTTCGGAGCTCTTTTAAAAAAGAGCTTTGAGAGGTGAAGTTTAGTTCAAGGTTAGAAGTTATGAGACGTGTTGTTGTTACTGGTTTAGGATTGGTATCTCCATTAGCTGGTAATATTGAATATAGTTGGAAACGACTTCTTGAAGGAAGAAGTGGTGTCCGACGTATCACTGAGTTTGATGTGTCAGATTTGTCATGCCAGATTGCTGCGCGCATTCCCTTAGGGGATGGAACAGGGGGGACCTATAATGCTGATTTGTATATGGAACCTAAAGAGCAACGTAAAGTTGATGCATTTATTGTTTATGCAATGGCTGCTGCTAACCAAGCGCTTGCAGATGCCGAATGGTTTCCTAAGAGTGATGAAGATCAGATTTGTACAGGTGTGTTAATTGGTTCGGGAATTGGGGGAGTTGAGGGCATTGTTGAAGCTGGTTATACGCTTCGTGATAAGGGCCCACGTCGTGTTTCTCCTTTTTTTATTCCAGGTCGTTTGATTAATCTTGCTTCTGGTTATGTGTCTATTCAATATGGTTTACGGGGGCCTAATCATTCTGTTGTAACTGCTTGTTCGACAGGGGCGCATGCGATTGGTGATGCAGCACGTTTGATAATGTTTGGTGATGCAGATGTCATGGTGGCAGGGGGAACCGAATCTCCGATAAATCGGATATCTCTTGCAGGTTTTGCAGCTTGTAGAGCTCTTTCTACTTGTCGCAATGATGATCCTGAACGGGCGTCTCGTCCTTATGATGCTGATCGTGATGGTTTTGTGATGGGGGAAGGAGCAGCAATTGTTGTTTTAGAAGAGCTGGAACACGCCAAAAAACGAGGAGCGCGTATTTATGCTGAGGTTATTGGCTATGGTTTATCTGGTGACGCTTACCACATTACAGCACCTTCAGAAAGTGGTGAAGGGGCTCAGCGTAGTATGATGGCCGCTCTTAAGCGTGCACAAGTGAATGTGAGTGAACTTGATTATATTAATGCTCATGGTACATCAACGATGGCTGATTCCATAGAGCTAGCGGCTGTTGAGCGTGTTTTAGGGAATTATGCACCACAAGTATCCATGTCATCAACGAAATCATCTATCGGGCATTTACTTGGTGCCGCCGGTGCTGCTGAGGCTATTTTTTCTGTTCTAGCTATACGGGATAATATAGCTCCAGCGACACTTAATCTTGACAATCCATCGATTGAAACTAAAATCGATCTTGTACCACACAAACCGCGTGAACGAAAGATTGATACGATTCTTTCTAATTCTTTTGGATTTGGTGGGACAAATGCATCGTTGGTGATGCGACGTTTTAGGGGATAATAAGTATTTTTATTTAATTTCTGCTTTTCAGTTTTCTACTTTGTTATAAGGTGAATGAAAAATTATAATATTGTCCTTAATCGCTATTGAGGGGTTATGTCCGATGTGAAAAAAGGAAAATCATTAAAGGACGTAAGTGATTCCTCTTCGAATCATTGAGCAGATAGTTATGACATGTTAGTACATAAAAAACGAAAGAAATCATCTATCGTTCGTAATCCGTTGGTTATTCTCGGTCATTTTTTTCTTATGCTGATTGTGGTTATTCTTTTCGCCATAAGTATTCCTCTTTATATTGGAAAAAGTATTTTTGAAGAAAAGGGAAAAATTGAGGAAGAACAAATTGTTCTTATCCATCCTGGCACAGGAATTCGTGAAATTGCTTCATTGTTAGAAAAACGTGGTTTCATTCGATCATCGGATATTTTTGTTTATGGGGTTGGTTATCACCAAAAAACAACGCATCTGAAGGCTGGTGAATATTTAATTCCGGCTCATGCTTCGATGCAGGATATTATGGATATTCTTGTGAAAGGAAAATCTATTGAGTATACATTTACAGTACCTGAAGGTTTAACGGTTCAGCAAGTTTTCGATCGATTAGCTGCGAATGAAATTTTGATTGGAGACCTTCCAAAAATTTTGCCTCCAGAAGGCTGTTTAATGACAGATACTGTTCGTTTTATTCGGGGGACAACGCGTAAAGAGATTGTAAACAGATTGCGTGAAGGACAGACAAAATTAATTCATGCTATATGGGCTACGCGTTCACCTGATTTACCTATTAAATCAATTGATGAATTTGTTATATTAGCCTCAATTGTTGAGAAAGAAACAGGCATTGCAGCAGAAAGACCAATGGTTGCTGCGGTATTTTATAACCGCCTTACAAAGCATATGCGTCTTCAATCGGATCCAACAGTAATTTATGGTCTTTTTGGAGGAAAAGGAAAACCATCCGGTCGTGCAATTTATCGTTCAGATCTTGAGAAGGAAACACCATATAATACTTATAAAATTAATGGTTTGCCTCCAACAGCTATTGCAAATCCAGGTCGAGATTCTTTGAAAGCAGTGGCACATCCACCAAGCAGTGATGCACTTTATTTTGTTGCTGATGGTTCAGGAGGGCATGTTTTTTCTCGAACTTTAGAGGAACATAACATGAATGTTCGCAAGTGGCGAGAATTAAAGGCAAGACACTGAATTTATAATGATAACACATCTTTTTGCATCGTAAATGAGAATGCAAAATATAGTAAAAATTTTCTCTTTAAACTTTTTATGAGAATGATAAAAAATTATTTTCTTGTCTGTCACAAGTGGGATTAGCGTATGGATAAAAATATTTAAGAAAGCTGTGAATACATTGCTAATAACTTATCTCAAAAAAGAGCAGAATAACATTGAGAACTGCTAAGAAAACACATTGATTAAGGGAAAGGTTGAGATAATGTATAGTTCAAATTTTGGAGAAACATTTATGAACAAAGTAGAGTGATGTAATGACAGTCTTTGAAAGTAAATTGAGTGCGATAAAAATAAATCAACGCCGCGGTTTTTTATTTATTCTCTCTTCACCTTCAGGTGCTGGTAAATCAACAATTTCTCGATTACTTCTAAAAGATGGACAATTAGAGCTTTCCGTAAGTATGACCACAAGAAAAAGGCGTCCTAGTGAAGTAGATGGACTGCATTATCACTTTATTTCAAAGGAAGAGTTTGAATATAAGCGTGATAGAGATGAATTTATTGAATGGGCAGAAGTTCACGGAAATTATTATGGCACTTTACGTGAAACTGTTGAAAACGCACTAAGTACTGGCCGTGATATGTTATTTGATATTGATTATCAAGGTACCGAACAGTTGCAAAAAAAGATGCTAGGGGACACTGTATCTGTTTTTATCCTTCCACCTTCAATGAAAGAGCTTGTTTCGCGTTTACATCGTCGAGCAGAAGATAGCCAAGATATCATCAATTTACGATTGGAAAATGCACGAACGGAGTTAAAGCATTGGCGTTCTTATGATTATGTTGTGATTAATGAAGATTTAGATCAGTCTTTATCTTTTATTAAATCAATTTATTTAGCTGAAACCACAAAACGCGAGCGCTGTTCTTATCTTGACTCTTTTGTTGATGGGCTTATTGCTGAAAAGATCGATAAATGTCTTGATTAAAAAAGATTGCATAACAAAAAGTGCAATTTTTTAGAGCACGAGATGCGCTAAAGTTACAAATTCGGAAACCGAGAGCGTTTCAGCACGGCGCGTTCCATCAATTCCAGCTTTTTCTAACAATACTTCACCTCCAAGTGTTTTGAGATTTTGACGAAGCATTTTTCGTCTTTGTCCAAAGGCGGTTTTTGTGACGAGGCTTAGCTTTTGTGCAGAGCAGGCAAGAGGTTGTGTTCGTGGAATAATATGAACAACGGAAGAAGTTACTTTAGGTATTGGTATGAAGGCTTGAGGGGGCACATCAAAAGCAATTTTAGCAGTGGTACGCCAGCCAGTTAAAACACTAAGACGTCCATAATGAGTAGATTGAGGTTTAGCTGTAATCCGTTTGGCAACTTCACGTTGAAACATCAATGTCATTGATTCATAAAAAGGAGGCCATGGTTCAGTCAAAAGCCAATTTAATAAGAGTTGTGTTCCAATATTATAGGGAAGATTTGCAATAATGCGAGGTTTTTCTGGGCTTGTTTCAAAGAGTTTTGAGAAGTCTTGCTTTAGTGCATCATTACAAATAATTTTTAATTTTTTAGGATAGTGCTTTTCTATTTCTAAGAGAGCTGGTATGCAGCGCTCGTCGCGTTCTATTGCTGTTACAATGGCGCCCTTTGCTAGCAAGGCACGTGTGAGACCTCCAGGACCTGGACCAATTTCAAGAACAGGTTTTCCTTCTATATTGCCTGCGTGATGAGCAATTTTAGATGTTAAATTAAGATCAAAAAGAAAATTCTGCCCCAAAGATTTATGCGCTTGTAATCCATATATATCAATGATTTCACGCAGAGGAGGGAGATTATCTATTGGCATGGTATTAAACTATTTTCGGCAAGTTGATTTGCAAGTTTAAGAGCAGCAATAAAGCTTTCGGGAGAGGCTATCCCTTTATCAGCAATGTCAAAAGCAGTTCCGTGATCTGGAGACGTGCGAATAAAAGGGAGACCTAACGTGACATTAACAGTGCTATCAAAGTCTAATGTTTTAACAGGGATAAGGGCTTGATCATGATACATACAAATGGCAACGTCATATGCCTTTCTTGCGCATTCATGGAACATTGTGTCGGCAGGCAGCGGGCCTGCAATATTGCGTCCTTTCTTTTTAAGAAATTCAATAGCAGGAGTGATAACTTCAATATCTTCTTTTCCCATTGCACCTCCTTCTCCAGCATGAGGATTAAGACCAGCAACAGCTAGTCGGGGTGACGTTATTTTAAACCGTGTTTTTAAGTCACATTCAGTAATAAGTACCGTTTGAATAATTAAATCACGGGTAAGCTGTGAAGGAACATTTTTAAATGGAATATGAACAGTTATTGGTACTGTTTTTAATCGAGGTCCTGCTAACATCATAACTGGATGATAACATTTATGAAAAGCTTTATGGGCTAAATCGGCTAAAAATTCTGTATGACCTGGAAATTGAAAACCGGCATCATAAAGATTCTTTTTTGCAATAGGACAAGTGATAAGTGCACATGCATGGCCATTTTGAATCAATTGAACACAGCGTTGAATTGCTTCAATGATTCCAGCTGCATTATTCGATGAAGGTATACCTAATTGATCACTTTGTTTGTTTTTTAACGGTATGATAGGAAGAGCGTTTTGAAAATTTTTTACGGGATTATCGATTAGAACAGATTGCACCTCAACATCAATCTGTAAAAAACGAGCGCGTGAACGAATAACATCGGGATCAGCAAGAAGAACAAAAGGTGGAATTTGGCGCGTAACACGCAAATTCCACGCTTTTAGCACTATTTCAGGACCAATTCCGGCAGGATCACCACCGCTAACAATAAGAGCAGCCATTATGAATTTTGAATACGCGCCACTCGCCGCAACTCTCCTAAATATTTGTTGCTTAATTCTTCAAGTTTTTGCGGGCTTCTTTTTTTACTATCTTGAAGAGAAAATATCAGTCGAGCGACATAATCATCAGAAACTCTTTTTATTTTGCAGACAGCAATTGCTTCTATTCCATCAGATGTTTCTTGTAATTTTGTCATTTTTCCAGCAGGCGTTGCAAGAATAGCTTGTTCCCATGCATTGGGAAGTTGGGGCTCCAGAAACTTTCCTAAGTGGCGGATAGTAACGTCTAAAATACCTCTTGCTTGATTGTGAGCATTGGCACATCCACTGAAATGTGCGCGAAAATTACTTGCTTCTCTTTGACGTCTTTCAAAGATTTCTGAACGACGATGTGCAGGAATGACAAAAACAATTCGCTGTAATGTATATTCATTGGTTGAAGGTTTTACACCACCATTTTTTAATATTCTGCGTACAGCTTCTTGTTCGCTAATCATACCGGTTTCAGCTTGATAGCGTGCGCTAACAAGACGCCCCCATCCTATTTGTCCACGGATGTAATCTTTAAAGTGTTGCACAGTGATCTCAGTTTGGATCAGAATCTGGTTGAGCTGATCAATCGTCATATTATTTTGTGTCGCAAAATTCTCAAAAGCTCTATCAACTTCATCATTGCTTACTTCAATATTACGACGTTTTATTTCAATATTTTTTAGCTTTTCGTCAATAAGCTCTTTTTTAGCCTGTGCCACCAAATTGCCTTGCTTTTGTTGTAATCTGAGAAAAGCAAGGCGTCTTTGTATATCATAATTTGTGATGGGGCTGCCATTAACTGTAACAACAATAGAAGTCTGCGCAAAGACTGTCGGAATCAAAAATCCATTTATTAGCAGGCTGCTTACGCTCAAAGACGCAATATAAAATAAAGCAATAAAACGCTTTTTCAATTTATTCATGTAAATAGGCTTTCGCATTGTTTATTAATTCTCATCAACAACTTAAAATACACGCTTTCTTTTATAAAAACAATGATAAGTTAAATGACTGATACATTCCCTTTATAAATTAATCTATCTTTTTTCCGATATCTGCGATCGTACGCAATGAAAGAGAGAAATTAAAGTTTTGCAAGGGTGTTTTCCTGCCTGGATTCGTTACCTGTTGATAACCGAATGTTAACCCGAAACATTCATCCATATAACTCAAGCTAATTCCTCGCTTTATAAATGTACCAGATACTAAATCATAACCGGCGTTGCTATTAATGGACCAATAATCTGCCAATTTAAGTCCTGTTTGAAAAGAAATTTCTTGGCGCTCTTGAGAATATTCATAATCTGGTTGCTTTGCGATATAGGCATATTGTAGAGCCGCCCAAAAATTTTGCCATTTTTGTGATGCTTCGATTTCACTACGGCGGATTTTTCCTGTATTTTTGTCAAAGCGTCCACGCGTTTCTAAGGAAAAACCACTTTTATGGGTTGTACCAAACATTGCAACATAGTCTGAACGTTTTGCCTCTAGGCTAGAATGAATACCGACATTGACAAAGTCCTTTTCTGCAAAAGAATTCTTTCCTGCCAGATGAAAGGATTGTCCAACAAGACCATAAAGAGACCAATTGTCATTAAAGCTTCCAGAATATCTTAGACCTATATTGGCTCTCGTACCACCTTCTACACGATCATAACCAGAAAATTTGTCTCGTTGAAAGAGAGTGGTTGCATCAAAGACAAAGCTTTGAGCATCTTCATTAGGAATTTGTCCAATATATTGTTCATTATTGCGTATAAAAATTTGTGCGGTTGGTTCTATAATATGTGTAGAATGATCAGCTGTAATGAGGAAGGGATAGCGTAGTTCCAACCCTGCTGTTGCCATGCCACGAATTTTTGAACCATGAATTGCGGATAAGGCATTGTTGTCTATAGAAGCTGTATGATTTTTGTTTGCATTGATTGTAATGATATCAGCTCGTAGAGAGAGAAGGGGGGTTAAGATGAGTCCGCTGTGCGTGTTGATGCGCTTTTTCCACTGAAGCTCGTTTGTTAAACGCAAACTATTTCCAGCCATACCAGAAAGTCTTACTGTGTTGAGAGGGTTTCCGTTCTGGTCGGGTGAATTGAAGTCAGCATGACGACGATAAATTGATTGCATATTACTATGGAAGATAAGCTCTCCATTATAAATGGGTTCATCTGGTGTGAAAAAATAATCGATGCGTGGTAAGACCCAAGCTTGCCGAGAGTGACGTTCATAATGAGGATCATTCAATATTGAATCTTGAACTTTAAAATGATAAAAGCGCATATCAAAATAATTTTTTCCTGCAAGACCATTCAGATAGGCTTGAGAAAGTTGTGTAGGATTGTTATAGTTTTCAAGTTTATAGGCACGACTAAAATGTCGATCTGATTGTGCAAGAATATCCCATCCATAAGTCCAGTGTGAATTAATACGAAAATCCCCCTTTGTTGCCAGCATATAACGGTTTTTATGTTGGGCATCAATTGTGTCGTTATCGAATCTATGCGGTTTCATTTGATATATATGAGCAAAGCGAATGTTATAACGGCCTGTTTTTAAACGCTGGCGCCATTCCCCTTCGGTTAAAAGCCCTTGTTGGGTATAAACCGTAGAAGAAAGAGTAAAATCATAATGGGGGGCGAGATTCCAGAAATAAGAATTCTTTATCCCCATCCCGAGATAATCAGTATAAAAAAAATGAGGAGTAAGCAGACCGCTAGCTCGCCTGACAGTTGGATCATAGATCTCAAAATTTGGAAATTTTATAATTGGTACACCAAAAACTTCAAAACTGCTATTTTCAAACCGAATTTTTTTGACGCTATTATTCCATATGATCTTTCTTGCTTTAATTTTCCATAGGACGTCTCGATCTGGTTTATAAGAGCAAGGTTCACAGGCTGTATAGGTTGCATTTTCAAAGACTGTTATGTGATTGTTTTTGCGTGTAGCATTTTGGGCTGAAAAGTGAACATTGTTGGCTGTATCAATACGTAAGGCGTTTACAAAACCTTCGCCAAGATCTTTGGTCATATCAATTTGGTTGGAGTAAATTTTATTACCATCCTTTTGAGTAATTTCAACGTTCCCTTGTGCTATAAGCCGTCCTGTTTTTTGATTGTAAATAATTTTTTGAGCGACAACTTTATTGCCATCATATTCGATTTGGACATTACCTTGTGCAGAAACAGTGTTTTCATCACGATTGTAGATGAGTTCATCCGCAGAGAGCAAAAGAGGAGGTTCCGGATTTTGAAGGCGGCTTTGAGAAGGAGATAGAAGGCTTTGAGCGTGCGCACAATAAGACAAAGCACTTCCTAAAATAACCCCCATAACACTTTTAAAAGCGAGAGCACCTAATTTTGTTAAAATAGTTCTTTTTAGTGTTAATGCTTTCACTTAGCCATCCTCTTTATGAAGTAAAAAAGAGATTCCTAAGAATAACGCAATAACAACGGGAGTCCAAGCTGCAATAATTGGTGGAATATATCCAGCATTACCAAAAGCTTGAACAAGTACGGAAATAACATAAAGCATAAACCCAGCTATTACGCCACCAAGAATCAACATTCTAGATTGCCCAAAACGTGTAAAATTTAAAGATACAGTTGCTGCAATGAGGGTCATTGCCACAAGCAATGCTGGTAATGCAATCAAAGATTGGAAATACATATCAAAATTATTAGCAGAATAGCCAAATGAACGTGCAATCATAATTTTTTTGGGCAATTGGTAAAATGGAATAGTCGCGGGATTCACTAAACGTTCTGTTAAAAATTCAGGTTTTAGATTGGTTTTTATTTGCAACACGGTAAACTTTTCAGGAGGGTGCCCTATTTTATAGATTGTTCCATTTGTTAATAGCCAATATCCGTTAGTCAAGGTTGCTTTTGGAGCGTTAATCCAATTTTTGACGGTTGCGTTGTCATTGTATTGTACAAAGGTTGCATCGAGAAGAGAAAGTCCTTGATCGGTGATAGATTTGGCACCAATGGTTGTTCTGCCTAAATTTGTACGCTGTGTTAACCAGTGGATACCTGTATCATGAAGAGGTGTTAGTACATTGTTATTGCGCCACTCAGTCATCTTTTTTTCTGCTTGAGAAAATCCCCATGCAGCAAGTGGATTAATGAGAAGAATTGAAAATAATCCCAAAAGAAAAGCCCCAAAACAAGCTGGCATAAGAAATTGCCATGCAGAAACACCGATTGAACGAGTCACTACAAGTTCAAGTTTTTTGTTGAGCGAGATAAGTGTTGCCATTGCAGAAAAGAGTGCAATGAAAGGGATAAGTTGTTGCATGATAAAAGGGATGCGTAAAACAGAGAGGAAAAACGCATCTTTTGCTGTATAATGCGGAAGGGAAGATAGCCTACCGGAATTCTCTGTGAAATCAATTAAAAGAGCAAGAACAAAAATGCTTCCCCAGAAATAACAAGTTATCTTAAGATAACGTATAAAAAAATATCGTCCAAGTGTCCACCCAATCATGATATTTCATCCGAGGGATCTTGAGATTTTCGATGTTCAAATTTGTTCATCACTTTTTGAAAAGCGATTTGAAGTATCTCATTAACTTTTGTGGGAAGCCCAATTTTATGATTCGTTAAAAGCATAAAAAAGACAAATGCACTTGTTCCTATGGGCATAATATAAAGGAGAGGAACGTATGCAAGATCGTTCTTTGCTTTTTCTGCGAAAAAATATCCTATCCAATACACCAGAAAGGAAAGGGCAATTGCCGAGAGATTTGCGGAATGACGAGCTTGTCGATAGGAGCGTACATCCCCTGCCGTTGCTAATGCAATAAGTGAAAAAACAATAGGGTAGAGCCATTGCGTTAATCTGCGGTGAAACTCAGCTTTATATTGGAGTGGTTTTCGTTGATAGTAGGGATCTTTTGGATCAGGGTTTTGTAAATAAGAAAGAGACCGATCTTTTGGATAAAGAGTGGGTGCTTTATCACTGGGGAGAAACTCCCCTAGGCTAAAAGTATATGAGCTAAATTGAACGATTGAAACACTGTTATTTTGATGGTTGACTCTTTCTATTTCACCGTTATTGAGAACCAGAAAACTGCCGTTTTTATTGCTCACAATGGATGCATCTGTTGCATAATAAAAAAGATCAGTCTTAGGATCACGCTGGTCGGCAATGAAAAGGCGTTCAAGTGTTCCATTTGGATTTCGTTCGCCAATTTCTATGTAAAGGTTATTGGCGAGTTTTTGGAAGCTGCCTTCACTAATGAATAGATTAATGAGATCAAAATGAGCGCTTGCTAACATTTGTCGCATATGAAGACGCGCTTGAGGAACAACAAAATTAGCTATAGAAAAGGAGATACAGGATGCAACAATAGCAAGAAGAAGGATAGGTTTCCAAACAGTACTTTTAGGAAAACCAGAGGCATTTATGACAGCAAGTTCTGAGTCTTGATGCATTGCTGAGAGGATGGTTGTAACTGCGATCACTAATGCAAATGGAATGACAAGAAAAATAACAGAAGGAACCAATGAGAGTGAAAATTGTAAGACTGTGAGGAGTGTTTGTTTACTTGTTGTGAGAAAGTTTATCCGTGCGAGAATTTGTATAGTCCAACTAACGCCTACTGCTGCAATCATGACAGAACTAAACAAAACAAGGACACGTTTCAGGATGTAGAACTCAATAATACGCATAAATTGGGGAAAATCCTCAGTTTTTAATTCGATAGCAAATATTTTTACTGCTTTCGGTTAAAATGTAATAAAGTTTGAAAAAATATCCTTTCATGAATCGGATATTTTACCAAATAAATAATATAAAATTTTCTATGAGGTCCTCTTTAAATTTTCCGCACATTATATTTTATTTTCAACTATAGTCTACAAAGAATCTAGAAAAATCTAGAAAATAACTTAATTTTTTTTATTAACGTTGAAAATAAAAATTTTTGTCTTTTAAAGACACGTGCAAAAAGGTGATGCATCTCAGTCAAAAGATAGTTTATATCTTGAACCATTTCCTTTGTATTAGGGATATAGAAGTTTTTCTAAAAAGATGTTAGCTTTTTTATAAAGAATGATGAAGGCTTAAGAGGTTGGATATTTTATTCTATCATTTAACGCAGTCAACGCTGAAGGACATTTTGCCGACACTTGTAGAGCGTGCATTGGCTCGTTTTGGTAAGGTAACAATACAATGTGTAAGTGAAGAACAACGCGATTCTTTGGATATGCATTTATGGGTTTATGCGGATGAATCATTTATTGGACATGGAACTGAGTGTGATCAATATTCAAACTTTCAGCCTGTATTTCTTACGACAGGACAAGAAAATCCGAATGATTCAAAGATTCGTTTTCTCATAGAGGGAGCTGTTTGTTCGGATATTGATGCTTACCAACGGCTTGTCGTGATATTTGATGGTAGCAGTGCAGAGCAGTTGAATCTCGTTCGTGCACAGTGGAAGAAATATAAAATGGAAAATCATAATTTAACGTATTGGCAACAGACTGAAGATCGTTGTTGGGAAAAACAAGTTTAATGCGTCTCATCTCTCTTGTTCTGATTTTTATAGGATTGCTGGGAATAGTAAATCCAGCACTTTTTATTACGGAAGGCTCAGGGGGAGGGCGTTGGGTTTTTATTGTGATTTCTCTTTTAGGCATATTAAAGATATGGCCTACAATTAAAAAAATGAAACGGTATCATGATAATTGATCGAATTTTGCTTGTTTTATGGGCTGTGATATTGGCTTTTTTTTGCGTTTCGTGGTTGGGAACAACACATATCCTATCAGGAATGTTTACTGTTGCTTATATAAGCAATATTGCAGATTTTTTATTTTTCTTTTTGAGTGCTTTGTTTGCAGGAATATTGTGGTGGAAAATACCGCAACCTATGTCTTTAAAAATGAAACTGGCAGCATTTTTGCTGCCAGTACTTATTTTATGCTTCATTATATTTTAGTTGGATATTTCATCATCTGTAAATCCGACGAAGCAAATCAGTGAAATGAAAGAAGCAAAAAGCAAATAATAGCCGATATAAGATGTGTCAAAATGTTGTACCAGATATTCTGCAATATAAGGCGCAAGAGAGGCTCCTACGATACCTGATAAGTTGAAAGTAATAGAAGAACCAGTATATCGAATGGCTGTTGGATATGGTGAAGCCAAAACAGCACCAAGAGGACTGTATATCATCCCCATGATAGACAAACCGATAACAGACATTGCAAGGACTCCTGTAATTCCAGAACTTAAGAAATAAGGAATTGCAAAAGAATAGATACCGGTGATGATTGTAATCCAAATCATCAAAGTTCTGCGTCTAATACGATCAGCGAGTCTTCCAGTGATGACAGTAAAAATTCCACAAAAAACAGCACCAACAATTTCGACTTGAAGAGCTTGATAAAATGGCAATTGCAGATGGTTTGTTGAGTAGCTTAACAAATATGCAGTGACCAAGTAAAATAAAACAAACGTTGCCATACCAGAAAATATTCCAAGAAATAGGATTCGTGGACATTTTAAAAAGACATCAACGATAGGAACCTTGACACGTTCTTTACTTTCAAGAGTTTTTTTGAATTGAACAGTTTCATTGATTGAAAGACGGACCCATAATCCTATAATCATAAAAACAACTGAAGCAATAAAAGGAATGCGCCATCCCCAAGCTAAAAGTTCCTCATGATCAAGGAAATGCAACAGACCTAAATAAACGGCAATAGATAAAAATAAACCGATTGGAACGCCCAATTGGGGGAACATCGCATACCAGCCGCGCTTTTCTGGAGGGGCATTTTCTGTTGCGAGCAAAACAGCTCCTCCCCATTCTCCTCCTAATCCCATTCCCTGTCCAATACGGCACAAGGTTAAGAGAAAAGGGGCAAACCACCCAGCGGTTTCATAAGTAGGAAGAAAACCAATAATGACTGTTGAAAGACCCATTGTGAGAAGAGAAGCGATAAGTGTTGCTTTTCTTCCAATTTTATCTCCAAAATGTCCAAAAACAATTGATCCAAAGGGCCGGGCAAAAAAGGCTGCTCCAAAGATCAGGAAAGATTGTAAAATGGCAACCTGATCATTTTGTGTTGGAAAAAACACATGAGGAAATATGAGCGCTGCGGCAGTGGCAAAGACATAGAAATCAAAGAATTCAATTGTTGGGCCAATAAGGCTTGCAAATAAGATCCGACGAGGGGAGTTTCTGTTGCTTGTAGCTTTCATTTCTGAGTTTATAGACATGAATAGAATGTCCCTTTCAGTATATGACAAATCAAATGACGAGTTAACTGACTATAACTATAGAAATTTCAAATCAGTGTCGAGTCAATATTATGACACTTCGTTATATATTAGAACAAAGATTATGGATGATGAGTATGAAGAAGTATTCTATATATTATCCAAATTGAATAAAATAAAGACACTGCTTTAAATGCTGTAGAATATGGCAATAGGTGGACATAAATGCAGTTCTCATTCACATTGCTGTTTCCTTTAAAGCTTGATGCCATTTTTATCCATTAAAGAATCAACCTTATTCGCAGATCAGTGTTTAGTGTCTCAAAAGATTAAAAAATTTTTCATGGATGTAATTATAACACTTTTAAAGCGTATCTAAAGAAAATTAAATCTTTTAGTTGCGTATGCATTTTAAAACACATGGTGTATATCTGATCTGTCAGAGCTTAATCCATCGAATGCTTTGTTATCTTAAAAGATATGAGGTTGAGCAATTACATTATGTTGTTTTGATCTATGCACTTTTTTCTAAATGGGGAAATTTAAATTTGAAATTATGGAGTGCGAATAATGCAACGCAAATTTAAATTAAGTTTTTATGCATTAATGACCAGTGGTTTTTTTATCAAGATTGCGAGTGCAGATGGGGGCGATACCAAGAGAAAAGTTATTCATACCAGTAAGTATCAGTGAATATCTAGAAGAGACAAGAAAGTTGTTATTGGAAATGAGGGGATTAAAAGAAAAAAGGGGGGATCAAAAAGGATAGAGAATAAACAGACAGTAGAAGGAAGGAAGTCTTCAGAAGAGAAAAGGAAGGGATTAGAAAACCTATTCTTTGAAGTAGTCACAAATTCAATAAATAAGTGATGGTGCTACTGTCTATATTACGAACCGTGACTCTGAATATTCTGAAATAAATAGCTTTAAATTTGAAGATGCAGGCTATTCCATCAATAATACGGTTCAAGAAGGTGGAAAACTCTACATTGATGCAGTAAGTGTTAGCAGGGATACGACAATTGAGAGTGGCGGGATTGAGTTGGTACAGAACCTGAGCATTTGCAAAATCTTGATGAAGAATTAGAAGACTATGTGAAGCACGCTGTTGAATTTGCTGAAAAGCATCTGAGAATACTCAAGGAGCGAAAAGACACGGATGCGCGTCTTAGTCCACACGCTTTAGCGGTTTTTAATAAAATTGCTGAGCAATTAAAAGCGATGGGGTGGACAGTTTATCGTGATAAAAACTACGAGCGCAATGCTTATTTTATAAGCAAAGACCGTATCATCAATATAATGTATAACCTTCAAAGTGATGAAGAAGAGCCGATTGTTGCATTTAAGGCTTCCCTTTCAACACTTAGTTTTTCTACGGCTCATAGAGAGATTTTCTATAATATGCCTCAATATATAGCTCTCAAAGAGGCAGAAGAAGTTTATACGTTGTCTGGTGCTGAATTGGACGATGGCAAACTGAGGGAGATCTGTGCGGATATTCTTGAGTGGGCTGATAGGCAAAATACCAGCCAAATCATCTATGATTATGCTGCTTTGTCAACGGATAGTGAATCTTGCCTTGCAGAATGTCACCTTATAGCACTTATTTTGAGGTAATGTCAAAAAGCTCAAATCTTATAAGGAGAATTTTAGAAAGGGAAATCCTTTAGGTTTTGTGGAAGAAATCTCAAAATATAGAATTGATAATCTCCTCACTCTTGCACGGGGTTATCGAGCAGGTTTTCCGAAAAATGCACCGATTTTAAGCTTGGATCAGCAAACAGCATCTGTTGCTTCTAAAACAACTTCTGTTGAAGCGGCAGAAGAAGTAGATGAAGCAGATGACACTGATGATCGTCTCACCATGGAAAGTGCTCATGCACTTTTAAAAAGCCTAGGCTGGTCAACCGAGAAAATCAATGAAGATGACTATATGGCAAGCTATCAATTGGCTGATCGTGAAGTAGATATTCTTTATAACGAC
>NZ_JAQITE010000017.1 GCF_028618595.1 Bartonella sp. AU18XJBT | reverse complement strand
AATCTCTATGGACTATGAGGATGTGCAAGGAGCTCTCTTCATAACAGCACCGTCACATTGATTTATAAAGATAATCCATTATTTTTCATGAGAGATCATGAATAGCATAGGATTTTCTCATGCCAAATTTAGTTATGTTGCATTAGTTAAAACCATGTCTCTTGTATGTGGCAAGCAGAGAGAGCCTGCGTGAATAAAAGACTTTAGAAAGAATAAGTCCTCTTCATGAATTGTCTCAAGTTTTAAGGGATATCACAACATTGGGTGCTGGCATAGTATAGATGGTGCTGGGTTATTTAAAGAAGAGCTGATAAATAGGCAGAGAGACGCTTTTTATCGATGTTATAAAACAGTGTGAGCACGCAGCATATTTTGCTGTGTTAAGGGTTTTTATTACTTTGAAAATCAATATTTCATGGATCATGCATTTTGAGGGTTTATAAGGCTTTTCTTTAAAGTACATAAATCACTAAAACAGCATTATTAAATACAAATTGTTTTATTTTACCAGCAAAAATATCTATATTTTGTGTATTATTTTTATTAAAATATAATATGTAGTGATTTACAAATCAGATGTACACATAATGATATAATATCGAGAAATCGATGAGAAAGCTGCGTTAAATGTTGGGGAGAATAAAAGAGAGCAAGAATGAGTGAATTGGGCGAAGTGGTAATGGGATTCATATTACTGATAGTCATAGGGGCAATCGCTATCATAGGAATGGTTATATTAAACTATCTTTTTGAGGTTGTGGCAGAGGTTTTTGTAGAGATTATGAAAAAGGTATGGAAAGGATTCGGAGATACAATTTTATTCATTATCATACTCGGTGTGCTTTGGTTTTGCGAATTTTCAATGGAGACTTTGTTAAGTGTGGCAGTTATAGCCTATTTTGTGGAAAGTTTGATGCTGGCGTTCGCAAATAGCCATAAAAAGCAATTAATTGAACAACTTGAGCAATGTGAGAAATTATGGCAGCTAAAATATCGAGAGTGCGCGATATACCAAGATATTATTGCACAAGGGGATCAGAATCTTTTTAAAAAAAACCAAAGAATACTAGAAAAATGGATTAAACAATGGGATGAGGGAGTAAGGTTATGGGAAAGGAGTATATTGGAGATAAAAAATCCTGGGCACTTTTCTCAAATTAGCGAACAGCAACATCCGATGATGGTGGAAGATATCTGTGCTCAAGGATATGCTGATACATTTTTTCTTTATGAGAAGGCGCTGAAAGTGGAATTTACTGCTGAGCAGATTGAAAGAATAAATGAATTAATGATGCGCCCAATTTTTAAGGAAACTTATCCTAAAGTTGTACGATTAATGAGACAGAATGGCATCAAATTGCGAGAATTTGTGGGCCCTATTACGAAAAAAAAGCGCTATAAGCCTACAATGCTGTTGTTTCATTGGTGGTTATATATGATTGATGATACGATTACAGCTAAATACGAACAGCAACAAAAAGACAAAGCTTTACAGCGCGCGGAAAAGTTAAAAGCGAAAATCGGCTTTGAAGATATATCCGAGGATATAGAAGGAAACATGTCTGAATATATAAAAGTAAGCATGTTTGAATATATAGACATAGAAAAAGACAGGCCTAAATATACAGAATATGAGATGCTAGAGTCTATAGAACGGTGTGGACGTTTTCTATCTCATACTTACCGACGACTATGCATTTGTAAAAGAGAGCTTTTATCATTCTTGTATGATGTTTCCAGTGATTATAAGGCGGCAAGAAAAACTTTCATTTACTATAAGCAGCTTATTGATACGGTGAAAGAAGGATATATTGCCTTTGATGAAAATTATTATTACTCTACGGTTGAAAGGGCAATGAAGGTTTGCAAAGAGAGAGATAAAGAAGAGAAAAAAGATCTCTGCATTTCTGAAGAGATGCCAACATTTGAAGAAGCTTACAAATTAGGAGTCAGAGAATGGATAAAGGTGTCAAATGGGAAATGCGATAACCGATTGATCTTTTGGGAGGAACTTACCACACAAACAAAATTAAAAGTTATCTTTGGGAATAAGAAGGTAAAGGCGCTGGAAGAGGCTGTTGAAAAAGATAAAGAACAGCTTGCAAGTGAAATGCAGGAAGCAATTTTGGAAAACAAAGATTTTCATTATTATAAATGTCGTCGGCATTTGATAAACTATTTGTAAAACGGTTGAATAAAGGGGTAGGGAACAGCTCTATAAATCAGTGGGTTTTCTGAAATCTCTGTTATTATGCAGTGGTGGAAAAGAGAGAAAACTTTTCAGCATATGCGGCAGCTTTTATGAGAGAGGAGAGTTTTTCGATCAATGGATAGCGCACTATAAAGAGCATATATTGAGAGAGGGAATGGACTGTGTTTTGCTTTGGGTGCGATAATTGCTTCTTGGGGCATTTTGTTATGATGTTTTTTTGTTTATTGCCTTTTGCAGCTTTTTTGGAGGGGGATTTGAATAACAGAAACGTCAATAAGGTAAGCTGTTGAGGATTGCTTTTGTGGGGGGTATGCGAGTATATTTTTTATTTGTGATGATGTTTTTGTCACTATCTGATCAGTTATTTCCTATCGTTTTCTGTAAAGAAAATTTAAAACTCTCTCTCCACGTGGTTTTTTAAGGTTCTAAGGTTTTTGTAAAAAACTGTAAGAGTTAAATGCCTTTTTTGAGGTTTTTTTCTAGCTTAGTGTAAATGTGTTCATTGCCAGCAATGATGTTTTTTTTGCGAAATATATTGTTACTGCCTTCTTTATCGGTGATAAAACTACCAGCTTCGCGAACCATTATTAGTATGCCGGTAGTTCTATCAAAAATTTGTAGGTTATCTTCCCAAAAGCCATGGTTTTTTTCTGTGGCGACATAAGCTAAACTGCAAGAGAAGCAGTAGCCAAGAAGGTGAAGTTCAGCAACTTTTATCATTACTTGCGCAATTCAATAAGAGATAAGGTTGCGCCAATAAGAAATAAGGTTGCGTAATGAGGGATATCTCTATGGGGATGTTGCAAAGTTGAACTTTTAGCATTGCCTTTTAATAAAAACACTGCTTCTAAGGTCTAAATGCCTTTTTTGAGGTTTTTTTCTAGCTTAGTGCGAATGTGTTCATTGCCAGCAATGATGTTTTTTTTGCGAAATATATCGCTGCCCCCTTCTTTATCAGTGACAAAACCACCGGCTTCGCGAACCATTAATATTCCAGCAGCCATATCCCAAATTTGTAGATTGTCTTCCCAAAAGCCATCGGTTCGGCCAGCAGCAACATAAGCTAAATCAAGAGCAGCAGCGCCAAAACGGCGAAGTCCGGCAACTTCCGCCATCACATTGCGTAATTCAATAAGATAGGTTCCATGATTTGGGCGACCAAAATGAGGCATTCCTGTGGCAATGACACAATCTTCTAGTCTGCGTCGAGCAGAAACGCGACAGCGTCGGTCATTGAAAAAAGCACCACACCCGCGTTCTGCGGTAAAGAGTTCATCACTTACGGGATTGTAAATGACACCACAAACGATTTTTCCTTGACTTTCTAAGGCAATGGAAACAGCAAAAAAAGGAATGCCATGGAGAAAATTTGTGGTGCCATCTAATGGGTCAACAATGAAACGATGTTGGGAATCTTCGCCAATGATTTCTTCAGACTCTTCCATTAGAAAACCAAATTTTGGGCGCGCTTTGCTTAATTCATTGAAAATAATTTTTTCCGCTTTGCGATCTGCTTGGCTGACGTAATCTGCTGGTCCTTTCAAAGAAACTTGCAAATTTTGCACTTCACCGTAATCACGCACCAACGAGCGTCCTGCTTTCATTGCAGCTTGCACCATGACATTCATGACTGCAGAATGGGCCATATTTTATTCCTTTATTTATCTTTTTCATTTGCGCGACGCAAATAAATCAACTCATTGGTGTCTACAATGATACGTTCACCAGCATTCATAAAGGGGGGAACAAGAATACGAATTCCGTTTTCAAGAATGGCGGGTTTATAAGAGGAGGTAACCGTTTGCCCTTTGATGGCAGGATCGGCTTCCGCAATCGTGACAGCAACTTGATCAGGAAGTGAGATGCCAATAGGTTTTTCTTGATAAAGTTCAACTGTGACAGTCATCCCATCTTGGAGAAAAGCAGCACGTTCACCAACAAAATCCTTTTGGAGTTCAAGTTGTTCATAAGATTCTGAATCCATAAAGACCAAAGCATCCCCTTGTTGATAAAGAAAGGTGAAATCCTTTTGTTCAAGGCGCACGCGTTCAACTGTCTCAGCAGCACGAAACCGTTCATTAAGTTTTGTACCATCAATTAAATTTTTCATTTCAACTTGGTTAAATGCACCACCTTTTCCTGGTTTTACAGCGTTGCATTTAACAGCAACCCATAAGCTTCCTTGATGTTCAATTACATTACCAGGGCGAA
Source organism: Bartonella sp. AU18XJBT (assembly GCF_028618595.1). Classification (GTDB taxonomy): domain Bacteria; phylum Pseudomonadota; class Alphaproteobacteria; order Rhizobiales; family Rhizobiaceae; genus Bartonella. The sequence goes on along the minus strand of NZ_JAQITE010000017.1, from coordinate 39,578 downwards.
TTTCATTGCCATTCATTTTCATCGTTTCTATCCAATTCTATTCTTGCAAAAAGAACTCTCTTGTTGTCTTTATGGCGCTTTTCTTTGCTGCCTTTAACAGTCAAGCTCTTTTGTTATTTTCGGGCTCAAATCCCTTTGATTAGCTTTGCGGCTCTCTCATGATCCTGTATGCTCTATAGGCTTTCTCATGGTTTTTGCAAAGAGAAAAGCTTAAGTAAAAAGGACATTTATGTATTTTTGCTTTTCAGTTCTTTGCAAGACCATAAAAAGCACTTAGACGCAAGCTTTTTAAAAATTTGCACAAAAATTTTTTTAGAATTTTTGGGGAATTTATCCCGTTGTGTCGTAAAATATCATCATTAATGGCAATGATATAATTGATGGTAATGATATAAGTTCCATAAAATTCACGAGCTATTCTTATGAGAATATATGATGAATATTTGAATACAGAGTTTGTTATAGTGTCTCATGGGATAGAGCGTGGTGTGTACTATCCGTGTGATGTTACCTTGCATTCTGATCAGCGATCAACTGTAAAAAGGCTTTCTTTTTTATCGAGGTGAACGTTCTAAATCTTTTTAAAAGCAGGTATTCCTCTGTGCTTGATGCGATTTCATCGTGGTGGTATGGGGGCTGTTGTTTTGTGATAATATCGGCATAGAAAAAGAAAACTGGAACATTCAAGATATCGGAAATTTCCTTTAAACGCCCTGCGCTGACACGATTTAAGCCGTTTTCATATTTCTGGATCTGTTGGAAAGTAACACCCAAATGTTGACCTGATGTTTTTTGAGACATTTTTAGCATTTTTCGTCTCAAACGAATTTTTTTGCCAATGAATTTGCCACTGAAAATATCGTTATAAGGATTTTTACCGATACCCTAGAAAATGCTACATGGGATATAGAAAGCTATTCAGCTGCTTCAATCACAGATAAGCCAAGTTTTGCATTTACATCTTCGCGTAACAATTTGCTAGGGTGTGGGGCATTTTTCATTATTTTTTAGTATTCTTCTTTCTTTAAATCTTAAAGCTATAATTTACACTATTTTGTATTGTCACAATCTATAATAAAATTTATCCACCTCTGGCTAAAAATGAGGTTTTTTATTGAGGTGCAAATCTCTTTGCCTTTCGCAAGAGCTTTTAAGTCTTTACGTGTAAAATATAGAGAATGTTTACATTAAATAGCGGGTTCATTGGGGCTGAGTACTTATATGAGCACGTGGTTCTCCGTTCACATTATACTGAAGAAGAGACACTATAGTGCTACTATTTAATCTTATTCTATAACTCAAATTCACACCCATGTTTTGCTGCTTTTGAGGTTGATCTGTATAAATCACATTATATCCATTCCGTCGCAACAGATTGATAAATAAAGGAGTAAAGCTGTCTGCTGTATTATTTTTCTTTATAAGAAGTGTGGTTGTAGCTGGTGGTAGAGATCTCTTGATATCGCTAATAAATTTGTTAGCGACTAATTGTGCTTGACGCTTTGTAAGACTTTGATCAACATAATTTGATGAATAATTGCCTACAGACGCACAACCTGCCACCAACACAACCGGTGACAGCAATAAATATTTTAACATCGTTAATTCCTCTTACTTATTGTTACTCTTTTTTGCGAAGCTCCTATTCCAGAAATAAGAGCAACTTTACACATAGCTACGTTAACAACATATCGCTATCTAATCAATCGGTTAATTAATCAATGAATAATGGTTTCAGCTGTAAGGTTGCTTGAAGTGCTTCTGGTGGCGTATATTTTAATAAACAGCTGCTTTTGGTGATTGCGATAAAAAGCAATTTTTTGCGTTTGCATGTTAAGATCATGTCCTCTATCATCATTATAAAATGATGCGTTAAGTGCTGTTCCAGATCGACCAAAAAAATTTTCAAGCATTGCTTTTTGAGGGCTATCTTTTTTAAAATACGCATGAATGCTTATCCTGTTTGCTGTAAAATATTATCGTTTGAGGTATGGTGCTGTAAGGCATCAAACTTTGCATATGTGATATTTTTATGAGAATGTGTGGTGAATATTTGAGAGGGAGCTTGTCCGGATAATCTTGTGAAATGAACCACATGAAATGGAAAGCTAGAAGAGTTCTGTTCTGAGAAGACGGATTGTTTACCAACTGGATAGGGAAAGGACTTCTGTCCTTTGAGATGTGGGAGGCAAGTTAAGAACAGAGGAGTGTAGTGCCCTATATCACAATGTTAAAAGTTTTCATTCTGATCAGCAATGAGCTGTAAAATGGCTTTCTTTTTTACAGTGGTGAGCGTTCTAAATCTTTTGAGCAGCAGGTATTCTTCTGTGCTTGATGCGATTTCATCATGGTGGTATGGGGGCTGTTGTTTTGTGATAATATCCGCATAAAAAAAGGAAACCGGAACATTTAGAATATCGGAAATTTCTTTTAAGCGCCCTGCGCTTACACGATTTAAGCCGTTTTCATATTTTTGAATTTGTTGGAAAGTGACACCCAAATGTTGACCTAATGTTTTTTGAGACATCTTCAACATTTTTCGTCTAAAACGAACTTTTTTGCCTACAAAAAGATCAATATTAAGATTTTTACTTTGCATCTTAAAGCCCCCCGCCGGGTGCGAGCGCCCTCGCGTTGGTATTCCGGGAGCTTGAAAATACTGAATCCGAATCAGCCTTTTTGCTTTTAGTGCTTTAAGCACCTGGACATAGCAAAAACTCCCGGAATCCCGGGATACCCAAAAAGTGGGTTTATTTTCGCGTTCGGATTATAGGGTTTTCAAGGCCCTATTGGTCGTTGCGTATGCGACCAAAACACCTTTCAATTCATAAAGTAATTTCAGCAAATTTACAATAAAAATTAGAATAGTGTTTCTTAACGTGTCGTTTCTTAAAACAGAGAGTTGGCGTGTTTTGCATTCAAGCAATAAGGTGTTCACAAAGGGGGATTTTGAATAGCGCACACTATCCGTGTGATGTTAGCTTGCACTCTCATCAGAGATCAGCTGTAAAATGGCGTTCTTTTTTACAGGGGTGAGCGTTCTAAATCTTTTTAAAAGCAGGTATTCTTCAGTGCTTGATGCGATTTCATCGTGGTGGTATGGGGGCTGTTGTTTTGTGATAATATCGGCATAGAAAAAGGAAACCGGAACATTCAAGATATCGGAAATTTCTTTTAAGCGCCCCGCGCTGACACGATTTAAGCCGTTTTCATATTTCTGGATTTGTTGGAAAGTAACACCCAAATGTTGACCTAATGTTTTTTGAGACATCTTCAACATTTTTCGTCTAAAACGAACTTTTTTGCCTACAAAAAGATCAATATTAAGATTTTTACTTTGCATTTTAAAGCCCCCCGCCGGGTGCGAGCGCCCTCGCGTTGGTATTCCGGGAGTCTAAAAACACTGACCTCGAATCAGCATTTTGCTTTTAGTGCGAAGAAGCACCTGGACATAGCAAAATCTCCCGGAATTCCGGGATACCCGCAAAGCGGGGTAAATTTATGTACGAGGTTTCGGGTTTTTAGAGCCCTATTGGTCGTTGCGTATGCGACCAAAACACCTTTCAATTCATAAAGTAATTTCAGCAAGTTTACAATAAAAAATAGTTTTTTTAATGAGAGTTGGTGTGTTTTTCATCCAAGCAAAAAGAATGAAAAAATAGAGCTTTTGGGATTTTCGTGATAGCCTAGTTCTTTTTCTTATTGGATATTGTTTGCTTAAGCAAATGATACCAGTGCATTTTTTTGCCAATGGAAATGTCGTTATAAAGATCTTTGGTTTGCATTTTAAAGCCCCTCGCCGGGTGCGAGCGCCCTCGCGTTGGTATTCCGGGAGTCTAAAACACTGAACTCAAATCAGCCTTTTTGCTTTTAGGGCTTATCGCCCCTGGACAGTGCAAAATCTCCCGGAATTTCTATAAATTTTATCTCTTTGAAGCAGAGAGGAGTATTTCAAAAAACAGGAAGAAGCTTTATTGCCTCTTTGTGCGCTTTTTCTAGTTGTGTTTTGTCCATGCCTTGGAGCATTATTTCAAGATCAGGGGCTTGCATTTTTGCCTCCTTTGCGAGCATATACCATGCCGCTGCCATTATTATATCGCCTTTTGTTCCTGTGCCATCTCGATAAAGCCTTGCAAGGGAAATCTGTGCTGGTGCTACCATGTTGATAGCATTTCTTTGAAGTAAATGAAAAGCACGGGGAAAATCTGTTTCTCCTCCACGCCCCTGTATAAGCCATTGTGCTAAATGAAGTTGAGCTTTTAAGTGGTTGTTTTGTGCCGCTACCTCCATGAGTTTGCGGGCATTGCGATCATCCTTTGGTCGTTTTAACGTGCCTAAGGAAAGAATTTTTGCAGCAGAAAAAGCAGCTTCAGCATCTCCAAGAGCAGCCCCTTTTAAGTACAATTTTAAGGCTTGCTCGATGGCTTCATTTTCACGACTTTGGGAAGAAACACCAGGGAGAGCTTGTTTTTCCTGTGCGGCTTTATAAAGAAGCAGTTGTCCGTAATAAAAATAGGCTTCCTTGACGCCTGCATTGACAGCTTTTTGAATGAACTGTTCACCAAGTTCTTGATTTTGTTTTATAAAATTACCATCAAACAACATAAGTCCATAGCGTAGTTGTGCTTGGGGTTCCCCCTGTTTTGCAGCGCGTTCAAACCATAAAGCAGCACGTGCACCGTCAATAGGAACAGCACATCCTTCCATATAAATTCGGGCAAGAAGAGTTTGTGCAAAAGGATCATTTTTTTCAGCACGTCGGAGTGCTTCACGAAAAGCTTTTAAATAATAACCTTGGATGTAATAGTCATAGGCTTGGTCATAGTCTCCAGCTTTTAAGGGCTGAAAAGGTTCTTGTGTGTTTGAAGCTTCTTGAATCGTATTGAAAGAGCCTTCAGAACTTGAGAATTCTTCAGTGTTTCCAGCTGAATTGACAGCAGAACTTGCAAGCCCAATCACGCCTAAGATAAGCAGCTTAACGCTTCTCTTGATCATGGTGTTTTCTCCTCATTACCGATCAGAACTTTCACATTTTTTTTTCATCATTACAAGCCGTATAAGAATCTCATTTCTATATTATTTTTTATCTCTTAGTGTTCGTCTTCGTTAAGGTAGGGTTGGGTAAGTTTAAAAAAATAGCGTAAATGTTGACGAGAGCCAGACTGTTTAAAATAGTTCTGTTAAAAATAATAATGATAAAGGGTTATCGTGTGTCAAGATGCTGATCTTTTATTATATTAAGGGCTTCGCCCCCTAAAATGAAAAAATGCTTATAATGGAGGTTGCTTTTTAAAATACTTATGAGTGCTTATGAATAGCACGCGCTATCCGTGTGATATTAGCTTGCATTCTCATCAGAGATCAGCTGTAAAAAGGCTATCTTTTTTACAGTGGTGAGAGTTCTAAATCTTTTGAGCAGCAGGTATTCTTCTGTGCTTGATGCGATTTCATCATGGTGGTACGGGGGCTGTTGTTTTGTGATGATATCCGCATAAAAAAAGGAAAGTGGAACATTCAAGATATCAGAAATTTCTTTTAAACGCCTTGCGCTGACACGATTTAAGCCTTTTTCATATTTCTGGATCTGTTGGAAAGTGACACCTAAATGTTGCCCTAAAGTTGTTTGAGACATTTTTAGCATTTTTCGTTTCAAACGAATTTTTTTGCCAATAAAAAGATCAATATTAAGATTTTGAGATTGCATTTTAAAGCCCCCTGCCGGTTGCGAGCGCCCTCGCATGAGTATTCCGGGAGTCTGAAAACACTGAATCCGAGTCAGCATTTTGCTTTTAGTGCTGAGAAGCACCTGGACATAGCAAAATCTCCCGGAATTCCGGGATACCCACAAAGTGGGTTCATTTTTACGCTCGGATCTAGGGTTTTCAGTTCCCTTTTGGTCGTTGCGTATGCGACCAAAACATCTTTTAATTCATAAAGTACTTTCAGGAAATTTACAATAAAAATTAAAATAGCGTCTCTTAACGTGTCGTTTCTTAAAACAGAGAGTTGGCATGTTTTGCATTCAAACAATAAAGCTTCACAACAGGGGACTTTGAATAGTGCGCGCTATCCGTGTGATATTAGCTTGCACTCTCATCAGAGATCAGCTGTAAAAAGGCTATCTTTTTAACAGTGGTGAGCGTTCTAAATCTTTTGAGCAGCAGGTATTCTTCTGTGCTTGATGCGATTTCATCGTGGTGGTATGGGGGCTGTTGTTTTGTAATGATGTCCGCATAAAAAAAGGAAACCGGAACATTTAGAATATCAGAAATTTCTTTTAAGCGCCCTGCGCTGACACGATTTAAGCCTTTTTCATATTTTTGAATTTGTTGGAAGGTGACACCTAAAGCGTGTCCTAAAGTTGTTTGAGACATTTTTAGCATTTTTCGTTTTAAGCGAATTTTTTTGCCAATAAAAAGATCAATATTAAGATTTTGAGATTGCATTTTAAAGCCCCCTGCCGGTTGCGAGCGCCCTCGCATGAGTATTCCGGGAGCTTGAAAGTACTGAAATCTAATCAGCTTTTTTTGCTTTTAGTGCTGAGAGCACCTGGACATAGCAAAAACTCCCGGAATTCCGGGATACCCACAAAGTGGGGTAAATTCATGTTTAGATTTTCGGGCTTTCAAGACCCTCTTGGTCGTTGCGTATGCGACCAAAACATCTTTTAATTCATAAAGTACTTTCAGGAAATTTACAATAAAAATAGTTTTTTACTTACAAAATTTGTTTTTTAATGAGAGGCTATCCGCTTCTTAAATCTCTCTGGAATGATTACCAAAATCATAATATCAGATCCGTGTTTATCAAAGGGACTAAAATGATTTCTTCCATGGTAATGAATTGCGGTCTCTTCATTAAAATTTGCACAATCGCTTGCTGTTTGAGGAAGGGTGGGGGGTAAATCGTTTCTTTGAGCTTATAGGGTGTGTGTGTCTGTGGAATGTGGTGGGGTGACGTGTGGTTTTGGGCGTGCGCTTTAAAAAATAAACATAAGCATTATTCAAATTTAATTTAATGCATGAGTAATTGTATCTGTATTAAAAGAGAAATCAGCTTCTTTTAAGCGCTTAATAAGTTTGGGAAATGTTTCATTTACCTGTTCTTTAAAAGAAAGGTAGTAAACTCCACCAACATCTGAAAGCATTTCAATGCCTTCTTTTTTTAGAATAGCAATCCTCTCAAGAGGAAGCGCGGCAGCTAACATGCCCATTTCGAAAATAACGTTTTGTCGTGCACGGGGTTGAATTTTTTCTTCATCTTGAGATATAGCATAACCCATGTCATCATGCGTGAGGAGTACAATACCAAAATCTATAGAACTGTCACAAATTTCTTTTTTCAAAGTTTGAATGATGGGTAAACCATTGCCGCTTGTATTTTGTAAGATGTATGGTTCCAGATCAAGCTTGAGAAGAGCATTTTCAAGCTCCTTTAAGGCATAACGATCATGACCGTGAACGATAAAATTTTTTTATTTGAGGTATTGGGGGCAGTTTTTGAGGAAGGAATCGTTGATGTTTCTTCTAGATGCTTTGCTAAATCTTCTATTAACTTTTGTTTTATGTTTTCTTTGCCTTGAACTTGAAGTTTTCCTGTGCTTTTAAACCAATTAATAGTGCCTCCTTTGGAGGTTTTGATCTGATATATTTCAGGGGAATCATGTTTTAGTAATTTACTTTCTATGATTTGATATCCAGCTTTGCAAATTATGTTTGTAAGATCTTCAAGTGTTCCGCTATATTGCATTTTTATGTCCCCTGCATATTTGTATCGTCAGCTATTGGTATTTAGTACCAATATTGAAAATGACCATTTTCCCCAATCATAATGCTTTGTTTTTATAAGACATTGAACGAGAAAGTTTTTATGATCTTTTTTTCTATATATCATATGAAAAAAAGACGCTAGTTTTTTCATCAATTTGATTGAATTATTAAGCAATTTTATTGAGTTTCGAGGTATCCTCTTTATCTGTTATTGTGTGTTCTATATAAGTAATATAGTGGTGAGTGTTTGGATTTTTATTAACGCTTTATTTATAAATTCTCCTCCTATATTACAAGGGGGTGTTTTCACATTTTTCTTGCATTGTTTTAAGCAGTATTAAGGGGTTGTCGTTCCCAAAAATCACTTCTTCTACAGCAATGAATTCACATCCAGTCTTTAAGACTTCATCAAAGGTTGAAAAATCGCTTCCTGCTTGGATAATGGCGGGGGTTTGCATAATTTCTGCCCACCATGTTGCTAACTGGAGATTGCGGGGGTGCGCATGGGGTTTTTTATCAGCCCCTAATTTGCCAAAAAATAGATAATCAATGCCTGTTTCCGCTGCAAGCATAGCACTATGGCGATTGCGTAGATTGCCAAAGCCTATGATCTTTTGTTCCTTTTGCTGATTTTTGAAGCTTTCAAGAGCGTTAAGATCATCTTCTATGTGCAATCCATCAGCCTTTATGCGCCCAGCAATGCGGCTGTCATCAGCAATAAGAAGGGCTGCGTCATGATGTTGAATATCTTCTGCGTAAGTTTGCGCTTGTTGTTGTAAAAAAGAGCTATCATCTTTCTGCTTTTCAGAATCATAGAGGATGACGCATGCAAAAGACTTTGTTTGAAAAATTTGCTGCAAAAATGTGTGTGGGGTGTTGCGCCGAACATCAAGTGTTAAAATCAACTGAGGGAAAAGAGGTGGATCAATTGGTTTATTTTTTTGTTGTGTCATGTCAAAGCCCTGTTTCTTAGAGAAAAATAATGCTTAAAATTAAAGTTTCATTCTATTATGCTTATTTGCGATGAAAGTGACCACCATTTTCACGTAATTTAAAGGATTTGTGGGTGTGTGGGAGCCTGCTTATGAGAAATGAGAGTGTTTTTAAGCATAATATGTCGCCTTTTTGCTGTGATACATGTACGGATTCTTTTCGTTCTTTTGCCTTTAAAAAACTTTTGCCTTTTAAAAAATAAACGCTTAAAATGAAACTTGACTCTTAAAAAATGAAAGTTTCATCCTGTTTATGCTTGTTGGCAATAAGGGTAACCACCATTTTTATGGGACTTCAAGGGGTTTGTGGCGTGTGGGAGTCCACTGATGAAATACCAAGGTGTTCTTGAGCATAATACTCAACCTTTTCGCCGTGATACGCGTATTGACGTTTTTCGTTCTTTAGCTTTATTGACGATTTTCATCAACCATATTCCCAGAACGATCTATGAGTCTTTTACCCATAGAAATTTCGGTTTTTCCGATTCAGCAGAAGTGTTTGTTTTGCTTTCAGGGATTGCTCTTGGGTTAAGCTTTCATGGTCGGTTACAGCAAAAATCCTTTGCTTTTATCATTCGAAAACTTTGGTACAGAGCTTTGCAGCTCTATGGCGCATATCTTTTTACTACTTTTGTCACGTTAAGCCTTTTTTTTGCTGCCTTTTTATTATGGCGAACAGAAAAACTTTTATCGATGAATAATGTGGGACTCTTTTTTAAAGAGCCTGTTATCGCATTTTTGAGTACCTTAAGTTTTGGGCATCAATTGGGATATAATAATATTCTTCCACTTTATATCGTTTTGATGTTTTTTGCGCCTTTTATCCTTTATTTGAGTTGTAAACAGACAAAATGGCTGCTTTTGGGCTCCTTTACACTGTATCTTATCTGCGGATTTTATAAAATTGCTCCTCCTTCTTATCCTTTAGAGGGAAAGTGGTTTTTAAACCCTTTGTCTTGGCAATTCTTATTTGTCATAGGATTGACCAGTACTTTAGCGCTTAAACAAGGAAAAAAAATCGCTTTTCAGTCTTTTTGGATTGTTTGTGCGGCAGCGTATCTCTTGTTGGCGCTGTTATGGGTTCGCTTAAACTGGTGGGGCATTTTGGGGTGGCTTGGCTGGTCTTCCCCATTGTTGAACTTTAATAAAACCTTTTTAAGCTTGCCACGTTTACTCCATGTTCTTGCATTAGCCTTTCTCATTCTTTCTTTACCGCGCATCAATAAATGGTTTTGTGTCTCTCAGAAACATCCTTTAGCAATCTTAGGAAAACATAGTTTACCGGTCTTTGTAACGGGAACTATTTTTGCGATGTTTGGACAAATTATAAAAACAGTGATGACAGAAACGTTTTTTTCCGATACCTTCTTAATAATAACGGGTATTGCTTTGCAATTTGGAGTCGCCTATTATTGTGAAAAACGGCAATCTTGGCAGGGATCCTTTTCGAGGAAACTGATCCGTTTATAAGAAACGTTCCTATAGTGTTTGTAGTGTTTGTTGGGTGCGTTAACCTTAGTATAAAAAGCGCGTTGCGCAAAAAAATTAAAAGAGGTAGCAGTTTTAAAAAAAAGCGTTCTATACAGCAACAAAAGAAACTTTTTAATACTCTGTTCGTTGAGGAGTATAATTTTGTGCTGATACTTGGAGTATAAAAGCGTGAGTGTACATAAACGTCCATATGATGAACCTATTATCATGATTGAGCATAATGCTTTTGAAAATGCTTTTAATCGTCTCTATGAAGAAACAATGGCGCTGATTGAAAAAACCGCAGCGTATATTGATTCAGAAGGGAAATTAGTAGCACGTTCCCTTTCGGCAGAAGTTTCTGCAATCTATGCAAAAGAAGCTATGTATTTAAGTACACGACTTATGCAAATCGCTTCTCAACTCCTTCTTCTTCGGGCAGAGCGTGAAGGGGAAATGTCATCAGAACAAATAAAAAAAGAAATTGTAAAAGTGTCTGTTCATACACCGACATTGGAACTTGAAACCTCTCATTGGCATGAATTGCCAGAAATTTTCCGCCAATTTGTTTCTCATTCATTGCGTTTGGAAGCACGCATACAGTATATGCGTGCTGGGTGGGAAACTGCAGCCTCCTGTGCCTTAGAAGATGATAATCCAGTAGGAAAACAAATTGAATTGCTCAAAACAGCCTTTGGGCGTTCTTAGAGGTATTTCCTTGCTTTGAGCGAAGGGAAATGTCATCAGAACAAATAAAAAAGAAATTGTAAAAGTGTCCGTTCATACACCGACATTGGAACTTGAAACCCTTCATTGGCATGAATTGCCAGAAATTTTCCGCCCATTTGTTTCTCATTCATTGCGTTTGGAAGCGCGCATACAGTATATGCGTGCTGGGTGGGAAACTGCAGCCTCCTGTGCCTTAGAAGATGATAATCCAGTAGGAAAACAAATTGAATTGCTCAAAACAGCTTTTGGGCGTTCTTAGAGGTATTTCCTTGCTTTGGGTGAAGGTGAAATGTCATCAGAACAAATAAAAAAGAAATTGTAAAAGTGTCCGTTCATACACCGACATTGGAACTTGAAACCCTTCATTGGCATGAATTGCCAGAAATTTTCCGCTAATTTGTTTCTCATTCATTGCGTTTGGAAGCGTGCATTTTTTCGTAGATATGCGGCTGTAGTTTAAGCGCTCTGGTCAATAAGAGGTAGTTGTAGTTTAAGAGATGATAATTTCGTGGGAAAATAAATCGAATTGCTCAAAACAGCTTTTGGGCGTTCTGAGAAGAATAGCTCCTTGCTTCTTTCTGGCGATATTTAGAGAAGTATATCCATTTTTACAACCGAAATTTCACAGCTAAAACTAATCTAGAGTGCTTTTTTCTGCCTAATTTTTATTTGAGCGTAGGAAATATCTTGAGCTTATAGCTTAGAGGGAGATAGGTATTGATTTCGAATATGGCATGGAATGGGGTATGGTTGCTCTTATGGAAATCGGCTTTGGTTGATTGCAGCTGGAACACTTTCTGTTGGTATATCGTGTGATTTTGTTTTGGCTATGATAATGATCAGATGCTAAATAGAGCAGGGGCTTGTACATCAATTTATTTACGCTCTTGGTTTTGATTGATTCAAGATAAAGAGGTTTGAAATGAGAAAATTTTACGTTATTCAGGATTTTTATTCAACATACAAAATAATGAATTATCTTTATAGATCAATGTGTTGATTTATTATGGTAGCAACATGTTACAACGTAAAAAGTTTCCATAAAGTGTATACTATCTATTGCATAGCCTCTTTACACTTAATGAATGTACAATCCAGCACTCTCTATTTGCTCGCTTGCGATTTTTAACCGTTATGGCATTGGATATGATACAGAAAGGGAATTTTTATGCTTTATAGGGTGCTTGATAGGGCGCTTGCTTGTGATGTGTGAATGGTTTTGATTGATTTCAGTGATGCTTCATAAAGTATGTTCCATAAAGATGCTGTTCGTTGCGTGTTATAGTTATAATTGTATAAATTGGGGGCATGATCATCTTTTGACTGGTTTTGTCTTGTACTGCTGTTTTCTTTGTGGTCTTGTCTTTATTCACATCTTTATTCACAGGGGGGAAAAGTGTATAGACTGTAGTTTATGGCAGAGACGATTCGTATTATAGGCATTGATCCCGGATTACGGCGTACAGGGTGGGGCGTTATCGATGTTGCGGGTAATCGTCTTCAGTTTATTGCAGCGGGGACGGTTTCTTCTGATGTAAAGTGTGAGCTGGCTTCCAGACTATGTCAGATCCACAAAGGTCTTTCAGAGGTTGTGCATCAATTTATGCCCCATGAAGCCGCTGTAGAACATGTATTTGTCAACAAAGATGCTACAGCAACTTTAAAACTTGGGCAAGCGCGTGCAATTGCACTGCTGGTTCCTGCTCAAGCAAATCTTCCTGTTTTTGAATATGCGCCTAACAAAGTGAAAAAATCGGTTATTGGGGTTGGACACGGTGCTAAAGAACAAATCCATATGATGGTCAAAGTTCTTCTTCCACGGGCTGAATTTGATAGCAGTGATGCGGCTGATGCTCTTGCTCTTACTCTTTGTCATAGTATGCATCGTAAGAGTATTGAGCGATCTTATCAGGCAAGGATGGCGGTATGATTGGGGTGGCAACATGATTGGCAAATTAAAGGGCACCCTTGAACATATCTTGGATGATCATATCCTTCTTGATGTTCACGGTGTGGGTTATGTGGTTTTTGTTTCAAATCGGCTCCGTCCTTCTTTACCCTCTGTTGGGGAGGCGTTAAGCCTTTTTATTGAAACGCATGTTCGGGAAGATGCAATCCGCCTTTTTGGTTTTGCTACAAGAGCTGAACAGGAGTGGTTTTGTCTTTTACAAAATGTTCCTGGAGTAGGGGCAAAGGTTGCTTTGGCAATCTTGGGTACTTTATCGCCAGATGAACTTGCACAGGCTATTGCCTTAAACGATGTTGCGATGATTAGTCGAGCGCCGGGCGTTGGTAAAAAAGTCAGTGAAAGAATTGTGGGTGAGCTGAAAAGTAAAACACTTCCCTTTGAACAAGCGATCAAGACTGTTTCGGTGCCTCAGCGTGAGATGACCAATCAACCTGCGCATGATGCTCTTTCTGCGTTGATGAAGCTAGGATTTGAACGCGAGCAAGCATCTCGTGCTCTTGCTCTTGCGATGAATGCTCTTGAGGGGGAAACTGTTTCTTCCGCCATGCTGATCCGCCATAGTCTCAAATTGCTTTCTTCTCCTACTTAAAATCAAGGTAACAATGCATAAAGATGAAGATAAACGCCTTCTGGGTTCCGCCTCCCTTCCTAACGATCCAGATCGTTCCTTAAGACCACAAGTTCTCGATGATTTTATTGGTCAAGAAGCGGCACGGGCTAATTTAAAAATATTTATTGAAGCAGCAAAAACGCGGCAAGAAGCGCTGGATCATGTTTTGTTTGTAGGACCTCCGGGATTAGGAAAAACAACGCTTTCACAGATTATGGCAAAAGAATTAGGCGTTAATTTTCGCTCTACGTCAGGACCGGTTATCGCTAAAGCAGGAGATTTAGCTGCTCTCTTGACCAATCTTGAAGAACGTGATGTCTTGTTTATTGATGAAATTCATCGCTTAAATCCGGCGATTGAGGAAATTCTTTATCCAGCCATGGAAGATTATCAACTTGATTTGATCATTGGGGAGGGGCCGGCGGCACGCTCAGTGAAAATTGATCTGGCTAAATTTACTTTGGTAGCGGCAACCACACGTTTGGGGCTTTTGACCACACCGCTGAGAGATCGTTTTGGCATCCCAATTCGTCTCAATTTTTATACTATAGAAGAATTGGAATATATTGTGCAGCGTAATGCACGGCTTTTTGCCGTCAAGATTAGTGATGATGGTGCTCATGAAATTGCACGCCGAGCACGGGGGACTCCTCGTATTGCTGGACGGCTTTTGCGGCGTGTTTGTGATTTTGCTTTGGTTAAACAGGCAAAACAAATTGACCAAAAAATCGCTGATGAAGCGCTTTCGCGCCTTGAGGTCGATCATCTTGGTCTTGATCCGCTTGACCGTCGCTACTTGCTCCTGATTGCGGAAACTTTTTTAGGGGGACCGGTGGGGATTGAAACGATTGCTGCTGCTTTATCAGAACCACGCGATGCCATTGAAGATATTGTTGAGCCGTATTTGCTCCAACAAGGTTTTATTCAAAGAACCGCTCGTGGACGCATTCTCACTGAAAAGGCTTGGAGCCATTTAGGGCTTTCTGCTCCTGCCTCTACAACGTCTATACAAAGGCGTTCTCAACTTTCTGATGCTCAAGACAATTCATCACTTCAGGCGTCTTTATGGGAGGGGGAAGATGACTAAGACACTCTCTTTATTAAAAGAAATTATGTGAATATTTTATAGCAAAGTCATAAAATACAAGAGACGCACTTCTTTTTGCATATTCTGACCAAAAGGGTCTTGCTCTATTAAGGGGGGCTTTTGCTTTTCACAACTTCAACACAAAAATGTGTTCAATCTTTTGATTGATAAACAATTTGCTATATTAATATTAAATGATTTTATGGGATATGAAGTCGATGACAGAAATAACACCTTTTAAGAGCAATCATACAAATGCTTTTCATAATTTTCAGGTCCGCGTTTATGTTGCGGATACAGATTTTTCCGGTGTGGTTTATCATGCGCGTTATCTTGAGTTTTTTGAACGAGGACGTTCAGAGTTTTTACGGGATACCGGTTTTAATAATAAGATGTTAGCAGCTGGGGGTGAGGGGGAAAAACTGTTTTTTGTTGTTCGTCATATGGAAATTAACTTTTTAAGACCAGCTAAAATTGATAATCTTTTAGTCGTTAAAACACGTGTTACTCATATCCAAGGGGCACGCTTTTTTATGGAGCAATCTATTTTGCATGAGGCGACCACGTTGGTAACAGCCAAAGTTGAAATTGCTCTGATTAATGAAGAGGCAAAACCGCGACGTTTACCCAAAGGACTTTTTGAAAAAATACTAGGTTAAAAGTGTTATTCATTGAACGAGCAGTTTCAGGAGAGATCAGGGGGTATAAAGTGACCTACAATCTAAGACATATATTTATTATAGCTTAAATGTTTTCCAACAAGGTCATACGATACATCAAAAGAAAGCACCTTTGCTACAATAACTATAATAAATTGGAGATGATATTTCACAAAATTAACACGCCTCATCCATGTTATGATTCAAAATCAATGTCTTATTATCCATTTTCTGCTATAAACTGAAGATACTTTTCTTTTGAAGAAAGATTCGTTGGCATAAGAAAACAGCAGAAAAGTACAAAACAAAAAAAGAAATAAAAAATACATTAAGATTTATTTTTATAAAAATGCACATACTCAGCAAAATATTGCAATAAGTGATAATAAGCTATTAGGTCGACAATTCTCTCCAAACACTTAAAGGGTGTTTTAAGCAGTTTTATTTGTTTTTTAGTAGGTTGTTATTTGGCATCACAAGAGTGCGTGTTCTATCCATTTTCATCTATCATGCATGACTGTATCTGCGCTTCTAAATGCAGTGAATGAATGAGAGATCAATGCATACAAAGCAGAAATGCAAAAGTATATTATTTTATATAATAGATTGACTTAGAAAGATAAATTATCACTTCTTATGGGCACAAATTCCAATAGATTATGGGCACAAATTCCAATAGATTATGGGCACAAATTCCAATAGAGTAATGAGAGTAAAATACTTTCATTTCAAATCTGTTTATGTTGAAACAATTAAAATTATTTGCTTACACATCATCATAAGATGAGCAATGTAAATCATTGAAAAAAATGTAAAATATTCCTTATGGATCATTCTTAATGCAATAATGATCAAATATCGCAAGTGAGCAAAGAGAACGAAAAAGCCGGTTTTCATAAAGTAAAGATGTGAAAAGTTTTTTTTCATGTTACAGAAGCTTTTACGTTATACCATGGAGCCAGAGAGATGAAGGGCATTGAGAGGGGCTAATTCACAACACAATGAGATTATATGAGACTTACACTAGATTATATGGGACTTACCTTAGGGGTGCATGGGTGAGGCGCATTGTTGTGAGGCATTTTATGGTGGTTTATTGTCGTTTTTTTGTGCCAGATGGTGTCCTCGTATTAAATTTGATGGAAATGAGAGAAACAATAGCCTGAGGTAAAGCGCAATCTTTCATGATTATAACATATTTATTTATAATGATAATTCATTGCGTTGTCATTTTCAGATAATTCTGAAACGTGTAAGATGTTTTCTTTTCAAGCTCTATTGTTGCCAATTAATCAAAAACATTTTCTTACATGTCACAAGCGGGCTTGGTGAGTGGGGACAAAAACACTTAAGATAAGGAATAAAAATGCCTCTTATGAATGTTTTCAAGTGCTAAGACTTATCGCTGCATTTTAAGCTTAAAACGTGTATGAGGGTTTAGCTTTCTTTTCATGAACGTAAAGATGGTGGTGCATAATAGATTTGATATCTTTTATTTTTATAGCATTTATGGGGAAGGCTTTATGGTTATATTATTTCATAAATGCTGTTGTGAAATGAGGGAGATGTGTGTTGAGGGAGAGTTTCTCGTCATCACTTTTTATAGAAATTTAAGAAATAAGTCTTGTTTTAGCGCATGAATTTATGTGAAACTAAGGTTTTTTACTTAAATTTAGAAACTATAAAATAATCTGTTTTATAGAATTTTTAAAAATACACCTTTTATTTAGAGGGATAAAAATTATGCCGCATGGTGAACTAACGAATCCGGAAACAATTGGAATGTTACATTTGTTTATGCAAGCGAGTTGGATCGTGAAAGGTGTTATGATCGGGTTGCTGCTTGCTTCCATATGGAGTTGGGCAATTATTTTTGATAAAATTTTTACATATCGGAGAATACGGCGTCAAATAAAGCAGTTTGAACGTACATTTTGGTCAGGCAAAGCGCTAGAAGATCTTTATACATCATGTAAAAGTCAACGCACCAATAGTATATCCGCCGTTTTTATGGCGGCAATGGTTGAATGGAAAAAATCTCTTGAAAAAGGGACCCATACATCGAAAAGTTTGCAGAGCAGAATTGATAAGGCTATGGATTTGACGTTGGGACGTGAAAGTGAAAAAATAGAATCGAAATTAAGTTTTCTTGCAACACTGGGATCCGCGGGCCCCTTTATTGGACTTTTTGGAACAGTTATTGGTATTATGGAGTCTTTTCTTTCTATTTCAGCTTCTCAAAATACATCACTTGCCATTGTTGCGCCAGGGATTGCAGAAGCGCTTTTGGCAACCGCTATTGGTTTGTTTGCAGCAATTCCAGCCGTTATTGCTTATAACAAGTTGACTCATGAAAGTGCGCGCATCATTGCACAAATAGAAAATTTTGCCGATGAATTTTCAACAATTGTATCGCGGCGTATTGATGAAACACGCACAGCACCTTCCTCTTTATAAAAAGGAGCTTATCCCATGGGAATTTCTGTTGCTTCTTCTTCTCGAAAAAATACACGTAGGCGCCATCATTCACGAAGCCAATTGATGAGTGAGATCAATGTCACTCCTTTTGTGGATGTTATGCTGGTCTTGTTGATTATTTTTATGGTCTCTGCCCCCCTTTTAGTGAACGGTGTTCCTCTAGATTTGCCTCGTAGTCAAGCGGGGCCCGTACGAGCTCAAAAAACGCCCCTTACGGTTTCACTTGACGCGCAAGGGCGCTTTGCCATTAATCAAGATTATTATGAAACATCACAGGCACTGATTGCACACCTTAAAACTCTTCTGGAAGAAGATGCTACACAAAAAGATCAACGGGTTTTTGTACGGGTTGCTAAAACTGTTGAATATCAGCAAGTATTAAAACTGCTGGCGGATATTCAAAAAGCGGGGTTTTCTCAAGTTGCGTTAGCAAGTCTAGCACAATAAATAATAAGTAATAAATCCGCATAAATGATTGTTTTTAAAATGTTTTTAAAAGAGTATAGAGTGATTTAAAATGAAAAAATGTAAGGCATAAATAAGGCATAAAGAATGAACAAAGACTCCTATCATAGCATGAAACGAGGCTTGGCTTTATCCCTTGTGGTCCATGTCATTTTTCTCAGTTGGGGAGCCATTCAGTTTACAAGCTCTGTCTCTTTACCACAATCATTGGAAGCAATTCCCATTACTCTTTCTCCTTTAGTGGATGAGTTGTCCTCTCAACGAGGAGCCGTAAAGGCTCCTATTCGTGCAATCCCTGCCGTAAAACCGACTATGCAACCACAAGAAAAAGAAGATGCACGCCATATTGGAGAGGGACAAATAGATAGTCTAGCACCGTTTCAACCAAAGGAAAAACTGCGCCCTGTTGAAACAGCATCGCTACCACCAAGCAAGAACACGTCAGAAACATTGACACCCGAACTTACAAAACCAGAATTATTAGAAGCAAAAACAGAGGATGCGCCCAAAATTGCGCCGGAGACGCCTTTGAAAGCGTCGGAGGAGGTGCCCAAGCCTGCACCGGATATGCCTTTGAAAGCGCCGGAGGAAGCGCCCAAGGTTGCACCTGAGATGCCTTTGAAAGCGCCGGAGGAAGCGCCCAAGGTTGCACCTGAGATGCCTTTGAAAGCACCGGAGGAAGCGCCCAAGGTTGCACCTGAGATGCCTGTGAAAGCGCCGGAGGAGGAGGACAAGGTTGCACCTGAGATGCCTTTGGAAGCGCCGGAAGATGCGCTCAAGCCTGTGCACAAAAATGAAGAGATGATATCGCCAAAAGAATTGGCTCCAACGGTACAGAAGGTACCAGCAGAGCAGATTGTTCATCAAGCGCCCAAAATTACACTTCCAGAAAAAATTTTTCTTCCACAGTTTAAACCAAAATTTGATGAAGATGTTCTAGGGAAGAATGCGGTTACATTGAATCAAAAGACGCCAAAGCTTAACAAAAAAAACCAAGAGAAACAGACCATTGAAGATATTTTAGCACTGGAGGAAAATAATTTGCTCAATCGTGCGCGGTCACAAGGAGGGGGAGCAAAACGTTCTCATACACCAGAAGCAATGGGGGGAAGAAAAAATATTAATGATACCACAAAAATGGCACAAACATTGGTCAACATTGCGGGGGGATGTATTCAACAGAAGCTTAAACTTGTGGCACTTGGTGGCGATTTAAAAAACCGTCCGGTTGTGCGGTTGCGTTTTTACTTAGACCGTGAAGGAATGGTTGTGGGCGATCCTATCATTGATCCCGTAAGCGGTCTTGAGAGTCAACAAGCTATTATGATGAGGCAGGTGTATGCCGCTGTCTTTTCATGCCAACCTTATGCAGATCTCCCACGTGATCAATATGATCTATGGGGGCAAGGTTTTGACTTTAATGTTGATCCTCTCCAAGAAATAAGATGATAAATGAGAAAAAAGCGCTTAACGAAAGGACACATTCTATGACGACTATAACGAGACATAAAGTTTTTGCTTGGTTTATTGTCACTTGTGGATTGTGGCTTTCAAGTATTTCATCGGGTTATGCGCAATTGAAAGGAACTATTTCAAGCGCTGATTTTAATCCCATTCCCATTGCAATTACAGACTTTATTTCCAACGATTCGATTGGGTTGAAAATATCTGCTGTGGTGACAGCTGATCTTGAACGGTCGGGGCTTTTTTTACCGCTTGATAAAACAAACTTTTTTGAAAACATTTCTAATCCTAATAAACAACCGCATTTTGCGTCTTGGCAGAAAATAAAAGCGCAAGGTTTAGTTACGGGGCAAGTCATGAGAGAAATCGATGGACGTTTGAGGGTCGATTTTCGTTTATGGGATGTTTTTGGACAAAGACAATTGAAAGGACGGCGTTTTTATACCGCGACAGAACGTTGGCGGCGTGTGGCACATATGATCGCAGATGAGATCTATAGCGAGATGACAGGAGAAAGTGGTTATTTTGATACACGAATTGTTTTTATCGATGAAACAGGCCCCCAAAATGCACGCATTAAGCGCTTAGCAATGATGGATCAAGATGGCGCAAATTTGATTTATATGTCTGATGGAAGTGAATTGGTGCTTACACCGCGGTTTTCCCCAAAAAGACAAGAAATGACCTATATGGCTTATGAGGACAATCAAGTTCCTCATGTTTATCTTCAACAAATTGAAATGGGACAAAGAGAGTTGATCGGAACGTTTAATAACATGACAATTGCTCCGCGTTTTTCTTCTGATGGACAAAAGGTCATCATGAGTTTGTTACAAAATGATGGCAGTGCAAATCTTTACACCATGGATTTACGAACCCGTACGATGACGCGACTTACAACAACTTCTGCTATCGATACTTCTGCTTCTTATTCACCGGATGGAAAACAAATCGTCTTTTCCTCAGATCGTAGTGGAAAGCCGCAAATCTATAAAATGAATGCGGATGGAAGTGATATTCAGCGTATTTCTTCAAATGAAGGGAGTTATTCGACACCTATTTGGTCACCACGGGGTGATTATATTGCCTTTACAAAACAATTAAGCGGACAATTTTCTATCGGTGTTATGCGCCCTGATGGACAAGGAGAACGAATTTTAACCACAGGTTTTCACAATGAAGGACCAACTTGGGCACCCAATGGTCGTGTGCTGATGTTTTTTCGAAAAAATCCCGGTATGGGACCCAAAATTTATACGATTGACATTACAGGACGCAATGAACGACAACTCCCTACACCCAATGATGCTTCGGATCCAGCATGGTCGCCTTTGCTCAATATACAGTAAAACAAAATGCTTAAAAACAGAACATAGAAGGAATATGGTCTATACAGTCTCAAGTTTACACAATCTCAATTGTTTTTCATTCTTTAAAAGAAGGAACTGATTATAGTGAGCATGGAGAGTTATGTAGATTTCATCCATTATCTACGGTTGTTTATCGATAATGGAATTTCCTTGGGGGAAAATGCTTAAAAAAATTCAAAAATAATTCCTTGAAAAAATAGAGTCAAAAATTCTGAGGTCTCTAGATTTCAACTTTTTATTCAAAGTGTTGCTATATATATTTAAACTTCCTTTTCGATTTGGTTTGCGAAGAGTTTGGACTCCAAGAGTGTTTTTTCTGTTGCTCTGTGATGTGTCTTATTCAAGTGCGCTGTTGTTTTAGGTCTGAATATTGGTTGATCGGTAATAGAAAAAGGACAGATTTTTAAGATAAATGACATAATTTTATGAAACATATGATATTTTATGAAACATACGATGCCATAAAGTTAATGCCATAAAGTCAAAAATTTATTCGCATGGCTTAGAGAAATATACCGGCTTTTTGTACAATACTTTGCTAAACAATCCGCTCTGGCTTTCCATTTGCTTATTTTATATCTGTGATATTGTAAAATACTGTCATTTGAGATGTGGGGATATAAGGCATATAAAACTCCTTGATATATTTTAAGTGTTTTTTAAGTGCGTGGCGAATATTTAGGGAAGTGTGTATTTTTTGCTCCTTAAGTTTCAAGTGAATTTCAAGGGTGATTCGTTATAGAAGAACGTTAAGAAAATCCGAATTATTTACAGATCAGATCATCTTCATTCCTTGAAGGTGGGGAGGTTAATCTTAAAGAACAAAAAGATCGAATAGAGGGGCTATAGGGATAATCTTTGGGGCATGTAAGAAAGGCGTGAGGCTACAGAGTTTTGTATGCTTTCTTTTTTGGTTATGTTTTCTAGAATTAATGGCGGTTTTCTTGTTGTACCAATGGTTGGTCCCCGCTATTGACGCGGGGCTTTTATATGTGCAGATAAAGAGGAGAGCTGACAGATGCTTTTGAAGCCCTCATGAATGAAGAGAGGGCTTATGCAAATGGTGGGAATTATACAGATAATTTTGCCAAAATCTCATCGCTGACATCAAAATTGGCATAAACATTTTGTACATCATCATCTTCTTCTAATGTTGAAATCAGTCGTAAAACGGACAAAGCTTTTTCTTCATCTATTGGTGCAAGGGTGGTGGCTTTCCAAATCGTTTTAATCGATTCTGCTTCACCAAGTTTTGCCTCTAGAGTTTTGGAAACTTCACCAATATCTTCAAATGCGCAGGTAATATGATGTCCGGTTTCTTCTGATTGCACATCTTCGGCACCGGCTTCAATCGCTGCATCCATGATGTTATCGGCTGTTCCTGCTTCTGGCTTATAGATTATTTCACCAATCCGATTAAACATGAAACTGACCGATCCTGTTTCTCCTAGGGCTCCTCCTGATTTTGTGAAGGCGGCGCGCACATTTGAAGCGGTCCGGTTGCGGTTATCGGTTAAAGCTTCAACAATGACGGCAACGCCGCCTGGTCCATAGCCCTCATAGCGTACTTCATCATAATTTTCGACATCGGTGCTTGAAGCTTTTTTAATCGCGCGTTCAATATTATCTTTCGGCATCGATTGTGCTTTGGCATTTTGAACAGCCAGCCTTAAACGGGGATTCATGGCTGGATCAGGAGCACCTTGTTTTGCTGCTACGGTAATTTCGCGCGCAAGCTTAGAAAATATTTTCGAGCGCATTGCATCTTGACGCCCTTTACGGTGCATAATATTTTTAAATTGTGAATGGCCTGCCATAGTTTTCCTTCCTATTTGAGGGCTTTCTTTCCAGTTGGATACTCTTTAGAATTTAAGGCGATAAAGCATGCATCCCACCAGAATAAATGTGCCACAGCATGAGGTGAAATAATCGAATAAACCCTTTATAAGAAAATTCATCTTAAAGGTAAAGAGACCTTAGTTGAGGATCATTACAAGAGAGATCTCTTGTCGTTAAGCAAAAATAACGCTATAACAGAATGTAATCTCATAGCAAAATGGTTTATTCCATACTTCGCTTTGTTTTAGGAGTGGTTGGAGAGACCTAGTAACATATAAAAAGTTTCAGTGCTCTTGAGTGGGCGGTAACCGGCCTCATAGAAGAGGCGCAGAAGAGGATTTATAAAAATGGCAACGCAACTTTTGATGCCCAAAGCAACAGCTGTTTGGTTGGTTGATAATACAGCTCTTTCTTTTGATCAGATTGCAGAATTTTGTAAATTGCATGTCTTGGAAGTAAAAGCTATCGCCGATGGTGATGCAGCTTATGGTATTAAAGGTTTAGATCCAATTAGTTCTGGGCAATTGACGCGCAGTGAAATTGCACGGGTGGAGGCTGATCAAAACGCACGCTTAAAAATTTCTCAATCTAGGGTGCATATTCCTGAAAAAAAACGTAAAGGGGCGCGCTATATCCCTCTTTCTCGACGTCAAGATCGTCCTAATGGTATCCTATGGTTGGTCACAAATCATCCCGAATTGAAAGATGCACAAATTGCACGGTTGATTGGGACAACAAAAGCGACAATTGAACAAATCCGCCTTAGAACCCATTGGAATAGTGCAAATTTGGTTCCTCTTGATCCTGTAGGACTTGGTTTGTGTTCGCAAATCGATTTAGATTTTGAGCTCCAGCGTGCGGCGAAAAATCGTCCTGTTGCTGCAGAAGAAGATAGGTCGTTGCTTCCGGCTTCTGTGACGGAAAACGCTGCTCTAGAGGAAAATGAGAGTGAAGAAAATCTGCATAAGACTTTTGACGCTGATAAAGTTTTTGCAAAGCTGAACGCACTGCAAAAAAGTCGTCAAGATCAAGATGATGCATAGAAAACCAGATGCATAAGGGAAACATTTCTTATGGCAATGTGAGAGGAACAGCTGAAAAGAAGAAAAATTGGCAGAGACTCAAAAATAAAAATAATGACCAAAAAAACAGAAAAATTTCATCTTCATTAGGAATTAACGGTTATTCTTGAAAATGTTTTTAAGAATTTATCCTTCTTTACGCCACTCAAGGAGAAACGGACTATGCGCTCTACCAAAAAAAACTTCTCTCATTCCTTAGCTATCTTCTTTTTTTTCTCACTATGCTTGGGTGGGTGTGGTAAAAAAAATGTTGGTGCACTTAACGGTATGAATGGCGTTTATATGAATGATGCTGGTTTGAATCAGGTGTCACCAGGTTCAGGACAAGAATTTACGGTTAATGTGGGTGATCGCGTATTTTTTAGTCTCGATTCTTCTTCACTTGATGCTGATGCCGAACGTATTTTAACGCGCCAAGCAGAATGGTTGCTTCATTATCCTTATTATTCTATTATGATCGAAGGTCATGCTGATGACAGGGGAACACGTGAATATAACTTGGCACTTGGACAGCGCCGTGCTGTTGCTGTGCGAAACTATTTGGTGTCTCTAGGTGTGTCTGAACAACGGATTCAAACAATTTCTTACGGAAAAGAAAGACCTGTAGCGGTCTGTGATGATATTTCTTGTTGGAATCAAAATCGACGTGCTGTGACAACGTTGAGTGACATGAATAGTCATTAAAAAGGAGATTGTTTGTTTCAACTATTCAATAAGCTCTTAAGGGGAAAAAAGAATGTATCGTAAAATCAATTGGAAAACACTCTTTTATATGGGGGTTTTCATAGCTTGTTCTACTTCACTTGTTCAAAGTGCGGCACGAAAGGCTTCCGAATATCCTGCACATGATACGGATAAAGTTGATGCAGTTGATAAGGCATCTGATGCAGTGAAGAACGCGCCTGAAGCAGCTGATAAAGCAGCATCTAGCGCGGTGGAAAAAGCTACTGATGCAGTTGAAAAGGCTGTCGATGCTGTGAAGGATGCACCTGAAGCAGCTGATAAAGCAGCATCTAGCGCGGTGGAAAAAGCCACTGATGCAGTTGAAAAGGCTGTCGATGCTGTGAAGGATGCACCTGAAGCAGCTGATAAAGCAGCGTCTAGCGTGGAGGAAAAAGCCACTGATGCAGTTGAAAAGGTTGTTGATGCTGTGAAGACAGCGCCTGAAGCAGCTGATAAAGCAGCGTCTAGCGTGGAGGAAAAAGCCACTGATGCAGTTGAAAAGGCAACTGATGCTGTGAAGACAGCACCTGAAGCAGCTGATAAAGCAGCGTCTAGCGTGGTGGAAAAAGCCGCTGATGCTGTTAATAAGGCTGTCGATGCTGTGAAGGACGCGCCTGAAGCAGCTGATAAAGCAGCATCTAGCGTGGTGGAAAAAGCCACTGATGCAGTTGAAAAGGTTGTTGATGCTGTGAAGGATGCGCCTGAAGCAGCTGATAAAGCAGCATCTAGCGTGGAGGAAAAAGCCACTGATGCAGTTGAAAAGGTTGTTGATGCTGTGAAGGATGCGCCTGAAGCAGCTGATAAAGCAGCATCTAGCGTGGAGGAAAAAGCCACTGATGCAGTTAATAAGGCTGTCGATGCTGTGAAGGATGCACCTGAAGCAGCTGATAAAGCAGCATCTAGCGTGGAGGAAAAAGCCACTGTTGCAGTTAA
This sequence comes from Bartonella sp. AU18XJBT, assembly GCF_028618595.1. Taxonomy (GTDB): domain Bacteria; phylum Pseudomonadota; class Alphaproteobacteria; order Rhizobiales; family Rhizobiaceae; genus Bartonella. The sequence goes on along the minus strand of NZ_JAQITE010000017.1, from coordinate 13,939 downwards.
TAAGGCTGTCGATGCTGTGAAGGACGCGCCTGAAGCAGCTGATAAAGCAGCGTCTAGCGTGGTGGAAAAAGCCGCTAGTGTTGCGGAACACCAAGGGATTATTTTAGAGAATCAACAGGTTTTATTTAAAGATTATGATTTAGATAAGCTTTTGCATAAGCTACGAATGGTGCTTGAGCATAACAATCTAAAAAATGTTAACAAGCAGTTTCATGGGCTTTTTGATACAAAAGACTCTTCTGTTTATTCTTGTTCTTTTGAAAAGTCCGCTGTGGATGAAAAATCTCAAACTGTAAAAAAAGAGACGGAGCAGGACCATAGTGCGGGTGATCAGACAAAGGTTGCTGCTGTGGAAGCTAAAGTGGAGAGCCATAATCCTGAAAACACTCAACATTTTAACAAAGCGCATGAAGTAAGTGCTCCAATTGAAGCACATCAGAGTGACAATCTTTCTTCTTCTAAAGCTTTGTATAAGGAAGGGTATGATTTTATTCGTTCTGCCAACTATGTTGATGCTGAAAAAAGCTTTTGCGCTTTTCAAAATCGTTACAAAAAAGATTCTTTGAGTGATGATGCTTTATTTTGGTTGGCCGAATCTTTGTTGGGACAAAAACGCTATCATGAAGCAGCACAAGTTTATCTTACCGCATGGTATGCAGATAAAAAGAAGCTCTATACCTCCGAGATTTTGCTGAAGTTAGCAAGAAGTATGGTTGCTCTTGAGCCAAATAAAGACGATTGTGCTCATTTTGTGAAAAATTCAAAACGTCAAAAAACATTAGAGTCTATTTTTTGTAAACCTGCAAAATAAATAGCGAGGTCGTTTTCGGTGTGCGTTAGACTGGCAAGAAATCTCTTTAAAACATCGGATTTTATTCAATGTCAGAAGTTGATTCTTGCCGTCTCAGGGGGAAGTGATTCTTTGGCTTTGATGTTTTTGGTCAAAGAGCATTTGGAAACTCTCTCAGTTCCTCCAGAAATGATTGTTGTCACAGTTGATCATCAATTGCGTAAAGAATCGACGCGTGAAGCAGAAACTGTTGCGAAAATTTGTCAAGTTCATCAAATTCAACATATCGCTGTGCGGTGGGAAGGTGAAAAACCAAAGACGCATATTGCTTCCAGTGCTCGTGTTGCACGCTATGATCTCTTGGTTAAAGAAGCACAAAAACAAGGCGCATCAGTTATTATGACGGGCCATACACTCAATGATCAGGTTGAAACCTATCAAATGCGTTATCAACGTCTCCAAAAGAATAGAGGTGCGGTGTACGGTGAAGTTGGTACCATGCGTGATGGAGTTTCTGTGGGCGGTTTTTTGGGTGCTTTGCACGGTAACGTTGGTGCTCTGCATGATGAGGTTTATGCCAGTGGTTTTACCAGTGCCATGCGTGGTGAAGCCGAGGGTATGCGTGATGAGAATCATGCCAGAGAAACAAGAAAAAATATTGCCGAAAAAAACGATGGTTTCCTATATGAGCGTGGTTTGTCCTGTATTCCGCGTGAGGCGTTGTTGCATAGAAAAGTGCGTTTGATTCGTCCACTCCTTGGTGTAAAACGCCAAACATTACGAAATTATTTACGCTTACAAGGACAAACATGGATTGATGATCCAACCAATGAAGATCGCAATTTTGAACGTGTACGCGTGCGTCAATCTCTTTCTCCACAAAAATTGGCTTATATTGCTCACAAAATAAATGAAGCCGCATTGCGGCGTCGTCAACAAGCGAAAAATATTGCTGATTTGATCTTAGCGCTGGATATTACTGTTCAACATGGGCGTTGTTTCATAGCAAAGCCTGCGCTATTTTTACAGAAACATTCCGGTTTTCCTTTCGTGGTGGGGCTTTTTGCTGTGTTGATGGGAGGGGGATTTTATTTGCTGCCCAATCAGAAATTAAGCATGCTTGTTCAAAAACTCTGTCTCGATTCTCCAGAAAAGAAGCGTTTTACTTATGCGGGATCTGTTATTGAATATAACAAGCAAGGAATTTCTTTGTGGCGTGAAAGGCGAAATATGAAAGAGGCTATCGTTGAGCCAGATAAAACTTTTATATGGGATGGGCGTTATCAAATCATAAATCATGGATCTGAGGCTATAAAGGTTGGAGCCGCAAATTTAGAACAGCTGAAATTTTTATTGAAAAATAGTGATTTTGAGCTTGCAAAGCCTCATTTTCCCTCTTTACAATCGCTACTGATGATCTCAAATCACAAAGGGTATGATATTCCAGAGTTGATTTCTCAAGCAGTTGTTCATAAACATGTTATCATCAAGCGTATTATGGCACCTTTCGATTGGCTTTCCTCACGAGAAGATGCTTCCTTGGTAAATGTTGTGGAACCTTTTTTTAATATTAAGGTGAAAAGATAAAGGAAAATTACTCTAAAAGAAAATAAACAGCTTCTCATCTCTTGGCAAGGGGCTGACAAGGTTATATGTTAAGAGGAACTGTTTGAAATCTATATTTGATTAAGTGGGCTGAATATGAATTCCAATTACCGCTCTCTCCTTATTTGGGGAGTTATTGCCTTGATTTTGATTGTGTCGTTTTCTTTCTTTAATGGAGATAGTCAGCGTTCTGGTGGTGGAGAAGTCTCTTATTCTGAATTTTTGCAAAAAGTTGAGAATAATGAGTTGAAATCTGTGACCATTCAAGGTCAAAAATTAACAGGACAAACCATTGAACATAGAACTATTTCAACCTATGCTCCTCGCGATCCAGGTTTGATACAAAAATTGGAAAGCAAAAATGTCAATGTTAAAGCTATTCCTGAAAGCTCTGGAAATAGCATTTTCCTTAATCTCCTCTTTTCCTTATTACCTGTTATTATTATCGTGGGGGCGTGGGTCTTTTTTATGCGGCAAATGCAAAATGGATCACGTGGTGCAATGGGATTTGGGAAATCAAAAGCAAAATTGCTTAATGAAGCGCAAGGACGTGTTACCTTTAAAGATGTTGCTGGCGTTGAAGAAGCAAAGCAAGATCTGCAAGAAATTGTTGAATTTTTACGTGAACCACAAAAATTTCAACGCTTAGGGGGGCGTATTCCACGTGGTGTTTTGCTTGTTGGTCCTCCAGGAACTGGTAAAACTTTGCTCGCACGTTCTGTGGCAGGTGAAGCCAATGTGCCATTCTTTACCATTTCAGGGTCTGATTTTGTGGAAATGTTTGTTGGTGTTGGGGCCAGCCGTGTGCGCGATATGTTCGAACAAGCTAAAAAAAATGCACCTTGTATTATCTTTATTGATGAAATCGATGCTGTTGGACGTCATCGGGGGGCTGGACTTGGTGGTGGAAATGATGAACGTGAACAGACCTTAAATCAGTTGCTTGTCGAAATGGATGGGTTTGAGCCCAATGAAAGTATTATTCTCATTGCTGCAACAAACCGTCCTGATGTGCTTGATCCCGCTTTGTTAAGACCAGGACGTTTCGACCGACAAGTTGTTGTGCCAAACCCTGATGTTTCTGGGCGTGAACAAATTTTGAAAGTGCATGTGCGCAACGTGCCTTTAGCGCCTAACGTTGACTTAAAAATTTTGGCAAGGGGAACACCAGGATTTTCCGGTGCGGACCTGATGAATCTGGTCAATGAAGCTGCTCTTATGGCTGCGAGCCGTAATAAAAGAGTTGTCACGATGCAAGAATTCGAAGATGCTAAAGATAAAGTGATGATGGGGGCTGAACGTCGTTCAACCGCTATGACACAAGAGGAAAAAGAACTCACTGCGTATCACGAAGCAGGGCATGCTATTGTGGCTCTTAATGTGCCGGCTGCTGATCCTGTCCACAAAGCAACAATCGTTCCAAGGGGAAGAGCATTGGGAATGGTGATGCAATTGCCTGAAGGTGATCGCTATTCTATGAGTTATCGGTGGATGATTTCTCGTTTGGCTATTATGATGGGTGGACGTGTGGCTGAAGAATTAAAGTTTGGAAAGGAAAATATCACCTCTGGTGCTTCTTCTGATATTGAGCAAGCAACTAAATTAGCACGCGCAATGATCACACGGTGGGGATTTTCTGATCTGCTTGGAAATGTAGCTTATGGCGATAACCAAGATGAAGTCTTTTTGGGGCACTCTGTTGCGCGAACACAAAATGTCTCTGAAGAAACAGCGCGCATGATTGATATGGAAGTGCGTAAGCTTATTGATGATGCCTATAAAAATGCGACCAATATTTTAAAAACAAAAAGAAAAGAATGGTTTGCTTTGGCACAAGGTTTGTTGGAATATGAGACTTTAACGGGAACTGAAATTAACGAAGTTATTGCAGGAAAGCCTCCTTCACGCACTCAGAAAGATGAGGGTGCTGCGCCACGGGAGTCTTCTGTTCCAAAAACTGGAAAAATGAATACAGAGACAACAGTGGAAGATGCAAAAAACGCTGAAGCAGTCTCTAAAACAGTGTCTCATAAAGAAGAGAGCAATAAAGGCAAGGCAGAAAAAGCAGAGGCAACTGTTGGGAAAAAAACAGCAAAATCCGGTAATATTGAGCCTAAGGAGGCTCAGTCTAAAGAAGGACAGTCGAATGAGACTGAGAAAAAAGTGCAAAGCACAAAAGGTACCACAAAATCAGTCAACCGCTCTAAAAGTAACGCTGAAAAGAAGTCCAATACTGCGGGAGATAATAAAGAAAAATAAAAACTGTTTAATAACGCTTGAGTAACGATGTTTTAGGAAAGCTTTTAAATTCTTTGAGAAAGGCGCAAGCAAAGCTTGCGCCTTTAATGTAATATTTGCAAAAATATGGAAGCAAAAAATTAAGCAAAGCCGTTGTATTATGACGGCTTTAGAAGGTTACAAGGCGAGATGGTATTTTCCTTTACGGATTTGACAACTGTATGAGGTGAGGCGATAGATTTCCTTGGGGGGGTGTAAGGTTTGAGGTTAGGTGCTGGGTTTCTTTGCGGATTTGGTAACTGTATGAGGTGATCCTTTGATTATGTTCAAGGGATGTATAAAGTATTTTGAGGGGATAATATTGCTTTTATGTGCGAGGGTGTGAACATAATTGGTTGAGAGTGGTTTAGATGTGTCGTTGGTGAATAGGTTCTTGATTGTCTAAATGCATGGAGGTTTAGATCAATGATCTGATTTTATATGGGGAGGGGACTATTGTACCAAGGGGGCTTGTTAGGGTTTTAAAAAAAGCCAAGGGAAGAATTATATATTAAAGGAAAGAGGCATGGTGCAAAAATATTTTGGTACAGATGGAATTCGGGGGAAAGCCAATTCATTTCCTATGACACCTGATTTTGCCATGAAGGTGGGAATGGCTGTAGGGGTTTTATTCCGCTCACAACATCAATCTCATCGTGTGGTGATTGGCAAGGATACACGATTATCTGGCTATATGTTGGAAAACGCTTTGGTTTCAGGATTGACTGCTGCGGGGATGGAAGCTTTTTTATTGGGGCCAGTGCCAACACCTGCTGTTGCAATGCTTTGCCGCTCTTTGCGAGCGGATCTTGGGGTGATGATTTCTGCTTCTCATAATCCGTTCTATGATAATGGAATTAAACTTTTTGGTCCTGATGGTTTTAAACTTTCAGATGATATGGAAGCGAAAATTGAACAGTTAATCGATACAGATCTTTCAAAGTCTTTAGCAAGTTCTGCTGAAATTGGTTATGCAAAACGGGTTGAGGGGGATATTTATCGTTATATTGAATATGCTAAACGAACTTTGCCGCGTGATGTTCGCTTAGATGCTTTGCGTATTGTTGTGGATTGTGCCAATGGAGCTGCTTATAAAGCTGCGCCCCGTGCTTTATGGGAATTAGGGGCTGAGGTTTTTGCTATTCATGATGAGCCCAATGGAACCAATATTAATAAAAAATGTGGATCAACCGATTTAAGCTCTTTAAAACGAAAAGTGCATGAAGTGCGTGCTGATGTGGGGATTGCTCTTGATGGAGATGGGGATCGTGTTCTCATTGTTGATGAAAAAGCACAAACGGTTGATGGAGATCAGTTGATTGCTGTCATTGCTGAAAATTGGCATAAAATGGGACGATTGCGGCGCAATGGTGTTGTCACAACGATTATGTCAAATCTTGGACTGGAGCGTTTCTTGCACAGTAAAGGGTTGCACCTTGTCAGGACAAATGTTGGAGATCGTTATGTTGTCGATGCCATGCGCCAAAAGGGATATAATGTTGGTGGTGAGGCTTCTGGGCATATCGTGCTCAGTGATTTTGGTACAACCGGTGATGGCTTGGTGGCTGCATTGCAGATTTTAGCCTGTATGAAGGAAAGCCAAAGTCCTATGAGCCAATTGTGTAAACGGTTTGAACCTGTACCGCAAATTTTAAAAAATGTAACGATTAAAAATAAAAATGTTTTGAAAAAAAATCCCGTCAAAGCGGCCATTGATCAAGCAGAGAAGCGGTTGGGAAAAGAGGCACGGCTGGTGATCCGCGCTTCTGGAACTGAGCCGGTTATCCGCCTTATGGCTGAAGGCGATGCACGAGAAGTATTGGACACAGTCGTGACAGAGTTGATGGATGTTATTATTCATCATGATGTACGCATGGGGACTGCACTTGAGGAATCTTGAATTTTTTGAGAAAATTATCAGATCATCTTTTGATAAAGGTCTTATTGTAATGCGAGATTTTGGCAATTATAAAGAGTGTGATTATTAACTATGTGAGTGATGTAATAACGGTAATGGATACTCTATCGACTAATAAATTAAATCAAAAAGAGAAAAATCGAGTTCTAATAACTATAATTCGTAGAGTGTTCTCTATAGTTCGTAAGATATTACATAAGATATTAAAAATATGTCTTTTTTTTGATTTTCCTTTTTCTTTTACTTATTCGTAAACCGGTTATTATTTTAACAGAGTTTATAGCAGGGGGGAGTTTATTAGTGTTATTCATTCTTTTTGTTGGATATACAGCGGGGGCAGATCCTTATGAACATCAAACAGCAATGGTCATTGGTTATATCGTCGTTATGTTTCTAAGTGCAGCTGCCAATTGGGGATATGATGCGCTCCTATTACGTTTAGCGCCTCCTAATTATGAACTTATACTTTTCCGATAATGAGTAGAATAATGAGAAAGAGATGAGAATGAGCAATTTTTTCACGACAGTTCTAATGTTTATAAAGTAAAAAAGCCGTGTAGTATAAAAATAATGAACGTTTTTTGTATCTTATGATTTTAGGATTTAAACCTAAAAGGATTGAAGATTTTTATAATACTGGCACGACTAAAGGGGTTAGAACCGCCCATGCGCAAAAATTAAAGTGTATTCTAGGTGTTCTTGAAGGTGCTATATCGCCAAATGATTTAAATTTTTCGTCTTTTTGATGACATTTGCTAAAAAGTGATTTCAATGATTATTAGTCAATTACTGTAAATGGAAATTGTCGCGTAATATTTCGCTTTGATAGCATAGATGACGAAATGGTCGATTATCTGGATTGTCATCAAAAAGGAGGTCTAAACAATGATGAAGAATCCTTCACATCCCGGTGAGTTATTGCGTGAAGATGTGATCAAAGAGCTTGGTTTATCCGTGAATGAAGCAGCAGAGAGGCTTGGTATATCTCATGTAGCACTTCTAGAGTTTTAAATGGAAAAGCCGCTCTGAGTGCTAATCTTGCTATTAGGCTTGAAATGGCTGGTGTAAGTACAGCACGTGCTTGGCTTGCTATGCAAACAAATTATGATTTATCAAAAGCAATTTTTTAAAAACAGTCTCATGATAAAGAATGCATAAAAGAGTTTCAAACGGCGATTAAATTTTTGCAACAAAGACATGTGGAAGAGCAAAATAATGCGATAGCGCGTACAAAATTAAAAGATGTGACTACGGTAAAGAAAGGCAATAAAATCTTGTTTCTATAGTCTGTTTGGCTATAATAAATGTAAGCAAAGGAGGGTTTTATATGTTGAGTGAAGAGGAAATTAAGCGACGTCGCTTTGCTGCTAAAAATGCATTAGCAAGTCAACGTTTAGAGGGATTGGAACCAGATCCAAAAGTCGTTGCTCAAGTAGAGCGTTATATTATAGGTGAACTTGAAATAAGTGATATTATCAAAGATTATATAGAGCGGATAAAACGTGGAGAAGTATAAGGGGAGGGGTGATCCTTACACTGATCCTGAAACTGGTGTGATGTATAATCGGCTTGGTATTAAAGACAAAGCCACACTGCAACGTGTAGAATCTACGATTTCTTATGTAAAATCTTTCGAATTTGTACATACTCCTATTCGTGGTGAGTTTGATCTGGGTTACATGAAAGAGATCCATAGAAGACTGTTTGGTGACGTCTATGAATGGGCGGGACAAGTTCGTTTAGTGGATATTGCCAAAGGCAATAGTATGTTTGCTAGTTATAATCAGATTGAAAGTTATGCACCGAAGATTACACAAAAGCTTGCAAAAGAACAGTATCTGCGTGGTCTTGGCGCTTATGACTTTAGTCAAAGGGCTGGATATTACATGGGTGAGTTGAATGCGTTGCATCCGTTTCGAGAGGGGAATGGGCGCACTCAGCGTGAATTTATGGTGCAACTTGCTCGTGAAGCTGGTTATCATATCAACTGGAAGGGTATTGAGCGACAAGAAATGACACGTGCGTCGATTGAAGCACATTTTGGTAATTCAGAATATCTGTCTGCACTCATTTATAAGAACCTTATCAAGTTTACAGAAAATAAAAGGGATGATGTTTCTCAAGGTATTGGCAAAAATATTGCTTTTTGCGTTGATCTTAATAAAGAGTGCTTAGAACAACAAAAAGAGAAGATTGAAACCCTTTGGGATAGAGAAAAGACAGCTTTTAGCAGACTTCAAAAAGAAGAACTTGAAGTTGAGCAATCGCAAAGGGATGTTAATGCTACGTTAGAAGCAACAGAAAAAGCGCCATACCTTGCGGCTTATACGGATAACTCTGATCTAGAACAGAAGGTGTTAAACGCCCTTAGGCATGAAAAATCTTATGTTAATATGTTTAAGGAGTTAAACAGTCGTTTAGCATTTATTTATAAAGATCCACAAGAGGCTGCGCTTAGGATTGAGCAAACGATTTTAGCAGGTAAAGGCGATAAACTTCCTGATATTTTGGATAGGGCACCTGATAGAGCGGGTGAACTGCGTGGGTCAGATCGTTTTATCGATAAATTTAAGGCTACAGGAAAAGAACGAAAAGAAGCGCTTTCTCATGTTCCTCTTGCTGTTTCTACTATGAGATCGCTTCAATCCTTTTATAAGAATTCTTATGAGACACATATGGATAGGTTTACACGGGAGCGTGAACAGTTAAAAGTAGAGGTTCCGTCACTTTCACAAGAAGCAGTGACTTTTATGAAAAATGTTGAAGCTGGTCGTGATAGTTATTCAAAGATACCAGAGCAGGTTAGTGAAGAATTTTTAAAGTTGCAAAGTGCTTTAGATAAACGTTTTGGACATGATGCCATTTATAAATATGGTTTTGATTTATCAAAAGTGATCCCCAAAGAACAGTCTCATGATAAAGATTGCATAAAAGAGCTTCAAATGGTTGTTAAATTTTTGCAACAGAGACAACAGGAGAAAATCAACGTAATAGCGCGTGCAAGATCAATAGATATGATACGGTGAGGGCAAGGATAAAGCCTTATGCTGTATAAGCCCTATTAAGCCATATGACAAAAGAGAAGTAATCAAAGGAGGTGTTTAATATGGGTGTGACAAAAGATGTTGTACGTGCCCGCATAGATAGGGCGTTAAAAAAATCCAGTGAAATATTAGCAAATTTAGGACTTACGATGTCTGATTTCATACGAATTTCTTTATCTAAAGTTATTGATGACAAGGGATTGCCGTTTGATATGTATGTTCCTCATGCGGAAACGCTTAAAACTTTTGAGAAAAGTGATAAGGGTAGATATGTATTGCTAAAGATAAGTAAGATTTGTTTCGTCATTTGGATATTTGATATTTCTGATCATTCACTTCAAAGTGGCTTTTAATTTACATCATTATCGTTATGGGTGTTTCCGTATATTGAATGATGTATGCAAACCGTGATTAAAACGGCAGCTTATTGAATTTCTGCAAAAGAAGAAGGCATATCGCTTGAAGAATTATTTGATATTGTTTCTTTTATTGCTGCTCATCCAGATGCTGGTGATTTTATGGAAGGTACGAGAGGGAAGCCAAGGAACGTTAAGTTTTAAAGCATAAGGAGTAAAAGAGGGAGATATAGGGTTATAGCCTTTTTGGGTGGTCAAAATATTCCGGTGTTGATCGAAGATGTTTACAGTCAATCAGATTGAGGAAATTTGATAAAATCAGAGAGGAATGCGTTGAAGAAAATTTTTATACTGCGCCTCGGTGAATATCGAAAAGAATAATAATGGATAAGGCAAATAAAGCAGGATTTCGTATATTACAAAGTGTTCGTGAGGCTCTTGTCTAAAGCTAAAGGTGAAGCGGATACTGAATTTGGGGTCCATATTCCTGCAAATGTTGATGTCAAAAAAATCAGAAAAAATATTAGGTTATAGATATTATTTTCGGTATGTTGTGGTTTTTTGTGGGGCGCATGCGTGATTGGGAATGGGAATGATATTCTATCGATACATCTTCTAAGATATTGCTTTCTGTCATTGAAAACGAGCCAAAAGCTGTAAATCATGCTCTTAAAAAGGCTTTAACAGCATAAAGGAGGTTTACTATGAGCGTAGCTGTAGATTCAAAAGATGTTGTACGTGCCCGCATAGATAGGGCGTTAAAAAAATCCGGTGAAATATTAACAAGTTTAAGACTTACGATGTCTGATTTCATACGAATTTCTTTAGCTAAAGTTGTTGATGAAAGAGGATTGCCGTTTGATATGTATGTTCCTCATGCGAAAACGCTTAAAACTTTTGAGAAAAGTGATAGAGGATAAGATGTATACTTTGCGAAAGATATGAATGATTTGTTTTGTAATTTAGGTATTTATTGTTTCAGATCATTCACTCAAATCAATTTAAGCACGACCTTAAAATAGTTGCTAAGCGTGGAAAAGATTTAAGAAAAATCAAAAAGTAATGCTGTTATTGCAAAAAAGAGAGCCGTTACCTTTGCGTTATAGAGATCACTCACTTAGAGCAGGTTGGCGTGGTTTTCGGAATATACACATCGAGCCAGATTGGCTTTTAGTTTATAAAATTAGTGGTAATCAATTACGATTTGAGCGTACAGGGACGCATTCGGATTTATTTAGTTAGATTGTTTTTTTAAAAGGCATCACGGCGTTTGAAGGGGTCGTAATAGATTTCTGTTACACGAAATTTTCCTTCGAGGCGTTTACATTGGATGATGACATCTATCATCGAGATTAATAAGCCGCGGATATCATCGCGTGCTAAATTACCACCACCGTCACTTTCTTTGACTAAAAGGGTCATTTGTTCAAAGGCTGCAAGGGCTGTTGAGGCGTGGACGGTGGTAATGGAGCCTGGGTGACCAGAGTTGACATTACGGATATAGTAAAAGGCTGTACCATCACGCAGCTCTTGTAGAAGGATTCTGTCGGGGCGCATGCGTAAGCCAGATTCAAGCAGTTCTTTTGCGCCTGCTTTTGCTAAGCCTTGGTTATCTTTTGAATAAAAGAGTTGGACTTTGTTGGCGTGCGGAACGACAAGTTCTGGCGTGTCTTCAATGGTGAGAATTCGTTCATAGTCAGGGATTTTTGCAATTAAAGCTTTGGAGAGGGTTGTTTTCCCTGAACCGGTTTTGCCCGATATTAAGATATTTTGTTGTGTAATAACGGCTCTTTCTAAAAAGGTGCAAAAATCTTTAGCGATAAAGAGATCTGTTAGCTCTTTTTCTGTATCAGAGAGTTCGGATAACCGTTCAGTCATTTGTTGCGTGGGTGTGAAACTGGTGTTTTGGGCGACAGAAAACAGATTGTTTTCATGTAAACTTTCAAGAGAAAAAGTGCGTGATGAAGGTTTACGAATGGTCATGCTAATGGTATTGGCTGCAACAGCTGGAGGCATAACAATTTGTATGCGTTCGTTGTTTGGCAGTGTTGCGGAGAGAACCGGGTTTTCTACACTGATTTTCTGAGTTGTATAGGCAGCAACAACTTTTGCAATTCCTTCTAGTTCGCCGTAGGTTAGTTCTTTTAAGATGTGGGTTTGCCAACCATCTGGACCCTCAACGATTACTTCGCCGGGGCGATTGATGACAATTTCAAATAAATTCTCATTATTGAGGAAGTCATCTAAGATTTTTAATTTTGTTAAAACGATAGAGGCTCGTTCTGCATTTTTTGCTGATGGCATAATGTGACTTTATTGGCTTAATGAAAAAAGGAATAGCTGGGAGTAGAGCGGTTTCTTTTGCTTTTTACGACGAGTTTATAGACAGATGAAAAATCGAGATCTCTTGCTACAAAGATGTTGACGAGTTCGCCTTGAAATTTTTCTAGAGTAGGAGGGATGTTGATTTGATTTTCAAGGGCAATGGTGGCAGTATCTTTTCCAATGTTGTCTGCGCCTTCAAAACCACCACCCGCAGAGTTGTTTGCACCTGCTTTATTGGATTTTTTTTGCATTCTATTGGTGAGGTTTGTTGTGACACCATCAATAACGGTGAGTAAAAGGGAAGAGCCAAAGCGTTCCCACCAATGGGTGTTGATGTTGCCATCAAAACCAGCTCTGCCTAAAGTGTCCGTTGCTGGTGAGGCAAGGGGAATGATGACACCGGTTGGGGTTTTGGCTCTTGTCCAGAGCACAAAGAGGCGAGATTGACCTTGTTTTATCCCACCGCGGTATTCTCCAATGACTTGGGTTCCTTTATCAAGCAAAACAACGCGCCCATTGTCAGAGAGGATATCACGGTTGATTATGCAGCTTGCAAAGCCTGGTTGGTCGCTGTTTAATGCCGTTTCTAAGATACAGGGGATAGAGGTTCCCATGGCGATGATAAAGTTTCTATTGCCGATGAGTTTTGCTTTTGTTTCTTCTGTTGTGGTGGGTTTTAAAAGGGTTGCAAAATTTTGTGTGTTTTGAAGGGCAGGAGAATTTTGCGCATTCGCGAGATTTTCAAGGGCATGGAATTTGTCAAGGGGGTTTAGAGCAGTGTTGACGATGTCTTTTAATTCAGATTTAGAGCCTTTGGCAAAAGCGAGAACAGGGGCACGTCTTGCGGCATCAAGTAGTGGGTCATCTTTTTTGGGTTCTGGTGCGAGTGGTTGTGGGGGTGGTAAGGTTATTGGCGCTATGTTGGCACGCGGGTCAGAGGGGGCGAGCTCTAAAGGAGCTAGGGTGTTGTGAAAGCTTTGTTCTTGTTTTTTATGAGCTTTTGCGGTGTCTTTTTGTTCTGTGGGGGTGGATAAGATGTTCCAGAGCACATAGCCGCAGATTCCTATACAAGCAATTGCGACAACTATTTTTTTGCCGGCGGTTTTGGCGCTATTGTTTTTGCCATCCCCAATAGATCCGCGATCTTCGATGATTGGTTTATCACTCATGTGTTGTCCCCTTCAATTCCCGCTTATTTAAAGATCTGATGCAACTTTACGTTCAACAGATGGTGAGGTTGTTCCGGTATTTGGATTTGTGCCTTTTGGTTGATAGGCTTCGTTAAAGACGCATAGGACGTTTTTTCCCTTTCTTAGGGTGAAGCGTGCGCTAATGGCATGGACAATCACCATGTTGCCTCTTGTGGTTTTGGGAACCAGCGATTCTGTACCGTCATTGTTGACGATGTAAATGGCAGGGATTTCTTGGTTGTCTGGAAATGTAAATGTTGTGGTTTTGCCATTGTCGTAAACGGAGGAGGGTTCGAGTACGCTTGAGCCTTGAGCGGTGTAAGCCCAATTGCGTGGTCCGTAGGTTTCATAAGCGTTGAAGACATTATCAATCCGTTGGGATTGTTGTTTTTCTTGTCGCATAAGGGCTGCAAGTCTTCTTTGTTCTGCTTCTT
>NZ_JAQITE010000161.1 GCF_028618595.1 Bartonella sp. AU18XJBT | reverse complement strand
TTTGGCATTTTTAAAAGATGCGATTGTAAGCTTTCTGAGTGAGTACCTCCTTTTGCCTCTCTATGAAGGTTTTCTAACCATTCATAAAATTTCTCTTGTGCTTTTGGCATAAAACGCATGATCAGCGGGTGTTCTGGAGAACCTAATCGTTTATCACGAAAAGAGCGAAATACCCCTTCATACTTTTGCCAGCCCTCTTGATTGGGTGGTCTATCAACCAATTTCCACTCTTGATTTTCATCGGGCCACACAATCATTTGAAACCGTTGCAATAAACCGTCATCGTTTATTCCACGGTGGATTGCTTGAATGATGGGAATAATGCGTGAAGGTTGAATGCCTCCAATTATTGATAACGTTACATGGGGGATAAAAATGGTTCCCCGCTCGATACGGTCATAGGTAAATTGATCATCTCCATTAAAAGCTGTGAGATAAAAAGCACGGTCTGTTTGATATTCCTTTCTTTCTAGATTGGTTAAAAAACCAGATAACTCATCACGAACCATTAAGAGACCACGGGGGTTTTCTTTTAA
>NZ_JAQITE010000160.1 GCF_028618595.1 Bartonella sp. AU18XJBT | reverse complement strand
TGCGCTGTTGTGGGATGACGATGCAAAAGGCTTTGTAGCCAAGCATGGAGAAAAAGATGGTGAGAAGACAAACAGCAAGATCACATCGCTTGCGAATGGTTCTATAGCATCAGCTTCGAGCGATGCGATTACGGGTGGACAGATTTATGATCTTCAAAAACAGTTTGCTGGCTATTTGGGTGGTGGTGCTGGTTATAATGAGGAAGGCGAATGGAAAGCTCCAAGCTATAACTTATCCAGTATTGATAAAGACGGTAAGGTAGATGAAAAAACCTATGAGGATGTTGGTTTGTCCTTTAAAGGACTTGATGACAATATCAAGACTGTTAACGCTCGTATTAAAGAAGTCTCAGAGGGTGTTGCGCAGGCTTCTTTATCATGGAGTAATGAGAGTAACGCTTTTGTAGCCTTGCATGGAAAAGAAGGTGAAAAAACAAACAGCAAGATCACATCGCTTGCGAATGGTTCTATAGTATCAGGTTCGAGTGATGCGGTTAATGGCGGACAAATTTATGATCTGAATCAGTCTCTAGCAAAGTATTTTGGCGGTGATGCTAAGT
>NZ_JAQITE010000016.1 GCF_028618595.1 Bartonella sp. AU18XJBT | reverse complement strand
TGCCTTTTGCTTCTGTGAAAGGGGAACGCCCCGCCCCCGCAAATTGTGCAATCGGTTGAATGGTTGTTTTGCCTCCCAAAAAACTTGGCAAAAAACCTCTTACATCAATGGACCCAATCCACCCCTTTATGCGGTGAGGTAAAGATTTACAAAAATCTGTCAATTGTGAGATGGTGCCCATAAAACCATCAACAATCCAACCCGCTAAATCTTCTCCAGCTTGTTCCATACAGCCTTAGCACACTCAGAGAGCTTTTCGCGGACAAAAAAGCTCTTCAACCATTGCCAAAAATTGGAAAGGCTTTGTTTAAACCCCTCCCACACGTTGCCAAACCACCTGCCAACAGCGCTAAGCCCTTGTTTGAACTTTTGCCAATGAGCAGAACAATCAAAAGCAGCAGCAATGATATTCTTCCAACGGGTGATGGTGATGGTATCTGCACCAAAAACAAACCAAGACGTGTGCCAGCTATGGTAAATCGCAACACCCGTAGAGCAATATTAAAAGCCATCAGGGCAGCAATGGTGTTGATGATGACGCCCGTTAAAACGGGATGGGCATTGCCCCATGCCATTTTACAATTTTAGCTGAAAAATCCAATTTGACAAAATTGCGCATTTAATGGTAAGAGGCGGTCATAAAAATAATAAAGCACCATGTATTTCCATATCTTCACACTTAGTACGAAACCTAATGTCAGGCTACATCCAACGGGGTTTTGTGTAATATGTAGCCTTTCGGAAATTGTGGCTTATCAGCAGATTCTGTATATTTTATGTGTTCAAAGAGAACACTGAGCACTCAAAGAATCTTCAAAGCTCTGTCAAAGTCTTTTCTCATTTTTGCTGTCAAAAACTCATTTGATATACATTGTAGACAACAACAATTAATTATCGCATATCTACCCTAATTTCACCTTTTCCCACTCAGTATAAAATATAAAGTCAAATTACACACAAAAATATTTATTCTTTATTGACTTTAAAAATTTAAAACCTCTTCTTTTTTGAAAATATAAAACTGTAAAAGCACTGCTCTTCTCTTTTACATTACGTTTTTTACTGTCTTTTTTATTCCTGTATTTCTTTACTCATACACCAGTGAATATTGGTATAAAAGAATATCTACAATCAATAAAAATATTATTAATGCAACTCATAATATTTTCATGAATATGAAAAACTTATTTTTAAAATATAATTAGATAAAAATACATTACGAAATAAATTTAGTTATTATATAATTAAATATAAATGCAACTTTAATTTTGACAAAAAAAGCAAAATAAAATATCCAAGTGCTGTGTTATTAAAATAAAAGCAATATCTATTTTCACTTCTTCTTATGAAGTTGCGGGGAAATGAATGTTAGGGGCTTTAAAAGGAGCAGACTGATGCCTAAAAAATTTCTTCTATCCTGCACAGCAATTGTGGCAGTTGTACTGTCTGGTATCCATCTTAATGCACAAGCTAAAAATCTTGAAATTTCAGAAAGTAAAAAAGAAGTTTCCAACGAAACCTATGAAATTATTCACGCAAAAAAAAGCGGCCAAATTATCGGCAAGCATTTGACGATAATCGGAAACAAAAAAACAAACACCAATATAAGCACAAATACGCATGCTATAACAGCTGAAGGTTCTAACACTGCGATTGAATTACTGGATGGTACAACCATTAAAGGAACTGGTTCTAGCATTTTCTTCGGTCTTGTAGCAAAAGATGGTGCTACACTAAAAATGACTGGGGGAACTATTACAGTTTCCAACACTGGCGCTAAGTTCTTGAACAGTAAGAATGCTGAAAACAAGCTAAAAGATATAATAATATCAAGTGGCAAAGGCAAAGCACCACTAAATTTTGCAATAGTTGCAGACAAAAACAGTGAAGTCACTTTAGAAAATCTAAAGGTGAGTAAGGCAATGAATAGCGTTACTGCAAATAATAAATCTGAAATCACGATATTGGGAGGATCATTTGATGCCACAAAGGCAGCAATATCTGCTTACAATGGTAGTCGTGTAACTCTAACCAATAATGTTCAAACTACATCATCTCATGGCACTGGACTCCATGCAACAGATTCAAAAACCACAATCGAAATGACGGGTGGAAGCGTAATCACAGAAAAAATGGCGTTGGTTGCAGAAAACGGTGGACATATCAAAGTCACGGATGTTGCGTTAACAGCGACGAATGATAAAATCGGAACAGTTGTCGCCGGCGGTCCGAACAGCATGATTGAATTGCATGGGAATACAACAATTAAGAATGCTGTAATCGGTCTTCATGCACAAAACAGTGGAATGATTAAAATGATCGGAGGGACCATTACAGCTTCTGCAACCGGTGCTGGTTTCTATAATAGCAAGAGCAATGGAAACAAGCTAGAAAATGTGAAAATATCGAGCAGTAACGATAAAGCCCCTGAAATCACAGGAATAGGTGCTGACAAGGAAAGTAACGTCACTTTAGAAAATGTAACAGTTACGCATGCAAAAAGTGGCATAGTTGCAAATAATCATTCTAAAGTAACGGTTTCTGGAGGATCATTTGAGGGAAAAAACGTAGGGGTATACGCTGGAAACGGCAGCAACATTACTTTAACTAGTAGTAAAAAAGGCAACGTTCAAGTTACATCAACATCATCAAATAGCACAGGACTCTATACAAATGGTGTACATTCTACCATCACAATGACTGGAGGAACAGTAACCGGAGAATTAGCGTTGATCGCAGAAAACGGTGGACATATTAAGGTCACAGATGTTGCTCTAACAACAAATGAACATGGGGGCAAGGTCTCTGATGTTCCTACAATAGGCGCAGGAGTTGATAGCGCTAATAGTATGATTGAATTATATGGCAATACAACGATTAAGAATGCTGCTGTTGGGCTTGTGGCAAGTAACGGTGGCGTAATTAAAATGATTGGGGGGACTATTACAACTTCTAAAACTGGTGTTGGCTTCGTGAACAGTAAGAGCCCCGAAAGTAAACTAGAAAATGTAATAATATCAACCGGTAAAGATAAAAATTCAGGCAAAGGAATACTTCTAGAGAAAGAAAGTGGACTCACTTTAAAAAATGTAAAAGTGACTCAAACAGGCAACAGCGTAATTGCAAATAATCGTTCTAACATAACAATCTCTGGAGGATCATTTGATTCAAGCTATGCAACAATATGTGCTCAAAATGGCAGCAGCATCACCTTAACGGACAATGCTCAAATTACGTCACATGATGAAGCAGGCCTCTATGCACAAGACTCAAAATCCACGATTACAATGACAACAGGAAGCGTGACAGGAAAATATACCGCCTTAGAAGCAGACATAGGTGGCCATATTACGGTTACGAATGTTGCTTTAAAAGCAACTAATAATGGCAGTGGTGTAGCTGCTGGTGCAGCTTCCTCTGGCTCTAACAGTGTGATCGAATTGCTTGGAAATACAACGATCAGTGACGTTAAAATCGGAATTGATGCGCAAAACGATAGCACAATCAAAATGATAGGAGGAACTATTACTGCTTCCGAAACAGGCGTTCACTTGTTAAAAAACAAGAGCAATAACAAACTGAAAGATGTAACGATATTAAATAGTAAGGGCGATGCACTACTAATCAATGCAATAAATGCAAGAAGAAGTGCCATTACTTTAGAAAATGTAACCGTTCCGCAAGCAATCAATAGCATAATTTCAGATAATGGTTCTCAAATAACCGTTTCTGGAGGATCATTTAACGCAAAAGGTGCAGCAATATCTGCTATAAACGGCAGTACCATTACTTTAACTGACAATGCTCAAATTACATCATCTGACAACGCTGGACTCTATGCAAAAGACTTAAAATCCATCGTTACCGTAACGGGAGGAACAGTACAAGGTAAAACTACTGCATTATCTGCTGAAAATGGTGGGCGTATTAAAGCCACGAATGTTACTCTAATAACAGCAGATAGCAACGGATTCGGTGCGGAAAGCCAAGATGTTGGCAGTTTAGTTGAATTATATGGCAATACAACGATTAAAAATGCTGAGGTCGGACTTTATTCAGAAAATGGCGGGATGATTAAAATGATCGGAGGAACAGTGATTGCCGAAAATAGTGCATTTGTTGTAAATAATAATGGACATATTGATGTAACAAATGTTTCTGCAACAGCAGAAGATAGAGGTATGATATTTGGAAAATCTAAGAACAATAAAACATCAGAAATCAATTTAACCAATACAAAACTTCACATTAAAAACGGTACTGGAATTAATGCAAATGAATCAATTGGTAAAGCCAATCTCAAAAATTCAGAAATCCGCGCCAATGTTTTATTAGTAACCGAAGCTTCAACGAAAAAAAATGATTTCACTTTTACACTAAACGCCAATCACTCCATCTTAGACGGCAAAGTGAACACCGAAAAAAAATTCAAAACAATCTTTGATTTACAAAACAATACGAAATGGACATTGAAAACAAGCACAAATAAAAAAAGCCATAACGAAAAACTTCTTGATATTGCTCAAAGATCTCGTTCTGATGTTTCTGTCCTTAACATCAATGACAGCTCTATTGTTTTTGGAGAGCCAACAGAAGATCATTACCACACGTTGCACATAGGATCTGGCAGACCAAATACTAAAAAAGTCTACAATGCTAAAGGAAAAGCAGAAATTCATTTCAACGTCGAATGGAGTGATCGCACTGCCATAAACAAACAAAAAGCTGACCATCTTCTGATTGATGGTGATGTTTCAGGGACTACACTGGTTTATATTACTGGACATTTAGAAAAGAACAATATTAAAGCAGATACTTCTGCTCTTACCAGTGTGCGTGGTCTTTCACTCATTCAAGTTTCTGGGAAAGTAAATCAAAACTCTTTCAAACTTGCACAGGACTATATCACAATAAGTGGTTCACCTTATAAATATATACTGAAAGCTTATGGACCAAAATCAAACCACAGTAAAACAAATACTGAACAAAACCTTTTAGGAAAAAATAAAAATTTCTGGGATTTTCGCTTACAACCAGTACTGCTTGATAGCGACTCAAAAGTAAAAACTATCGTGCCATAAATACAAACTCTTTGATTATGCCCAGTGCTCTCTTGTATGCTGGATTGACCGATATGGCTAAGCAAAGTGCAACTGTTAGCCAATATGCGAACATCTGTCTTGGAGAAAGAATAAGACAAACGGAATGGCTGCTTCTTATACGCCTATGAAGAAATAGGAGCCTTATTTTTTGATAAGTAGTGCTCCTAGTAAATATGGTTATAGCAGTGCTAATCTTCGCTATGCTGCTCTACCAAGGAGCTGTTAATTTTGTCGCGCTAGAAGGGCAAAATATCTACAACACATTTTGATCTTGTAGGAACCTATAGACAACTTCTTTCACTCCAAAGGATATGCAAGACAGCAAGTAAGAGCATATTGAATAAATGTCACTTTACTCACCACCTATGGCAGTATACAGCGTGACAGTAGTTTTTATCTTGATACTCTTTTATCTTACGAAATCCAAAAGGAGATATCACCAATTCCATCATTGACAAAACCGCAAAATTGAAATCAGCTATAGCTTTTTAAAAACTGGTATATATCCGGAGCACGTTTTTCAGATAGAATACGCTATTCGTTTTAAGACAAGACTGTAACAACAGACATATTGTTATCTGTATACACTTTATCAAAAATGGCAACACAATATGCTGCCTTTTGTATTCATAAAATCTGTTTTTCTTTCAAATAACCTATTTTTAAGAATTGAATCATTCTCATGTACCATTGAAAAATTTTCATAACAGCTTCTTCTTTTGCAAAGAATAAAACTTAGCATTTTCTGATAAATAAGAGCTAACACTGTAAAAAACAATAAAAATCAAACTATACTCTAAAGAATAAATTTTCCTAGAAAACATAGCATTATTAATCACCTATTATTTTTTACAAGCTTAATGCTCATCTACAATGAAAACTTCTAAACATAAATTTATAATCAACAAACTGTACAACAGATATATAATGCGCGTTATGAGTCATGCAGATGACTCATAACGTTGTACGCCTAATAAAGTGAAAAATATGAGAGCTAAAATTTCTTTCAGTAAATTATACTAGAAAAATTTCACACTATAGAAAATACAAAAACTCTCTATTACAACAAAGATACTAAATACTTCTCGAAACCTAAAACAGAAAAATGCATTTTTTCTTTTGAAAAATCGATCATACTCTTTGCTCTCTATGGACAATAGGCTCAATACTGGCTTCAAAAAACTCCTTTGTATAATCGTGTTGCGCATGTAGATTACGTAATTCATCATTGCTAAGCTCTTCAAGAATAATTCCTTTATGCATAATTCCAACACGTTCACAAATATGTGCAACAACAGCAAGATCATGGGATACCATCAAATAAGTAAGCTTTTTTCTCGCTCGCAACGATTTCAACAAGTTTAAAATTTCAGCCTGCACCGACACATCCAATGCAGATGTTGGCTCATCAAGCAATAAAACTTCTGGCTCGATAATTAAAGCACGTGCAAGAGCAATACGCTGACGCTGCCCTCCAGACAACTCATGAGGATAACGATAAAGAAATGAAGAATCTAAACCAACAGAATCTAAAGCATCCTCCACCCGCTCTCTTTGATTATCTATCCCATGGATTTTGAGCGATTCAGAAAGAACCGTATGGACCATTTTTCTTGGATGCAGCGAAGCATACGGATCTTGAAAAACCATTTGAATACAGCGTAAAAAATCCTTACTCCTTTTCTTTTCAACTTCTTGTCCAGCAAAAAGGAACTTTCCACTATAATCTGGAATAAGCCCCACCAATGTATTCAAAATAGTTGACTTTCCACATCCGGATTCACCAATCAAACCATAAGCTTCACCACGCTTAATATGAAAATTAACATTTTTAACAACTGTTACGGCCTTATGCCTGTGACCAAAAGTTACAGATAAATTAGAAACATCAATAATATTCTCATAATTTGTCATGAGGAACCTCCTCAACACCATTAACAATCGTAGGATTATATAACCAATCAGGATCACGCTCAGGAACAGCCAAAATATCAACAGGATTATCAAGCCGTGGCAAACTCGCGAGCAATGCCTTTGTATAAGGATGACAAGCGTGAGACAAATCAGAAGCAGGCAACTCTTCCAACACACGGCCCGCATACATCACCAAAATACGATCACAAAAATCAGCAATCATATTCAAATCATGACTAATGAAAATAAGCCCCGTTCCAGATTTTGTCACAAGTTCATCTAATACAGATAAAACTTGTCGTCTGACCGTAATATCAAGTGCAGATGTTGGCTCATCAGCAATAATTAAATCAGGTTTTGGAATGAGCATCATTGCAATCATTACACGCTGCCCCATCCCCCCAGATATTTCATGAGGAAAGAGGCGCATCACATGTTCAGGATCACGAATATGAACGGATTCTAACATAGATATGGTGCGTTCCCGCGCTTCAGCTTTTGAAACACGATAATGAATACGGTAAGCCTCCATAATCTGTTCCCCAATCCTTATTAATGGATTAAGTGAATATTTTGGGTCCTGTAAAATCATTGAAATACGCTTCCCGCGGATTTTTCGCATCTGAGGTTCACTTGCGGCCAATAAATCAACATCCTCAAAGCGCATTTTTTTAGCTTTAACAATGGCTGCTCTTGGACTCAACCTTAGTATTGCGCGCCCAGTCATCGATTTTCCAGATCCGGATTCACCAACAATTCCAATTTTTTCTTTTCCAACAGAAAAACTAACGCCACGCACAACTTCTGAAATGCCGCGCGTTGTAGGAAAAGAAATACGTAAATCTTCTACTTCTAATAATTTATTATCCATTGCGTGGATCCAATACATCACGAAGACCATCACCTAAAAGGTTGAAAGCAAGACTTGCAAATAATATTGCACAGCCTGGTATTGCCGCCAACCACCAATTTGTCATCATAAATTCCCGCCCTGAAGAAAGCATGGCACCCCATTCAGGACTTGGAAGTTGAGCTCCCAACCCTAAAAAACCAAGTCCAGCAGCCGTTAAAATAATTCCAGACATATCTAAAGTTAATCTTACAATCACTGAAGGAATACACATGGGCGCAACGTGAAACAAAATTATTCTCCAAGCAGAAGCCCCTTGCAAGCGAACGACAGAAACATAATCAGAAGAACGTATTGTCAAAGTCTCAGCACGTGCTAAACGTGCAATTGGGGGCCATGCTGCAATTGAAATTGCAATAGAAGCATTTTCAATCCCGGGTCCCAATGCAGCTGAAAATGCAAGAGCTAAAATCAAACCTGGAAAAGCAAGAAAAATATCGACAATGCGCATGAGAACAGTATCAACCCATCCGCCCATATAACCAGATACAGTTCCAACAATAAGCCCTATTGGACCTACAATAATGGTTGTAAGAAAAACAACATAAAGAGTAATACGGGAACCAAAAACAAGGCGACTAAAAATGTCACGTCCTAATTCATCTGTTCCAAAATAATGCGCCATAGAGGGTGGCTGCAACCGATGCCCTAGATCATTGCTAAGAAAATCATGCGTAGCAATCCAAGGAGCAAAAAATGCACATATGATAATAATACAAATAATAAGCAGACCAAATACAGCCGAAAAGTTATGAAAAAACTTAACTAGTGCGTGATAAATTCTTTGTATGTTCGCTTGAATTATGGAGTTTGGAACAGGATCGTTTAACCAACTACCCAAAGAAGATGATGATTGCGATTTATGATGATTACTTACTGTCATATTCAACGTGTCCTTGGATCAAAAATGCGATAAAGCAAATCAGAAAATAAATTAATGGCGACAAAGATAAATCCTACAAGTAAAGTACATCCTACAACTGCATTCATATCCCCGGCTAAAAGAGCATTTGTCAAGTAATGTCCAAAACCAGGCCAAGCAAAAACTGTCTCCGTTAAAACAGCCCCTTCTAATAAAAAAGCATAAGAAAGCGCAACAACGGTAATAACCTGAACAGCAGCATTCTTAAAGGCATGTCCCCATACCGTTCGCGCCCACGATAACCCCTTTACACGTGCAGTAATGATATATTCCTGATTAAGCTGCTCAATCATAAACCCACGAGTCATACGGCTAATATAAGCCATAGCACCGAAAGCTAAGATCAAAGCAGGCATAATAATGTGACTAAAAACATTACCAAAAGCCTCCCATTGTCCTTGGCTTGCAGTATCCCAAAGGAAAAATCCTGTTTTTGGTTCGAAAGAATATTCATAAAGAAAATCAATACGTCCTGGACCACCAACCCAGCCAAGCTTGGCGTAAAATATTAACAAAGCCATTAAACCGAGCCAAAACGTTGGAGTAGAATAACTTACAAGTGTAAAAACACGAACAATATAATCAATAAATGAATCGCGATACATTGCTGCAAAAACACCAAATGGAATTCCAAGACTTGTGCCAATAACAATAGCAACGGTTGCAAGCTCTAATGTTGCAGGAAATACACGCATAATATCAGCTAGAACAGGACGCCCAGAAGTTAAAGCATCTCCAAAGTCAAACAAAAATACATTATGAAGATACCTCCAATATTGAACAATCAACGGCTTATCAAGACCAAGCTTATAATACATTGCATCATAAGCTTCCTGACTGATATTATCACCAAGAATAGACAGAACTGGATCTAGAGGAAGAAGATGACCAAGAAAAAAAGTGATCGTCACCAACCCAAGCAATGTGATAAAAACTGAAATAAGAAGTTTCAATCCTTTGCATAAAAAATCCCATAAAAATAATCTTTTCTGCTTTTCTGATACAGCTCTTTCAGTCTCTGAAAGTGGCAAAACCATTATAAAAATCCCCTCTGTAGCGACAAAACATAAAGCAAATACCTTTTTTTATATAACGAAACAACCTCTTATTAAGCATGTTCTACAATCCTTCTCTATAACATGCTTCTTTTTATTTTTCTGCTTCATTGTAATAAAGTCTATAACTGTTCCAAATCCATTTTTTGACATCAGGTCCCATACCAACGGTATAATATGTCTGAAATAAATAAACCATAGGACCATGCTCTAGCACATAATGCTGTAAAGTACGATATTGCATGATACGCTTATTGGGGTCTTTCTCAAACAAAGCATCCATCACCATGTTATTAATATTTTCATCATAATACCCAGCGCGCCAAGCCAAATACATATTGTGCTTTTTTGTAAATGTTGGATCAGGATTAAACACGTGATTTAATGAGGCAGGATGTCCATCAGGATCGGCACTCCCCCACCCCATAATAGCAGTATCGTAATTTCCACCACGTACACGGCTCAACAATTGATTTTGTGCCATTTTTTCAATTGTCAGCTCAACACCAATTTTACGTGCATTGGCTTGAATAGACTGTGCAACAGACGACATATAACTAAGGCTTCCAACTAAAAGATTAGCTTTAAAACCGTTCGGATAACCAGCCTCAGTAATCAACTGTTTTGCTTTTTTCAAATCCAACTTAAAAGGCAGCCCTTCTTTTTCATCCAAAGCACCAGGAACACCCAAGGACATATAAGTTGCCCGCGGAATAGCAATCCCCTTCAAAACAGTTTTTCCAAGACCTTCATAATCAACCAAATAACGAAGTGCCAATCTGACCTTTTCATTCGCAAAAATTGCATTCTTATTATTTAATGATAGGTAAATAATCTGGGGACGCAAAACACGACTAATTTTGACTAGGCCTCCTTTTTTTTCAAGATCTAAAATATCCTCTGAAGAAAGATCACGCACTATATCCACATCACCTTTTTCCAAAAGAAGTCTCTGACTTGATGAATCCGCTACATGTTGCACAACAATCTGCTTAATTTTAGGCACATCGCCCCAATAATGCTGTGTCGCCTCTAACACAACTTTATCTCCTGGAGACCAGCTCAACAATTTATAAGGTCCAACACAAGCTGAATGTGTTGCTAAATATTTGTTCCCCATATCACCGTTAATGATCTGTTCTTCAATTGTTTTCCGATCAAGCAAAGCAGAAGCATAAGATTGTCCAATAACAGTCAAGATGAGCTGAATAGGATAGGGTTTATCTAATTTTAATTGTAAAGTCTTATCATCAAGAGCCTGAATATTTGTTTCAACATTGTTTTTGGTAAACCCATAATCCATTAAAGATTGAGCATAGCTTAATCCTAATTTAATAATCCGTCGCATCGACCATACCAGATCTTGCGCCGTAGCCGTCCTTCCATCATTAAACTTTAAATCATCACGAAGATGAAAAACTATTCTTTTGCCATTATCTAAAACGTCCCAGGATTTTGCCATAGCAGGGCGAATTTTTGTAGGATCATGCTCATCATATTGCACTAACGCGCTGCAAATATTCGTCAATAACTCACTCGTCACAACCTCAACAGTTTGCGCTGGATCAAAACTACTAATTGAATCAATATTCCATGCCATTACCAATATATCTTTAGATGAGGCACTGAATGCCGATGTTATAGCCCCATTTAAAAAAGCGATTGAGCTTAATAAAATAGAAAATTTTTTCAATATTCTTTGTTTTCCCATTTTATCTCTTCCATTTGTATTCTTCTACCTTTTCACACATAGCGGTTAGAATTTTGCTCTTTCATCTTTTAAACAGCATAATACCAAACATCAACTTCATTTAATCAAGCTAAGCATCTATAAAATAATTCTCTCATACCTCAATCTATATTCGGGATGCAGAGAATCTGTAGTCATAAACAAAGATCCTCCCTAATACAACTTTCTATATCCATCCCTCTTAATAAACAATCTCAACCATATACTGCACAAATATCCCTCACAATTTCATCCTTTAAAAAACTGAAGAGTTTTTATGTGGGAGAATATTTTCATCATGCAATTATGATTAAAGCTCTTTTTAGCTTTGATAACGCTAAAAAGACACACTATTTTTCAATTGCACTATAAAAAATACGCGGTGCACTATTCCAAACCCATTTTTTGACATCAGGGGTCATCGCGACAACGCTATATTGTTGAAAGATAAATGCATAAGGCCCTTTTTGCATCAATTCACGTTGTAAATCAGCATATATTTGCGACCGTTTTTGCGGATCTTTTTGAAACAGCGCTTCTTCAACTTTTTGATTCATCTTGGCATCAAAATACCCATGCTTCCAACTAGGATAGGCAGTGTTTCTAGCCTCAAACCGATTATCTGGATTATAAACAAGACGTGAAGCCATTGTATGAGGATCCGCAGAATCATTATTCCATCCGACAAAAGCCGTATCAAAAGCCCGTGCATTCACTTTTGAAAACAACTGTGTACCTGCCAATCGTTCAATTTTAAGACGCACACCCGCCTGCGCAGCACTATCTTGAAGTGACTGAGCAAGTAATAAAGCATAAGGAGTGTTTGACACGAGAAAATTTGCCTCAAATCCGTTCGGATAACCTGCCTCTGCTAAAAGTTGCTTGGCTTTTTGAATATCAAGTTTAAAGGGTTGTCCTTCTTTTTCATCTAAAGCCCCAAAATTGCCAAGAGGAATAAAACTTGCCCGTAGAATACCAATCCCTTTGAGAAGTTTCTCGCCAAGACCTTCATAATCTATAAGATAACGCATCGCCAAGCGCACTTTTTCCTTAGCAAAAATGGGATTCGTCGTATTGAATCCCCAATACATCATGGTTGGCACCAACACTTTTTCAACTTTAACATCTGTTGTTTTTTGCAGATCTGCAAGATCTTCAGGTGTCAAATTACGAGCAACATCAATATCATGTTTTTGCAATAACAAGCGCTGTGTTCCGGGCTCCGCAACATGGCGAATTAAAGTCTGCTTTAGTTTAGGTGCTTGTCCCCAATAGTGAGAGCTTGCACGCAACAAAATCGCTTCTCCAGGGCGCCAACGTTTTAACTGATAAGGACCAATACAAGCAGCATGAGTTTTCAAATACTGATTTCCCAAATCACCATTTTTTTCGTGTTTCATAATCGTCTTACGATCAAGCAAAGCTGTTGCACGACTCGCAACAATATTATTAAGAATGAGCTGTGCTGGATAAGGCTTATCAAATTTCATCACTACCGTTTTCTCATCAACAGCTTGCAAAGCATCATCAACATTTTGTTCTGTAATTCCATATTCATTAAAAATTGCTGCATTACTCATCTTCAATTTGACAATCCGCTTCATACCCCAAACAAGATCATTGGCATTGGCTGATCTGCCATCATTAAACTTTAAACCATCACGCAAATGGAAGGTAATCACCGTACTGTGATCATCACCTGAAACATCCCAATGCGTTGCTAAAGACGGAACTATTTTCGTTGGATCATCTGTCGCAGTACTGACCAAATTATCACAAACATTTCCAATAATTTCACTTGCATAAACATCATTGCTTTGGGCAGGATCAAACGTACTGATTGCATCCAGATTCCAAGCCATCACAAGGGTATCAGCTGGTGTTTTTGCTGAAACCTGTTGTACAACTACTCCCAGTGCCATAAGAGCAGCAACAATAGAGCTGCTACTTTTCAATATTATTTTCTTCAAGTTCATAAACGTTTCCCTTTATTTATTTTTTATTAATTAATGACGCTGAAATAACATGGCAAATTTATAATTATACACATTGAACAAATACATTCTAATCGCCTATACAGAGTCATCTACTTTATAAATTCACTGACTACATCTCAATCAAACCATAGCGAACATGCAATATATGTTTTGCTAACCAGTATCACATTCTTTCATAACCTTTCTTTGCATACGATAACGCCGTATACCAGCCCCATTAATCATCAAAAGGATAAGCCTTTTAGCCTCCAAAATGGTAAGCTTTTAAAAAAAATCATTGCGCAAAAATTTATGAATTCACCACTCTATTGCTTTAGGCGGTATTTAAAATAAAATACGCAAACTTCAAAAATTGTCATTCTCCTCAAACACTCAATTTCAAGATGCGGCACATCTTTACTACATGATCAAAACTGCACTAAAACAGCAGAAAGGCATAAGAAAAGATCTTTTCTAAAACTCTACCCCCACAAAAATCTGCTTAATCTTTTGAAAACCAAGTGTCAAAAGTTTTACGTTTTTACCAACAAAACCAAACACGTTAATAAAAGTAAAGGAACAGTGAGAAGAATTACCCCTTGCAAGCTTTATCTTTTGAGAGATAAAGCTTGCAATAAAAGAATACACACTAAAATGCACTTCTCCATTGATAGAAACAAAATTCATTAGACACCCCCCAAAGACATAACGAATATAAACCCTTCTAAACTTTAGTGTGCAATTGCTTTACCACTATAAAAATAGAGTAGAAAACAACATACTGCAATAAAACTCTTGCTCCCAGCAGAAACATACAGATATTCAACTAAGCAATGTAGTGGATACAAGCCTGCCTGAGCTTAATCATCTTCCCAAAAATTGGAGCGCACACGCGGCAAGATCACTCTCTAATAGAAAGAAAACTATCAGATAATAAAACGCAACACAAGCAGCTTAAGTCATTTAATTTCATAATTTCAATCTTTCGTCGCTGCATTTCATTTTATATTGCCTAGGTAAATATTGGGCAATCGACCTACATACAAATAAACCAACAGTCATACAGGCGAAGTAAAACAATGCAACAACAGCACCCCATCTAAAAACCACTTTGCATTCGTCAATAAATAGAAATAGAACATTCATTAGTTATAACAGTCATGTCATTAACAGAAATAAAAACACCTCTTCTGAACCATTACAAATGCCAAAAACTTTTGCACAACAGTGGGAGCTAGTAAAGTGTATGATAGTGCCGATTTTCTCCTTCATAAGCATCAAAATGGAGTGCACAATGGATTTACTATCATACCATTCACGAGTTGCGTCGCGAAATGGGCTTGGGTGTACTAAATGTTTCTTTAAAATATACAAGGCATCACTATTATCTAACTTCAGATACATAACAGTGAAGATATCACTCCTTTTTGCACCTGTTTTTCATTCTCAAAATTACACCTTTATTGTTTTTAATGCCAACAACAGTAGAAAATCATTAATTCATTAATATTGTATAGTTTGTATATTTCAATTATCTTATACAGTGGAGTTGTATAATCTATACATTTATTAAATAGTTCAATTATTATCTTATTGATCATTACCCTTACAAAAGAACGTTGGCTAATTTATCGACAAAAACATCCTTCAAGATGGTCATTAACAATCCCTACGGACTGCATAAAAGCATAACAAATCGTAGGGCCAACGAATGTCCAGCCTCGTTTCTTCAAGTCTTGAGAAAGACGAAGGGAAGCAGGAGTTATGGGATGAGCCAACAATGTTTGAAAATCTATCTTTTCATAACGCTCTGATTGTGGTGGCTGAAAAGACCAAAAATAGCGGGACAAGCTCCCCCACTCTGTTATAATTTCCTGTACTCTCAATGCATTATTAAGTACCGATTGAATTTTTCCTTGATGACGAACAATGTTTTTATTCTGCATTAACATTTTCACCTTTGGCTCATCATAATGAGCAATCTTTTCAAAGTCAAAGTGATCAAATGCAATGCGAAAAAAAGAGCGTTTTTTTAAAATTGTAAACCAAGAAAGCCCTGCTTGGAAACCTTCAAGACAAATTTTTTCAAACAAACAGATATCCTTAAAAACAGGTTTTCCCCATTCGTTATCATGATAAGCACAATAAAGTGGATCCGTTCCAGCCCATGCGCAACGAACTTTTCCATCCACTCCCTTAAGAAGACCTTCCGCAAACATGGCATTAACCGTATTAAAAGAGAGTTCCTTGATCATCACTTGGCGACTTTATCTGCTTGTGTTTTGACCGTTTAGACAAAATAGGCTCTTGTGTTGCAATACTAATATCACCATCAAAAAAGCGTAAATTTATTTGTCCTGTTTCAGGAAACTGAACCAACCGTTTAATGGGCTTATGACCTTGCCCCAAAGCCAAAACAAAACCACGCTCTAAAATATTTTGATAAGAAGTGCTTTTTAAAAGCCTAAATGCAAGCTCCATTCGGGCACGTTTTTTTTCCACACTACGCACAAAAGCACGATGAAGGCGCGCCGTATATTCTTTTGTATTGCGGTGTGCTTTTTCATTATTTAACAAACGTAACGAAAGACGTAAACGAAGAGTATGAAAAGAAAAACGTTTTTTATCGTAGCTTACACAAAGAGCACGCTGTAATCGATTTGAAATTTCATCAAAACCACGCCGTGGTAGAGCGAAAAGTTGGTCGACAGTGGGAAGACCACGTCTGACTGCACGCAACTTTTGTTGATGAAAATCAAAAGAACGTACAAGTCCCTTGCGCAAACGTGCCCCAAGAGACGCAACACACACTTCAAGATCAAGCTTAACAGGAACAGCCTTTTCTGCAGCTCCTGTAGGAGTTGGAGCACGCCAATCAGCGACATAATCAATTAAAGTCCAGTCCGTTTCATGCCCAACAGCAGAAATAACGGGAAGAGCAGAGGCATAAACAGCACGAACAACAGCTTCGTCATTAAACCCCCACAAATCTTCTAAACTTCCCCCTCCCCGTGCAACAATAATAAGATCAGGTTTTGGAATAAGTCCTCCTGGAGCAAGAGCATTAAAACCTTCAACAGCAACAGCTACCTCTCTCCCACTTGTTTCCCCCTGAACACGTACAGGCCAAACCAAAATATGTAACGGAAAACGGTCGGATATACGATGAATAATATCACGAATAACAGCACCTGTTGGTGATGTGACAACGCCTATAATTCGAGGCATATAAGGCAAAGGTTTTTTCTTTGCTTCATCAAATAAGCCTTCTTCCACAAACTTTTTCTTACGATTTTCAAGAAGTGTCATCAAAGCACCAACCCCCGTTGGTTCAAGAGCCTCAATGACAATTTGATATTTCGATGACCCTGGATAAGTTGTAAGTTTACCAACAGCAACCACTTCCATCCCTTCTTCAGGAGGAAATTTGAGCTTTTCCATCACTCCACGCCAAATAACAGCTTCCAACCGTGCCTTATCATCCTTTAAAGCAAAATAAGCATGTCCCGAAGCATGAGTACCACGGTAACCTGATATCTCCCCACGCACCCGTACATAACCAAACTTTTCTTCAACAACACGCTTTAGAGCTCCTGCTATTTCGGAAACAGTAAATTCTACCACATTTGTTACACCTGTTTTTTCACTAAACAAACTTACCATTTTTCAATTCTTTACGCCCGTTTCTGTGAATCTTTTTGAAACAACACAATCTTTAAAATTTTTATTTATAGCTTCATCAAAATATCCATAACACCGGCTAGAACAGCTTATATTTCGAATTTCAAACCGATTATCCGAGTTATAAAAAAGCTTGGAGCCGTTGTATGGGGATCTCCAGAGTTATTATTCCATCCTAAAGCTGTATCAATAGAAGTTAAAATATTCAATCTTAACATCCACACAAACACATCTTTCATAAGAATTCCTGAAATAAAATTCTCTACACAACATAGTAATCCATTCCCGATAAAATTCAACGTATTGCAAAGTGTTAAAGAGCCTTGCAATACATCAAATATATCATGATCATGTTTTTTATATTTTATAAACCTGATACCTTCTTATTTTTCAATTGCACTATAAAAAATACGTGGTGCACTATTCCAAACCCATTTTTTAACATCAGGTGTCATAGCTACAGTATGATACGTCTGATAGATAAAAGCATAAGGTCCTTTCTGCATAAATTCACGTTGCAAATCAGCATACATTTGCGCCCGTTTTTTGGGATCTTTTTCAAACAACGCATCTTGAACCTTTTGATTCATAGTTTCATCCAAATACCCATGGCACCAACTCGCATAGCCTGTATTTTTAGCCTCAAGCCGATTATCAGGATTGTAAATAAGGCGTGAAGCCATTGTATGAGGATCCGCAGAATCATTATTCCATCCGAAAAAAATCGTATCAAAAGTACGTGCAGATAGTTTTGAAAATAACTGCGTGCCCACAAAACGTTCAATTTTAAAACGTACCCCAACCTTTTTTGCATTGTCTTGAAGGGACTGAGCAATTGGCAAAGCAAAAGGATAAGGAGATGCCCCTGCAAAAATATTGGCCTCAAAACCATCTGGATAACCGGCTTCCGTTAAAAGTTGCTTTGCTTTTTGAAGATCAAGTTTAAAGGGTTGTCCTTCTTTTTCATCCAAAGCCCCAAGATTACCAAGAGGAATAAAACTTGCACGTGGAACACCAACATCTTTGAGAAGAGTCTTACCGAGTCCTTCATAGTCAATAAGATAGCGCATCGCTAAACGCACTTTTTCATTGGCAAAAATAGGATTTGTCACATTGAACCCCCATATGATCACGGATGGCTCTAACACTCTTTCAACTTTAATATCGGTTGTTGCTTGGAGATCTGCCAAATCCTCTGGCATCAAATTACGTGCAACATCGATATCGTGTTTTTGCAACAATAAACGTTGTGTTCCAGGCTCCGCAACATGGCGAATCAAAATCTTCTTCAATTTAGGCGCCTCACCCCAATAATTGGAGCTTGCACGCAATAAAATCCCTTCTCCAGGGCGCCAACTCTCTAACTGATAAGGACCAACACAAGCAGAATGACTTGCCAAATACCGGTTTCCCATATCACCATTTTTTTCGTGTTTCATGAGTGTCTCACGATCAAGCAAAGCAAGAGTACGACTAGTGGCAAAATGGCTAAGAATAAGCTCTGCTGGATAAGGTTTATCAAATTTCATCACCACCGTTTTCTCATCCGGTGCTTGAAAAGCCTCATCAACATTCTGTTCTGTGATACCATATTCATTAAATGTTGCAGCATTGGACAATTTCAATTTCACAATCCGCTTCATACCCCAAACAAGATCACTGGCATGAGCAGAACGACCATCGTTGAACTTTAAACCATCACGCAAATGAAAAGTAATTACCGTACTGTTATCATCACTTGAAACATCCCCACTCTTCGCTAAAGAAGGAACCATTTTAGCTGCATCATCTGTAGCAGAAACGACTAAATTATCACAAACATTGACAAGAACTTCATTACCATAACGGTCATTGATTTGTGCGGGATCAAATGTACTTATTGTATCAAGATTCCAAGCCATCACAAGCGTATCGCTAGGTGTTTTCGCTGAAACTTGTTGCACAAACATCCCCATTGCAAGAACAACAGAAACAAAAGAACTGCCCTTTTTCAATATTTTTCTTTTCACGTTCATAGAATTTTCCTTTTAAGATTTAAGATTATTGTATAACTTCCCATGTAACAACATGCAAAAATGATAAGATCATGATTAGAAAACACGCCTCCTAGAGGTAAAATATCAAAACCTCCAAGAGCAGTAGCCACTTTTAAAAAGCTCATTTCCCCAAACACGTATAGGACAAACGAACATATGCAACGCAAAACGATCTGATTAAAATGAGGTTATCACGCGACATCACGACACTTACAATTCAGAGCATATCAGGCCAAAACTCTTCTTTGCTTCATCAAAAAGATTTCTTCTTCAAGTTTCTTCTTGCGATTTTCTAAAAAGTATCATCAAAGCGCTACTCTAATTGCTTCAAAAAACTCAAAACAATTTGATATTTTGACGATCCTGAATAAATTTCTTCGTAACCCCATTTTCACCCTTCTTCAGAAGAAAATTGAAACTTTATTATAACTCCGTATCAAATAACAGCTTCAAACCTATAGATTATCATATTTTAAGTCATAAGGAGTGTAACCTGAGGTATGAGAAGAGTAGCTTGATGTTTCCCCACGTACCCGCATACAACAGTTTTTTTTTCACCAAAACATTTTAAAGTCCCCCATTTTTTCAGAAAAACTAAATTTTGCTCTATTCGTTACATCTGTCTTTTGCAACAAACAAATTTATTACTTTTTTATACACATAAATTGAAATATCAAATATTAATATCTATACATGTGGGATTTATCGAGATAAATAACCTCTCTTCCCAATAGAACGTTTTGAAATAAAATTCTCTACACAACATAGTAATCCATTCCCGATAAAATTCAACGTATTGCAAAGTGTTAAAGAGCTTTGCAATACATCAAATATATCATGATCATGTTTTTATATTTTATAAACCTGATACCTGCTTATTTTTCAATTGCACTATAAAAAATACGTGGTGCACTATTCCAAACCCATTTTTTGACATCAGGTGCCATCGCTACAGAAACATATGTCTGATAGACAAAAGCATAAGGTCCTTTCTGCATAAATTCACGTTGCAAATCAGCATACATTTGCACTCGTTTCTTTGGATCTTTTTCAAACAACGCATCCTTAACCTTTTGATTCATAGTTTCATCCAAATACCCATGGCACCAACTTGCATAGCCTGTATTTTTTGCCTCAAGCCGATTATCAGGATTATAAATAAGACGTGAAGCCATTGTATGGGGATCCGCAGAGCCATTATTCCATCCGAAAAAAATCGTATCAAAACCACGTGCATAAAATTTTGAAAACAACTGCGTACCTACAAAACGTTCAATTTTAAAACGTACCCCCACCTTTTTTGCATTGTCTTGGAGAGACTGAGCAATAGGCAAAGCAAAAGGATAAGGAGAGGAACCAGCAAAAATACTAGCCTCAAAACCATCTGGATAACCTGCCTCTGTTAAAAGTTGCTTGGCTTTTTGAAGATCAAGTTTAAAGGGTTGTCCTTCTTTTTCATCCAAAGCTCCAAGATTACCAAGAGGAATAAAACTTGCACGGGGAATACCAACATCTTTGAGAAGCGTCTTACCGAGTCCTTCATAATCAATAAGATAGCGCATCGCTAAACGAACTTTTTCATTGGCAAAAATAGGGTTCGTCGTATTAAAGCCCCATATGATCATGGAGGGCGCCAACACTTTTTCAACTTTAATATCTGTTGTTGCTTGGAGATCTGCCAAATCTTCTGGCATCAGATTACGCGCCACATCGATATCGTGTTTTTCCAATAATAAACGTTGCGTTCCAGGCTCCGCAACATGGCGAATTAAAATCTTCTTCAATTTAGGCGCCTCCCCCCAATAATTGGAGCTTGCTCGCAATAAAAGAGCTTCTCCAGGGCGCCAACTCTCTAACTGATAAGAACCAACACAAGCAGAATGATTGGCCAAATACCGATTTCCCATATCGCCATCTTGTTCATTTTTCATGAGTGTCTCACGATCCAGTAAGGCAGCAGTGCGATTAGTGGAAATATTGCTAAGAATGAGCTCTGCAGGATAAGGCTTATCAAATTTCATCACCACAGTTTTGTCGTCCGGTGCTTGAAAAGCCTCATCAACATTCTGTTCTGTAATCCCATATTCATTAAATGTTGCCGCATTGGACAATTTCAATTTCACAACCCGCTTCATACCCCAAACAAGATCATTGGCATAAGCAGAACGACCATCGTTGAACTTTAAACCATCGCGCAAATGAAAAGTAATTACCGTACTCTGATCATCACTTAAAACATCCCAACTCTTCGCTAACGAGGGAACCATTTTAGCTGCATCATCTGTAGCAGAAACGACTAAATTATCACAAATATTGTTAACCACTTCGATTCCATAACGGTCATTGAGTTGCGCAGGATCAAATGTACTTATTGGATCGAGATTCCAAGCCATCACAAGCGTATCGGCAGGTGTTTTTGCTGAAACTTGTTGCACAAACATCCCCATTGCAAGAACAACAGAAACAAAAGAACTGCTGTTTTTCAATATTTTTCTTTTCACGTTCATAGAATTTTCCTTTTAACGTTTATTGTATAAATTCCCCATGCTGCAAAACGTACTTAATAATTCAGTTTAGACGAACTGTAGGCTCCTAAAGACCAAACTTAAAAACCTTCAAGAACAAGCACCTCTTGCCAATGGCTCCTCCTGCCTACACTTATAAGCCAAACCAAAACATACAAAGAAAAACACTCTGATGTACAATGAACGCTCACCAACAATAGAACTTATTCACGATATCATAACGCCTACTATTGAAGACTGTAAAACCAGTATTTTTTCTCTATCTTGTTAAGCAAGCTGTCTCTTATTTCTCCCGGCGTTTTGTATACCATCAAAGCACTAGCCCTTTCGGCTCAAGTGCCTTAATAACAAAGAGCTTTCATAATAATTTGACGATTTGATAAAACAGGAAAATTCGTTAGTTTGCCAAGTGCGACGACTTTCATTCCTTCTTCAAAAGGAAATTTGATTTTTTCATCACTCCCTGTAAAATAACACCCTCTAATTGGCATATCATTATCTTTCAAAGCAAAAGAAAATATGAACACCATAAAAAACTGATATCCCTTATATATCTCCTCATAACAAAACTTTCCTTCAACATCGCAAAACCTTTGCACCTTTAGCACTACTAAACTCCACGACATTTGTTACACCTAGTTTTTTATGTTATACTTAATTTTTTAACAAATAAATTGACCATTTTTCAATTCAGAGAAATTGAAATGTCGATCTTAATATTCACACAAACACCTCTAATGAGAATGAAAAATCTTCTTAAACGAATGTCTTGAAAAGACATTCAAGAATATATCACGCATTACCTGTGATCTTCGACGTATTGCAAAGCTTAAAAATTTGTACAATACGCCGAATATATCATGACAATGTTCTTTATCTATTGAACAGCATTGAAGACACGCTTATTTTTCAATTTTACTATAAAAAATATGCGGTGCACTATTCCAAACCCACTTTTTGATATCCGGTGTCATCGCGACAACGCCATATTTCTGGTAGATAAACGCATAAGGTCCTTTTTGCATAAGTTCACGTTGTAAATCAGCATATATTTGCGACCGTTTTTGCGGATCTTTTTGAAACAATGCCTCTTCAACTTTTTGATTCATCTTGGCATCAAAATACCCATGCTGCCAACTAGGATAAGCTGTATTTTTTGCCTCAAACCGATTATCTGGATTATAAACAAGACGTGAAGCCATTGTATGAGGATCCGCAGAATCATTATTCCATCCGACAAAAATTGTATCAAAAGCTCGGGCATAAAGTTTAGAAAACAACTGTGTACCTGCCAATCGCTCAATTTTAAGACGCACACCCGCTTGCGCAGCACTATCTTGGATTGACTGAGCAAGTAACAAAGTATAAGGAGTGTTTGACACGAGAAAATTTGCCTCAAATCCGTTCGGATAACCGGACTCTGCTAAAAGTTGCTTGGCTTTTTGAATATCAAGTTTAAAGGGTTGTCCTTCTTTTTCATCCAAAGCCCCAAGATTGCCAAGAGGAATAAAACTGGCCCGTGGAATACCAATCCCTTTAAGAAGCTTCTTGCCAAGACCTTCATAATCTATGAGATAACGCATCGCCAAGCGTACTTTTTCCTTAGCAAAAATGGGATTCGTTGTATTAAATCCCCAGTACATCATGGATGGTTCTAACACTTCTTTGATTTTAACATCTGTTGTTTTTTGCAGATCTGCAAGATCTTCAGGTGTCAAATTACGAGCAACATCAATATCATGTTTTTGCAATAACAAGCGCTGTGTTCCGGGCTCTGCAACATGGCGAATTAAAATCTGCTTTAGTTTAGGTGCTTGTCCCCAATAGTGAGAGCTTGCACGCAACAAAATCGCTTCTCCAGGGCTCCAACGTTTTAACTGATAAGGACCAACGCAAGCAGCATGAGTTTTCAAATACTGATTTCCCAGATCACCATTTTTTTCGTGTTTCATGATCGTCTTACGATCAAGCAAAGCTGTTGCAGGGCTTGCAACAATATTATTCAGAATAAGCTCTGCTGGATAAGGCTTATCAAATTTCATCACCACCGTTTTCTCATCAAAAGCTTGCAAAGCATCATCAACATTTTGTTCTGTAATTCCATATTCATTAAAAATTGCCGCATTACCCATCTTTAATTTGACAACCCGCTTCATACCCCAAACAAGATCATTGGCATTGGCTGGTTTGCCATTATTAAACTTTAAACCATCACGCAAATGGAAGGTAATCACCGTACTGTGATCATCACCTGAAACATCCCAATGCGTTGCTAAAGCAGGAACCATTTTAGCAGGATCATCTGTCGCAGTACTGACCAAGTTATCACAAACATTGCGAACAATTTCACTTCCATAAACATCAGTGAGCTGCGCAGGATCAAACGTACTGATTGCATCCAGATTCCAAGCCATCACAAGGGTATCAGCTGGTGTTTTTGCTGAAACCTGTTGTACAACTCCCCCCAGTACAATAAGAGCAGAAACAAGAGATCCACTACTTTTCAGTATTTTTCTTTTTAAGTTCATAGACTTTTCCTTTTAAAGTTTATTGTATAAATTCTCCACGCAACAAGAATGCGCAAAATAATAAAACTAGACAAACCATAGGCTCTGAGAGATAAAGTATTAAAACTTTCAAACAACACTACTTACCAACCACTTCTCCTGCCCATAGTTATAAACCAACTTCCAATATACACCGAAAAACAATCTAATATATGGTGAATGACATAACCCATCGCAAATCTATTGATAATATTACAATATCTACCATTGAAAGTTATAAAACAAAGATTTTTTCTCTCATATCGAACAAGCGTGCCTCTTCTTTACTCTAGCGTTTTTATGCCGTCAAAGGACTCCTCTGTTAGCTCCAAAACCTTAATAACAAAGAGCCCTCATAATAATTTGATATTTCAACAAAAACAGAAAATTTTCGCACCGACTAACATCAACCGCCTTTACCCCTTCTGCAAAAGAAATTTTGAATTTTTCTATAATTCCCCACTAAATAATGGCTTCTCATTATATATTATTTCCAAATAAAGAAGCACTGGCACCATAAACCTCTGACATTTCCTCACGTGCCCGTACATAACAAAACTTTTTTCAATATTGTATTTTAAATGTCTTTGCTCCTTTAACAACACTCAATTCATTTCTTGCATTTTTTTAGAAAAAATCTT
Source organism: Bartonella sp. AU18XJBT (assembly GCF_028618595.1). Lineage (GTDB taxonomy): Bacteria > Pseudomonadota > Alphaproteobacteria > Rhizobiales > Rhizobiaceae > Bartonella. The sequence continues at coordinate 21,774 of NZ_JAQITE010000016.1, read as the reverse complement.
TTCAATGACTAAGGTTGAAATACCTAAATATAATACCTATATAAGCATACCATTATCAGAATAGATAGTCTTTTTTTAAGTAAACTGTCTTGAAATATTATTTCTATACACAACAACAATAAGTCGGTTACAAAATCTTCAACGAACAAAAACTCTCACCCTGACGCGGAATATCGAAACGTTATAAAATTTCTCTACAAATTCTCAGAAACAAAAGGATACCCCTTCATTTCATTAAATGAAGCGCCATGAAAATATCGCGAAAATGCAATAAAATACGCGTATATTTCAAAAAACAGCACTGTTATTACACCAGTACTAAGGTAGTGAACTTAAAAAAGTAAGAAAAAATAAAAAATGTTTTTCTTTTATGATAATAACATCGCTGTACTATGATAATACAATTAAAAAAATGATCTTCGAAAGTATATTAAAATGAACCGAAAGAAAAAATTGTTAGATTCTTCTCATGCGTTTCTTGGAGGAACATTAAGCCGTGTTAGTCTAAAATTGCTTATCCTTTCATTCTTCATTGGCATCGTAATGAATTTTTTGGGATGGACACCTCGAAACCTCACACAAAGAATAGTAGATTTTTTTCAATCACTATGGAAAGCAGGATTTATAACGCTTACAAATTTCTTCCATATAACTATGACGGGAGCTATTATTGTTGTGCCTATTTTTCTTATCTTACGAATTTTTCATAAAAAATAAAAGCCTTAACATTTTCCTTGTGCTAATCTTTTCGAAAAATCAAACGACATAAAAATCCTGTAGTAATAGCAATAATCACTGCAACAATACCATATAAAAAACGATACTTGTGCGCTGCATAAAAAATTGTATAAGCGATATGTGCTTTAACAATTTCAAGAGTCGTTGTTGCACTATCAATAAACTGTCCATCACGAAAAAGATAAGCACGAACTTTATAATGTCCAACCGGGATATTTGCTGGCAACCGAAAATGTGCTGTGAAAAGTGTGTCAGAACCAAAACGAACACCACTTACTTCCTCGTAATAAAGGCTTTTAGCTTTTTGCAATTTTATAAGTTCATCACGAAATCTTTGTATTTTTTTCTGATCTTGTTCATCCGTCTGTAATGGCAAATAGAGTAATCCTAACCCCAAGCGTTTATAATCTTCAATGCTCGTAATATCGTCAATTTCACGTGTTGTGACCATAGAGTAAAAAAGAGGAACCTTTTTAAAAATAAGAGAATCTGTATTAACCCATACACCGGCATTGCGTTTTTTTTCTCGCATCACCATTGTCCGATCTTGTCCCTCCAAGCTTACAACAATATCATAACGGTTTTGTCGAGAATATAACGGATCAATATTTTCCAAAACACCAGCAATATAAAGATTACGACCAGCAAAATTTGCATCCACAGTAATCGTATTCGTTGTTACGATAATTTGGACAGTTTCGTAGTCAACTTGATCAATGAATGTAGCTGGCGTCCCAACATGTGCCCATGTAGAAAAAGAAATAAAATACAAGCAACCTGCAATGATGTATAAAGAAAATAATCTACCCATTTTTATCTCATAAGAATATCCAGAGAGAAAAGATTATCAGGGCGTATAAATAATTGAAAAGCAAGACGCATACACACAATCAATACTAAAAATGCAAGTGCCATACGCAATTGTTCAGCTTTTAACTTCCGTCCAACCCGTGTTCCATATTGCGCACCAATACTTCCGCCAAGCATTAACAAAAAAGCCAAGACAATATCAACGGACTGATTAGTCATACTTTGCAAAACTGTCGTGAAAGAAGACACAAATGTAATCTGAAAAAGTGAAGTCCCAATCACCACACTGGTTGGAACACGTAGAAGATAAATCAATGCTGGTATCATAAAGAACCCCCCACCAATTCCCATAGTAGAAGACAACAACCCCACAATGAGACCAATCCCTAAAACTGGAATGATGCTAACATATATCATAGATGTCCGAAAACGCATTTTAAAAGGTAAGCGATGAATCCAATTATGTCGACCAGCAAGACGAACATTCGTCTTTCCTGCCTTACGCTTGCGCATCATATCATACCAACTTTCAATGATCATCAAGCTTCCTACACTTCCAAGAAGAATCACATAAAGAAGCGAAATCATTAAGTCTAATTGACCTAACTTTTTCAAAACAGAGAAAACCTGAATCCCAATTAAAGAACCACCCCCTCCTCCAATCGCCAAAAGAATACCAAGTTTAATATCGAGCGTACGTCTTCTAAAATGTGTAATCGCCCCTGTCACAGATGATGCAATCATCTGGTTAGCACCAGTTCCAACAGCAATAGCAGGAGGAATATTATAAAAAATCAATAACGGTGTGATGAGAAACCCACCACCAATTCCAAAAAGGCCTGAAAAAAAACCAGCAACGACTCCCATACCAATCAAGATCAGCATATTGAGTGACATTTCAGCAATTGGTAAATAAATACTCACTTACAGAACCTTCAAGATAATTTGAGTTTTTTTAATAATTAGAGAATCCTTCTCCAATTATCCTCTTTTCCAATAATCTCTGTTGCGTGTTTAAAAGGATAATTTTAGTTGCTATAGCTTTCGCACAAACACGAATGCGCAATACATTTCACATCTATTAACATCAACATCATAAAAATTAAAAAAAACGAGCTCCTTTTAAAAAGCTATAAAGACATAACGTTATCGCACCCACAAATACAATGGTTAAAAAACAAAGAACACTTTTTTTTACCAAATAAGATAAAAACGAGACATGTTCCCGAGACTGCGCCTTTAAAGAAGGAAAATCATTCTCACTGCAATGATTAGATGCCTGAGCACCCATCATACCCTTTTCTTCTATCACAGCACGCTTCACTACTCCCTCACCCTTTTTAAAAGAAGATTTCAGAGTATCACTGAACAAAGAGCTTCTATTTTCTTGCTGCAACGTATTTTCAACATTTGCTTGGAGTGGAATTATACCGTTTTGTTTCGAAAAATTTTTCACCTTTTGAAGGAACAAGCGTTCTTGATTTCCCTTACATTCCATATGAGCAAGTTTTTGTACAACAGAATCAGGTGATTTTGAACGAGACACCCGACGTGTTAGCGCTGCTTCTTCTAAACTTTTTTTTTCACTCTGCAAACTTTGAACAATTGTTTTAATCTGTTCTAAAGACTGGAAAAGCTTTTTTTCTCTTTGACGACGTATATAGTGTTCAGCCAAAATGGCCCGACTAATATCATCTAAGTAAGATTTAAAATGCTCTTCTACAGAACTCTGCTGCATTAAAGAACAGGGTGAATGCTTCATTTGCATTTGCGCATAAACGGTGCGTAATTTTTGAGCAATATCCGACATCGTTACTTCTACAGGAGTATCCATTCTCTCTTTTTTTTCAACAAAAGAAAAGACTTTATCGTTCCTAACCTGATTGCTCGCTTGGTCGATCGTATGACCCTTCGTATTCACAAACACCTACCCCTCATTAATCATTTAAAAAAGAATCGCAACAAATGATGAGAAAGTGTGCTCTATTTTAGTAAATAGAGCTTTAAGAACTCCCAAAAACTTTTTTGTTAGAAATATTTTCCCCCAATCTTTATCCAAAATATTTGAAAGAAAGATCTTTAATTTTTCTGTCTTCAAGATTTGAAGAGCAAAATCATCCCCCATTTTTATTTTTTTTACTTAATTTTTCATTGCATAAAGGACCTATTGCTCCATCATAAACAAAGCATAAGAAACTAAAAAAATATTCTTACAAGACAGATTGATTTTTTTACTTTTTATTCAAGCAAATAAGGCTATTATGGCAATGCAAAAATATGAAGATTGAAAATGACGACGAGAAAATACAAGTAAACGTAAAAAAAGCTTATATGAAAGAAAATACAAATTATAAATTGAGACTTCATTCTAAACAATTTGGTTTCTTATGAGTATTGCTATAAAATTGTGACATACAAACAAAGAGGATCATTATGAAAATAATTGTCGCTGTCAAACGTGTTGTTGATTATAATATCAAGATACGCGTCAAACCCGATAATACAGGCGTTGATCTGTCTCACGTAAAAATGTCTATGAATCCTTTTGATGAGATAGCCGTGGAGGAAGCCATTCGCCAAAAAGAATCCGGTAAAATTGCAGAAGTTCTTCTTGTTTCAATTGGTCCAGAAGCAGCTCAAGAAACTCTACGAACAGGACTTGCAATGGGCGCTGATCGCGCACTTCTTGTCACAACGGATCAAACACTTGAACCCTTAGCAATTGCTAAGGTTCTCAAAACCATTGTTGATGAAGAAAAACCCGACATGGTCTTTTTAGGAAAACAAGCAATTGATGACGATAGCAACCAAACAGGACAAATGCTCGCTGCTCTTCTTGGGTGGGGACAAGCAACTTTCGCCTCACATCTTAACATAGAAAATGGGCATGCTACAGTTACCCGTGAAGTTGATAATGGAACACAAACCCTTTGTCTTCCCCTTCCCATGGTTATGACCGCCGATCTACGGCTTAATGAACCGCGTTACACCTCTCTCCCCAATATCATGAAAGCAAAAAAGAAAATCATTGCACAAAAATCTCTTGCTGATCTTGGCATCGATACGAGATCACGCTTAACAATTTTAAGCGTTGAAGAGCCAAAACCCCGTGAATCCGGTATTAAAGTGGCAAATGTAGTAGAGCTTGTCAGAGCCTTAAAACAAAAGAACTGCATTTAATATTCTCATCATTAGAGTAAAAGCAACATTCACATAAAAGGGCAAAAACTTATGGCAATTCTTTTATTGGCTGATCATAATACAGAAGAAACAGCAAAAGCGCTCACCGCTGCACGCACACTCAGTAATGATATCGACATTCTGGTTTGCGGAGAAAAAATTCAAACGATAGCAGAAAATAGCGCTAAACTTAATGGTGTGCGGCAAGTCCTTATTGCAAAAGCAGACTATTTAGCTCATCAACTTGCCGAGCCTATGGCAGATACAATTCTCACGCTAGCAAATGATTATGATGTAATCATGGCAGCATCCAATAGTACTGGAAAAAATGTGATGCCGCGCGTAGCAGCTCTTCTTGACCTTATGCAAATTTCAGATATTACTGCCATTCTTTCACCAGATACCTTCAAACGACCAATTTATGCAGGCAATGCATTTGAAACTGTACGCACCAATGATTATAAAAAGATTATAACAGTTCGCACCGCTTCTTTCACCCCAACGCCTTCCCAAAATAATTCTGCTCCCATTAAAACTATAACACCAGCTCCCAATCCAAATCTTTCTTCTTTCATAAAAGCAGAAACCAATAAAAGTGATCGTCCTACTCTTACCTCTGCACGTGTTATTATATCAGGCGGACGTGGTCTTGGCTCTCAAGAGAAATTTATGACACTTCTTCTTCCCCTTGCAAACAAATTAGATGCTGCTTTAGGTGCCAGCCGCGCAGCAGTTGATGCAGGATACGCTCCCAACGACTGGCAAATTGGACAAACAGGAAAAGTTGTTGCCCCTGAACTTTATATCGCCGTTGGCATTTCCGGTGCAATCCAGCATTTAGCAGGTATAATGGATGCACAAATTATTGTTGCCATTAATAAAGATGAAGAAGCTCCTATCATGCAAATTGCCGATTACACCCTTGTAGGTGATCTCCACCAAATTATTCCAGAATTGGAGAAAGCTTTATAAGCCATGAAAGCACTTCTGCATGACCAACGTGAAAGTATGGAGTTTGATATAGTCATTGTCGGAGCAGGACCCGCGGGGCTTTCTGCCGCAATTCGTTTTAAACAAATTAATCCTGAGCTTTCTGTCACAATTGTTGAAAAAGGAACCGAAGTTGGTGCACATATTCTCTCTGGTGCAGTTGTTGACCCCATTGGTATCGATACACTCTTACCAGAATGGAGAAATGACAACGACCATCCCTTCACAACCCCGGTCACCCAGGACCAATTTTTTTTTCTAAAGCCTCAAAAAGCGACACTATTGCCCAATATTTTGCATCCCAAAATCTTATCAAATAACGGATGTTATATCGTTTCTCTTGGGAGCGTCTGCCGCTGGCTAAGCAAAAAAGCTGAAGCGTTGGGTGTTGAAATCTATCCTGGTTTTGCGGCAACAGAACCCATCATCCAAAAAGATAACGGAGCTATCATTGGTGTTCTCACCAGTGATATGGGGCTTAACAAAGATGGAACCTCTGGAAAAAATTATATGCCTGGTATGGCTTTATTGGCAAAATACACTCTGATTGCGGAAGGCGCCCGCGGCTCAATTGCAAAACAACTGATACAATATTTTAATCTTAGCAAAAATCGTGAACCACAAAAATTTGGTCTTGGTCTCAAAGAGCTCTGGGAAATTGCCCCCCAGAAACACCAACGCGGTTTAGTACAACATTTCACTGGTTGGCCCTTAGACAATAATACCGGTGGCGGTGGCTTTATTTATCACCAAGAAAACAATATTATTTCTGTCGGTTTTGTTGTACACTTAGATTACAAAAATCCTTATCTTTCTCCCTTTGAAGAATTTCAACGTTTTAAGACACATCCAAAGCTCTATGAAATCTTCAAAGGTGCAAAACGTCTTTCCTATGGTGCACGTGTTATCAGCGAAGGAGGTTGGCAATCTGTACCAAAACTCACCTTTCCTGGTGGGGTGCTTATTGGCTGCTCTGCTGGATTTGTCAATGTTCCTCGTATCAAAGGATCACACAATGCCATCTTATCTGGCATATTAGCTGCCGATAAAATCACTACTGCTCTTGCACAAGGACGTGCCCATGATGAGGTTAAAGAAATCGAAGAGCAATGGCGAAAAGGGCTCATTGGCAAAGATCTTTATAAAGTGCGAAATGCCAAACCGCTATGGGCAAAATATGGGACAAAATATGGAATTAAACTTGCCGGTTTTGATATGTGGTGGCAACAACTGTTCGGATTTTCCTTATTTAAAACACTCTCCCATGGAAAGGAAGATTATACATGCCTTGAACCAGCAGAAAAATTTCAACCCATTGCTTACCCAAAACCAGATGGCGTTGTAACCTTTGATCGCCTTTCAAGTGTTGCCCTTTCCAATACGCACCATGAAGAAAATCAACCTTGTCATTTAAAAATAGCTTCATTAGAAAAACAAAAAGACTCCGAATATGCAATCTATGGAGGACCCTCTACACGCTATTGTCCCGCCGCTGTCTACGAGTGGCTAGAGTATAATGATCATCTGACTTATATGATTAACGCTTCAAATTGCATACATTGTAAAACATGCGATATTAAGGATCCGAACCAAAATATCACTTGGATCTGTCCGCAAGGTAATGAGGGGCCCTTCTATCCCAATATGTAATTCCCCAATGTATAATCATTGTTCATTCTTCTAAAATTGAAATATACAAAACGCAATGGATGAAAATATTTCCCTCAAATCAGAAATCTATCAATCACCTTCCTGCATACGTTCTTTCACAATGTAAAAAGGACTCTATTTTCATATAAAACACTCTCCCCACCGCATGACTTTTTTCAATAAAAAAAACATAACATATTTTTATCAAAAATTTTTTATCTCAATAACAAAACAATAATGAATATATCTTGATAATTCTGCGATAAAGAAACAGCTGCCCTTCTCGAAAAACTGAAGGAAAATAAGCCGCTCTACTTTACCCCTTCCCCCACATGATCCAAAATGCTTTTAGCCCCCTCATAAGAAACATCAGTCATTTTAACTAGCTGAGAGCCCCCCCTGAAACTGCGCTTCAAGTTTATTTTTTCTCCTACACTTTGCCAAGTAATGCTCATTAAAGAAAACCCCATAAACATGTAGAAAAACGTTGCGAGATAACGAGATAAAGAGCATGCTTGTTCAAGCCTTTTCAATGTTTCTACTGATAATGATCCGAAAAAATCTTTAATATCACATTAACCTTTTATTTTTTCATCAAGGATAATAGCCTTGCATCTAGCCTTTACCAATATACTGCAATGAATGTGTACAAATACCGTAAGAATAAGCAGATGCCAAGCCATGGAGACTATCGCTATTAGCAAAACAAGCTGATAAAAACCAAAATAGCTTTCATAACCACTCTATGACGCGTTTTATAGAGTGTTTTTTTATAAAGCTTGTGCTTTCGCTGTTTCTTGTAAATCAACATCTAAATTGAACACAAGCGGTTATATTGAAAAGAAAGATTAAGGTAAATGAGAGCTCTGCTCGCCGTCCTAGCTTTTGTAGCTAGAACAAAAATATTGCGTATTCTATTTGAGTAATCTCCGAAATGAAAATACAGCTTCATTCAGCAAGAATATGAAATCTGAAAGGAAGAAACCTGTTTTTCTCTTTACTATCATCTGTCTATTCGGTTGTAGAACTTTCAAAAGCATCACAATATCTTTTAAAAAGAAGAGATCACGGATTGTCCCCGCTTTTATTATTTACGTTTTTTATGGGAGCATATTCTTCAGAAAAAATAAGGCATCCAAAATTAAAGCAGACTTGTGTTGTTCAATCATGGGTTTGTTTTTAAGAGATAGCTCTGAACACATATCGGACAACTATTTTGCGACACTATTCAAAAAAGGTATAACCTACTCCTGTGAACAAAAACTTCCATATTTACGCAATAAAAAGTACAAGCTAACAGCATCATTTTTTCTGCGAGCCCCAATGATGCAATAATCTTTGCTTTGAGACGGTTCCAAAATGCACGAAAATGATTTTGATTAATTGGCTATAAGATGCGTTGAGATGATTTTACGATATTTAAAACTCCTAATCAATATGCAAATGATAAAATCTTCATTAAAAATCAAATATTTAAGATAAAAACCAGCTTTAAACATCTAAGGTGCCCATTATACTGTTAAAGCTGTAGAGAATATGACAAAATAAAGTATTTTTCTGGTAAGGACTTATATTTAATCAATAACAATACAGTTAGCTGCCAGTTAGTTGTTTGTGTTTCAAAAGGAGCTGTTTACATTTGCTCAGAAAAACAATGTTTATATCAATAGAATATTTGAAAGATAGACGTTATGGAAATAATCTAAAAAGCTTAGCTTTTAAAAGAGCACAGCCACGCGTGAAATGGTGGCATGGGTAAAATTGTTTTTTGGTTCTCGAAGGAAAAACTTTATAGAAAATCATGGGACTGCTAGAATATTGGTTACATCTGGAACTTATTTTACTGGAAAAGATAGTGCGGATCAAAATAGATAATAATGTTAGATTAAGACATTAAAGATGAGATTATCTTATTGTAATGTAATAGATTATTCGAGTAAGATAAGCCTTTATAATGATAAAAAATGAGCCAAAATGCCTTATGAGTATGGATAAAAATCTTGTGGAGAGGGAAATTTGATGAAAAGAAAAGAGCATGTGTGAAAAAGCATATTTTATAGGTGCGCATGCTTATTCTGCACCCGCTATAGAATCAGGGCTTTATCTTGTGGCAACACCTATCGGAAATCTTGCAGATATTACGCTTCGTGCTTTGCAAGTGCTTGCAGGAATTGATATTTTAGCGTGTGAGGATACGCGAGTAACTCGTGTTTTGTTGGAACGTTACGGTATTCAAAAAAAACCTTTTCTCTATCATGAATATAATGCGCAAAAAGCGGGTCCGAAGCTTTTAGAGGCTTTAGCAGAAAACAAAACAGTAGCGCTTGTTTCAGATGCGGGAACACCCCTTATTTCTGATCCCGGATTTCGATTGGTGGAAGAAGCCCGTAAAGCTGGTCATAAAATTATTCCTATTCCTGGAGCATCCGCTCTTTTAGCTGCTCTGATACCGACAGGGCTTCCTACTGATAGCTTTTTTTTTGCAGGTTTTTTGAGTGCGCGAAAGCTACAGCGCCGAAAACGGTTGGAACAATTAAAAGAGATTCCAGCAACTTTGATTTTTTATGAATCACCGCATCGTCTTGTTGAAACTTTACAGGATATGGTCACACTTTTTTCAGCTGATCGACCTGCTGCCATTTGTCGTGAATTAACAAAAAAGTTTGAAACAGTAGATGTTTCCAATTTGGGGGACTTATTAGAAAATTACAGAAAACAAACCCATATTCGTGGGGAAATTGTTGTACTTGTTGGAGAATCATCTTCTTCTTTCAATGTGATAAGTGATCAAGAAATTGATGAAATGCTATTAGAACGCGCACGGACACATTCAGCTGCTCAAGCAGCAGCTTTTGTTGCAAAAAAAACCGGTTTTAAAAAGCAGGAACTTTTTCAGCGATTAATCTTTTTAAAAAATGCGTAAAATGATACAAAAAAAACGTAGACAAAAGTCTTTTTATCGAGGGATTCGTGCAGAAAAATTGGCAGCTTGGTGGCTACGTTGCAAAGGGTTTCACATTGCCGAAAGGCGTTTTAAAACAAAATGTGGAGAAATTGATTTAATTGCACGACGCGGAAATCTTGTGTTAATCGTTGAAGTTAAAGCACGTTCAACGTTGGCTGAAGCAATGGAAGCGGTTTCCAGAATGAATGAAAAGCGAATTGAATCCGCTGCCGATATTTGGCTCGCACGGCAAAAAGATTATGCCCTTTTGTCTGTACGCTTTGATTTGATTGCAATTTTACCTTGGCGTTGGCCACAGCATATCCCTGCATTTTTTACATCTGATCAATAAAAGGCAGCCCCCGTTTTAACCATACTCAATAAAAAACATTTCGTTTTTATGTACATATGCGTTAAAAATTGTGTAATAATTGAGCGCTATAAGGAGCAAAATATGGATGATTATGAAAAGTTTGCAACAGGTTTGCTCATTGTTTTTGGAGCGCTGATTATTGGTGGTTTAATGGCAATGCATATTGTACTTATGAATAAACCAGGTTTTTTATTTGCATTAGCCGCAGCTGTTGTTGGTTGGTTTTCTGCTTTTGCCGTTCTCTTTGACAAGCCTAAAATCTATTTGGTCTTGATTATTTTTGCTATGTTATGTGTTGCTTCTTCAATTAGCGTTTATGTTAGTTAAAATACTTGAAATGTTGATTAAGATTCCTTTAAAAATATAAAACTGAGAAATAGAAATGAAACTTGGCTTTTTGGGAACGGGTACAATCAGTGCTTCAATGGTGAATGGCTTAATGACCAGCACCTTTGATGTTTCTTCCATTGTTGTTTCACCTCGCAATGCACAAACAGCAGAGCGCCTTTCAAACACTTATGACAAAGTTATGATTGCTGAAAATAACCAAGCATTGCTCGATGTTAGTGATTGTGTTTTTCTTTGCTTGCCCAACCAAATTGCAGAAGACATTTTGTGCTCTCTTCGTTTTCGTCCAGAACAGCTGGTTATTTCCGTACTTGCTATGGCAAAAGCAGCAGAAATAGAAAAGTGGATTAATCATAAAGTTTATCGTGCTGTTCCATTACCTTTTGTTGCAGAATGCAAAAATTTGACACCAATCTATCCCGATCATCCCTTCTTACGCACTTTATTTGACGCATTGGGGGGCACATTGGTGCTGGATAAGGAAGAGCAGTTTAATCTTTTTATGACAGCTGGTTCACTTATGGGAGTATATTTTAATTTTATAGAAACAGCCCATCAATGGTTTATAACACAGGGGTTAAAAAAACAGCAATCAGCAGAATTTCTTACCATGATGTTTGGAAATCTTACAGATGAAATGCGTAAAATTATAACAACGGATCGTTCTATATCTCTCGATTTTGCACTGCTTGAAAAAGAGTTTTCAACAAAGGGTGGAACAAATGAATTTTTGTCAAATTACTTTTCTCAACAAGGGGGAAGAAATGCTTTAACAACGGCTCTTGAAGCTACTTTGCAAAAAATGAATGCTTCTAAAAAGACTTGACAAATATTTTTATCACCTTAACAAAAAAGAGCTATATATCAAAAAATACTTTTTACATCTGAATAAGATACCATTTTATGAAAATAATTGATTTTTAAAATATTTTTTACAACCTTTTCCAATTTTTCTAAATTATTTTTATTTTCTGTCTTCTTCTTTTTGCCTCAAGTCCAATATTTTTTCTACCTCACTGCTCTAGCTCTTCAATTTGGTTTCCCCTTTAGGTTATCCAAACGCATGAATAATTTTTTGTTTATTTAACCTATATACTCCATTCACACATTAAAACTTCCCCTTATAAAGAAGCAACTATTTTTATGTCTTTCATGGTTGTGTTTTAATAAACTCTCTTAAATACCCCCCATTCAGAAGAGTTGATTTTTTATTTGATCAACAATTTTACGATATAGTTTAGCATGCTCTTCACTAGGCTTAGCAACAAAAATAGGGATTCCCTCATCTGAAGAAAATCGTAAAGCTGCATCAAGCGGTATTTCCGCTAAGAACGGGACTTCTCGACGTTCTGCTTCTGCCCGTGCACCACCATAGCCAAAAATATCATAGCGTTTTCCCGTATCAGGAGCGATAAAATAACTCATATTCTCAATGAGTCCTAAAATAGGAACATTGACTTTCATAAACATTTCTATTGCTTTACGCGCATCCACTAAAGCAAGATCTTGGGGTGTAGAGACAACCAACGCACCTGTTAATTGTACCTGTTGGGCAAGCGTTAATTGTGCATCCCCTGTACCGGGCGGCATATCAACGACTAAAACGTCCAGAGGGCCCCATACAACATCTCGTAACAATTGTGTTACAGCTGCCATAACCATAGGACCACGCCATACTACCGGCTTTTCTTCCTCAACCAAAAATCCCATCGACATCAATTTAAGTCCGAATTTTTCAAGAGGTTGAATCTTTTTTTCTCCAATGAGCTGTGGTTTTTGATTAACAAGTCCTGTCAAACGTGGCAAAGATGGACCATAAATATCAGCATCCATCACCCCCGTCTTGAAACCAGAAGCTTGTAAAGCTAAGGCGATATTTATTGCCATCGTAGATTTTCCGACCCCTCCTTTTCCAGAAGCAACAGCAATCACATGCCGCACACCTTCTATGGGCACTTTGATCGGTAAGAGATTCGCTCTCCGTCTAGGAGCTGCCTTTGTTGTTTTTTCTGCTGTAAGTGTGACAACAACAGATTCCACTCCCTCCAAAGCACATACCACCTTTTCAGCAGAACGGCGCAATGATTCCCATTCTTTCACACCTCCATCAGGAACTGTAATGGAAAAGAAAACCTTACCATCAACAATCAATATTTCTGAAAGAAGATCCAAGGACACAATATCGCTTTCAAGATCTGGTCCTTTGATTGTACGTAATACGTTGCGGACAACCTCACTTGTAATAGGATCCACGTTCTTTCCTCTCTATAAAAATAGCAGCCAATACAAGCATATGAACGAAAAATATTTACAGGTTCATCACCTGATAATTTTCTACTTTACTCAGAATTATAAAGTATAAATTACTTATATCTTATCTCTTTAAAAAGATGAAACCATCCTTAAATAAAGAATCTCAAACATAAAATCTGCTATAAAATCCTATCAATCATGTTTGTGCTACAACCACTTTAATGAATGTTCTGATAAAAATTTTGTAAAAACAAAAACTGAAAAAAACTCTTAATATTAAAGGAAACTTTAAATTGAACATACAGTAATCAGTCACACTTTCTGTAGTTCTTTAACGCCCTAGCCATTTATGTTCTGTAGACTCAATCGTTATTTTCTGACACTCTTACAGTATTGTAAAAAAGTGTCACAGATAGTTATTAAGGTGTTTTGTATTCTTTCAAGAGAGCGAGAAGAACAATCTAAGATTGACTTTTTTTATATTTTTCCTTATGGATTAACAGCCGTATGATAGGATAAAATTGTCCATCTCGCGCATAACTGCTCATAAAACGAAGATTAAGAAGGGCCGCACTCCGCGGTATTTAAATAAATGAAACGTACTTACCAACCCTCTAAACTTGTCCGTAAACGCCGTCATGGGTTTCGTGCACGCATGGCCACAGCTGGAGGACGTAAAGTCATTGCTGCAAGACGTGCTCGTGGACGTAAGCGGCTCTCTGCTTAACCATTTAAATTTTCACAACCGTTGAGGATTGCTCAGCGTTTCTTCGTTGTGAAGCTTTTATTATGAACCTCTAATGCCTGCTTGCAGGCATTTAGTAAAATTGCGAAATGTTCTTTTATGAAGAAAAAACATCCCTGCCGTATTCGCAAAAGAGCAGACTTTTTGGCTGCCCGTACAGGAGAAAAGCGACGTGGTCCTTTATTTTTGCTCGAAATTAAATCTCGTGAACAAACAACAGAAAGAAAAGATTCTCTTTTTGCACGTGTAGGCTTCACTGTTACCCGTAAAAACGGTAATGCTGTGAAACGTAATCGTATTAAAAGGCGCTTGCGTGAAGCCGTAAGAGTTGGTGTATCAAACCACATGGAAGCAGGAACAGATTATGTCATTGTAGCATACCGTGATGTGTTACATGCGCCTTTTACATCCTTGATTAGTGAATTAAATCGGCGAATAAAACCAAAAATAAAACATCAGCAACAACAACAAGGGTGTACGGATGGAATATAACCGCAATTTCTTTATCGCTATTGGCTTATCTTTCGTAGTGCTCATCGCATGGCAGTTTCTTCATGTTGCTCCTAAACAAGCAAAGTTACAAAAACAACAAGTTATCACACAGCAATTGTCAAAACAACAATCAGCCCTTTCGAATACCACGACGAATTTTTCTGACGATACCTCAACGCATCACGCAACATCTATCATCGAACAGCCAATGACCCCTGAAATCCGGAAAGCTGTATTGGCTAAAACAGAGCGTATTGTGATCAAAACCAATGAACTGGAAGGCTCTATTAATCTTGTTGGTGCACAATTTGATGATCTTCACCTCAAAAAATATCGTTTAACAGTCGATAAAAAATCACCGGAAATCGATTTGCTAAATCCTAAAGGTTTCAAAACAACCTACCTTGCTGAATTTGGTTTTGCAAGTGCGTCTTTGCCAGCAAAAGCTTTGCCACAATCGGATACAAAATGGCAAGTAGAGGGAAACAATACAATCCTGACGCCTTCAACACCCATCACTTTAATTTATAATAATGGACAGGGACAAATCTTCCGGCGGACCCTTTCTGTTGATGATCATTTCATGTTTACCATTGAGGATTCTATCAGTAATGAAAGTGATCAACCAATATATCTCTCGTCCTATGCCCGCGTTGCACGTGCAGCACCACCAGAACATACAAATGCAACCTATTTACTTCATGAAGGTATGATAGGTATTGCAGGAGATTCGCTCAAAACTGAAAAATATAAAACCTTAGCAGAGCTTGACCCAAATCCTGATAATGGGCAAAAGAGCATGACTTTCTCCAAAGTAACAGGAGGTTGGATTGGTATTACCGATAAATATTGGGCTGTAGCAGTTATTCCCCCGCAAAATAAAGAGTATACAAGCCGTTTTATTTATTTTGATCGTTTGCAAACGCATTATCAGTCTGACTTGCTAGGATCGCCTTTAACGATTGCCCCAAATGAAACAAAAACTGTTACAAATCATCTTTTTGCTGGTGCAAAACAAGTTGAAATTATTAATAATTATCAAAATGATCTAAAAATTAAAAAGTTTGCTCTTTTAATTGATTGGGGCTGGTTTGATTTCATCACCAAACCAATGTTTTCCCTCATTGATATTCTTTATAAACAAACAGGGAATTTTGGTATCGCCATCCTTCTTGTCACAGTGCTCTTAAAAACTCTTCTTTTTCCTCTAGCCAATAAATCTTATAAATCTATGGCACGCATGAAGCTTCTACAACCGCGGTTGCTAGAAATAAAAGAAAAATATCCCGATGACCAAACCAAACAACAAAAGGCAATAATAGAACTATATAAAACCGAAAAAATTAATCCCCTTGCAGGCTGTTGGCCAATGTTGGTTCAATTCCCAATATTCTTTGCTCTTTATAAAGTTCTTTATATCACCATTGAAATGCGCCATGCCCCTTTCTTTGGCTGGATTAAAGATTTAGCGGCACCTGATCCAACTTCTCTTTTTAACTTGTTTGGTCTCTTGCCATATACAACGCCAACATTTCTTATGATTGGTGCATGGCCTTTGATTATGGGAATAACGATGTTTTTACAAATGCGTATGAATCCCTCTCCTCAAGACCAAACCCAAGCAATGATATTCACATGGATGCCTGTTGTCTTTACTTTTATGCTCGCCTCTTTCCCTGTTGGTCTCGTCATCTATTGGGCATGGAACAATATATTGTCAATCATTCAGCAAGGTATCATGATGAAGCGCCAAGGAGTTAAAATTGAGCTTTTTGATAATCTGAAAGCCATCTGGAGAAAATTACCTAAAAAAGAAGTGCATGAATGACAAGAGATTCTTCCCTTTCTGGAATTTTTTCTCGCAATTGGATTTTTATTCGTGGTGTGCCAACAATACGTTTTCTCCCCCCCGAAGGACCACCAGAAATTGCATTTGCAGGACGTTCCAATGTTGGGAAATCATCTTTAATCAACGCACTCGTTCAACAAAAAAGCTTAGCACGTACCTCAAATACACCAGGACGGACTCAAGAGCTTAATTATTTTGTCCCCGATGGCTTCAGTGGGCAACTAGGAGATCTTCCTCCTCTAGCATTAGTAGATATGCCTGGCTATGGTTTTGCTGCTGCTCCTAAAAATCTTGTTGATGCGTGGACGAATTTGATTTTTAGCTATTTACGGGGTCGCACAACATTAAAACGTGTATATATCTTGATTGATTCACGACATGGAATAAAAAATAATGATGAAGATGTTCTTGCTCTCCTTGATAAAGCAGCCGTTTCTTATCAAATTGTTTTGACAAAAAGCGATAAAATCAAATCAAATGCCTTGGAAAAATTAATTATGAGCACACAAACAAAGCTTCTCAAACGCCCAGCAGCTTATCCTGAGCTTCTTGTAACATCTTCAGAAAAAGCTCTCGGTTTAGAAGAATTACGTGCTGCCATTTTGCAAACCATCGCATAAGAGAACAATTCCTATCATTAACAATTTATTAATTATAATTGCTAGCAAATACTAATGATCTTGTACTTCTAGTCAAGCATCTTTATAAAAATAATTACTTGAAAGAATTCTCATCAACTCTATTTGATAGTGTAAATTATGCTGACACTTTTTCACTCTCCCCTATCCGCTGCCTCACGCTTCATACGCCTCATTCTTGGGGAATATGGTGTAGCCACTCAACTGATTGAAGAATATGAATGGGCAAGAAGACACGAATTTCTAGCCCTCAATCCCGCTGGTCATGTTCCTGTTTTTCTCGATGAACACGAGGTTCCATTATCAGGTCCTCTTGTTATCTGCGAATATTTAGACGAAACACATGGAAGTTTACGACAAGACAATAAGCTCTTTCCGGAAAATCCTTTAGATCGTGCGGAAGTACGCCGTCTCAATGACTGGTTTTTAAATAAATTCGAAAATGAAGCAACGCGCCATATCGTACGAGAACGAATCCATAAACGTGAAATGCCACTTGCCATTGGCGGTGGTGCTCCTAATTCACAAATTTTACGTAATGCACGTGCCAATATTTTACCACATATGAACTATCTCAATTGGCTCTGTGCGTCTCGCGATAGCTTAGTCGGTTCTACCTTGTCCTATGCTGACCTAGCAGCAGCAGCCTCTATTTCTGTCCTTGACTTTCTAGGGGAAGTTGACTGGGAACAATCTCCTGCTGCTAAAGACTGGTATATGAGAATTAAATCACGCCCTTCTTTTCGTTCTCTTTTAACAGATCGCGTCCGCGGAATTGTTGCAAGCGCTCACTATGCAGATCTTGATTTCTAGCCTTTTCTCACAAACAAAGGTAGGAGCGATATTTTATCTAAAGGATATTTATAGGTTTATGAATTTTTATGCGTGCGTATAAACAATATAATAATACATTGATTTATAATCATATTAAACAGAGAATAAGACCCATTACAATTGAATCAAAAAAATCACTTTTTTGTCGTGTCACAAAAAAGAAAGGCTCTCTTTAAATACAAGGGTTGTAGCATCATTGGAAGCTAGACAAATAAAATAACAATAATAAACGCATGTTATACCCCATTCTCCCCAATATATGAAAAAATGCATTGTATAACATATATACTATTTGCTCTATAATAAACAAAGCCTCCTCATGCGTTTTTACAACATAACAATTTTTTCAACTGACTTTCCTAAAAGATGAAGAATCCGACCAACTCTTGTGTGTAAACAATCCAACTTCTTGTTCATCCCTTGCCCCCTTTCACGTGATTTATTTATAACATATTGATATAAAATGATAAATAATTATTTTTACCTTTAATCATCAATTCCAAATACCTTTTTCTCATTACCTTCATCACATTTAAAACAATCAAAATCGCTTTCTTATGCGTCACAAATGAAATTGGTGCGTAAAAAAATATTAAAGAAAAGAATGAAAATGCCTAAGTGCCAAGGATTATTACAACATTAAAGACTAACAAAAAGTATGATAGTGTTGATTTGCTCTTTTATGAAGCATAAAGATAGTAGCGCAGAATAGATTTTATATTATTCATGGATACTCTCATCTAATACCACTCACGAGCACTATCATAAAATAAGTTTAGAGGTATTGAAAAATATTTCTTTAAGACAAGCGCATGAATTGACAACATAGGTGTATTTTGTTTGGAAGGTCTTGTTTTGCATGAAGAATGCTCCCCCTTAAAGAACGAAAGAAACAAAAACGTAAAATAATACACAATCTTCATTAGATTTCATAAGTAAATCTTATTTAGGAATATTCATCACGCACTCTAACGAAAAACATCTCTATTTTAATTTTTAGATCTTATATCACTTGCTCTAAACAACAGTGTTTTACAGCACAACAAGATAAATTAAAGCAGGAAAAAAATTTTTCCTATAAAGAAAAAGAACCATTGGAAAGAAGGCAAGAATTTGCCTATACTGCACAGTAAAGTATCATAAGGAGATAAAAATGCGCCTTACAGTTGTTGGTGCAAATGGAAGAATGGGACGTGAACTCATTACAGCAATCCAGCAGAGGAGAGATGTAGAGCTTTGTGCTGTTCTTGTACGCAAAGGCTCACCGTTTGTAGGAAAAGATGCCTGTGCTTTAATTGGTTCAGATTCTCTTGGGATTGGCATCACTGACGATCCCGAAAATGCCTTTTCTAATACAGAAGGTATTTTAGATTTTTCACAACCAGAAGCCAGTATTCTTTATGCTGACTACGCTGCTCAAAAAAGCCTTGTCCATATTATTGGCACCACAGGATTTAGCAAAACAGAAGAAGAAAAAATTGCAGATTTTGCGAAATATACAACAATTGTCAAATCCGGAAATATGAGCCTTGGAATAAATCTTTTAGCCAACCTTGTAAAGAAAGCCGCTAAAGCATTAGAAGCCGATGATTTTGATATCGAAGTTTATGAAATGCATCACGCTAACAAAGTTGACGCCCCTTCTGGAACAGCCCTTCTTCTTGGGCAAGCAGCAGCTGAAGGGCGCAATGTTATGCTGCAAGATGTGCGTGTCAACGAACGCAATGGTTATATAGGTAAGCGCGAAAAAGGCTCCATTGGCTTTTCTTGTTCACGTGGTGGAACAGTTGTTGGAGAACACAGTGTCATTTTTGCCGGTTCCTATGAGCGCATTGTTTTTTCACATACAGCGCAAGAACGCTCTATCTTTGCCAATGGCGCATTAAAAGCAGCTTTGTGGGCAAAAAATCATGAAAGCGGTCTTTATTCAATGCTCGATGTTTTGGGATTGAACGATGAATTTTAAACAATCAATAGAATAGAGGCAATTCATAATGGGACGCATACTTACACTCATTCGTCATGGACAAAGTGAATGGAATCTCAAAAACCTTTTTACCGGTTGGAAAGATCCCGATTTAACAGAAAAAGGCCATGCAGAAGCGATAGCAGCAGGAAAAAAACTGAAAGAATATGGTTTGAAGTTTGATATCGCTTATACATCTGCCTTACAGCGTGCTCAAAAAACAGCTCAACACATTTTAGAACAAATGGGACAATCTGATTTAGAAGTGATAAAAAATCCCGCATTAAATGAACGTAATTATGGTGATCTTTCTGGTTTAAATAAAGATGAAGTACGCCAACAATGGGGGCAAGAGAAAGTGCAAATGTGGCGCCGCTCCTATACGATTGCGCCCCCGAATGGAGAAAGCCTACGCGACACCGGTGCGCGCATCTGGCCTTATTATCTTTACCATATCCAACCTCATATTTTGCGCTTCCAAACTGTTTTAATCGCAGCGCATGGCAATTCTCTTCGTGCTCTTATTATGGCGCTTGAAGGTCTCTCCGGTGAGGAAATTATATCTCAAGAATTAGCGACCGGCATTCCTATTATTTACACATTTAATCCGGATTCAACAATTTTATCAAAGACAGTCCTCACACCTTAAACTTCTAAAATCATGATCTCCCCCTAAAATTCAATTCAATCGTTTTAAGCTGAAAACATAAATTCTATAATTTTATTGACAGAATTGTTTCATATGCTTAGATGAATTTTATGAGCCCAGATGGCGGAATTGGTAGACGCGCAGGTTTCAGGTACCTGTGCCGTAAGGCGTGGAGGTTCGAGTCCTCTTTTGGGCACCATGTTTTTTTATCAAAAATAATTTATTGATTTTCCATATGTTTTTTTAAGTGAGGGATGCGTAAATAAAAGTTGGGGAATAGAATTTTGTAGCGTGTTCTCAATTATTGCGAATCAAGAGTTCTTTTTGGGGTATTTTTTTAGCCGTACCTGCTGTCCAAAGGGTCTCTAATTCTAAAAAGTCAAAATCCCTAAAAATCTCTCGAACCGCATCACAATCATTCAGACTCAAGACAAATTTACCTTGGATCCCTCTGAGAACTTTTGCCATCTTCACAAAATCATCTTCAACAAAATTTCCAGAACTATAACACTTCTTCTTTACAAGATAAGGCGGGTCTAGATAAAATAAACTGTCTGGTGCATCAAAAAGTTCGACAACCCGATCCCACGATAAATTTAAGATTGTCGTATCAAGAAGCTTCTGTCTAACACGTCTCATCCTTGATAACAGCTTATCGGGTCTGCCGTTCTTTTTCTTCCAAATCTAAAAGAAACATAATCTTCTTTCCCATACATGACACAACGTTGGAGAAACAAAAAGCGTGCGGCTCTTTCAATTTTGGAAAGGCTCTCTGGTTCAATAGCCGCAAGTTCAAAAAACAACTGTCTTGAACAAACAAACCACTCTAGTCGTTTGGCTAAATCTTCAAAGTCATTTTGAACACATTGAAACAGATTCGTGATCTCTCCATTCAAATCATTAATAACGGAATATTTTGCTGGTCTTTTATTGAGGAAAATAACACCAGAGCCTAAAAATGGTTCAACATAGGTTTCATGATCAATATTATTTAAAATCGGTATAATTTTCTTACGTAGATAGTGTTTACCACCCATCCACGCAAACAATGTTTGTGTAAATTCTTGTTTCATCATATTTTAAAGGAGAGGTTTGATATTTAACTTTTTGTTATCCACTTTTTGAGGTGTGAGAAGCTATTCTCTATAGCGTCCACAAAACGGGAAAAATCTATTACAAACATAAAGGCAATAAAGGCTATCAATTTCATGAGGCGTGACATCATCTTTAAGCCTTGATAGGTCTCTATCATCTCGCGAAGGAGTTGTTGTTCTGTTTGTGTGAGATCTTGTTCTTGTTTACTTCGTTTCTTGAC
>NZ_JAQITE010000159.1 GCF_028618595.1 Bartonella sp. AU18XJBT | reverse complement strand
GCTTCTTGATGAAGCAACATCTGCTTTAGATGCAAACAGTGAAAAGTTGGTGCAAAATGCCTTAGAAGGATTGATGCAAAATCGTACAACCTTGGTCATTGCACATCGTTTGGCAACAATTTTAAAGGCTGATCGCATTCTCGTGATGGATAAAGGCGCTCTTGTGGAAGAAGGAACCCATGCAGAACTTGTGGCAAAAAATGGCGTCTATGCTTACCTCGCAAAACTCCAATTTTCACCGGAGTAAGTGATCTTGATACAAGAGCAGTATCTTTAAGGGCATAAAAAGTGTTCCTTTTCAAACAGGCCTATCAATTTGAACCTCTCATGGAAAAAAGAGGGACAAGCATTGAGGGGGGATTCTTTTTAAAGTCTTAACAGGCTATTCCTTTTTCTACGCAAGATAGAGCATTTTATAAAAATACTTCATCTGTGTACAGAATATAAAATGATACCTAATTAATCTCTATGGACTATGAGGATGTGCAAGGAGCTCTCTTCATAACAGCACCGTCACATTGATTTATAAAGATAATCCATTATTTTTCATGAGAGATCATGAATAGCATAGGATTTTCTCATGCCAAA
>NZ_JAQITE010000158.1 GCF_028618595.1 Bartonella sp. AU18XJBT | reverse complement strand
TTTATAGCCATACCATACGGAACAACCTCCTCCTCCGCCACCGCCGCCATCGCCATAAGACCAAGAGGAACCACCACTACCTCCGCCGCCCCATGCTTGGATCTCAACTTTGGTTTTATTCGTCACCCAATCTGGCCATTGAATTTTTCCATCCTGTGTATAGAGCAATTCAGCATCGGCAATAATGAGTTTATTAATCAAATCTTTTTTGATGTTTTTAATTTCCTGCTTGAGAATATCTATTTCTGATTTCGTATAAACAAGATCACCATCCACTTTCAGCGGTCCTTTAAGCGAGCTTCCTGTTGTGCTTAAACTGCTAACGACTTTGTTGTTATGGATAAGGTTAAACGAGGAATTGCCTAACAGTTCTAAGCCACCACTCATGGTGACTTTGCTGGTAAATTTATTGTAGTTTTTCCATTCATTGGGGCTTGTGAGGTGCCCATAGCTTGTGAGATCTTCATTGATCTTAGCTCTAAAATCATCAAGCCCCACAATATCTTCGGTTTTATGTTGGTGTGCGCCTAATAGAGAGATAGCACTGCCAAAAGTGAAGTTATTGTTGCTTGATTTATAGAGAACATAATTGTTGGC
>NZ_JAQITE010000157.1 GCF_028618595.1 Bartonella sp. AU18XJBT | reverse complement strand
AAGTGCCGCCACCCGCTCTGACAAAAAGTTCTGCACCCCGATCTTTGTCAAAAAAGACCATATTGGGATCATGCTTTTGAAGTTGTGCTAAAAGAAAATTGACAATAACCGTTTTCCCAGAACCAGAAGGACCACAAACAAACGTATTGCCTAAATCACCAAAGTGAAAGTTAAAATAAAATGGTGAACCAGCAGAGGTTTTCATCAAGGCTACCGCGGGTCCCCACACATTGCCATCTATTTTCCCAACCGGAAAAGAATGAAATGGAGAAAGCGCTGCATAATTGCGGCTTGTTATCGCACCAGAGCGGGTGCGATAGGCGTAATTGCCAGGCAATTGTGCCCACCAAGCCGCCGCTAACCCTAAATCTTCCCGCGCAATCACAGCCCCACCATTTGTAAGATGAGAACGCGCTTTGGCAAGATTATCCGCTAACTCTTGCGGCGTATCAGCAAAAACTGCTAAGGATAAATGATGTTCCCCTAAAACAAAACGATTGGATTCAAGATCATCAAGCGCATCATCAAGTTCCATAATTTGTGAGCCCGCACGGTCTCCTGCATTGACCATTTGGTTTTGTTTGCGCCCCATAATCTGCTTGGCAATGT
>NZ_JAQITE010000156.1 GCF_028618595.1 Bartonella sp. AU18XJBT | reverse complement strand
CAGTCATAATATCGGAAAATATTCCCTTAACACTCGAATGATATTGGCTCCACGTCCCATCAAAACCTGTTGTCCAAGTGCCATAGGGAAGAGAAAAGGATCCCGTTAGAGTATCACTATTGGGGCGCTTGTGAGAAAAATGATACGGACTACCATCCATAGAACGCTGATAGCTAAACGACCATTGATCATTGATCCCTAACAGATCATCAAAAGAAAGGCTCAAGCGCGTTTGATAAATTCCTGTTGCTTTAGCACCAAGATTATCGCTGGAAAGCGTGATAAGCCAAGGTTTCTGTTTTTCAATATGAACATCGAGTATCGAACCACCCGAATTGCCACCCGCACCAAGATTAATGGTGGCTTGGCGTGAAAAAAGCCGATTGATTTGATCAAGCCCTTGCTCTATCTGGCGCAGATTGGTCGGCTTCCCAATAAGGTTTGGAAAAGCCGTGGTGATTTCTCCTTGAGATTTCCTTCCAACTTTATGCCCATCAAGAGTGATATCTTCCATCACACCTTCAACAACAACAATCTTGAGATGACCGCCGCTTAAATCTTGCTCAGGCAAATAAGCCCGCACCGCAATATAGCCGCGCTTCATATAAAGCTTGGTCACCGCTTTGAGCACTTTGTTGATTTCGGCAATCCCCAAACACCGCCCTTCCCAAAGAGAAATAGCTTCATGAAGATCGGTGTGAGAAATCAACTGAGCACC
>NZ_JAQITE010000155.1 GCF_028618595.1 Bartonella sp. AU18XJBT | reverse complement strand
CAAGTGCGTTACTACAGAACTGTGCGTAACAACGACAACAACAAAGAATTCATCACCCACTGGGTTGCAACACTCACCTTTGAATATACAAATGCCCCTATCTCTGTCCAAAACCGTTTGATAAATCCTCTAGGGTTTATTGTTAATGAATATAGAACCGATCCGGAAGTGGTCAACTGATCATGACAAAAAAATTCCTTTTTCTCATTCTTAGGATTGCTGTTGCCTTTTCTTTGACAAATATAAGCTACGCGAGTGTTTTTCCCACCCGCGCGCCAAGCGATAGCCGCATTCGCTTTATCAACTATGATGCTTATAATGTCACAAAAATTATTGGCTCCATACGCTCATCGGTACAAATAGAATTTTCTCCCAATGAAGAAATTGCCCATGTGGCAATTGGCAACAGTGTTGCATGGGAAGTCGCCCCCGCTGGCAATATTCTTTTCCTTAAAGCAAGAGAAGTCCAACCCATTACCAATCTCCAAGTCGTCACCACAAAGCTTGATGGCTCAAAGCGCTCCTATCAATTTGAACTTACGATCAAAGATGGGGAAATTTCATCTGGACAAGAAACATATTTCCTTGTGAAATTTCGCTACCCACAAGAAGAAGCAGAACAAAGAAGACTTGCAGCCCTTATGCGACAAGAAAAACAACAATCCCAACGGATTGATAATGTCTTCAACGCTTATGAAACCTACGGACCACGCAATTGGGCTTACACCGCTCAAGG
>NZ_JAQITE010000154.1 GCF_028618595.1 Bartonella sp. AU18XJBT | reverse complement strand
TGGCAAAGGCGAAAACATCAGGTTTTAAAGCGCCTACCATTCCTACTGGACTCATGAAAAAGCTTGGTCGCATAGCTTACACAACCTATCGCGATGCTAAAATAAAACTCCCCCCTGAAGATATAGCGGAACTCGCGGCGGAACTTTATAAAAAACTGCAAGAGCTTGTTCAAGACATCAACGACATGGAAGAAGTCGAAGCAACTTTCCCTCTTCTTAAAATTCATTTAAAACGTCAAATAGAGGCTGAAAGAGTACATCTAGAAACTACACAAAATACGGCTTAATGCCCCTTTAATATGAAAAATCGATATGAAAATCTTTTTACATTAAAAAAATAATATAACCTTTTGATTAATAAGTATATATTGCCTCTAAAAATAGATAATCATCAATAGGTGAAAATCTTTTTTGCTTTTTTGGTTATTTTGGGCTGATTTTGGAGTCAATTGAGCTTTTGTATTGATTTTTTTCACAGGGTCTTCAAAGGCGGTTTTCTGGGCTTTCACAGACTTTTCAAAATTTTTCAAAGGGTCTTCAAAGACCTTTCAAAGCCTTCTCTCATTTTTACCCCTAAATTCCAATTTTCGCTCTTTTTAACTCTTTTTTACAATTTTAGGTGTCAAAATCTATTTTGACAAAACCCGCATTTAATGCTAAAAAATAACCATAAAAACAACAAATTACCACGTATTCCTACCTAATCCAACCTCTTCCCACTTAGTATAAAACCTACTGTCAAACTACA
>NZ_JAQITE010000153.1 GCF_028618595.1 Bartonella sp. AU18XJBT | reverse complement strand
AGAACTCAATATTCCCATCATTGCTTTGTCACAACTTTCACGTCAAGTAGAAAACCGAACCGATAAACGTCCACAACTCTCTGATTTACGTGAATCTGGTTCAATTGAGCAAGATGCCGACATTGTGTTGTTTGTTTATCGTGAAGAATATTATCTCAAAAATGAAGAACCCAAAGAAGGCACTGCTGAGTATAGAAAGTGGCAAGAGGCAATGGAGCAAGCCAAGGGTAAAGCCGAGGTTATTATAGCAAAACAACGCCATGGTCCGACTGGAATCGTTCCCCTTGCCTTTCAGTCCGATTTTACACGCTTTAGTGATTTAGCACATAATGTAACACTTTAAATAATTGTTATTAGCTAACTGAAAATATTGTAAAAACACATAAAACATGTTATGATTTTTACATCATTTAATGGAACTTACAAACATGCTTAATAAAGTGATTTTAATTGGTTATTTAGGTGCCAATCCAGAAAGTAAAACTATGCCTTCTGGTGGTGAGGTGGTCAATTTTCGAATGGCAACGTCTGAGAGCTACACAGACAAGGCAACCAATAAGAGAATAGACAAAACCGAATGGCATTCCATTGTGGTTTTTAATCCACATTTAGCAAAAGTAGCACTTCAGTATCTCAGTAAAGGTATATTCGATATAATATCAAAAAACGAAATAAAGTCAATAGTTTGTTTGTAATTATTTTATAAGAATCCACTTAGGAATCCACATTTTTATACGTGATTCATTTGACCCTTTTTTATATAAG
>NZ_JAQITE010000152.1 GCF_028618595.1 Bartonella sp. AU18XJBT | reverse complement strand
CATTGATGAAATTTTCCTAAATCAACATCAAGATTATCAACATCACATGCCGGATTAAACTGAAGATGTTGATAAACAATCTGAATCTGCGGATCAAAAACAACACCTTTATACCTTGTTGCAAACGTTTTGCCACTTGTTAAAGAACCACTAAACTGTTTTCCCTTTAACGCCACAATCTTACCCCGTGCTAGGGTCAAAACATCTCCCTTAAAAAGTCCATACGATAACACCCCGTCTATATAAAAACCCGTATCATGCTGGAAACTTCCATAGGCAGCAACAGACCATTTATCAAATGCGCTTTTTCTACTTTGTTTAACATCCTGAGGGGTTAGAGAAAGATTTCCATAGTTCCCCAAAGCCCCAAAGAATGTACGACTGTATAAATTCTCAATCTCGTTTAACAAAACACCTGCTTCGAATGCATTATAATCGAGCTCAGCGCCATAGCCATATTCAAAAGCAGATAAATTGGAAGTATAATGATGGCTACCACCGTAAGCATGCAGAAAAAAGACCGTCTTTTCATCATCTTTCCAAGAGGAATGAAAAGCATTCCGCGTTGTCTCTAACATCTTATTTTGCGTGATCATATCCACTAAACCAGCATGAAATAAAGCATTTGGCAAAAGAAGATAAGTTGGCACTTGCGGAACAACAGCTCTAATTTGGAGATTCGACTGAACATCAAGCGATATAGGAAGATGAGACGAAGAATCTAAAGAGTCAGAAGATGTAGAAGGCTTTGGTTCAACAGGTGCAGAAGGAG
>NZ_JAQITE010000151.1 GCF_028618595.1 Bartonella sp. AU18XJBT | reverse complement strand
ACTGGATTGGTTGATTTTACCAACTCAAAATTGAGCTGGTTAATTTGCAAAGAAATTAGGTTTTAATGAAAAGTACAAATAGCTTATGAGAACCTCTTTAAATGCACGTTTAAACGTTTGAAACATACAATGAGATTTTTATAAGAAACGTTAAAACTTCTTTTTATCACAGTTATAACTTAGTGACCATTTGTTCTTAAGAACGTTTCATTTACGAAAAAACAAAGATCTAGATTTCACAGCAGAGCAAAATCTTGAAAACCTTACATTTTATAAAAGCGTTTGTTTATTTGTCTTATGAAACGCTGCTTTAAAAACCAACGCACGTAAATGTAAAAACCGTTTTGTTAAAGCTACCAAGCGTTTTGATTTGTTTGATACGTTTGATAGCAATGAAAAGCGTTTATAGGCTCTCTTATTCAAATGAGTGATTAAAGATCATACGCATCGTTTACGTTTCTTTTGATAAGTTTTCATATCTCTCATAGAGCGCTTGCAATATGATACATTTTGTATATATGCATTCATTACTCCATGTAGGTGATTAATTTTAATCATTAGAATCAAAATTTGAAAGCCGCGTCATATCAATTGGCACGGCTTTCTTTTTTAAACTCTCTCTTTTATGATATGTTTATTAGCAATGCATTTTATATGCGTTTATAGCCATTAAAGAATGCACGCCCCCCCATGCTTGTCATTTATTTGTCTGTATCCGTAATTTTGATAATATTATCATTTTCATAAACCTCACATTTTTTAGGAACGACACTTACTTTACTTTGACTGTTTAATTTTGCATTGCCATAGGCTTTACCCCAGACCTTGGCATGATAGGAAACCTTGGCATTGCCATAAACAGAGCCATAAACCTCAG
>NZ_JAQITE010000150.1 GCF_028618595.1 Bartonella sp. AU18XJBT | reverse complement strand
ATCCCTTGCTGTAAAAATATCGGGTAAATGATCACATCGTTCAACAATTAATTTTGCGCGCTCTGCTGTTAATGTATCCCCCGCCGCATAAAGACGCTTTGCATGGCTTATCAAATATTTTTCCCAACGCAAAGCTGTTTGAAGGGCATCTTTATTGATTTCAAAACGCCCCCCTTCGGTCAATTCAAAAATCAACGCAAGGGTTGGTATGGTTTTATTCATTTTCAAAAAATGCGCTTGTAAACTTGCAGAGAAATGACCTCTTTCTGATATGTTAAAAGCCCATAGTGCATTTGTCTTAATTACCACATTAAACGATAGGCAAAATGGTTTTTTATTAAAGGAAAAAGCAAAAAAGAAATAACACTAACCATTTCAGATTTTCATAATGAAAGAAAACTTTTTAGTTTTTCTATTCATGATGAAAATATATTTCAAACAATAATGAATATATTTTCAATTAATTTAAGTGATTCACAATTACATTTCGAATACAAATTTGGCATATACAAAGATGACTTTAGACTTAGCTAAATATTGCTATGAAGAATACAAATAGCACTAAGAAAATGAGAAATGAAGTTTTTTTGATTGAACGAATAAAGAAACCAGCAGGGATATCTCATTTGACAGTTTTTCCCTTCAAAAAAGCTATATAAACGAGAGATTTTCATTTAATCATTACGTTTAAAGATGTGTGAATAAATTAATGTAAAAAGCTTTGTTATGAGTACTTTATTGAGTTAGAAATCTATACCAATAGCTTTGGCTTGCATTTTTTCGTAAAGCTTGCGCATAATCACTATATTTTCTTTACGCACATCAATAATTGATTTTTCAATTGACGTTAAACGAGATTTATCTAAGTTTCCTAACCGTGCATAATGGGATGC
>NZ_JAQITE010000015.1 GCF_028618595.1 Bartonella sp. AU18XJBT | reverse complement strand
GTTCATTATAAAATGCTGAATTTTTCCCCTTCATTGCTCTTCCTTTTTTTTATGAAAAATGCATTTCTTTATCTCATGCTCGCTTTTTTAAGAACCACTAAAAGTGCGATGCATAGCGCTTCCCTTATTTTCAACAAAAAACCCAAACTTTCTAAAAGCGCGGTTGCTCTTCCAAATGATTAAGAGCAGCCTCCTCATTACAAACGAAAATAGGCTATCCCCTTTGCCTGATGATTTTCCAACCATTCAGCCCCTCTTCTCTATGTCACGAGCTTCCAAACATTGCCTCTTCCCCCTCACGATAGCTACAAAAGTGCCTGGTCACTCTCTTTTCTTACGCGTTTTAATACCCGTCTCACTTTACGATACGTTCTCACCTGCTTAAAGACACCATAATAAAGTTCTAAAATCATCATGGGAATAAAAGCAACCACCAATGTCACGCACATAAGCACGAAAACAAATATCATGACAAGAATATCGTCCATTTTCCAGTTCACACTTTCTTTATATCGATCCTTTTGATCGGTTATTTTACCCCGTTGCTGGTTTATTCCTTTCAATTTCCGAATATTTTTTACCAACAAAAACCACAATATGATGCCGAGTATCAATATAACTGGGAACAAGACCAAAACACACACTATAATAACTTTCCAAAACGCATACAGAGAGAGAAAAAGAGGTGTATCCCACCACCCTGTCCGTTCTCCATTGCTACCCAAGGATAGGAGAAAGAAAATCTTGTTCCACAACTCAAGAGAGAAAATGTTGTACTCTTTGCTATCCAAGGATGAGAGAGAGAATCCTGTTCCACAGCTCAAGAAAGAAAATCCTGTTCCATAGCTCAATAATGAGTGAGAGAAAACAAATGACAACACGCTCTCGCATAGAAAAAACACTTTTTTCGAAAAAATGGCGTAGTTCATTATAAAATGCTGAATTTTTCCCCTTCATTGCTCTTCCTTTTTTTTATGAAAAATGCATTTCTTTATCTCATGCTCGCTTTTTTAAGAACCACTAAAAGTGCGATGCATAGCGCTTCCCTTATTTTCAACAAAAAACCCAAACTTTCTAAAAGCGCGGTTGCTCTTCCAAATGATTAAGAGCAGCCTCCTCATTACAAACGAAAATAGGCTCTCCTCTTTGCCTGATGATTTTCCAACCATTCAGCCCCTCTTCTCTATGTCACGAGCTTCCAAACATTGCCTCTTCCCCTCACGATAGCTACAAAAGCGCCTTGTCACTCTCTTTTCTTACCCGTTTTAATACCCGTCTCACTTTACGATACGTTCTCACCTGCTTGAAAACAAAATAGTAAAATTCTAAAATGAGCATGACAACACCCGCAGGAAAAAAGACGTCTAGCAGAAATATCAACCAAAAGTATACGATAAAAAAACGGCTTATTTTTTCTCTATCTTTTTTTGACGGATTATTTTGTTGATCGGTTGTGTGACCCCGTTGCTGGATAACCTCTTTTAACTGCTGAATCTTTTTTTTCAACAAATACGTTAAGATGAGATAAAGCACCAATAAAACAAGCATCAAGGCAACAACACATACCATGATGACTTCACGCAGCACAAAGAGCGCTAAAAGAGTGCTATCCTGCGATACACTCAACGACCACTTGGATTCTAATGGGATCAAAAGAGCTTTATGACCTATCCCAATAAGGATAGAAATAAGAAAAATAATAATATGATCTTTATAAGAACGAGATGATTTTCCAAAAACAACAGAGCACAGTTTGTTATAAAATGTGGAATTTTCCCCCTTCATTTGCTCTTCCT
The DNA here is from genome assembly GCF_028618595.1 of Bartonella sp. AU18XJBT. Classification (GTDB taxonomy): domain Bacteria; phylum Pseudomonadota; class Alphaproteobacteria; order Rhizobiales; family Rhizobiaceae; genus Bartonella. The sequence goes on along the minus strand of NZ_JAQITE010000015.1, from coordinate 46,174 downwards.
TTTTATACAACTGTTTATCCCTAACTTTATAAGGACACGAACAATCTCTCAAGTAAAATTCCGTCCATTATCGTCAAACAGAATACCGAAGAGAACACTTGTATTGCATATTTATGTTGCCAATAACTTCAATTTTGCCAATTCACGTGCTTGTTTTAAAGAAACGTCTCTCAACACTTCTAAACCAACGCGCCTCCACCCCATTTCATGAACAGCCCCCATGAAGGGGATAATAATAGCGCCCTCATGAATATATCCCCCTTACTATAAACTCTATCACCACCATTGTTTCAATAAAAAGTATAACCCAGCACCATGCCCATACGCCGCCCACTACCCCTTACAACAACCTTATCCACTGCCTCCTACAACAGCCATACTCCCGCTCTGCCCCTACAACAACCTTACCCCCTGCGCCCTACAACAGCCATACCCGCGCCCCCTACAAACAGCCATACCGCACGCGCGCCCTACAACAGCCCTTATCCCTTGAAAAGATAGAAACATTTTTATTCTTTTCTCAATTTTTTTCCGCCCCCTTGTTTTCCGCCCCCCCACTTTAAACATGAAAAAAGTCACTTCCATTGATGTGCAAATGATCACGCAATAAGAGCATTTGAAATGAGAAAATCTTACAACTCTCTTATTCTAATTAAAAAGGATCAATGATCATTCAAAATATATAAATCAAAATATGACGATATCTTCCATTTTTCATTGGGGATCTTGCAAGCCAATCGCTCAGAATATACTCATAAAAGCGCTTCTAACACAGCGAGACAGACACTATTTTAAAGATCACGCGTTTTAATATTAATGAAAGCACTGACATTCGCTTGCAAGTTTGAGGTGTGGTTTTGAGGTGTTGTTTTGTCAACAATCTTGTTAGCATGTATTGATTCTATGACCATGCAGTATCATCACAATTGCTCTTTATGAACAGTATAGCGATATGCGTCATTTTACTTACAATTCTTTATAAGCCTTGCGTAAGACTTATCGTGAAAAAGGAAAAACCTGTTGAATATAGCAATTATTTTGGGGTCTGTGCGTCAACCTTCATTAACACGAACTTTAGCCAGTTATTTAGCAGATTGCCTCATGAAGCGGGGTGCATCACTCCATTGGGTTGATTTGCGTGAACAGCCCTTACCGATGACAGATCCAGATTATCATCAGCAGGTTGAGGCTAATCCAAGTGCTGCAGTTCGCCAGTTTGTAAAAACCATTGCAACGGCTGATGGCGTTATTCTAGCAAGCCCCGTCTATCAAGGGTCTTATTCGGGTGTTTTAAAAAATGCTCTTGATAATTTGAGCTATAATGCCTTTTTAAATAAACCTGTTGGGCTTATCTCTCATGGGAGTACTGCCAAAAAATGCGCACAACCGTGTGAGCATTTATTGCCGGTGGTGCGCACGCTTTATGGTTATGCACTCCAATGTCAAATCGCCTCCTCCACTGAAGATTTTTCCTCCGATGATGAAGGTCGTACTTGGAAAGTTATAAGTAAAGAGGTACAAACACGTTGTGAAAGGCTTGCTGATGAAATGTACACATTTTTAAAGCAACGCGGTGTGATTTAAAGCAATAAGGGAGGGGGCATGAAAAAAAAGAATGCGCACTATCGTTATTTAGTGGTAGGGGGCACAGGGATGCTTTCCCCTTTGTGTCAATCATTAGAGCCACAAGAAGTGATTATTGCTGCACGCTTTCTTTCCCATAAAGTCCAGCTTGAGGCATTGCAAAAACAGCATATGTGTGTACCATTGGATTATGATTGTGCAGCATCAAAGGCACAATTTTTAGAAGCTGTGAAGCAATGGCATGATCTAAAATATTGCATATTATGGATTCATTCACCCGCCCATGCATTTTCTTGCGCATTAATTGAACGATTGGCTCTTTTGCCTAAACCACCATGTATTCTTCATATTTTTGGTTCCAACACGCATGATCAAATGATTATCGATTGCGCACACAAAAACAAGGTTGATTTTATCCCCATTCAATTAGGACAAAAAACAACCCCAAAAGGTTCACGATGGCTAACCCACCAGGAGATAAGCCAACAAGTCCTAGATGCCATAAAAAACCATATGAATAAACAAAACTTATGATCAATACCTATGCTTTGCCAAGAAGCCGTGCCCCCTCCAATCTCTACCTATACTCGAAACACCCTCTTGAATAGCCCATACTCTCTAAAATCATGGGCTTTGAGAACAAACAATCCCCCCTCCTTTACGCCTCTAAACAGCATGCCTATTCAACAGCTCCAGAACCAAACGGTTTCTAACCCTTCTCACACGGGCTTATCCCCCTCTCACAGTTTATGATCTTCACATGTCTTATCCCCCTCTCACACAACTTATAAAGCATAATCTTGTGGGGCGTTATCTTATGGAGCGTTATGGTATAAAACTTAAAACAGCAAATTGTGTTTAGAATTTTTGTCTATTTTAAAACTGATCTTTCTCCTCACACCTCAAAGAACGACAGTTTCTACGGAACAATGGTTTCTACGCAACGTAAGGTTCCCACGAAAATCCTCTCTTGCAACAGTCCAAATTTTAGCGGGTTTGAGTTGACTTCCCGCCCATAGTCTTCCCTTAATACTTATACCAGACAAGCTTTTTTAAAAGAAATTTCAACGCCCTCCTTAAAAAAAACACTTCAACATACTTCGCCCCCCTTCACCCCAACCGCGCCCAAAACCCTCACGGCTTTTCACCAACCACAAATCCTCACCTTTACAGTTCCGCGTTTTTACGATTTTGCAAATTCACAGAAAACAAGCAAACTTCCAATAAACAGCCCCATTGAAACCTATCACTGATCTATCACCGCCCTATCACCAGCCTATTATTTGCCACCAGCCCTTTTCACCAAACGCCCCTATTCCAGCGCATTTCACAATCCAGCCCCTCCATTGGTGCCCTCTTCACCTCAACCGCGCCCAAAACCATCACGGCTTTTCACCAACCACAAATCCCAGCCATTGCAGTTCCACGTTTTTACGATTTTGCAAATTCACAGAAAACAAGCAAACTTCCAATAAACAGCCCCATTGAAACCTATTACAAATCTATCACCAGCCTATTACTTTCCACCAACCCTTTTCACCAAACGCCCCTATTCCAGCGCATTTCACAATCCAGCCCCTCCATTGGCGCCCTCTTCACCCCAACCACGCCCAAAACCCTCACGGCTCTTCACCAACCACACATCTCAGCAATTACAGTTCCACGTTTTTACGATTTTGCAAATTCACAGAAAATCAGCAAACTTCCGATAAACAGCCCCATTGAAGCCTATTACAAATCTATCACTGACCTATTAATGGACAGAAGCAATGGCATGATCTAAAACTCATACCTCCCCCATGACATGAAGGCTACACACGCTTTTTCAGCGCTGCATTTAATTGTTTCGTAACCTTGTAATACGATATCAAACGTTTGATAAAAGAAATATACAGTGCCACAATGGGTATTGTTAAGAACAAATCAAAAACACCCCCCAGCAGAATGATCAAAATCACCGTCCAAGCTACCGCCATTTCGTAATGCATTTTATTCCCCTTCTCTTTATAAATTGATTTGTTTAGTATAAATTGATTTATTGGATTGCTTCAGTCACTTCTTCCAATTGCTGAATTTTCTTTTTCAATCGATGAGTTAAAATTTCACGAAGGATCACACCAACAGGGATCGTTGCAAAAATACATACCGATAAAAAAAACCAGAAAAGCAAGAGAATGGCAAAATATTCAAATCTGCTCTCATCTATCCCTTTAAAGAAAATCACATAGACATAAGCTTTGAAAAACATAATGATGAAAGAGAGGCATGCGTGGAGGATATAATCTTTGCGTGAAAAAGCGAGCCATTTTTTTAACGAATAGAAACTTATCTGTGTTTCTAGTGCTAAGTTTTGCGGCACTCTCTCTTTTTCTTTTCCACTTTTTTCAAAGAAACAAAAATGCTGCGGCTGTTCTTTCATCAAACGTCTTTGTTTCTTCACTCTGTAATAGAGCCTCAAATGCTTGATTAAAGAATAATAAGGCGCCACAATAATCATATTCACAAAAATGGCAAAAACTGTAACTGCATTTAGAAGAAAACATCCAACCGGCAGAAACAAAATAAAAACCGCGGACTCACTCCTCATGCGTATAACCTCATTGATTAATCTCCTGCTGCTTTGTTTCTTCTTTTATTTTTTCCAATTTGCGCTCTTTAACGGAGCGCAGCCCCCACAAAATAGGAAGAGGAGTGAGAAGACAAAACCAAATCAACACTGGTAAGAGAAAAATAAGAGAACCAATCCCTTCCCATTTTATCCATTGCAACGGCTGTACCAGAGATTTTGCACCTGCAGGAACTTCTAAAGCCATCATGATAAGGCATGTGCAAAACATGATGAAAAAGGAACGCCCTATTATTTTACAACTTTCCACCCCTTTACGGCTTTCCACTGAAGACATCGTCAATTTTTTGAATGAAAAGAAAGACTCTCCAAATGTCGCATTTTTCTCCTGCATTGATCCCCTCTGTTTTTACACTTCGCGCTTTTTACGCTCTATTTTTAGGTTTAAGCTCTTTTTAATGTATCTAAACGCTTTATTTTTTCTCAATAATTTTTTTCCTCGACCCTAATTTCTACATCCATATATTCTAACTCCCCATCCTTTATGTAAAGAATATGAGGACGATAATTTTTTCCATCAACTTCACAAATCGCGTCCTTTTCGTAAACGAAATATCCCTGTTGCCTTAATTCTTGTCTTTTTTCCTCGATCAAATTTTCGTAAGAATGTCTTCTTCTATTGCACAAATTGGGATCTGTAGCTCTAAAATATTCATAGCTCTCCACCTCCATGGAAAAATTCTTTGCCGCCTGTTGAAGCAAATCATAACTGGGTTGCTTTGTTTTTTCTACCGCTTGTGCGATTATCATCGCGCGTTCCAGATGCTCCTCTTCGATACTTGTCTCAAAGCCCAGCCTCGTCCCTTCCATAAAGCTTGTGTGATAAGCGTGTAAGGTTTCAACATCACCCAACAATGCCAGAGCTGCAAGATAGCGCAGCGAATAAGAAGTCAACTGAGGGACCACAACTTTGTTTTCCCAAGGCAGGATTCTATATTGAGAGCGAAGCATATTGCCAAGATCAACCTCTGTCATTGCCTTTTCTAAAGCTTTCTCGAGTGCACGGCGTAAACGGCGGGCACTTACCTTTTCTTCAAAAATTTCCAACCCCTTCACATTAAAACTCAATTCGAGAGCAATCAAGCCTCCAGAATTATAAGGGTCTATCGTTTGGCAAGCCGCCGCATGGATACCAGAGCCCACCACAATTGCACAATCAAATTGCGGATACCCCTTCTCAGCATTATAAAGAAACTGCACTTCGCGATCTGGTAAATAATAGGTGGCCAAATGATCCCCTTTTCCTTCAATTTCCACCTTCCACCCCAAACTTTTTAACAGCACCGTTGCACTTTCCATCGTTAAGATTTCCTCATCAGAAAGAGAAAAAGCTTTTTCATCAGATAACGGCTTAATCATCGGCATTTCCCCAAGCTGCTCAAAATAAACAGATTGTTCAAGCACGCGGCTTAATTCTTTTGTCACTTGGCAATACAGTCTCACCCGCTTAAAAGTAGAGTAATACAATGCCCAAATAAACATCGTGACCACAGCAGAAAGCAGTGTGAAAAGCGTCAAGCCCGCACCCCACGAGAATATAACAATAATATCTATCATTTTAATATCTATCATTTTCCCCACCCCTTCACGCGCTGTTTTGTTGAGAAGCGGTTTTGCTCCGCTTCCAGATTTCTTGCTCCAACTTATCGATCTTTTTTTTCAACAAACGCGTAAAAATGATACGGACCACAAAGGCAACAGGAATAAACACAAAAAGAAGCACTGATATAAAAACCAATATTAATGTTAAAATGAACAAGATATAATTCCACCACTCTGTCAAATCCCACTTAAAAAACATAAAAAATGCCACTTTAAAAGCTGCCACAATGAAAGCAATGCAAAAGATGACTTTATAATTTTTGCTTGTCAGAAACGCTTCTTCAAGCGAAAACGACCGTGGTTCTTCGTCCAATGGTGCATTTTTTCCATTGCCCCTCATTTTTTATCCCTCATTTGTTTCAATTTTTAAGCCATTTTCATGAACTGAAGCTTTCGTCCTCACAATGAATGAGGGTTCATCAATATTAAGCGCTTGTATCCCTCATCTTTTATTAAGACAATATCAAGGCTACATTTTTTTCCATTACCTTCAAACATCATGTTTTCATCACGCACAGTGTATCCTCTGCTGTCTTAAGGCTTCTCTTTTCTCGTCGATTAAACTTTCATAAGAATATCTTCTTCTATTGCACAAATTTGGGGCTCTGGCTTTAAAATTCTAAGTGCTTTTTTATTTCCAAGAGATAAGCTTCTTTCCAAAGAAGAAGCCAACTGGTGCTAGAAAATCGTAACGAAGTTGCTTTTTCGCTACCACCACTTGAACCATCTAGCAAAGCCGGCCCCAATAGATTTTTTTGATATTTTTTTCAAAGCCCAGCCTCTTCCCTTCCATAAAGCTTTTGTGAGAAAGCTATCAAGTGTTAACATCAGCTCTCAATACACAAGCCCCAAGGGTGCGCAGCAAAGAAGAAATCAACTGAAGGGGGCTACAATTTCCTTTTTCCAAGGGAGTGCCCCATATTGAAAGGCCCAAGCACGCTGCCAAGATCAACCGCATTCCCAGATCAACCACGTTCATTACCCTTATCTAAAGCGTCCTCAAGTACATGGCATAAACGCTGAGCGCTTACCTTTCCCTCAAAAAGTTTCACCCCCTTTGCCTGAAAATGCACCCCTTTGCTTCAAAACCCCGTTGACAATCTGGCAAAATCCCAAAATGATAAGGATTAATATTTGGCAAGCCGCAGCATGTATACCAGCGCCTCCCACAATGCCAGAATCATATTGCACAAAACCTTTTTATCCAGAGATCTAAGAAACTGCCCTTCCTCACTCTTCCCCCGCACCCGCTCAAGCAAAAATCCCATTCAAGCAAGAGCCCTACTCAAACAAGAACCTCAATGCTTTTCAAAAACACAGCACAAATATAAAGAAGCATAAAACGTGAAATGCACCCCGCGCTCCTTAATGAACATGTCAAAGGCAAGGCTCATAGCAATAAAAGCCTCTCTTCACTTTTTTCCCTCGCTCACTTTTCCCTCATTCACATCATATAATATGACTGGAGCTTTTTTCTGCTCAACCTCTTCTTCCAATTGCCCTATCATTTTCTTCAACTGACGAGTCACGATAAAACGCATAATAAAAACTATTGGTAAGAATAAAAAAGCACAGGCAAGCATCCATGTCAGTGGCTCGAATACGATAAAAGAAACAAAGTCCCTTCCTCTCCATATCTGAACGACAACCGTTATAACTATTGGAGCCGTCACTATAACCGTAGAAATATAGAATATTTTCTTATAGTCTTGCCAAACAAGAGAAAGCTGTTTTGTATCAAACATTCTGCTGCTTTTTATTTTTGAGAAATCTGTTTTAAGGCAATATCGCGTTCATTCAACACGCATTTTAGTTCTTTTTTCACGCGACAATAAAGCCGTGCACGCTTGATAAACAGATAATAAATGACAACGATTGGCACCCATATTAAAATATTTAAAAGCGTAAAAAACAGGAAATAATAGGCTATTAATGTTATAATGCTACTCGTCATTTTGTCCCCCTTCCACATTCTGCATACGCATTGCCTGATCGCGTTGTTGTATCGCTTCTTCCAATTGTTGAAGTGTTTTGTTCAATTTTCTCGTTAATTTTATGCACATCATCCCAATGATCGGAGAAAAGAGAAGAAATCCAAAACATAAAAGACCATAAATAATGCGACCTATTGAAAACCGCGGTATCATAAAGCTGGCCATATCACTCTTCCACCATACCAAATGTACGATAAAGAAAGCAAATTGCAAAATGGTAAAGAGGATAAAAATAAAAAGAATTATTTTACATTCTTTTGAATAAAGAGGCAGAGATTCTTTAAAGTTAAGAAAGCGTATTTTCGCATCAAGGGTATCACACACAAGATTGCGTCTTTTCATTTCTCCCAGATCATTGCGCAACTGTTGTATGGCTTGCTTTTGTTGCGTCGTACTCTTTTTCACGTCTTGAGCGAGTTTAAAAGACTGCTTCATATGCTTGATCAACAGGTAAGGAATCCTGATCATAACCATAACCATTAAAATGGCAATGATAATGAACCCTAAAAAAGCCCAATATTCTATGATGATGCCCACTTTTTCCCCCTATCGCATTGATGTGAAATTATCATTTTTATTCTCTTCAAACAAATGTTTCTAATCTCTTTGCTGTTTTTTTCACGCCATAACAAAGGAAACTATGGAGAATTAAAATAACAGGCAAAGTGATAGCACTACAGACCAAAATAAACAAAAACGGCAACGCAACAATCAATAACAAAGAAAACAACGGATCATTGTGTGAAACAGTCGCATATCGTATAATAAGAGACGAAAAAAGCGTAGCACATATAAAAAGCGCAACTGCAATGAAGGCTATCCAAGAGATTATTTTATAATCTTTTTTTGAGAGAAGCAAAGATTCTTGAAAAGAAAAAACACTGAACTGTGTTGCAAGAACTGTATTCTGTCCTCTGCCCTCTGCCTGATTATGCCTCAAATTCTGTGCTGCACCCTTTTTTAATTTTCTTCGCATCTTACATAACAATACTGCCCGTTTTATCAAAGAATAATAAATGGCCAAGATGATCTTCACGGTAGAAAAGAGTATCATGCTCCACGCAGAATAAATAACGATAACTACCCCTAAGGAGATCAATAATGTAGTTATTAAAAGAGGCATTATAGAAGTGGTCACTTTTCCCCCCTATCATATTTTATTGAGAGATTGGTTGTCTAGCTGTTGCTGCTCTGGCAATGTTTCCCGCAGCTTCATCATTTCCTTCGCATCCCGTTTAAATATGGCGTTAAAAATAGAAAAGAGCGGAAACAACACGAAAAGAAAACCAAAAATTATTTGCGGTAAGAGACATAAAAAAGCCCAAACACCATTCCACCCGAAGTTACGAAGAAATTCGATCGCAGGAACCTTTATAAAACTCTGACTCATTTCTTGAAAATCTTCTTGTTTCATTTGTCCCAGTGCTTTGAACTGTTCTTTGGACATAATGTGAAAAAAATCCAGAGGATTCATATAGGCAGACGCGACAAAAAGCACCAACAAAAGGATAGCCAAACAACAAATGATGATATAATCGCTTGTTGAAAGCATCATCCATTTTTTGAAAGTTGCCGATCGATCCAACACTGGCTGTGATACAAAAGCCTTATCTCCCTTATAGGCAGATTGCTGTTGTGATTTATCTTCAATCATACGGATACTCCCCCACTTTTAAAATTCCCACTTTTCAATATTTGATAGCAAGCCACCAGCGCGGCAAATTCGCTTAGCACTCTTCTCAGAGTAAAGCAAGCACTATATAATCTCCCTTCTAAATATTTTATTCACTTGGCCCTATGCGCATTTATATGTGAGGCGCTTACAAGCCCAAATACCCCTTTCCCTCTCTTTATCGATCACATCCCCCTAAAAGACACCGTTTTAAAAAAAATGCAACAAATATCTAATCTAAAAAACATCCCATGTGAAAAACTGACATACCCACCATAAACGACAGTGTTTTCACCGCTTAAATGAAGCCGAGTATATATGAAGCAAAGGAGGATGATATTCCTTGCTCATCTCAAAGAATGAAGATTTTAAAACCCACCTCGGTTTGTAAACAATCCCCTTGCTCTTAAGTGCACTCTACCTGCTGAGCACTTTATGGGCTCCACTTGCATAAAGCGCTCTACGGATAACTCCTTCCTTAACAAAAGTCCTTCCTTAACATTGGCACCTAATTTTTAACACTTAATGTGTCAAGCATTGTAATACCTCATAAACCTTCCCATCCCCGCCTCAAATGACAGTATTTTATGGCATAACAAGATAAAAAACATTTTCACAAGCGCTTCATGTCTTGATAATCAACACATCCTAAATGCTGTAAGATTCTCTCATTTCAAATCTACTCCCTGTTGAATCAATCAAATTTATTTACTTGTACGTAAAAAGTGGGGGAGCCATGCGGAGTGAAATTGTACAATGAAAATGCCTCTTATAAACCGTCTCAAATGCCAAGAGCTTGTAATACATATTGGGATTGGCAAAGTATGCGATGATACCAGCTTACGCTTTTATAAAGTCTAAAAATGATGATACTCAATAGACTTATATTATCATGGGATTTTATAGTATCATGAAAGCTTTACCATGATACCCTTCTTGAGCCACCATCGTAAAATGGGCTCAAGTACATGTGAGAGATATCTCTTGAAAACAAGCGCGTGAATATGTAACAATAAGTATATTCCGTTTGGAGTATTGTGTATGACATGAGAGGTGTGCTCCCAGAATGTGATAAATAAAAACGCGATAAACAAAAACGTGAAGCAATAGGCACGCCCCATAGACCAAACCAAACAACCGATTATCTAAAATGCGCCTACAGCAACTTTGAAATTTTTCAATTCTCATTTTAAAATTTCTTGATTAAAAAGTCCCTATTTTAAAATTAAAAAAAGAAATGTCTCACACCTCATAGCCCCCACCTTTATAAAAGCATCTCTTAATAAACGCCTCTTTTATCAAGCTACCTGCCGCTTATAAAGCTTCTTTGAATATTGCAGCCCGTCATTTAACCATTTTAAGTGACCACCTCCCTTTTTTATGATGAAATCCATTAAAACAACAAAAACAAAAAATATCCTCCATAAACGATAACTCTAAATTGCTTGACCCTCCACAGTTTATTTTGTTATTTTGAACTGATGAATCATATTTTACTTGAAAAGATAAGGATCTTATGCTATTATAAATGCATTGAAAAGTTTATTTTTTTAAGCTCTGTGTCGCTCAAAAAAAGATAAAATCCTCTATAAAGGATAAAGCTATGTTTAGCAGTCTGATCTACATCAGACATCTTTGGAGAGTGCCCAATAAGAAAACTCCAATATGCCTCCCAATAACAAAGCCTCACGAATGATAAAAAACCACTAAAAACAATGACTTTTCAAAGGTAAAACTGAAAAGTTTCCGTAAAGTGCTCATGAGAAAAAAGGCAAATAATCCTATTAGAAAAGGCTTCCTATTAGAAAGACGACGACATACCCATAAAACATCATTCTTGTTTTTTTATTCACATGTGACAAAAGTTTCTTTCCAACTGTTCCAGAGAAGTTGAGAAATCTTTAAAAAGCAAATAAGCCGCTATCCATGAAAAAATAAGCATGATAGAGGCGAGAAATAAGACTGATAGGGATAAAATAAAAATGGTCAGAAACACCTTAAAGATGATTTTTTCGCCCCACACCATTGCTGCTCTTTGTGCTTAAAGACGCCTTTAGCATCCGTTTCTCCTTTGATCTGCAACGGCTTATATTCTCTTAGTATTTGCTCCCCCCAGTATTTGCTTAAAGTGCTTTTTACATCACTGTCCCCCATCAACAGACAGTTTATTTTTCATTTAAATGGTTAAGTTCATGAAAATACGTAAAAAACGCGATAGACTGAGAAAAAAAGGCAAACTCAGAAAGCCCAATGGCCGTATTTCACGCGCCCAAAGCCCCAGTGAATCTGCGCTTCAATCTGCGATTGAAATGCGTGCAAAACACTTTGGTTTAAGCCTCGAAGAAGCGAAAAATCCGCTTGTCGGAACCTATATTGGGCGTCTTTGTTTGCTTGGCTATAAAGAGGATTCATCAGGCATCAGTAAAGAACAATACGACACAGCACAACGATACTTGCAAATCAGAAACGACTATTTATGTGCAAAAGGCTTACCAAACGGCTATTATGACGGTTTCACGCACAGCACATCAGATGAGAAAGCAAAAAAGCAATGGGTTCAAAGAGCAACGAATTGCTATAAAGATATGCAAGAAGCGATTAAAAAAGCGCAATATTTGCATCGTCAACACAACTTTCATGCGGCATTACAATATCTTGTTATAGAAGATCAACCGCTACCTACTCTTGTTGGTTCGTTGCGTATTATTCTTGATGCCCTTTATAAACATTTTGACTGTTCTAGCAAAAAGAGCATTGGCTAAAGACACCCATCGTTTCCTTATCCTTCACAGGATAAAGATTCTAAACCCCTCCTTTGTAACATGCCTCTTGGTAACATGCCTCTTTGTAACCAGCTCCTTTGTAAGAGACAATCCTTCTTGGCAAGTGACACTTAAGATCCACTGGACTTTCCCTTTCATAGAATTTCATGGAATTGACAAGCTGCACGCAACAAACAAGCTTTAAAATATCCACCACACCCTAAAAAACACTTCAATCTATCAAAGCAACTTACCTTATACCTACTCATGCCTCAACTATATATCTACCTACGCCTCAAAGGACAATAATTCATGGCATATTTCACAGCATGTGCAAGATAAATATTGCCCCCTCTTCAAATAGCAACATTCTCCCATTACCCTCCTCCCCATTACCCCCCATTGCAACAAACCACCCTCATCATACACTTTTCATACACTTTCCCCCGATATCGCGACATCCTTAGCTCTTCAGACAATTCATTATCGTCATTGTGCGCCTTTTCTTGTACAATCCTATACAGCTCTTCTGATCTTATGACAAACAAACGACATGGCTTTGATTGCAGCATAATCTGAGTTTCTCATTCAAGACAAATAAAGACTAAAATATCATTATAAATCAATATATTATCATTAAATTACCCCGTTTATTTTTTTACAAAATTAAAAGCATCATCCCTTAAACGAAAAAAAGCCCCTACCAACTATCTCCTCCCTCATCAACAACATGGCACCAGTAACAATCCAGCCATCACGCCACCATTAATACGACAGCCAGTACAGCCTCTATTGTCCACACAATCGCCAACACCTAAGCTTTACCCCAGCAGCATCTTCCAACCAACGCTTTCTCAATTCATCAATAAAATACCACGGAGTTCAAAACCACAATTCTCCCCTCTCCCTTCACCTTGCCCCCCCACCTTATTTCCCCCCTTCCTTGTTCAAAGGAGAAAATGTTTTTTTACCGCTTCAAAAAACTTTCCCATTAAAACAACATATTTTGTTGCATAGCTAACGAATGCGCTTTTTTCTGTAGTTCTCCCCCGCAATAAAGGAGGGAAAATAATCGTTTTGCGGTTGACAGAATATGAAAAATCGTATTTAATAACAGATGCGGTAAGGGGTTTTTTGCGCCTATATTTTATCATCAAATGTTTGCATTATTATAGGTTGTTATCAAACAGTGTATTTCGCGACAATTCTTAAAAGTCTTCTGTTTGAAGATATCTTTCGTCTTTTTCTGACTGTTTTCTTTTGCATCATCCAATTTTCATCACCAACAGCCCTATAATTTTGAGATTTTCAAAACAAGCAGTATTCAATAAGGGCTCCCAATAGAACGCTCTAATAAAATATCCCAATAAAAATGCCTAATGTCATACATCACAGAAATGATGAGCAATATACGAAGAGAAAATATGAAAACGATATGTTTTCATCGCCTCATCTTTCAAGATGCAAAGGCTCTTTTTCAAAACATTGTTTAGCCAGAATTGAAGAAAATAATATCGTCCATTGATTATCAATATGGAGGTTCATATTATGAAGCCACAAGATGCTGCCCCCCCTCATTCCTCCCAAACACAAGAAGGAGAAAGTGTACCAGAAGGAGCGCATGCAAATGCATCATTAGACACTCTTGCGACACATTTAGAACGGCTCAACATCGAAAAAATAAAAAACACTCCTTTCAACCGTGCGGAATTAAAAGATATTGTTGCTGGTTTAGAACAGCATAATGCCGATGGAAGTTGGATAAAAAATTATTATGATATTTTAGATCTTTACATGATGCCAGCCTTAGTAGATCAAGCAAATCGTAAATATCCAGAAATGAATCTTAAACTTGCGACGCCCCCTGACGGCTTTGCCCTTGCGCTTAAAGAAACGCTCGAAAACGGCATAAAATCTTCTAGGCTGATTGTTAATGCGCATGATAGGGGCATCCATTTTGCTGTCATTGATCATCAAACTATAGAGGACAAAACGTCTTTGATCTTTTTAGAACCTACTTCGCTGCGTGACACGCTCCCCGCCTTACTTGCATTAAGAACGCGACAATCCATTGAAGAACACCAATTGCCGAATATTCATTTTGCCATGGCAGAAATGGATATTCAACGCAGTTCCTCTGAATGTGGAATGTTCAGCCTAAGCCTTGCCAAAAAGCTTTATTCCGAAGCTGATAAATTAAAAAGACTGCACAAAGATAATATTAAAGGCATGTTATGTGAACCAGATACGCCTTTACCTGCTGAAAAGTTAGATCCATATCTTCCAGCTCGTTTATACAAACACGTGCAAGGAAGAAGACGTCTTAGGGAATATCTAAAAGCCAATCCAGAAGCGGAACATGAAACAGTAAACAAAAAAGGTGAAACTCTGAGAGAGAGATTTGAGAGAAGCTTAAGTGTAACAGAGACAAAAACTGTTTCTGTTTCACAACACAGAAAAAGAGTGACGGAATACAAATCTCTGATGATGTAATGGAGACTTTTTTCATATCCATAAAGAACGAAGTTATGCGGCTTGACAGTAAGGTATAAATTGCTGTTAGCCAATCTTCTTTTCCCTTTGAAAGAGGTAACGATGCAAAAAGTGAGCAATGCATCTCTTAAAGACAAAAGATACCTTGCTTTTGGCTCAGAAGAGAGTTGGATTTTGTCTTTCTTGACAAAAAATTGTTAAAAAAGGTGGTTTCATCTCTTTGTTTTTTTTAGCTAAAAATCTTTCCTACAAACATTGTTTAGCCAAAGTTGAAGAAAATAATGTCGTCCATTGATTATTAATATGGAGGCTAATATCATGAAGCCACAAGATTCTTCATCCCCTCATTTCTCACAAACACTAGGAATAGCAAATGCATCATTAGACAATCTTGCTGCACATTCAGAACAACAAAGCAGCGAAAAAGAAAAAAATATCCCATTCAGTCATGAGGAATTAAAAAATATCATTGCCCGTTTAGAAGAAGACATCTCAACAGGTCGTTGGTTCACAGCTGATTATGCCAGTACAGATCTCAAACTGATGCCAGCCTTGGTAGAACAAGCAAACCGTAAATATCCAGAAATGCGTCTTCAATTGGTAGCGTCATCTCACGACTTTGCCCTTGCACTAAAAGAAGCCATCGAAAACGGCGTTCAATCTTCTAGATTTATCATTCATACAAAGGATAGAGGAATTCATTTTTCAGTGATTGACCATCAAACCATCGATGACAAAACGTCCGTGATATTTTTTGAACCTACAACACTTAACAATATGAGATCAGCGGTGCTAGCATTAAGGACACAACTGGCCATTAAAGCGCATGAATTGTCTAACTGTTCTTTTGCCATGACAGAAATGGATATTCAGCGAAGCTCTTCTGAATGTGGAATGTTCAGCCTAAGCCTTGCCAAAAAGCTTTATTCCGAAGCTGATAAATTAAAAAGACTGCACAAGGATAATATTAAGGGTGTGTTATGTGAACCAGATACGCCTCTATCTGCTGAAAAGTTAGATACATATCTTCCAACCACTTTTTATAAACACACACAAGGGAGAAGACGTCTTGGGGAATATCTAAAAGCCAATCCGGATGCTGAACATGAAACAGTAAACAAAAAAGGTGAAACTCTGAGAGAGAGATTTGAAAGAAGCTTAAATTCAGCAGAAGGAAAAACTGTGTCTGTTTCACAACATAGAAAAAGAGCGACGGAATACAAATCTCTGATGATGTAATGGAGACTTTTTTCATATCCATAAAGAACGAAGCTCTGCGGCTTGACAGTAAGGTATAAATTGCTGTTAGCCAATCTTCTTTTCCCTTTGAAAGAGGTAACGATGCAAAAAGTGAGCAATTACCTCTTCAAACAAAAGGAAAACAATAGTATTCTATTAAAAGTAGCCCATTTTAAAGCCCGTATTTTAAGACTTTGAAAAAACATAAAACACGCAAGTTTTGAAAAGACCTGCCCACACTTTCTTATAAAGCAGCAGAAAAATGATTTTTTCCTTAATCTTCAAGAGATAAAGGTTCTTTTTCAAAACATTATTTGGTCAAAATATAAGAAAATAATATTGCTTCCCGATTATAACCACGGAGGTTCATATTATGAAGCCACAAGATTCAAAAGATACTGCCGCTCATGCCTCACAAATGGCAGAAAGTAACATCGAAAATGAATCCTTAGAAAGCCTTATTGCCCGTTTAGAACAACTCAACACTCCCCAAAAAGAAGAGAGCACCTTGAGTCAGGAAAAGTTAAAAGCTATTATTACAGACTTAGAGGATGATCTCGTCACCGGCCGTTGGATTAACTCTTATTATGAAAACATAGATATTAAATTGATGCCGGCTCTCGTAGAAAAAGCAAACAGCAAATATCCAGGAATGAACCTCAAATTGGCTCTTACAGCAGAAGAATTTTCGCACGCACTAAAAGAAGTCGTTGAGAGCGATGCAAAATCTGCCAGATTTATAGTAAATTCGGGAAGCAAAATCCACTTTGCGGTCCTTGATTATCAAAAAGTTGATGACAAAATCTCTTTAATTATGCTTGAACCTACAACATTTCAGAATATCACTGCTTGCAAACTAGGGATAAAAATAAATCAAACCCTTCAATGTCTTCAACTGCCTCCTTATTCTTTTACCACGGCAGAAATGGATATTCAGCGAAGCTCCTCTGAATGTGGGATGTTCAGCTTAAGCCTCGCCAAAAAGCTTCATCTTGAATCTGATAAATTAGAACGACTGCACAAAGATAATGTTAAGGGTGTATTATGTGAACAAAATTCATCTTTATCTGCTGAAAAGTTAGATTCCTATCTTCCCATCAGTTTATACAAACATGCGCAAGGAAGAAAGCGTCTAGAACAATATTTAAAAGCCAATCCGGATGCTGAACATGAAACAGTAAACAAAAAAGGTGAAACTCTGAGAGAGAGATTTGAGAGAAACTTAAGAACAACAGAGGAAAAAACTGTTTCCGTTTCCTCCCACCAAAAAAGGCTCACTGAATACAAATCTTTAACGATGTAATTGAGGTTTTTTCCATACCCATAAAGAACGAGACTCTGCTGCTTGACGGTGAGGTGCAAATTGCTGTTAGCAAATCTTCTTTTCCCTTTGTAAGCAGGTAAAGATGCAAACAACAAGCAACGTGACCTCTTAAAGACAAAAAGCAAAACAGGGCTGTTCGAACAAAATCAGCTGATTTTAAAATTGTATCAAAATTCCAAAGCTCTTCTTAACAATGATCCATATTGGAATAGATAGAAGGCTGAATACATAAAATATTTTATGGTTTTGGATGTTAAGTAACAGCACACGCCTCTTTCTGTAGATTTTTTCTAAGAGTGTCCGTTTTATCTCCAGCGCCTCCACATCAGAACCACCGCCAAAACAACCGCAACCACCAATACCAATGCCAACACAAATCATTATGCACCCCTCCAACCCCTGCCGCGCCAACAGTGCCTTCTAAGCATTCCATTCACCAACATATATGTCACCCTTCCAACCTCACCTCTCATGCCACCGCTAACACAACCGTAATGCCGCCGTAATACCCCCGTAATGCCATTGCCAACATCACCAGCACAAAGTCTCAAAACCAACAACATCTCTTAACGGAAAACACCACCCCAATCATTGTCCCACTTGGCCAACCATGACCTCATTCCCTAAATGCCACAACTAACCTTTTGATTTCATTAAATTTTCACGTCTCTTCTGTTTTTGCAGAGTGAAAAATTTCATTTTTAATATGTCGACCAGCCTCACGTTAACGTGAGGCTTTATTTTATGGAGAAGCAAATGAGAAAAATATCAGCAGCAGGGCTTGCACTCATTAAACAATGGGAAGGATTGCGTTTACATGCCTATAAAGATGCCATTGGGGTGTGGACAATCGGCTATGGACATACCAGCGCTGCCGGCAAACCGTTCGTTCACAAAGGCATGATCATTACTGAAAAACAAGCAGAAGAAGTTCTTTTTCAAGATTTAAGACAATTTGAAAACACCGTTGAAAAAAATGTGACGGTTTCCTTAACGGATGAACAATTCGCCGCGCTCGTATCGTTTTGCTATAATATAGGAACATCAGCTTTTTGTAATTCGACCCTGCTCAAAAAACTCAATAACGGCGAATATGAAGCCGTCCCTTCTGAATTACAAAAGTGGACCAAAGCAGGAGGAAAGCGTCTTCACGGTTTAGTGCACCGTCGTGCAGCCGAAGCAGGACTATGGGCAAAAGGTGCTTATGTTTCTCCCAACTACCAAACCGTAGAAACGCAAGCACCAATGGGATTTTTCAAAGCAGAAGCGCTAACACCGATTATTGGTTCTTTTTCTGGACTTGGCGGCTTATTGGCAGGCAATGGCCCCATCCAATGGGCATTGGCAACTATTATGGTTTTAGCCGCCTGTGCAGGCATCTTCTTTGTGGCAAAACGGTTTCAAGAGCAGCGCTTATGATGTGGTGGTTGAAAAAAAATCTGATGATAACAGGAGCGGCTCTGACTGCTTTTTTTATTGCTTTAGCAAAAACTTTCACTCTTGGAAAAAAGATTGAACAACAAAAGCAAATAGAAAAAACGCTAAAGTCATCAACAACAAGGCTAGAGGTGGAAAATGAAATTAATCAAAAAAGTGATGCTGATGTACGCGCTGCTCTTACTCACTGGTTGCGCAATCAAAACAATAAATGAGCCTTTTTCTTGCGTTGGTTGGCTGCCCATTTATTTAGACAAAAAAGATCTCAATATCATCAGTTCAAATCTCGCAAGAGATATTTTAAAGCATAACAAACAAGGGGAAGGCTTGTGTGGGTGGAAACATGGTTAGAAAAAAAACAGAAAAACAAACAGAGCTTACAGAAAAGGAAAAAGAAATCCTACAAGAAATCATCGCAACTTATAAAAGTGTAAAAATAATGTCACGCTATACGAAGTGGATTATATTCATCATTTTCTTATTAGCGCTTGATTTTTCACGTATTGTGGATGCGTTAGCAAGTATTTTTACACAAAAATCGAATATTCAGCTCTAAAATAAATAAAAAACATGAGACGTGTTCAATCTTTTTTTAAAATATATAAAAGCCATTCGTTATTTTTTGAAAACACGAAGCTTTTATTGATGATTTTTCACGTCTCATGGGAAATTTTTACACACTCTTCACAAACGCTTTCATGAAATGAATTAAGGGGCATGAAGAGAGATTTCTAACAAACACGTAAATCAACAACTTTGCTAACATAAGAAAATGATTATACCAACGCACTCTTTTTAAATAACCTATTGATACTCAAAAGACTTTATACCCTTCACAAATCCCATTGGAAAGATGCCATCGCGAAAAAATTGAAAATATTTAAAGATATTTTTTTAATAAGCGCATAAGTAAATAACGTAAAGAGTATTAACTTGCCTAAAGCCCCCTTTCTTTACGCTAAAAAAAGAGCAATCGGACACCACCCTACACATAAATCCCCAATATTTATACCCGCCTCTATTTATAAAAACTCTGTTTATACCCCCCATGTACAAAAAAACTATTTATAAAAAAACTGACTATTTGAGAATATTCATGAGAGGCATTTTTATTTTCTTTAAGTATGTTACCCTAGCTCCCTCCACTTGTGGGATATAAGAAAATAATTGAGATTGTTTCACCATAAGAGAGAATTTAAATGAAAAAATCCCCCGCAATAAAAATCTCTTATTCAACATACAAAACAATGAATGATTATTATAAATAAAAGCGTTACGCCGTTAAAAGTTTCGCCATTAAAACCCATTAAAAAATATGAAACAACACGACGATTGTCATTATTTGTAAGATTTGTAAGAATGTAATGCTCTTGAAAACCGTAAAACCACATCTCATTGATTTATAACTATCATTAAGCACTCTTCAACTTGAATTAAAACTCTGCATATCGTAGGATTTTCTCATTTCCCAACCTATTTCCTTTTGAAATAATCCAAACCATATCGCTTGTACATTACAGTGTAGTGGTCAAAACTCTATAAGCAAGGCATGCCTTACCGTCTCACGGACCAACAGCTTGTCATAACATTGAGAGCTGGAAAAATGTATGATAACGTTAGTGTATTCTTTTATTAAGCGTAAAGGTGATCGTGCCCTATGGTTATGCACTTCATGGGAACTTTACCCTTATACCATTCATGAATCCATTACGAAATCGTCCATTGTAAAATCGGTGTGACAAGCAAGATACCTCTTAAAAAACACGTCAATAGGCAAAAATGTATATTTGGAGACAAATATATTTGTATATTTGCGGCTTTTCTATTTTACGTGAGAGATTTCACAAAAAAAGATACGCAAGCAACAAAAGAAAGCATCATCTTCATTATTTAATAAAATATTACTATAAATACCTTTAAAAGTCATAAAGCAAAAAGATGTTGGCAAGACGAGTAATTATATGCCTTTACGTTCTTCCTCAGTAAAGCTGTCTCCCCATTTCAAAATTACCCAAACAGAGATATGCTTGTCCCAGTATACAAAAGCCCTTTAAAAAAGCAAACCCTGAATTTTGTTTCATACAAAACACCAGCATCTTATTCATAAAAAACAAACAAGAGCCAACATGCTCTGTTCAACTTTCTCTCTTCAACTTTCAATGAGTACGAACTCTTGCGTTGGTTCATAAAAACCATTCGCCCTTCTAAAGCACAAACACGAAAATACAAACACAGGATTTTTTTAATGGTGCATGCATAAACTTGAAATGAAAGAATAGAACTGTACAAGAAAGAAATGACTATAAATCAAAACGTGGTATTTTTATCAATACAATATTTTCAAAGAAAACCACGATCCCCGCACAATAAAAACATCTCATAAATGCAAGAGAAAAAACCATGAATAAAGAGAGAGAGATCTATTCACAATGGCAATACATCAACCCATGAAAAATGAAAAAATACTATAAGATCACTGTCGTAAAAGGGATAACTGTACGAAACGTGAAAAGCATAAAAAACGGGCACAGAAGGCCCGTTTCTTTATTACCTCTATGGAATAAGAGCTTAGAAATCCATTCCGCCCATTCCACCCATTCCGCCACCTAGCATTGGAGGCATTGGTGTATCTTTCTTTGGAACTTCAGCAACCATTGCTTCTGTGGTAATCAGAAGGCTCGCAATCGAAGCCGCATTCTGGAGAGCAGAACGCAAAAACTTTCACTGGATCAACAATTCTTAAAAGCAATCAAATCACCAAATTCACCCGTGGCGGTATTGTAACCATAAGTGTCAGCATTATTTTCCAGCACAAAGCATGAAAAAAAAACGGGCACAGAAGGCCCGTTTCTTTATTACCTCTATGGAACAAGAGCTTAGAAATCCATTCCGCCCATTCCACCCATTCCGCCACCTGGCATTGGAGGCATTGGTGTATCTTTCTTTGGAACTTCAGCAACCATTGCTTCTGTGGTAATCAGAAGGCTCGCAATCGAAGCCGCATTCTGGAGAGCAGAACGCACAACTTTCACTGGATCAACAATTCCCAAAGCAATCAAATCACCAAATTCACCCGTGGCGGTATTGTAACCATAAGTGTCAGCATTATTTTCCAGCACTCTGCCCACAATAATAGCAGCTTCTTCGCCGGCATTGGTTGCAATTTGACGTGCTGGCGCTTGGAGAGCACGACGAACAATATGAATACCAGCTTCTTGGTCAGGATTGTTTCCTTTAACGGTCAACGCATTTGCTGCACGCAACAATGCGGTACCACCACCAGCAACAATACCTTCTTCAACAGCAGCACGTGTTGCATTCAAAGCATCATCAACACGGTCTTTCTTTTCTTTCACTTCAACTTCTGTAGCACCACCAACACGGATAACAGCAACACCACCAGCGAGTTTAGCTAGTCTTTCTTGCAATTTTTCACGGTCATAGTCAGAAGTTGTTTCTTCGATCTGAGCCTTGATTTGATTGACGCGAGCAGTAATTTCAGACTTTTGTCCAGCACCATCAATAATGGTGGTGTTTTCTTTAGAAATATTCACTTTCTTTGCACGTCCAAGCATATCCAAAGTGACATTTTCAAGTTTAATGCCCACATCTTCAGAAATAACCTGTCCGGATGTCAAGATTGCGATATCCTCTAACATTGCTTTACGGCGATCACCAAATCCAGGTGCTTTTACAGCAGCAATTTTCAAACCACCACGCAACTTGTTGACCACGAGCGTAGCCAAAGCTTCACCTTCCACATCTTCAGCGATAATGAGAAGTGGTTTTCCAGACTGAACAACAGCTTCAAGCACAGGAAGAAGAGATTGCAAATTAGACAATTTCTTTTCATGAATGAGAATGTAAGGATCATCAAGATCAGCGACCATTTTCTCAGCATTTGTGACAAAATAAGGGGAAAGATACCCACGGTCAAATTGCATTCCTTCAACGACTTCTAATTCCGTTTCAGCGGTTTTCGCTTCTTCAACGGTAATGACGCCTTCATTGCCCACTTTTTCCATAGCATCAGCGATCATTTTACCGATTTCAGCAGCGCCATTAGCGGAAATGGTTCCCACCTGTGCAATTTCTGCTGAAGTTTGGATTTTTTTTGCTTTTTTGAAGAGGTTTGCCACCACTTCATCCACAGCAGCATCAATCCCGCGTTTAAGATCCATTGGGTTCATGCCCGCAGCAACAGCTTTAACACCTTCTTGCACAATAGCTTGTCCTAAAACAGTTGCTGTTGTTGTTCCATCACCAGCGATATCATTGGTTTTAGAAGCAACTTCGCGCAACATTTGTGCACCCATGTTTTCGAACTTATCTTCAAGTTCTATTTCCTTTGCAACGGATACACCATCTTTTGTGATGCGAGGTGCACCGAATGATTTATCAATCACCACATTGCGACCTTTAGGGCCGAGTGTCACCTTAACAGCATTAGCAAGGATGTCGACACCGCGCAACAAACGCTCACGCGCTTCACGGCCAAATTTGACTTCTTTAGCAGCCATTTAATTTCTCCTTGGAGTTTTCTCAAAATAGTACACAATGAAAAACTAAGTGCTTCAATTAGCCCATAATTCCCATAATGTCAGATTCTTTCATGATGAGGAGATCTTCCCCATTAATCTTGACTTCAGTCCCAGACCATTTTCCAAAGAGGATACGGTCTCCTGTTTTGACTTCTAAAGGCACACGCCTGCCGTTATCATCGAGAGCGCCATTGCCAACAGCAATTACTTCGCCTTCTTGGGGTTTTTCTTTTGCTGTATCAGGGATGATAATCCCACCAGCCGTTTTATTTTCAGATTCAACCCGACGGACAACGACACGGTCGTGAAGTGGGCGGAATTGTATATTAGCCATGTTTTAAATCCTTAAAACTGAACATAATTGCATTAATCTTTAAAGTTCCTGCTAGCACTCTCAAACTATGAGTGCCAACATGACCTAAATATAAAATCGGCATCTCTCAATGTCAAGAATAGCCATAAAAATAATTTCTCTAAATGAAGCTTCAAAGTCTTGCCTCTTATTGCACTTTCGCGTTATCTATCTTTTTTAAGAACCCGTGAACAAAAAAGGATCTTATCATGGTTGAAACACGTCAGGAAACGGATAGCTTTGGAACGATTTCGGTACGTCAAGATCGTTATTGGGGCGCACAAACTGAACGTTCTCTGCATAATTTTAATATTGGCAGTGAAAAGCAGCCTCTTGCCATCATCTATGCCTTAGTCCTTGTCAAAAAAGCAGCAGCTGTTGTCAATATGGACAAAGGAAAACTACCAGAAAATATTGGAAAAGCAATTATTGCCGCCGCCGATGAAGTGCTTGCCGGCGATTTTGATACGCATTTTCCACTCTCCGTCTGGCAAACAGGTTCTGGCACACAAAGCAATATGAATGTCAATGAAGTCATTGCTAATCGTGCGAGTAAAATTTTGGGAGGAAAACTTGGAAGCAAAAAACCAGTTCATCCCAATGACCATGTCAACATGAGCCAATCATCAAACGATTCCTTTCCCACAGCGCTTCACATTGCCACCACGTTGCAAACACGCCAACACTTACTGCCAATCCTTGAAGCTCTTATTGCTACATTAAAACAAAAAGAGCAAGAATTTGCAGACATCATTAAAATCGGCCGCACCCATACACAAGATGCAACGCCTTTAACCTTAGGGCAAGAATTTTCAGGCTATCGTGCCGCATTAGAAGCTAATCTTCAACGCATTGAAAATGCTCTAACCGATGTTCACATGCTTGCTCAAGGCGGCACGGCTGTTGGCACAGGGCTGAATGCACCCAAAGGTTTTGACGTTGCTTTTGCGCAAACAGTGAGCACTCTCACAGGAATAACGTTCCAAACTGCCAGCAATAAATTTGAAGCACTCGCCCATCATGGCGCCCTTGCGCATTTCCACGGAAGCTTGAATGCTCTTGCTGCTGATCTGTTTAAAATTGCCAACGACATTCGGTTTTTAGGCTCCGGACCACGTTCCGGTTTAGGGGAACTCAGTCTTCCCGAAAATGAACCCGGATCTTCTATTATGCCCGGCAAAGTCAACCCCACGCAATGTGAAGCCTTAACCATGGTCGCATGCCAAGTTTTTGGCAATCACACCAGCATAACCTTTGCCGCAAGCCAAGGACATTTTGAACTTAACGTTTATAAACCTGTTATTGGCTATAACGTTTTACAATCAATTACCCTTCTTGGTGATTGCATGCGTTCCTTTGATATGCATTGCATTCAAGGATTACGAGCTAATCGCGTTCATATTCACTCGCTCATGGAGCGCTCACTTATGTTAGTCACAGCTCTTGCACCGGAAATTGGCTATGAAAAAGCTGCTGAAATTGCCAAAGCAGCACATAAAAATGATACAACTTTGCGCACCGAAGCATTAAAAGCAGGCGTTTTTGTAGAGGATTATGACCGATTAGTTGATCCCAAAAAGATGATTGCTCCCCAATAAAACCAATAAACAATCGAGTAAAAAAGATGCAAATATCTTAAAACCAATCTTTCTGTCAAAAAAACGGGGTGCAAACACCCCGATGATGACCCATTAACAATTACCCACAGCGTTCATTTTAGGCTCTGGTCCGCATTTATGCTATAGATGATTTTGTTGCTTATGATTCACTTAAAAGGCACACCGGTTTTGTAAAGGAATGGGGCTTTGTAAAGAAATGTCCGGTTTTGTAAAGGAATGAATAGTCATGGCTCAACACCCAATGGCTATACTGGCAGAAAGTGATTTAAATAGATATGATCTTAAAGTGTTTTTTCATTCTAGCTTCGCATCTTGATTTTGAAAATCTATTAGCTATTAACCAAACAGAATGAGCTCAAAAAATCGGTATTAATAGGCATAATTTCAATCGAAGTATAAAAGATTAATGAATTCATAGTCGTTACGCTTTACAATGTTATCATTATTGATACATTCGATAGATAACTTTTATCTCAATGAGATGATGTATTGATTGATAATAATCATCTAGCGTTATCCATATTGAATGAGAATTCTGAATACCGTAAAATTTTCTCATTTTAAATCTGTCCCATGCTGAATCAATCAAAATCACTGACTTGCACATTATAAGCGGAATGAATGTGTGGATAGAAATTGTATAAGATAAGGACTAAAAACGCTTCTAATGAATAGCTTCAAGTGCCAAGAACTGTCACAGTACCCACGAGCAAGAAAAAATAATGGTACCGGCTTGCTCCTTTATAAAGCATAAAGATAAGGGTGCTTAATGGATTTATCATGATACCATTCATGCGCCACCATCGTGAAATGGATTTAGGAAACATTGAAAGATGTCTCTTTTATGAAATGTGAAGGTAGGGGTGCTCAATAGAGGAACAGCTGTTGGAACAAAGTTCAATGCGCCGAAAGGTTTTGGTCTTTGCCGAAACAAGCAGCTCTCTGACGGAGTTATCCTTGACAGCTCGCAAGAAATTTGAGGCATTTGTCCATTATGGCACCCTCACACATATGGCGCCCTCACACATTTCCACAAACACCTGAGTGTACGCACTAATCTCTTTAAAATTGCCAACGACATTCATTTTTTAGGCTCTTATCCACGTTCCGGCTTTAAGCGAACGGAAAGGAGAGTTTATCGTTTTACATGGTATATGAGAAAGCCCATGAAACATTAGATTCTCGCATTTTGTTCTTTCTTATTCTTCGTATTTCATTCAATCAATCAAAACTATTCACTTGAATTATCATACGAAAAAGAGGCATATAGATACAAAAGTATATACAAAAGAAATAAAGTCGCTCATCCTCTCAAGTGCTCAAAAGGCTATCGTAATACAAAGCTACGCAATATTGGAAACGAGCAAAGAATACGATAAAGAATATGATGGTGTCAATATGCATTTTTACCACCAATTGAATATTACGTACAACAGTATCCATCGTAACG
Organism: Bartonella sp. AU18XJBT; assembly: GCF_028618595.1. Classification (GTDB taxonomy): domain Bacteria; phylum Pseudomonadota; class Alphaproteobacteria; order Rhizobiales; family Rhizobiaceae; genus Bartonella. The sequence goes on along the minus strand of NZ_JAQITE010000015.1, from coordinate 19,479 downwards.
GATAATATCTTTAATACTAAATAACAAAGAGTGATTTTAATATAAAAAATAATAGTTCTTTAAATAAATCAAAGGCTTATTCACCATACTTTTTTTTCAAAAACCATAGAGAACACACAGGGCACATTGAAAGAGTCTACAAAAAAACCTTAAAAATTAATATCAATGCGGGACAATAACACGAAAACGGGTTAAAAAAATGCTTTTAATATAGGTAATTGTAGATTTTTTGAGCATTTTAATTTTCATAATGATATTAAATATAGATTTCTTTAACCAATTTATATATAATACACTTTGTATTCGAAATAAATTGGGGACGTTTTTTATGAAAACAAAATGTTTAATTGCACTATCTATTTTCACCTTCGTTACCGCTTCAACAGCGCAAGCGGCAGATACGGTAATCTTTGAGCAATCAAAACCGAAGGTTTTATTGCAAAATGATTCATCGTCACGTATCTCACCGGTTACTATTTCTGCGCCTTTTTCTTGGTCTGGTTTTTATTTTGGGGGGCAAATTGGATATTTTTCCAGTAAAAATACTCTAAATTACGCACAAGACGCTAGGGATGGAAAATGGGCTTGGGTTGATAGAACTTTATCACCGAAACCGTCAGGATTGAGAGCAGGTTTATATGCAGGTTCTAATATTGATCTAGGAGATGACCTTGTTTTTGGTTTTGATACGGACATAGTCTGGTCTGGAAAGAAAAGCACCCAAACAGACAATGGAAAAAAAATTCTACATGAATTAGACTCTATTAACATTGCCTTTAAAGAAGCTGGGATTCCTATCAAAAAACCTGCAGCTCAAGATGAAACAATACCCAACTATGGTGACATTGTTGTCAGCAGTGTAACATTGAAAGAAACATGGACTGGCGCTGCGCGCGCACGTATTGGTTTTGCTTCCCACCGTCTTATGCCTTATATTGCAGGGGGTATAACCTATACACAGATGCAATATATCATGTCACTTTTAACAAAATCACAAGAAGATTCGGCAATTTTCGCTTCTGGCAATGTGTTAGATGAGACAAAAATACTGTTTGGCTACACTGTTGGTGGTGGTTTTGATCTTGCAATGACAAATAATATCATTATGCGTACAGAATATCGTTATTCAGATTTTTTTAAAAAGAAATTTGCAAACGATAACCTTAAAATTTCTTCTCAAACGCATGATGTTCGCTTTGGTATCGCTTATAAATTCTAAGTTTTGTAGAAAAATCAAACTCTTAAAAAACCCTGTAAAAACGGGGTTTTTTAATGCCCCTTTACCCTTAAAAAGACTTCCCTTAAAAAGACGCAGTTTCTAAAAACCAGTACTAAACTAAATAGTCACAAAACAATCCTGCCTCTCTCTCTTTTAAAGCAAGCGCCTATCCTCTCACCCTTTTATGTAGTACATTTGGAATATAAAAGCTTTAGCACCACACCACTGGGCACCATCGTAAGATAAAAGAGAGCCGTTATTAAGAGATATTTCTTTAAAAGAAATATGGATATTGTGCATCAATTACAGTTTTATAGGATAATGTTGACTTGTCCTTCCCACTCTTGAAGGATAAAGTTTCTAAAAACCCCTTTCTAAAATCATGTCCGTTTGTAAAAACACAACGACTCTTAAGGACTCTTTTGGGGATCTTGGACGGGCGCCTCCTCATGGAATGCTCTTAAACCTAAAGAAAGACAAACACACTTAAAGAATATCCAACCCACACTGAAAAAAAACACTGTAACGTTTCAAGGAAGTATGCCCTATATGACCACACTTCAAATGATGACGTTTTACGACATAAAAAGAATAACGCAACAACAGCATAAAATAGCAGATTATTTCATATGTTAATTTTTAATCTCCCTCTCAAGAGAAAAAATATCTCCTTCCATTAATCCATAAACAATTCAGTTTTTTCTAAACAGTAACGCCCCTAGTCACTTCTCGCGTTTTACTTCATAAGATAACGAATCCACTCTTCGATATTTTATCCAATCCGTTCTATCAAACTTATGTAAATATAATCATTTCTGATTAAATATACTGTTGATTTCCTGCTTCTTCGAGGCGGTTTTCACCAAAGTCATAGGACATTGGACAGAGCCCTCCTCTCCACAGGCTGACACGGTGGAACTCACCGCCAAGTTTTTTAAATTAATCGCGGCATTAATGTCTCGATCATGGTGTGTACCACAATGAGAACATCTCCACTCACGTATGTTAAGAGGCAATTGTTCAATCTTACATCCGCAATGATGACAAATCTTACTGCTCGCATACCAACGATCTGCAATAACAATCTGTCGACCATAGCGTGCCGCCTTATATTCCAATTGACGGCAAAATTCGAAAAAACTTTGATCTGCAAGGGCACGCGATAAATGCCGATTTTTCAGCAAGCCTTTTACATAAAGATCTTCGAGACAAAATGTACCAAAACGCTGAATTAAATCTGTTGTAACCCTATGCAAATGATCTGTTCTGATATTGCTTATCCGTGCATGAAGCTTAGCGAGTTTTTGTTTCTCCTTATAACGATTGCTCGAGCCTTTTTGCTTACGGCTTAGCCTTCGTGATAAGCGCCGTAAACGATTGAGCAAAGCCTTATAAGGTTTAACGCCTCCTATGGTTTCTCCTGTCGAAAGCGTTGCAAGTGCATTGATGCCCAAATCAAGACCAACAATAGCTTGGTTCTCGCTTCGTGGATCTTGATTATTGGTTTCAACGCTAAGACTTACAAACCACCGATCCGCTTTACAGCTAATGGTTACTGACAAGATCTTTCCTTGAAATCGCAATTGTTCTCGCAGACCAACCCAACCAAGTTTGGGAATTCTTATCTTGGAACCTTGCAACTGTATTTGATCATTGGTCAAAGTAAAACGATCGTGCACTCCTTTCTTTCTAAAAGTGGGATATCGGCTTCTTCCTGAAAAGAAATTCTTAAAAGTCATACCCAATTGAATAATTGCCATTTGTGGAGCATTTTTAGTGACTTCCATTATCCATGGAAATTGTTCTCGTTTTAGAGAATTGAATTGTCTACGGAGCGCATAGTCATTAGGCTTTGGTAAATTATTATCTTTCTTCCATGCTTCATATTGCTGCTGCCATTCCTTCAGTGCAAAATTATAAGCAAAACGCGCGCAACCACTGGCTCGAGCCATGTAGATTCGTTGTTTATTGTTTAAGTCTAGAGCTATTTTGTAAGCAACAATCATTGCGATGCCTCTACAGCTTGACGAACATTCTCTCATAACCTTTGATTTTTTCTCGAATGACTTCCATAAAGACGAGCACTGAAGACAGTAATAATTTCTAAAATATCTTTGGCTAAATCCTCTTCAAAACTGCTTTCTTCCGCCTGATTGAGAATGACAACCTCAACTTGTTTGGCTTCACAAATGGCGAAGACCAATTCCGTACCAAAGCGCAATAAACGATCTTTATGCGCAATCACCAAACGACCTATTTCATTTTCAATGAGAGCATCCAATAAACGTTTAAGACCCCTTTTTACGATAATTCATCCCCGCTCCTAAATCAGAGATGAGTTCACAAGTCCAACCCTGGCTTGCGCAATAAAGCTCAAGAACCTATTTTTGTCGCTCTAAATTGTCTTTTTGATCATGGCTTGATACACGCACATAAGCAATGGTTTTTCTTTGTGACAGTTCTCTCGAATAAAAAATCAGATCTAAGCCTAGATAGGTCATAACGGCGATGACCTCCTGCCGTATGCTCAGCAATAATTTTACCTTCACCTTCCCAACGGCGCAAAGTGCTAATCGAAACACCCAAAACTTAAGCGGCCTTACCTATCCCAACAAATCTATCCATAATGCATATGATTACAAAGATATAAATAGATTACAAGTAAGATGTTATAACCCATTTTGCGACAGCGCCCACAAGAATATAAAATCTATAGAGCACCATTTTTACACTTCATAAAAGTGCAAGATAAAAGTGCAAGCTGGCACCATCCATCATACACTTACCCCAATGATGCCCTTGAAACAGTTCGTAAGAAGCATTTTTATTCATTTTCTGTAAAATTTCATGCCACAATAGCGCATCTAGCTTGTAACGTACAAGCGACATGATTTTGGTTAATTTACTATAAACAGGCTTAAAATAAGCAGACTTAAAATGAGAGAATCCTACGGTATTCGAGTTTTTTTATTTAACATGCAAAACATTAAACACTGTTTATTAAATCCCCCATGTTTTATAAATCCTATGTTTTTTTAAACAACGTGAGACACAATAAAAAGATAAAGGAAAACATTTATGAAGTGGTGCGGGTGGTCGGACTCGAACCGACACTCCTCTCGGAACCAGATTTTGAGTCTGGCGCGTCTACCAGTTCCACCACACCCGCACAGTACTATAAAAGACAAGGCTATAAAAGATAGACTTGTCGAGTATTCTTTTGCACTATATGAAGAAGCACAGATTCGTCAACAGAAGACTTCTCATTTTTTAAGAATTCATATCATTTTCTTATCTATTTTATGGAATATTTTCTTTATTGGATTTCTCTACCGGATTTATAGCCATCTCATTTGTAAAGTCTTTACCTCTTAAATTTATAAAAAGCCTCATGATATTAAACAAATTAAAGCTTTGGACGATTTCTTTAGCAAATCGGCGTACAGCACCACATTGGCTTGGTTTCATTGCCTTTATTGAAAGTTCTGTTTTTCCAATTCCCATAGATGTTTTATATATTCCGATGCTGCTTATCCATCAAAAGCGGGTTTATCGCTATGCTTTGATTGCGACGATCTGTTCTGTATTAGGAGGCATTGCCGGTTGGTTTATCGGACATTTTGCCTACGATACCCTTGCCAAACCCATTTTAGAACTTTACGGTAAAGTCGAAAGTTTTGAATCTCTGAAAAACAGTGCAACCCTGCAATTTCTAATCATTTTACTGATAACATCAGGTTTTTTTCATCTTCCTCCCATCAAAATTGTCACAATTTTAGCTGGTGTAATGAGCGTACGTCTTGAACTTTTCATTCTTATTTGTATTTTTTCTAGAGGCGCTCGTTTTTATCTTCTCGCGTGGCTGATTAAACATTTTGGACAAAAAGCAATGAATTTTCTAATACAGCATTTCAAATGGATTGTTCTCATTGGTTGTGTTAGTCTCCTTTTAATTTATGGGATTTTCATAGCTTTTTAAAACAAAAAGCTTTTATAAGGAACAGACTTAATGGCATGCGTTTTGTCTTCTCACCCACTTTTACACAAGCACCTTCATCTTGAACCCAGCAGAAAAGAACAAAGTTTATGGGCTTTTTTTCTCGCTTTTTGCTTGTCCGCTACAATAGGTCTTGCCCTTGGTTTTGAATATTTTGGAGGATATCTTCCTTGTGATTTATGTCTCATAGAGCGCTTTCCCTATTATGGTGCCATACCCTTTTTGCTTTTAGCAGGTTTTGGGGCATGTTTTTTTCGCATGACTGCTTGGATACAACTTTTATTTTTGTGTGTTTTTGTCTTAATGTGCATCAGCCTTGTTTTAGCTGTTTATCATGTGGGTGTTGAATATGGCTTTTGGGCTGCTCCCCTCAGCTGTGGTTTAAGCGCAGTGAGAAAAACCTCAAACATTAACCAGCTTCTCAACCAATTAAACAACATTTATCCCCCTTCTTGTTCTGAAGCATCAGCACGCTTTCTTTTTCTTTCATTTGCCGGTTGGAATGTTGTTGCTAGCCTATTTTATATGCTTATCAGTTTTTATATTACTTCAAAAGGCATTCTTTCAGTCCATAAAAAACCATAACTTAAAAACACCTATACTCTTTCAAAAAAAGACATACCTATTCTTCTTACGCCCCAGCGTAAATACGAAAGCAAAATTCTCTCTCCCCAAGCCATAAAGCCATGCTACAAGGGGGGGCGACAGAGCATACACTTTAAGAAGCTATAAAAAGCAACACTTTTGAAACAACGCAGTGCACATTTACACCCATCGGTTTTCATCTTTTAAAACGTCTCCCTAAACAAACAACATCCCAAAACAATGAAAGAAAACTCTCCTTTTCTCCTATTTCTTCTCAACCTTCCAAAATCCATGACTTTATCAATTCAACATTTTACACTTGGAACAACACACGTGTTGTAAGAGCTCTCATCTTTCTCCCCTTATTTAAAGTGTAAATCGCTCTCCCCTCTCATATCACCTTAAAACGCACAAATTATATGCTTCCCCAGAATTATTCCATGTGATGACAACCAAGACTCCAAAATTCTTCTTAAGCAATGATAAAATTGACTTCCTCCCCGCTCTTTTAAAAACGAAGATTCCCAACCAATGCCAATCTATCAAGAGTCTGAACTTTAGTAGCTTTCCCCACTGATGTGGAATCACTAATACATAATTTACTTAAATCGAAGGCTCAACAAACTTAAGAATATTCACCACACACTGAAAAAACACTTAAGCATTTCAAAAAAGCTTCGCTTTATATGACCACAGCTCAAACAATCGTATTTTACGAGATAACAAGGAAAATTCTCTAATAAACCAGAAATCAACACCTAACCGATTTCTATCTCTTCACCAATAACAATTGTTTATTACCCTAACCACATTATTTCACCAGTCACACGACCTAACATAGCTTTTGCAGATAGACTTTTCTTCCTCTTCTCCGAAAAACGATCTATGCTATTTGGGGATTTACTGCTGAATTTCTTATGCTTGCACTTTGAATGCCTTTTTTCTTACCATATAAAAGGTAGATAAAAAAATAATTCCGTTTATCAGCTTTATTTTAAAACACACCTATTTTTTAAAGGATACGTTCTCCCCTCTATCACCCCTATCGCATTCAATACACTTGTCGTTTCTAAACATGAACAACCAAACATCACAATGGAGCAATAGACATCCATCACTTTCATTGGCACTTGCATTGACAAGAGATAAACAAGAGTATTGATCATCACACACGAAGCAAAAATCTATAGCGACTACGCCATAGATTTTCGCCACGCACGGGTTATTCTTAGAGCATATTTATGATGAGATAATCATTTATGACATCCTTTTTGTTGCGCCACAAAACGGGTTTTGCTAACTAGTTTTACTATTGTGCAAATTTCTTAAGAAAAACCCTCACCCGCTCATAAATGACAAGATTTCTTTATAGAGAGAGCGTATTTATAGAGAGAACCTATGGCGTTCAGTTTTGACCTTTTCCATAACAACAATAAGTTCAAACTTTAACCAACACGACAATACGCCTATTCTAAACGATTTACGCACCACCTCATCAGCAACAGGCTGCTCCAATATCGGTGTATTTATCGGTGCACTTACTTGAGGATTTTTTGCACTTCCACGCACCGTAAAAAAAGAAAATATTTTTCTCATGTTGTATTCCATTTAAGTTGATCTGGATTTTAAAAATGCCCAAAAAAATCAAACAAAAATAGAGAGGTAAGTTACGAAAACTACAGGGTAAATTTTACTGCCCAACAACGTCTATTTTCCCCCGTCTGAACAGTCAGAGGAACACTATAAAAATTATTTTCATTGAAAAACAATTGCTTATAATCTAGGGAAGAAAAGTAAAAATCTCCCCCAGAAAAAGAGATTATCTTCGATAATTAACAAAAAAAGCAGCACAATTTTACTGATCTTTTTATTTTTTTTCTTTTGATAAAATTAATTGGCAGGTGTCTTAGGAGCCCCTCCGGTAGGTTCCCAATTAGCAACAGCCGCTAATTCCTCAATGAGCTTTTTTCTTGGTAAATTATCATCATCAACCAACTTGTACTGAACGGCATGTTCCCTAAGCCACTTTATAAGCGTTCCTTTAACAGTTTTACCACCCTCAACCTCACTCACCGCTTCCCATGCCACAACAATAGCTGCAAGCTTTGGAGCATAACGTGGATGCGTTGGATCTTGAAACGCATATTTTTGATCCTTAGTCTCAGCAGAATTATCCTCAGGGAAAAAAAGGAAGGGCACAGGCCACGCAATAAAAGCCATTCTTTTAAATCTTCAACGAGAACATATGAGGAATCTGCATCTATAAAATCCAAAAAATTATAGTACGACCATTCTATCTTTAATCGATTGCTTTTTCCTGCTTGAACGATAGCATGATAGGCTGCACGGAAATTAGCAGTTTTCTCTGATGATACGCGACGGTTACTTTCGTAAATATCACCTTTTTCTGGTTCTAATTTGTTGACAAACAAATATTTTCCTGGATTTAATCCAACTACTAAAAGCGCTGCCTGCAGTATTGTGAGTTTTTCAGAAAGTTGCCATAATTTCAAACCATCACTATTTTCCATAGAGTTCCTCTTTTTTCTGCACAACTTAATTCTTTTTTAAAAACATCAAAAACGTTTGTTAACGCGTAGAGATTATGCACTTCTCACATTTCAACTCATCCCAAACTTTAAATAAAAACACAGCACCCACACCACTGCTTGTGATACACAAGAAAATGATTTGAATTGATTTAAGATAAGAAATTTTGAAATGAGAGAATCCTACTGAATTTTGGGCTTTCATGCAAGATATCAGGCAAGTTACAAGACGATAAATGCCCCTTCATAAAGTATAAATTTTCATGCGTGATCTCAAACAATTTGATATGATAATATCTCTTCTCATTTATGCACCCCTACCCTTAAACCTGCCCCTGCAATCCCAGCACAAAAGATAATTCGTTACACGCTAAAAAATCCACCTAAATGCAAAAGCTGTAACAACGCTCAATGCGCATAAATATCATAAGAATACTGCCTTACACTTCCACACGTGGAATCGAGTAAAACTGTACAATAAAATGCCATGCCTATAATGAACCGTGCTAAAGACTGTCGTAACACTGGAAGCTAAGGTATATGATGATGCCGGCTTGCTCTTTTATGAAGTAACAAGCCGGCATCATCATTATATTTGCTAGCTCCCAATGTTGCGATAGCCCTTGGCACTTAAGACGATTCATAAGGACCATTTTTACGCCTTTCTTATACAGTTTTTACCCACATGCCAGCCCCGCTTGTGATGGCAAGCAAGTGATTTTAATTGATTCAACACGGGAGAGATTTGAAATGAAAGAATCCTACGTTATGCGGGGGGCTAATTCAATATGAATAACGCTAGATTATCATTATAAATCAATATCTTGTATGATCGTAAAGATTAAGAAGACGCAATGGAGTTTATATTATTTCATGGAAATTTTGCCGCTCTACTCTTCTATACTCTTCACGGAGTTCCCTCGCGAAATGGGCTTTTGTCTCTTGAAAAAGGACCTTTTAAAGAATCATTTCAAATTCCAAGAGCTGTTATAGTCTTTTGAACGCATAAAATGAACGATGACGCCGGCCTATTTCTTTTCCTACATTCTCAAAACATCAACACATTGAACTACTTCATTCAAACGCCCCTGTAGCAAAATAAAGCATATTTCTCTTAGTTTTTTACGCAATCATTTCTTTCATGTAACCATTCTTCTTGTTAAATCTCCTTTGCTTTCTTGACTTCCCAGCACCTTTTTTCTCAGTGCAACCTTTTTGTAATTTATCAGTTTTTAACTTTTAGATTGACTTTCAGTTTATTTTTCTTATGTTTTAGAATTATTCTAAAGTGCAAAGGAACAGAAAATGTTGAAATTGTTTTTTTCATTTGTACAACGTAAAGCTCTGTCCTTTCGTTCAGCTCAAACAATGATACTTCAAGCGCTCAAAGTAAAAGAGCAACATGCGGCGCTCTATTTAAAATATGCAAAAGCTCTAGAACCTTATTCCTCTAAAGAAGCCGCGGTTTTTACCGCCATAGGGCTTCAAGAGCTTGAAAATTATAAGCAACTTTTGTGCCTCACTTGCCATAATCGTGCAAACACTATCGGTTCATTATGTGACAAAACTTCTCTTGTGAAAAACAAGAGCCGTCATCCATCCCAAAAAACAACAGCGACAAATAACACCATAAAAAAACCTTCGAAAGCGCAAAGACAAACACTTTTGACTTGGATTCAGCCAGGTCTTGCAGGATTAATGGACGGCTCTGTCTCTACCCTTGCCCCCATTTTTGCGGCAGCTTTTGCCACAGGAGACACGCATCAAACTTTTTTGATAGGGCTCTCAGCTTCAATTGGTGCCGGACTTTCAATGGGTTTCACAGAAGCAGCCCATGATGATGGCAAATTATCAGGGCGTGGTTCGCCATTAAAAAGAGGTCTTGCCAGCGGCATTATGACAACATTGGGGGGATTAGGTCATACTCTTCCCTATTTGATCAACTCTTTTTATGTCGCAACAGTTATTGCTTTTATCATTGTTTTTTTCGAACTAGGCGCCATCGTCTGGATCCAAAACAAATTCATGTCAACTCCCTTTTGGCGCGCTTCTTTACAGGTCATCATTGGTGGTGCTCTGGTTTTTGCCACGGGTATTCTTATCGGTAGTATCTAAAAAATCTTATCTGTAACCATAATTTAGATCTCAAATAAGCGTATGTCCCTAGGTATAAGCCATCATTGCTGATACCATATTGAAAAATGCCATTGATAGTGCTTTTATGGGGTGTTGTGGAATATTCTAGATTAGCAAGCTCTGGGGACAACCTATATCCACACACCTTTATCGACTTGGTTTTATGGATATCTTTTGTTAAAGTATCATTTTCTTCTAGACCTCATATTTTGGAAATGCCTTGATCATGTCGCACACTGAAACAAACAGCCCTCTAAACAATCATCCAATCTCTTCGCAATCTCCACATGTCCAGACTTTATTTGTTCAGCGTCTTGCACACGGAGAAGGTTTAGAACTTCCTTGCTACGCGACAGCTGGTTCTGCGGGACTTGATCTACGGGCAGCAATTGGAGAAGAAGAAACGCTTGTTCTTGCCCCTGGGCAGCGGGCACTTATTCCAACAGGTCTCATTTTTCATTTATCTCTTGGGTTTGAAGCACAAATACGTCCACGCTCTGGCTTAGCCTTAAAACACGGCATCACATGCCTCAACACTCCAGGAACGATTGATAGTGACTACCGTGGTGAAGTCAAAGTCCTTCTTATCAATTTGGGTCAAGAAGACTTTTCCATCCAACGGGGAATGCGCATTGCCCAAACAGTCATCGCCCCTGTATCTCAAGTCAACGTTTGCGCCATTGAACCAGAGCAAAATACCCAAAGTCATAACGAAAGCCGTGGAACAGGAGGTTTTGGTTCAACGGGGCACACTTAAGAAGCTCTGAAAAATCGCTACTCTCAAAATATAACACACACACTTATTCCAATCATTCTTTCACTTGAAGCCCCTTGGGCTTTTAAATTGCAGAAGGAATGCGCATTTGCTTTCAAAGTTCTTTCACTAAACGCCCCTCTAAACAATCATCCCGTCTCTTCGCAATCTTCACATGCCAAACTTTATCCGTTTAGCATCGCACGCTTGCAACAAGAAAGCTTCCTCACTACGCGATAGAAGGTTCTACGGGTCTTGGACTTACAAGCAACAATTGGCAAAGAAACGCTTGTTCTTGCCCCTGGGCAGCGGGCACTTATTCCAACAGGTCTCATTTTTCATTTATCTCTTGGGTTTGAAGCACGCCATCCATCCACGCTCTGGCTTAGCCTTAAAACACGGGCATCACATGCCTCAACACTCCAGGAACGATTGAGTGTGACTATCCGGAAGTGAAGTCAAAGTCCTTCTTATCAATTTGGGTCAAGAAGACTTTTCCATTTAAACGAGGAATGCGCATTGCCCAAACAGTCATCGCCCCTGTATCCCAAATCAACGTTTGCGCCATTGAACCAGAGCAAAATACCCAAAGCCATAACGAGAGCCGTGGAACAGGAGGTTTTGGTTCAACGGGGAACACTTAAGAAGCTCTGAAAAATCGCTACCCTTAAAATATAACACACACACTTATTCCAATCACTCTTTCACTTAAAACCCCTTGGGCTTTTAAAGTGCAGGAGAAATGCGCATTTGCTTTCAAAGTTCTTTCACTAAACGCCCCTCTAAACAATCATCCCTCAATTACGTTTTTTGCACTATACAAAACTGCGTTATCACCCGACACCCCTCTCCCATAACAAAAACATTGGCATTAACCATTGAAAGCTCACACACCGCTTGTAATGTCGACAATCTGTATATCATATTGATGTATAATAATAATTAATTGTCTTGCACCTTAAATGAGAAATATCAATATTGTAAGATTGTTTCATTGCAAATCTATTTATATTAAATCAATCAAAAGCATATCTCTCACGTTCAAAATGTGGCTAGCATGTAGATAAAAACTGGAAAAATGCCTATAATGAATAGCACTGTCACAACATTGGGAAAAAGTATAAATACGATAATGGTGCTCGCTTGCTCTTTTGTTAAGCGTAAAGATAGTGAAGTTCAATAGATTTTTTATTATTTTACGAGGGCTTTACTGTCATACCATTTATGGAGAGTGTGTACTCTTCTGAACACCGTCGCAAAAAGAGCTTTAAGATACCCTAAGACACACAACAATCACCCTTGCTGTTTTTCTTGATCGCACCTCTTGAGGCAAGATTAGTAGAGCTTAATCCGACAAAACCGATTTAATAGACCAATCCCCCGCGTAATATCAAACCCATGCGTATTTGGTTTAATCAACCCACGAGAAAACCCCTCATCAATTTCACTCTACGACTTTAAGTAATGTGCTTTGCTTCCCGCAACAAAGGCTGTTTTTTATCACTGGTCAGAGGCATCGGCTGGAATATTAGCGTTTACCGCAGTACCCGTTGTTACGGCGTCCACATGCCCCACAACGTTACCAGCCGCGCTACCAGCCACTCCATTGACAGCAGCGTCCGCTACCCCTGTTGTTTTATTATTGAGCTCACCTCTTGAGACAAGATTGGTAGCGTTTTGCAATCCTACAAGACCGATTTTATTATATCCAGCCATGCGTATTTGATTTAATAAATCGATGACAGTACCATAATCAATTTCGCTATCCGCTTTGATTAAAATTTTTGTCTCTAAATTTTGCGTAGTTTCTCGTAACAAAGCGTCTTTTAAAGCAGCTTGTTCTACAAGATGATCACCAATGTAAAGAGAACGATCTTTTTGCAACGTAACATAAAGAGGTTCATCAGACTGAACCGCTGAAGGTACTTGAGTTATCGAAGGAAGCTGAACGGGAATGACAGATGTTGCTAAAGGTGCAGCAACCATAAAAACAATAAGCAACACCAATACAACATCAATAAAAGGGGTCACATTGATTTCACTTTGCAACCCACTCTCATCTGTATCCCAATCATTATTAAGGCTTGCGTTCATTTTTTACGACTTTTCTGTTGTCTTTGTCTATCAAGTTCACGGCTCAAGAGTCTTTCAAGAGCCGCAGCGATATCGCCTAAATCATTACGATAACCACTCAAAGCACGCATAAGGCTATTATACATAACAACGGCAGGAATAGCTACAAAAAGCCCCATAGCCGTTGCGAATAAGGCTTCAGCAATCCCAGGCGCCACCACATCAAGTCGCGTTGTCTGAGACTGAGCAATCCCAATAAAAGAGTTCATAATTCCCCAAACAGTTGCAAAAAGACCAACAAAAGGAGCAATTGCACCAATGGTTGCAAGAACAGCGCTTCCACATGCAACACGGCGTGTAGCAGCCAACAAGCAGCGTGACAAAAGCGAATGAACCCTTTCTTTTAAACCTTCATGAACATCGCGAGCCTTAGCATCGCGAACATCGCGGGAAACATCTTCATATTGATTGCTCTCCTCATAAAAGAGAATATCTTCAATCGTTTGTGCACTTTCCCCTGCACTGTTTTTTTCACCAGAGCTTTCGTTTATCCCTTCAGGAGCAGAAAAATGAACCTGTTGTGTAGAAAGATACACCTCTTTAAGGACTTCTTTGAGAAAAAACACACCAGCCCCTTTACTTTCTTTCAAGCTAGCTGCCAAACGCGTAAGGGTCTGAGCATTAAGAACCAATTGAAGTTCATGACGTACTCTTCGTTTTGCTAAAGTGATCTCAATAATTTTTACAAAAGCAATTGTCCAAGACATAAGAGAGGCAAGTAACAAAATAATGATAACAGCTTTTACCACCCAATCAGCAGCCATAAACATAGAAAAAGGAGAAAAATCATGCGCTGTCACTACAGCAGACATATTATCTAAAGGGACTGTTTTATCTAAAGGGACTGTTTCAGATTCCATTTTTATCTCACATTCTTCTAGTCTTATCTTTTGTATGAGCTGGATCGTCACCCCGCATAGCATCACTGTTCCACAATGCCACTACCCTTTTAACGTCACTTTCGCATTTCTCTTAAGAAAGAAAACTTGATAAATCAAGTATAGTTTTATTCCACAAGCTCTCTCTTATTCTAAAGAAATCACTCAAGAAATTTTCTCTAACAATTCAACAAGTTTCTCTTACCTAATCAATTTATTGCATAAATTAGGCAAAATGATAAACTTACAAGAAATATCGCATATAATATTTTCATTTATAAGAATAATTTATCATCGTTCCTGTTGAATAAATCCCTCATATCGCCAAGCTTCTCTCATTTCAGCAGCTCTTTTAAATCCGACAAAATATTTGCTTACATGGAATAAGCAGTAAAAATATCATAAAATTCTTGGAGAAAAGGATATGCACATCTCTAATAACCCATGCACTAAAATACCTTCTATCCGAAAATAAAAATATACTTTACATTTTCAGCATCTTAAACTGACCAAAAGTATAAAGTATAATGGGAGAGCACGTGTTGCCCCCAAATACACAAAGAGCAAAGAACAGCAATATCATTTTCTTTTTCTTCTGCAAAAGCATAAAAATGACATTACTTCTGCCGCAAAATCACAATAACCATGTTTTTTATCTGTCACAAGCCTAAAAAATAAGCCTCAACACGCTTAAAAAAAACTTTTATAAAAAAACTGCGCCATGAGAAACTGAAGAATGGTGCTAAATTCCTGCAAAAGCATAAGACAATTTTCAACCGATGTGATTCTTTACGAACAGAGCATATTGTATAGGCGAGATTTATTTTATCAAAAACAATTTTAAATTCGACAAAATGAAAGGAACCAAAAAAAACTTTTGGCGTTACTCAAGCAGTGAAAATTTTCACTCCAATGCAAATGATCACTATGAACACACCAATACAAATATAATGAATCAAGAGGGAAAAATATCATGGCCCATAATAAAACAACACAGCACGATAAAACAGCCGTAGAAAAAGACCTACAAGGACAATTAGAAAAGTTACGCACTGAAGTTTCAGGGATTACCTCAACTCTAACAGACCTTGGTGCAAACAAATTTAACGCCGCCAAAGACAAAGCGGAAAAACTATATCACTCAGCGAAAGAAAGTGGTGAAGACATGATGTCTCAAGCAAAAGAAAAAATCAGTGATCTTGAAAAAACCATGAATCAATGCGTTCGCAAAAATCCTGGCAAAAGCGTTTTGTTTGCCGCAGGGGTTGGTTTTATTCTTTCTCAATTACTGCGTCGTTAAGCAATGCATAAATTTATCGCTCCTCTTTTAAACCATCTTGTCGGTGGAGGGCTTAAAAGCACAGTCAAGCAAGTACGCCTTCAAGCAATTTGCTATGGGTTTATTGGCATTTCATTCTTCATGTCTTTGCTTTTTTTATGTATCATCGGTTTTATTGCGTTATGTTCTGTTATGAAGCCTCTTACCGCTGCTAGTATCATGTTTTTAATTTGTCTTTCTCTTGCGGGATTAGGTCTTATTATCAGTCGGGTTTTCAAGGCTTATCAACGCTATGACCAACAAAAAAAGACAGAAGAACAACGCCATAAACTAATGACAGATGCGACCGTTTCCAGCCTTGCTGCTCTCAGTCAACATCTCCCTTTTGCCAAATTGGGTGTTCCCATTCTCGGACTTGCAACTTATTTTCTGTGGAAAAAAGATAAAAAAGACCGCTTTTCAGAGTAAAATATGTAAAGCTGTCACTCTAAATCCCCCTCTCAATGTGCTTTCTTTTATAGCGAAAGAAAGCACATTTTTTCCTCATAGTCTCTTTAGCTTCTCCAAGTTTCTGCCCCCCCCTTCATTTTGGTTAAAAATTCCATAGAACCAATTAAATCTCTATCAGATTTCGCCCCATGTTTCATAAACATAGCAACATGAGGCAATGCTTGCATTAAAAATTCTGGTTTGATTTGAAGCCATTTATTGTTTTTTGAAGATAAGGATAGTTCGTTTTTACCTTTCTCTATATTTTCATAAGCAATTTTTTCATGACCAAAGGTCACATCATCGATTTGAATTTATAAAGCAAAAATATTCCCCGTATGAAAATTCTTTTTCAAAAAAAACTGAAATTTTTACCGATAAGAAAGTTGTAAAAACGTCCATTATACAACAAAAGTTTATCAACTCTGATACGAATAGAACAGAGGACATACCTACAATTTACGTCACAGAAAAAATAACGAAAGAAAATTTTATAGAAATATTTGCTGATGGCATTCAAGCAATTTTTAATTTATCTCGTACAGGCCATCGTGCTTTGATAATAGTTTTAGAAGAATATCAATCTAATAAATCAACAAACGAAGACCACAGTAGCGTTACCCTAATTTGGTTTGATGGGGGTATAAATGGAAAAAAAGCGCGATATGGTCGACAGAACTTTTCACCACGGTTTAAGAGAACTTATACAAAAAGGAATTTTGAAACCAAAATTGCCTAATCAATACTGGGTGAATCCTATTCTGTTCTTCAAAGAAGAAAAAGTTGCTTTTATGAAAGAATATCAAATAGAATCATCTTCTACCAAACCAGATATTTCATCCGTTGAACATCAAACAGATCTTGAAAATTTTATAACAAAATAACCTGTATCATTTATCGTACTGTGTATATTTTAGAGCATCTTGATTTAAGCGCGTGAGGGAAAAATAATGTCAAAATCACAAATAAGCAAAGAGGCGCTCGTCCTTTTGCTTTTATGGCTTCGTGGTCCTTTAAGATTGATACTAAGCCTTATAGTGATTATGGGTTTTTTAGGATTATTTACAGTACCTATTATGATATTATCAATAGATTGGTCAAAAGCACTAATCAACATTACAATTTGTTCGTTTATATTAGGTTTTGGCTCTTTCCTTATCATTTTTTATTATGATAGACTTATAAGATATTTACAATAAACTGTTCACGTATTTTTCCATTAATAATACTAATAAAAAACAAAAGATCACGATCATTAAATCTGTATTCCGATATAATTGATGAGATTAATACATATAATTTTTAAAGAGGGAAAAAATGAAAAAATTTATTTTAATATGCTTGGCTCTATTGACTATAGGATTGAGTATTACAGGTTGTGGTAAAAGTGAAGAGGAAAAACGTAGGGCCCAACAAGAAGAACAAGCTAAAAAGTTTTTTGAAACAAAATCGCCAGATACAGATCATGGACATGTATATTAAAAAATGTGAGTTATCAATCTCTACCTAAAAGAGTATTTTGTGTAACCACACCCGACAACGTCATTATACACTTTAACACGTATAAAAGACAGTCAGTTTTAAAAACTTTGGAAAGGCTGTTTCATAACCTATCCGCTTAACGCTAAGTATTTATATAAAAAAATACCCATTATTATCTTTTCTTGTCTTTTTTATAATATTTTCAAATATATAGCACTTAAAATACCTTATTATTTTCATCACTTTCTTTTGACTTATCCCCTATAAGCTTTCTCTTTAATCATGATCTCAAAGCCGCGTGAGAAAAGAACAAGACAAGCCTTTTTGGTTATTGATCAAAGGGCACACGTGCGCCTAACGATCGCTTTTACAGGATTTTCCAGCCTTTAAAACTTAAGGCTTTGAGCCTTCTCATTTAAACGCAGGTTTGATGTCATGATTTTGGGGGGCGATTATTAAGAGTTTGAGAAGCGAAGAGCTTTTCATTTAAAAAGCAAAGCGAAATGACATATAGGAAACGAAATGCGCTCTCCTATTGCACTGACCAACAGCAAACTTTAAACACAACAATTTTCCATGAAGAGAGTTGTCCACCAAGCCCTATGTGGCTTGTGGTTAACTTTTCCCTGATAAAGCCCGCAGTAGAATATTATCTTGATTTTTAAATAGCGCTTAAGAGGACGCTTTATCAATAATGGTCAATATTAATTATGGTCAATGGGATTATAGCTCCCGTGATCTCTTCGCCAATCTTCTGGTTGTTGAAATTTGCTCGACCACAAGCCATTTTGTGCTTTTTGAGCAGCCGATTGTAGGGTTTTATAGTCTGCTGGTGAGGGAAAGTGATGCTGATCTTTTGTCAACACCATCAACCCTTCTGCAAGCCCCAAACGTGCCAGATCAACCCCATCCACAAAACATTGTGCATAATGAACCTGTTGAATGACACGTGCTTGCCGACAAGTAACCTTTTTATCGATTGTTTTTGAAACAAGCCAAGCAGTAACAAAAGCCCCGCACGGCCACTTAACGCCATTGCGTGAAGCAAATTGCCTCATTTCGCAGCTTTCCACACCATATAAGCGGATATCACGGACAATCTTTTTTCTCCATCCATCATCCACGGGTGTGATCATTTTAAAGGTCACACCACTTGTGACCTGAATAGCACCGGAATAAACCGGCACATTTTCTTCATAAAATTGTGATGCGATTGGTTCTGAATGTAATACCACATTTTGTTGGTTTGCATCTTGTTGATTTGCATAATCTATCAATTGTGACTTTGGATTTTGAATGGGATTTTCTACTGTCTTTTCTGATCCTTTTAAAGGAGAAGTTTGAGTAAGTTGTTCATTATTTTTACTTAAATAAAAGTATCCAAAAATAATAATACAAATTAAGACAATATATTTAGGCGCTGCTCTAAGATGTTTTAAAAGTATCATTTTGAATATTACTATATTTTTTGTTCATTAAATAATAAAATATTAAATAGTGTTAATTTATCGATAGAAAAATTTATTTTTTTCATTTATATGATTCCTGATTAATATTTCGAATATTAATTTTACGATCAACTTAAAACATAAAGCGGGGAAATTTTCATGAAAAACATGAATAATTTGTTCAGTTGTAAACATACATTACAAAAAACTACTCTATCCAACACACAAAAGAAATGGCTAACAGCAGCATTGATGCTGTTTATTGCCTTCATGGCACTCAGTGAACCAGCATTTGCAGATGGCGGCTTCGGAAAAGTTGAAACTGCTCTTCAAAAAATAATCACGGCTTTAACAGGACCAATTGCAAAATCAATTGCAACCATTGCCGTTGCGGGTATTGGGCTTGCATGGATTGCTGGTTATGTTGAAATGCGTAAAGCTTTCTTTGTTTGTATTGGCATCGGCATTATCTTTGGTGCACCACAAATCGCATCAATGTTTTACAGTTAAACGTTGTCTTTCAAAGCCAT
>NZ_JAQITE010000149.1 GCF_028618595.1 Bartonella sp. AU18XJBT | reverse complement strand
ATGGTGTTAACTCGACAAATAATACAGCGGTAAAGAGTGTACGTCGTGCGGTGTTCCTAGGGGCACAAAGTGCAGTGATAGGTTTTGGCAAAAATCATAGTGCAACGCATTATACGCTTAAAGAAGAATATTTTGATTATGAACGTGAATTTGGGGTTGCAGCCAAAACCTTAATAGGAATGAAGAAAACTCGTTTCCAAATGCCAAATAGTGCACAGACAGCCCAAGATTTTGGAACGATTGTTATTCCTACCTACAGCGGTGAAGCCGCAGCGTAAACATAAGGAGGAAACAGGATATGGCAGATCAATTACCACCTCCACTACAGGGGAGAAATCTTCACACCCAACAGGTGAGTTTCTTACGTTTGAATATCTCTCATAAAGATAAGCATCTTACGGAGAAAATAGGAATTTTACCTCGTGGGGCTTTGATCATTTCGATGAAGGCTTTTGTAAAGACCGCGTTTTCAGAAGCGAAGTTGAAGATAGGTAGCACCTATGGCGGCAATGAGTTCAGTGAAAAGGATATCAAAGCTCAAGGCACGCAAGATTTTACGCCAACAGATCAAAAGTCTTTTGTTGCAGATGATAAGGAGATGACCCTTTATGCAACAAGAGACAAAACAACAGATGCTGGTGAATGTATTGTGGTTGTGCAATTCGTGACAAATCATTGAGGGGATAAGACATGGCAGATTATTTACCACAGCCCTTGCAAGGGAGAAATCTTCATACCCAGCAGGTAAGCTTTTTGCGGCTTAATTTTAGCTATGAAAACAAAGAAAACGTAATGAAGATAGGCACTCTCCCTCGTGGTGCTTTAATAACATCAATCAAGGCGTTTATTAAGACGGCGTTTTCGGACACAAAGGTCAAAATAGGCAGCACTGCTGGCGGCAATGAGTTTGGTGAGTTAGAGATCAAA
>NZ_JAQITE010000148.1 GCF_028618595.1 Bartonella sp. AU18XJBT | reverse complement strand
CTTTTAAAGAGAGTTTCGTAACAGGACCAAGTCCCATTTCACGGCGCTTATTGTGGTGCGTATAGCGAAAAAACCAAGAGCGTGTATTGTCTTTTCGAACATTCAACCATAGCCCTGCCCCATCACAATATTTTCCTTGTGGAGCGGACTTTACAAGTAATGCTGATAACCGATGAATCGCCCTCACTTAACGTCCCCTCTCGTCCACCTTTTTAAGCATTGCTCGTCCACCTTTTTGGGTCCACCTTTTAGACCACCTTTAATTTTTGATTTGAGATTTTTTCTTTAATCCTTAATTTTTTTATTGGAACATAAAAAACTATACACATCAATACGCTCTTACACATATTTATATAAGTTGAATCTTGTTGATAAGCCCCTGCCCGCCGGCATGCGGCACCGCTTTTTGCTTTTAGCGCATTGAAATATATAGATTTTTTCTTTAATACTTACTGTAGCCTGCCAGCGGGTTTTGTATATTTTGCCACTAGAGTTTGTAGCAATTTATTTTTCTCAAAGAGTTTTAAAGGTGTTCTCAAAGTGTCTTCAAATGCCTTATCTAAAGGTCATTTAAAGCTCTCTTTAACGCGTTTTTCTGCTCCTATTTTTCTAAATCACTAAAGCGTGTAAAATCGGACTGAAAGGCAAGGGGAACGATTCCTGTCGGACCATGGCGTTGTTTTGCTATAATAACCTCGGCTTTACCCTTGGCTTGTTCCATTGCCTCTTGCCACTTGCTATACTCAGCAGTGCCTTCTTTTGGTTCTTCATTTTTGAGATAATATTCTTCACGATAAACGAACAGCACAATGTCGGCATCTTGCTCAATTGAACCAGATTCACGTAAATCAGAGAGTTGTGGACGTTTATCGGTTCGGTTTTCTACTTGACGTGAAAGTTGTGACAAAGCAATGATGGGAATATTGAGTTCT
>NZ_JAQITE010000147.1 GCF_028618595.1 Bartonella sp. AU18XJBT | reverse complement strand
CAACAACAACAATCTTGAGATGACCGCCGCTTAAATCTTGCTCAGGCAAATAAGCCCGCACCGCAATATAGCCGCGCTTCATATAAAGCTTGGTCACCGCTTTGAGCACTTTGTTGATTTCGGCAATTCCCAAACACCGCCCTTCCCAAAGAGAAATAGCTTCATGAAGATCGGTGTGAGAAATCAACTGAGCACCTACAAATTCAATGCTTTTGATCAGCAAACAGTTTTTTTGGGTTGAATCGCTTTGAAATACCGTAGATTCATTATCATCCTGTAATAAAATCTCATGCGTTGCGTTTCTGCGATGCAATCGTTGAAAACGCTGTTCTTGCGTTTGTTGACGTTGAATCCTATCGGATTGATCAATCGCTTGATCACGAATGCTTTCTGCAAAACTCGCCAATGAAAAAAAGCACAAAAATACCGCAAAAATAAAGGTGAAAAAAAACCTACCCATTCATTGTGCCCTCAAAGTGAGCAACAAAATGAACCACATCATCAGCATCACAGAAAAAATCGCCAATCGCGTAACAATTTTTTAATCTTTTGATGAGAATAATACTTATAAAATCTGAGAGAAAAGTGTAAACTATACTGTATACATCTGCTTTATTGGTTGCACAAATCATATCATTCCCCCGCTTTTGAAGATTTTACAATGACACTGTTAAATGACAATTATACGCATTATACGCTTCTTAATTTTAAGGTGCTGGATATGATATCATTTCGAGGATAAAGTAAAGCCTCTTATTCATAGAATAATCTGTTTTATTAGAACTGTTACATATTAGAGACAAGAAGAGACACTCCATTGATTGTCGCCTGATAAGAAGCCCAAAAAACAGATAAGAGTATAAAAACAGATTGAAGAAGCACCTCTCGACATATCTTACTAAAATTATAATAAAAAACGATATCTTTTATTATGTTTACGGTCTACTTCATTCAAAAGATTACCGTGCCCGTTATGCTGTTAATTTATGCAAAGAATTGCCTCGTATCCCATGTGTAAAAACTGCTGATGATTTTTGGAAGTTTGTAACAGCAGGGCGTGAATTGGGTCATTTGC
>NZ_JAQITE010000146.1 GCF_028618595.1 Bartonella sp. AU18XJBT | reverse complement strand
TCTGGTTCTGGGAAAACGGTTATTGTCAATTTTCTTTTAGCACAACTTCAAAAGCATGATCCCAATATGGTCTTTTTTGACAAAGATCGGGGTGCAGAACTTTTTGTCAGAGCGGGTGGCGGCACTTATATGCCTTTGAAAAATGGTAGACCAACAGGCATAGCCCCCTTGAAAGGCTTAGACTATAACAATCCAGCAGATAGAGTTTTTTTACGCCAATGGATTATAAAGCTTGTTTCTTCTGAAGATCAAAAGATCAGTGAATCAGAAAGACAAGACATCACGGCGGCAGTTGAGCAGCTTGCCTTGTTGCCCAAAGAACAACGGACGATCTCCGCCTTACAAATGTTTTTTGACACCACACACAGGGAGGGGATAGCGGGTCGTTTAGAAAGATGGTGTAAAGGCAATGCCTTAGGGTGGGTTTTTGACAATCCTGATGACGACATTGGCATTGATGCAAAATTTATTGGTTATGACATGACGGATTTTTTAGACAATAATGAAATTCGTCCACCGCTCATGATGTATCTTTTTCATAGAATTCTGTCTCTGATTGATGGGCGTCGTATTATCATTGTCATTGATGAGTTTTGGAAAGCCTTAGAGGATGATTCCTTTAAAGCCTTTGCGCAAGACAGGCTGAAAACTATCCGTAAACAAAATGGTTTGATGTTGTTTGCGACACAATCCCCCAAAGATGCGATTAATTCGACCATTGCCCACACCATTATAGAGCAATGCCCCACACAGATTTATTTTCCCAACCAAAAGGGCAATCATGGGGATTATGTAGAAGGGTTTAAATTATCGGACAGAGAATTTAACCTGATACAATCAGAATTAAGCCGTGAGTCACGGCGTTTTCTCATCAAACAAGGGCAAAGTTCAGTTGTAGCAGAACTGAATTTACGCGGCTTTGATGATGAAATAGCCATTTTAAGTGGCACCACCAAGAATATTGAACTCCTAGAAACCATTATGGATGAAGTTGGACAATCTCCAGAAAAATGGCTTCCTATTTTTCAAGAAAGGTCAAAACAATGAAAAAACTTTTATTGGCAACAGCCGTCTGTGCAGCTTCATTTGGCTTTCAAACAAATGCCTTTGCTATC
>NZ_JAQITE010000145.1 GCF_028618595.1 Bartonella sp. AU18XJBT | reverse complement strand
GCTAAGCAAAAACTTAAAACCAGTGAAAGCCCCTTGTGGATCCCACGCTGCAAAACACAAAGAACGCGATACCCTAGCTTGTATCCATACCCCAATTTGTGCTTTTGATCTTTCAATCCCCGCATCTTCAGCTCCTCATAAAATTCTTTATCTCTTAAAAAAAACAACCCATATGGGTGTAAACAGCGCAGCGATATTTTTTACCGCCCCTTTGCTCTAAAATCTCAATAATGCTCGCACTTGAAATAACCCTGTCTTATTCCCCTTTTCTCGCACTGTTGATTGGGTTAAAATATTCGAATAAGACACATCAACATCCGTAATGTCTCCGGTTGCATGGAAACCAAGAGTTGCCCCAATAAGGCGCCCGCCAAAACTGTTTTTGCTTACATCATTGGCTACAGCCCCCAGATCAAGCGCCATATAAGGAGAGAATTGGCTCATAAATTTACGCCCCATTCTCGAAGAAAAACCTGGCAACAACAGCGACAATTCATTGCGCCAAAACACCCCATTATTGCCGTAATAAATCGCCTCACGCACTCCGCGCACAGAGGAATTGCCACCAAGCGATATTTGCTCTGAACTAAACAACGTGTCGGGTGATAATTGTCCTGAAAACAGCGTGTTATAGCGAAAATTATACTGGTGAAGCGAAAAAGGACGCACATAGCCTAGGGAAAAAGACAATTTGGAAAATTGCCCTTTGGGGGAATTTTTTGTTGCATTCTCTTGCTCTTTATCATCATAAGCGCCAAGAATTGCCAACCCTTTATGAAACCCTATATGTGCGCTTAATTCTCCTCCAAGCCACTTGCGCGAATGATCAAGCTCAAAGGTTGCAATAGCCAATTTACGGCTGGAAACATCAACCCGACTGCCCATAATAAAATTATCAGAATATTTCCATGTCAACCGTCCTGTCATCCAGGTCTTTCCCTCTTGATCACGGTCGATAACCCGTGAAATCCATGGTGTCAGTGATAAAGACTTCCCCTCAGTCATAATATCGGAAAATATTCCCTTAACACTCGAATGATATTGGCTCCACGTCCCATCAAAACCTGTTGTCCAAGTGCCATAGGGAAGAGAAAAGGATCCCGTTAGAGTATCACTATTGGGGCG
>NZ_JAQITE010000144.1 GCF_028618595.1 Bartonella sp. AU18XJBT | reverse complement strand
TGTAGCTTGTCGGCGGGTTTTGTATATTTTGCCACTAGGTTTTGTACCAATTTATTTTTTTCAAAAGATTTTTAAGGGGTTCTCAAAGGGTCTTCAAAGGTTATTTAAAGACCCTTTAATGTATCTTTTCTCTTCATCCTAAAAGTCGCAATTTGAGATGATGAGCTCTCGAGCCGCAGTTGGATCATTTGAACCACATGTATAAGATGTATTCACCTCTTTTATCTTAAATTGGTTAAAGGTTTTTCGGATCTCAGGCACATCATTGAGAGACAGAAGAAATTTTCCCTTTAATTGCGCAAGCAGTGTGGACATCGTCTGGTAATCCTCCCGCTTAAACAAATCCTTTCCATAATAATCCTCAACACCAAAATAAGGCGGATCAAGATAAAACAAAGTGGTCGGCCGGTCATAGCGCCTGATAAACTCAGACCAGTCTAAATGTTCAATGGTTACACCCGCTAAGCGGCGGTATATAAGCTTTAATAAGCCTTCAAGTTTGAAACTGTTAAACCGTGCACCACGGTTAGGATCAACTCCAAATGTTCGTTTAGCCACCTGCCCAGCAAAACTCAACCGCTGGAGATATAAAAACCGCAAAGCCCGTTCTAAATCTGTCAGGGTCTTTGGATCTTGTAGAGCGAAACGCTGAAACGTCTCACGACTGCTTATCTGGAACTCCAACAGATCCATAAAAGGGTGATAATGGCGTTGCAACACCCGAAAAAAATTCACCACATCACCTGAGCGATCATTGATGACTTCATATAAGGGAATCAATTTCCGCCTGAAGAATATTCCCCCCATTCCAACAAAAGGCTCAGCATAAGTGCGATGGGGAATGCCTTCAATGATTTTGATAATGGTCTTCGCCAACTTGATTTTGCCACCAACATAAGCAGCAGCTGGTTCCGTAGGATCAACAGATTTTAATGTTTCTTTACAAAGTGTATCCATAATTTTTTAACACTCTTTCATCTATATTAGCCATCTTCTCATTGCTTTAAGTGATAAGAAGTGGCTGCGATGTTAAGTTATGTTGCATCGGACGGGTGTGTTCGCAAAACTATCCCCGTTGGCTGGGCAACCAGCCCAGCCTCTATTCTTCGCGGTTTTCTTTTCCCTTGT
>NZ_JAQITE010000143.1 GCF_028618595.1 Bartonella sp. AU18XJBT | reverse complement strand
ACAAACAGCAAGATCACATCGCTTGCGAATGGTTCTATAGTATCAGGTTCGAGTGATGCGGTTAATGGCGGACAAATTTATGATCTGAATCAGTCTCTAGCAAAGTATTTTGGCGGTGATGCTAAGTATGCTGATGGGGAATGGAGCCTTCCAGGTTTCAAGATAATGGCTTTCCAAGAAGATGGCAGCTTTGAAGAGAAGGAGTATGATAGCATTACAGCTGCGTTTGCCGGTGTTAATAAGGTCTTCAAGAATCTTCATAATGAGATTTCAGGAAACATTGAGCAGAACGCGTTGTTGTGGAGTGATGATGCCGGTGCGTTTGTAGCCTTGCATGAGAAAGAAGGTAAAAAGGAAAACAGCAAGATCACGTTCCTTGGGGAAGGAAAGATATTAGAAGATTCGACGGATGCGATTAATGGAGGTCAGATTTATACTCTTCAACAGAGCTTTGCCTCCTATTTTGGAGGAGGAGCTGGTTATGATAAGGAGGGAAACTGGCAAGGACCTAAATTCTACGTTCAAGCATTCAATGAAGATGGTACGAAAGGTGATAAAGAAGAGCGTAAGAGTGTTTCTGAAGCATTTGATGTTGTTAATGACAGCATGAGCACGATCAACGATCGTATAAAAGAAGTTGAAAAGGATGTTTCTTCGAATGGTCTGAATTGGAATGAAAAGGAAGGAAGCTATGATGCGTCTCACGCTGATGATCAGGGAGTTAAGAGCCCCAGTAAGATAATCAATGTAGAGGATGGGAAAGTAGACGAAGATTCGAAAGAAGCAGTTAATGGAGGTCAGCTTTGGAAAACTCAGCAGATGATTACAGATCAGGTCAAGGGTATTGAAACTAAAGTTACGGAGGGCTCAGTCCAATATGATAAAGATGAAACAGGCAAAAAGACCAATAAAGTTACATTAGTTGGTGGCGATGATAGTTCTCCAGTGTTAATAGACAACGTAGCGGATGGAAAGATTGAAAAGGGATCGAAAGAAGCTGTTAATGGGGGTCAGTTACATGATTATACTGAAGAGCAGATGAAGATAGTTCTTGAAGATGCCAAAAAGTATACGGATAAGCAAGTTTCTAATATTGTAAAAGACGGCGTTAGTGAGGCTAATTCGTATACAGATATGAAGTTTGAGGCGTTGAATTATGCTGTTGAGGATGTTCG
>NZ_JAQITE010000142.1 GCF_028618595.1 Bartonella sp. AU18XJBT | reverse complement strand
AATGGCGAAGAGCAAGTTTGAACGAACAAAACCGCATGTTAATATTGGTACGATTGGTCACGTTGATCATGGGAAGACCTCGTTGACAGCAGCGATTACGAAATATTTTGGTGAATTTAAAGCCTATGACCAAATTGACGCTGCCCCAGAGGAACGCGCACGTGGAATTACTATTTCTACAGCACACGTTGAGTATGAAACGGAAAATCGTCACTATGCGCACGTTGATTGTCCAGGACACGCTGATTATGTTAAGAACATGATCACAGGGGCAGCGCAGATGGATGGTGCTATTTTGGTTGTTTCAGCGGCTGATGGACCAATGCCTCAGACACGTGAGCATATTTTGCTTGCACGTCAGGTTGGTGTTCCAGCAATTGTTGTTTTTCTTAATAAAGTTGATCAGGTTGATGATGCAGAACTTTTGGAGCTTGTAGAGCTTGAGGTTCGGGAACTTTTATCCAAATATGATTTCCCAGGCGATGATATACCAATTGTTAAGGGTTCTGCGTTGGCAGCCCTTGAGGATAAGGATAAAAACATTGGTGAAGATGCTGTTCGTCTTTTAATGAGTGAAGTTGATAATTATATTCCAACCCCTGAACGTCCTGTTGATCAGCCATTTTTGATGCCGATTGAAGATGTATTTTCGATTTCGGGTCGTGGAACGGTTGTCACGGGTCGTGTTGAGCGTGGTGTTATTAAAGTTGGAGAGGAAATCGAGATTATCGGTATTCGCCCAACGTCTAAGACGACGGTTACAGGCGTTGAGATGTTCCGCAAGCTTTTAGATCAAGGCCAAGCAGGTGATAATATAGGAGCTCTGCTACGTGGTGTTGACCGTGAAGGGATTGAGCGTGGTCAAGTATTGGCGAAGCCAGGATCCGTTACGCCTCATACACGTTTTAAAGCAGAAGCTTACATTTTGACAAAAGATGAAGGTGGGCGTCATACGCCATTTTTCACGAATTATCGTCCTCAGTTTTACTTCCGTACGACGGATGTTACAGGTATTGTTACGCTTCCAGAAGGAACGGAAATGGTTATGCCAGGCGATAATGTTGCTATGGATGTTTCGTTGATCGTTCCGATAGCGATGGAAGAAAAACTTCGTTTCGCTATTCGTGAAGGTGGTCGTACTGTTGGTGCCGGTATCGTCTCTAAGATCATTGAATAAATAATGCTTGTTGA
>NZ_JAQITE010000141.1 GCF_028618595.1 Bartonella sp. AU18XJBT | reverse complement strand
AAGTAGAGCGTGCCTATCGTCGTACTGACTATCTAGAACAGCGCCGTGTCTATATGGATAAATGGGCGGCTTATGTCACTGGTCAATCTTAAGATATGGGGTGCATAACCCCATTATCTGTGGATAACTTTAGCTCTCTCCTCTCTCATTCGCTCTCAATAAGACTCATAATTTATCACATTACAAATTATATGATAAAATATTGTTTTTTATAAATAAAATACCTTCAAAAATGAACCAAAATGTGGTTAATAAATAGTTATGATTTGTTCCCATTTTCATTATGAAAGGATTTTATTATGACAGAAAATGATATTCTTTTGACAGACCGTGAAAGTGCAAAATTGCTTCATATGAGTGTCTCAACATTCCGCCGTCATGTTACCAATGGCTCTTTGCCAAAACCTTTAAAATTTGGTTTTTTATCGCGTTGGTTACAATCAGATCTCTTGAATGTCATCGAACAAGCAAAACAGCAACGTTATAACGACGCGGCATAAAAAAAACCTTGTCACGTAAGGACGAACAAGGCTTTCTTGCTGAAGCAAGACTTAAGGCTGGCATTCAAGTTGTTCTGAATGTTTTTTACAATAAGGGCTATTTAAGCGTCTCTCAACACTTCGCTGAGGCATGACAGCACCAGGACGACATATGGGAAGATTGTCCGATTTATGATTTTCACACCAATCTTGTATTGTAAAGCTAGGACGAAAACCTGATTGCGCCATACACATTTCAATACTGGCAAATTGATTCAAATCTAGCGCCACAACCTTATTAAGGTCCGGTACTCCACATTCTAAAAGTATTTTATTTCTCCATAATGCTGGAGAAAGTGAGGGAATTGAGTTAACACATCCAGTGATACTTAACAGAGCTATGCAACTCAACAGTTTTAAGATTTTCTTCATTTTTCCCCTCTTTTAATGGATTTATTTACGATAAAACAGCTCATAAGCCTGTTGATATTTTCTGTCACCGCTGTTTAAAACAACGCTGAACAATATTGAGATGGTGGATTGAAAAAACAATCCCGCCATTCCAAGTTAAGGCAAGGATGGCGGATTGTTGATCATTACCAATAGCAAAACTTAAGGTTGGCATTCATCCGCGTTTTTATACCTTTTACAAAACGGGCTGTTTAAGCGCTTTTCGACACTTCTCTGTGGGATGACAGCACCAGGCTGACAAATGGG
>NZ_JAQITE010000140.1 GCF_028618595.1 Bartonella sp. AU18XJBT | reverse complement strand
CTGAGGTTTATGGCTCTGTTTATGGCAATGCCAAGGTTTCCTATCATGCCAAGGTCTGGGGTAAAGCCTATGGCAATGCAAAATTAAACAGTCAAAGTAAAGTAAGTGTCGTTCCTAAAAAATGTGAAGTTTATGAAAATGATAATATTATCAAAATTACGGATACAGACAAATAAATGACAAGCATGGGGGGCGTGCCTTCTCTATGGTTATAAACGCATATAAGATGCATTGCTAATAAACATATCATAAAAGAGAGAGTAAAATAAAAGAAAGCCGTGCCAATTGATATGACGCGGCTTTCAAATGTCTATTCTAATGATTAAAATGAATCATCCACAATGGAGTAATGAATGCATATATACAAAACGTATCATATTGCAAGCGCTCTATGAGAGATATAAAAACTTATCAAAAGAAACGTAAACGATGCGTATGATCTTTAATCACTCATTTGAATAAGAGAGTCTATAAACGCTTTTCATTGCTATCAAACGTATCAATAAAACGTTCTTATCTTTAAAGAGATCATTTAAAACAAAGCATATGATCATGATGCTTCTTTTAAAAACGTTTCAAAATATTAAGCTCAAAATCGAACTGAGTGAGTTCAAATAACGCATTGTCTAAAATCAAACCTATCAAACAAATCAAAACGCTTGCTAGCTTTATCAATCCAATCAAAAGAAAATGCTTATTAAGTGAATATCTTATAACAAAACGGTTTCTTACATTTATGAGCATTGGTTTTTAAAACAATCTCTCATAAGACAATAAACAACCGCTTTTATAAAATGTAAGGTTTTCAAGATTTTGCTCTGCTGTGAAAGCTATAGCCTAGGTTTACTCAAAAGAGAAAATGTTCTTAAGCAAATGATAACTAAGTTATAACTGTGATAAAAAGAAGTTTTAACGTTTCTTATAAAAATCTCATTTTATGTTTCAAACGTTTAAACGTGCATTTAAAGAGGTTCTCATAAGCTATTTGTACTTTTCATTAAAACCTAATTTCTTTGCAAATTAACCAGCTCAATTTTGAGTTGGTAAAATCAACCAATCCAGTTTTGGAGGCGTTAACTTTAGAATAGAGCATTCTTTAAACAGCATTATTTTACTCAAAATTTAATAAAACCCTATGCGTTTAGATTTTACAATGGTTTTGAAGTTTACCTGCTTATCTTTGTTTCAATAGGTGCCCTCAAATTTGAGGTGACCC